>NZ_AUJM01000016.1:0-210054 GCF_000424225.1 Bifidobacterium sp. AGR2158
CGTCGAACAGCCCGAGGTCGTCGCGGAAGTGGGGTCAGGCATGAACGACAAGCGGCGCAAGCTCAACCGTTTGCTGGCCGACCCGGGTGTGGGCATGATCATCGTGGAGCACCGTGATCGCCTTGCCCGTATGAACGCGGGATTGATCAAAAGCGCGTTGAAGGCACAGGGGCGCAGGCTCATCGTCGTGGACGACAAGGAGCTGGACGATGATCTGGTGCGGGACATGACCGAGGTGCTCACGTCGTTGTGCGCGCGCCTGTACGGCAGGCGCGCCGCCGGGGACAAGGCGAGGGCCGCGTTGAAGGCGGCGGAAGATGCTTGAGGCGGTGAAGGTGGTGCTCGATCCCACGCCACGGCAGGAACGCTTGCTGGAGGGTCATGCAGGCGCGGCGCGCTTCGCCTATAATCTCATGCTTTCACATGTGCGGTCACAGTTGGCGCGCGGCGGGAAGGCGGATTGGTCGATGTACGCGATGCGGCGTTGGTGGAACGAGTGGAAGAACGAGATCGCGCCGTGGTGGGCCGAATACAGCAAGGAGGCGTACAACAGCGCGTTCGAATCATTGGCGGCCGCGCTGAAAAACCATTTCGACTCGAAGACCGGCGGGCGCAAGGGAAAGCGCATGGGCTGGCCGAGGTTCAGAAGCAGGCGTCGCACCACGCCACGGTTCGTGTACACGACCGGCTCGTTCGGCCTTGTCGAGGGCGATCCGAAACGGTTGAAACTGCCCCGCGTCGGCCGCGTGCACTGCATGGAGGACATCGGCCGACGGGTCGGGGACGCGAAAGTGGTGCGCATGAGCGTGTCCAAACGGGCGGGACGCTGGTATGCGTCCCTGACCGTCGAACGCGACGCCCCGACCGCACCCGCTGCCCCTAGGGGTGGCGGTGTCGGCGTGGACTTGGGTGTCAGGGCCCTCGCCACGCTCTCCGACGGCACGGTGGTGCCGAATCCTCGTCATATGAGCGGGAGCCTTCTCCGACTCGCTCATGCGCAACGCGTCCTGAGCCGACGCAGGGAGGGGTCGAACCGTTGGCGGAAGGTCAGGACCCGCGTGCAACGCATCCACGCACGCATCGCCGACCAACGACGAGACGGGCTGCACAAGCTCACCGATATGCTCACACGCACCTACAGGGACATCAGCATAGAAGACTTGAACGTGGAGGGCATGGTCAGCAACCACAGGCTCGCGCGAGCCGTGTCAGACTGCGGGTTCGCCGAACTGCGCCGCCAACTCGCGTACAAAAGCGCGCGCACCGGCGCGGCCATCCATATCATCGACCGTTGGTATCCATCAAGCAAGACGTGCTCGAACTGCGGAACAGTGAAAGCCAAGCTGTCCCTAAGCGAACGCGTCTACCATTGCGACAAGTGCGGGCTTGACATGGACCGCGACCTGAACGCGGCCATCAACATCATGGTCGCCGGGAGTGCCCCGGAGACCCTAAACGCACGCGGAGGGGACGTAAGACGCGACCGGCGCAAGCCGGCCGCGCGGACCCCGGCGAAACGTGAACCAAGCAGCGGCGCGAGCCGCGTGAGACTTGGAGCTGGCCTCGACAACGAGACCATGCAAACTACCACAAACTAGTTTGCAACGGCGTGCAGCGGAGGCGAACGCGCGCGGCGAACGCGAACGGCATGGCATCGGCAGGGCGTCAGTTCGTCGGGTGCTGTCATATGCATCTAACGATTACGCACATGGCATAATGTGCACGTGTCGCAAACGTCGTATAGCGTGCGATTCACCCATCGCGTCCCACTATTTGGATTGGTCAAATATGTGTCGAATGTCGTATTTCTTGATCTTCGTGTCTGCCACGATGTGCAAACGTATTCATGAACGACGTCCCAAAAACAGTGGCGGGACACCATGTTAAGGGCTTCATAAAATCGCGGCTCCGCGTTATCCACAATGAATCCGCGCATATGTGGATAAGTGGAAAGTTATCCACAAATGGACATTCAATCGTGCAACCGTTGGCATTTTGTCGCGAAATACGCTAGATTCGTGTTCGACGGGACGACCCGCCGGACCTCTGGCCCGCCCGGGAAGGCGGTCGTCCGTCAACGCATAAAGGAAGTTGTAAATCGGGAATATGGTTCCACGCCTGCGCGGCCACGGCCGTGGATGCGCGGGGGATTCCCCGGGCGGGAGAAGCGGAAGGGGTCAGGCAATGAGTGCCAACGAAGACTACCGGGACGACGAGTTCGACGAAGCCGACAACGCGGAGGTCCTCGACCTCGGGTTGGCGGCGTTCTACGAGGAGATGGACGAACGCAGCTGCAGGGAGTTCGACGAGGCAGTTGAACGCGACCGCCGGCGCGCGGAACGTGCGCGCATCGAGGATCTGCGGGCCGTCGGCCGCATGCAGCGCGACGCGAGGCGCCGGCCGCTGCCGTCCTACGACGGCGACATCCCGCTGGCGGTGCGCGACGAATCCCTGCACTACCACGTGCAGCTATGCTTCGAGCACGAGTACACCGACGCCTACATCCGCAATCTGGTGATGCAGGTCTGCCGCACCGCCTGCGCCGCGATCGAGGTCATGCGCGCACGCCAGAGCGGCAGTTCGCTCGCGAAGTACGTCAAGCCCGAATGCATCAGGCGCATCGAGACGATGCGCTCGGTCCTCGCCGGCAATCCCAACCTGCTGCCCGCGCCCGCGCTCAAGATGCGCTACGCGCCGGTCATGCCTCATCTCGTGCACGCGATGATGCTCAACGAGGAAACACTGGAGATCTCGCTGCACATCTCGCTCGGCGCGACGCCCCACTGCGGCAACATGAGGCTCGTGCGCCAGGGTGCGCGTTGGGTGTGCGACATGATCGACCTCGGCTGAGGCCGCATATGCTCGGCCGTGCGTTATAGTGGGAGGCATGCTCAGGGAATACGGACTCGACAATATCTACGTGACCACGCAGAAGGACACGGTGTACGCACTGCTGTCGGACCGTGCGATCGCCGATCCGGACGACATCATCGCCCAGTGGAAGGACGAGAGGACCCGCCAGTGGAACGACGTGATGGCTGGGGAGATGCTCGCCCAGGTGCGCAGCGTCGCCAAGGGCCTGATGGCCCTTGGCGCCAAGCAAGGCACGATGGTCGTGCTGTATTCGGCCACGTGCTACGAATGGGGCGTCCTCGACTTCGCGTGCGCGGCGATCGGCGCGGTGTCGGTGCCGATCTACGAGACCGATTCGCTCAAGCAGGCGGCGTCGATCATCGAGGAGGTGGAGCCGCTCATCGCCTTCGGCGGCGACGAGGAGCATACGCATACGCTCGACTACATCGCGGCCGACCATCCGGGGCTCAAGCACGTCTTCAACCTGAAGAACGGAGCCCTGGACGCGCTCATCAACTACGGTGAGGCGCTCGACGACGACGCGCTCGACGAAGCGATCGGCCGCGTGCGCGCCGACGACCTGCTGACGATCGTCTTCACGTCGGGCTCGACCGGTAGGCCGAAGGGTGCCATGCTGTCCCACCGCAACTTCACGCACATCGTCAAGAACGGCTACGAGATCCTTCCTGAGATGCTCTACGAGCCGAACCGTCTGCTGCTGTTTCTGCCGCTGGCGCACTGCTTCGCGCGCTACATCCAGTACACGGCCATCGGCGGCCACGGCGTCGTCGGCTACGTGCCCGGCGCCAAGCACCTGCTCGCCGACCTGCGCGGCTTCAGGCCGACCTACCTGCTCGGCGTCCCGCGCGTCTTCGAGAAGGTGTACAACGCCGCGTCGCAGAAGGCGGGTACCGGCATGCGTGGCCGCATCTTCGCGAACGCCTTCAAGCATTTCGTCGCATGGTCGAAGATGGAGGTCGAGCATAAGCGGCCGTCGGCCATCATGCGCATGAAGCACTCCTTCTACATGGGCACCGTCGCCTCGTCGTTCCGTTCGGCACTCGGACCCAACCTGCGCTATCTGGCATGCGGCGGCGCGCCGATCAACACCGACCTCGTGCATTTCTTCAACGGCATGGACGACATCACCTTTATCCAGGGCTACGGCATGACGGAGACGGCCGCGCCGATGGTCGTCAACTGGCAGAAGGCGAACCGTCCGGGCTCGGTCGGCAGGCCCGGCCCGGGCATGGCGATCCGCACCGCCGAGGACGGCGAGATCGAGGTCAAGGGACCGAACGTGTTCCTCGGCTACTACCGCAACCCCGAGATGACCGACGAGGTCCTCGAGCCGAGCGGCTGGCTGCACACCGGCGACCTCGGCACGATCGACGACGAGGGCTTCCTGTACATCACCGGCCGCAAGAAGGACATCATCATCACGGCCGGCGGCAAGAACGTCTCCCCGGCGCCGATGGAGGGCACGATCTGCGAATGCTCGATCGTGGCGCACGCCGTCGTCGTCGGCGACAACCGTCCGTTCGTCGGCGCCCTCGTGACGCTCGACCCGGAGATGACGCCGTCGTGGCTCGCCGAGCAGGGGCTCGACCCGGACATGCCGATGGGGGACGTCGCCAACAGCGACGCCGTCCATTCCTTCATCCAGCAGTACGTGGACCGGGCGAACGCCGACGTCTCGCGTGCCGAATCGGTGCGCAAGTTCATCGTGCTGCCGCACGATTTCAGCCTCGAGGAGGGCACGATGACCGCGAGCATGAAGGTCGTGCGCCCCAAGGTGCTCGCGCAGTACGACGAGGTGATCGAAGGGGAGTTGTACGCCCCGGTGGCGCCCGTGGTGCGCGCGAACGTCGGTATGCAGATCCTCGAGAGCACGACCGAGACGGTCAAGAAGGCCGGGGAAAGCGTGCGCGCCGCCTCCGAGAACGTGACGCCGCGCGTGCGTCAGGCGATCGGCAACGTCCATGAACGGTTCGGCGAATGGCGCGACGAGCACACCGACGCCGCGCAGGACGCCGACGCCGCGAAGGACGATGCTGCCGCGAAGGACGACGCGTCCGCCTCGCGCTGACCGAAACAAGGCGTCGCCGGACGTGATGAATCATCAATCAGGAACCAACAAAGCAACGAAAGAGGAGCATACCAGTGGCAATCCGTGAAATACGAGTCGTCCCCGACCCGGTCCTGCGCACACCGTGCGATCCGATCACCGAGATCACGCCGGCGGTGCGTCGCCTCGTCGAGGATCTGCTCGACACCGTCGACGACCCGGGCCGTGCGGGCCTGTCCGCCAATCAGATCGGCGTGGGGCTGCGCGCCTTCTCCTACAACATCGACGGCACCGTCGGCTACGTGCTTAACCCGGTGCTCGAGGAGACGCGCGGCGAGCAGTACGGCGACGAGGGCTGTCTGTCGCTGCCGAGCCTGTGGTACAAGACGCGCCGCGCCGACTACGCGCGCGTGCGCGGCATCAATCTCGACGGCAACGAGGTCGTCCTTGAGGGCGACGGCATCATGGGACGCATGCTCCAGCACGAGACCGACCATCTCGACGGCCACGTCTACATCGATCGGCTCGAGAAGGACGAGCGTCGCGCCGCGATGCGCCGCATGCGCAGCATGAACTCCTGACCGTCCGAGCCACGGACGGATGCGCCCCTCGCGGAACCATTGATTCTGGGAGGGGCGCATGGTATATTCGTCAACGGTGTGCCAATCGGCGTACCGTGCTGTCGCACGCATGGGTCGCCACCAGACATTTCCTATTGCGGGCGCACCACGACAACGCGTCATGTGGGCGACGGCTTGTGTCGGTCGGTCGGACCCTTCGGGGCGAGATTGCACGCAATGCCGCATGGCCAGGCAATAACCGACAAGAAAGGTAGCGATACCATGGCTCAGATCACGATGAGCGAGATGCTCAAGGCCGGTCTCCAGTTCGGACACCAGACCCGCCGTTGGAACCCGAAGATGAAGCAGTACATCCTCACGGAGCGCAACGGCATCTACATCATCAACCTGTTCAAGACGCTCGACCTGATCGACGTCGCCTACGACTTCATCAAGACGACCGTCGCGCATAACGGCACGGTGCTGTTCGTCGGCACGAAGAAGCAGGCTCAGGAGGCCATCAAGACCCAGGCCACCCGCGTGAACATGCCGTACGTCTCCGAGCGTTGGCTCGGCGGCATGCTGACCAACTTCCAGACCGTCTCCAAGCGCGTCACCCGTCTCAAGGAACTCGAGGAGATGGACTTCTCCGACGTGCACGGCTCCGGCCTGACGAAGAAGGAGCTCCTGCTCCTCGAGCGCGAGAAGGACAAGCTGGAGAAGCAGCTCGGCGGCATCCGCAACATGAACCGCACGCCTTCCGCGATGTTCGTCGTGGACGTCAACAAGGAGGCCCTCGCGGTCGAGGAAGCCCACAAGCTCGGCATCCCGGTCGTCGCGATCGTCGACACCAACGCCGATCCGGAGACCGTCGAGTACCCGATCCCGGCGAACGACGACGCGATCCGCGGCATCGAGCTGCTGACGACGCTCTTCGCTGACGCCGTCGCCGAAGGCCTGCTCGAGCGTTCCGGAAAGAGCGCACAGAGCGAAGGCACCTCCACCGAGCAGCCGATGGCCGCCTGGGAGAAGGAACTGCTCGAGAACACCGACCGTGAGAACGCAGTCGTCACCGAGAGCGCCGTGCTCAAGGACGACGAGGCCGAAGGCGCCTCCTCCGAGGCCGCCCGTTCGGACGCCCACTTCGAGGCGTCGCAGGCCGAGCAGGACACCGAGTCCAAGTGATCCCAAGCGTTCGGCGGCGCATCACGCAGCCGAACGCTTGCCTCCATATACTTTTCCGTTTCAACCAAGGAGACATCAATGGCAGCAATCACCGCAGCATTGATCAAGCAGGTCCGCGAGGAGACCGGCGCCGGCATGATGGACGTCAAGAAGGCGCTCACCGAGGCCGAAGGCGACGTCGCACGCGCGAAGGAAATCATCCGCGCCAAGGGCATCCAGGCCGCCGGCAAGCGTGAAGGCCGCAAGGCCCAGGAAGGCACGATCGCGTCGACCGTCGTCGATTCCGCGAACGGCCAGACCGGCTACGCCGTCGAGCTCAACTCGGAGACCGACTTCGTCGCGAAGACCCCGAAGTTCGTCGACTTCTCGAACACCGTCCTCGCCGACGCCGTCAAGGCCGACGCGAACAGCATCGACGACGTCCTCAACGCGCCGTCCGCCGACGGCGACGTGAAGACCGACATCGAGGAGGCCGCCGCCCTGTTCGGCGAGCACGTCAAGGTCGGCCAGTTCGCGAAGATCACCGGCCCGCGCGTTGAGATCTACGCCCATAAGAAGTCCGCCGAGATGCCGCCGAGCATCGTCGCGATGATTGCGACCGACGAGGCCGGCGCCGCCGTGGCCCATGAGGCCGCGCTGCAGATCTCCGCGATGGGCGCCCGCTGGCTCACCCGCGAGGACGTCCCGGAGGACGTCGTCGAGAGCGAACGCCGCGTCGCCACCGAGAAGTCGCTCGCCGAAGGCAAGCCGGAGAAGATTGTCCCGAAGATCGTCGAAGGCCGCCTCAACGCGTTCTTCAAGGAGAACGTGCTGCTCGAGCAGGCCTACGTCAAGGATCCGTCGAAGACGATCGGTGATCTGTTCAAGGAGGTCGGCGGTCAGGCCCTCGCCTTCGCCCGCCTCGAGGTCGGCAAGGGCCCGGAGGCCGACGTCGACTGACACAATCAGGGTTCCGGCGCATGCGTATGATCGCGCCGGAACCGCCGCACTGGCGATTTGCCGATGCGGCGGATGGGGCCGCACGCCATGACGGCGTGCGGCCCCATCCGCGTTTCCGGCCTGCGCCGCCGGGTGGTGTCAAACGCCACCGATACTCTAAAAGACGGTATTTTGCGATCCATCGACGAGGAAGGCATGATATGGCAGAGGAAACGACGCAAACCGAACCGCGCAGGGTGTTGCTCAAGCTCTCGGGGGAGGCCTTCGGCGGCGGCAGCGTCGGCATCGACACCGGTGTCGTGCGGCGCATCGCCTCCGAGATCGTGCCGGCCGTCGAAGCCGGCGTGCAGGTGGCGATCGTCACCGGTGGGGGCAACTTCTTCCGCGGCGCCGAACTGCAGCAGGCGGGCATCGATCGTTCCCGCGGTGACTATATGGGTATGCTCGGCACCGTCATGAACTGCCTCGCGCTGCAGGACTTCCTCGAGCAGGAAGGTCAGGCGACGCGCGTGCAGACGGCGATCACGATGGGGCAGGTCGCCGAGCCGTACATCCCGCTCAAGGCGATCCGCCACCTCGAGAAAGGCCGCGTCGTCATCTTCGGCGCCGGCGCCGGCATGCCATACTTCTCGACCGACACTGTCTCGATCCAGCGTTCGCTCGAGATTCACTGCGATGAGGTGCTCATGGGTAAGAACGGCGTCGACGGCGTCTACACCTCCGACCCGCGCAAGGACCCGGACGCAAAGCGCTTCGCGCGCCTGAGCTACAAGCGCGCGCTCGTCGACAACCTCGCGGTTATGGACGCCTCGGCGATGGCGATGGCGCGTGACAACGACCAGCACATCCGCGTGTTCGGGCTCGAGGCGCCCGGCGACGTCACCCGCGCGTTGCTCGGCGAGTCGATTGGTACGCTGGTGTCCAACGGGGAGTCGCAGCTGGCATGAACGCCGTGTGACGCCCACGACGCCGACAACAGGTTTCATCAAAGGAGAACAAACATGGCAAATCTTGTGGATCAGGCCAAGGCGCAGATGGCGAAGTCCGTCGAATCGACGAAGGAGAACTTCTCCGGCATCCGCACCGGCCGCGCCAACCCGGCGCTGCTCAACGGCATCGTCGTCGAATACTACGGCGCGCCGACGCCGCTCAAGTCGGTTGCCACGATCGGCGTGCCGGAGCCGCGCACGCTGTCCGTGACGCCCTTCGACCCGTCGCAGGCGAACGCCGTCGAGAAGGCGCTGCGCGACTCCGACCTCGGCGCGAGCCCGCGCCGCAACGGCGCGCAGATCCTGCTGACGATGCCGGAGCTCACTGAGGACCGCCGCAAGGAATACGTCAAGCTCGCCAAGACGAAGGCCGAGGACGGCAAGGTCGCCGTGCGCAACATCCGTCGCAAGACGAAGGAAGCGATCGACAAGGCCGTCAAGGACGGCGAGATGGGCGAGGACGAGGGCGATCGTCTGCTCAAGGATCTCGACAAGGTCACCAAGCAGATCACCGATGAACTCGACGCCCTGCTCGAAGGCAAGCAGAAGGAGATCATGGAGGTCTGATCCTCCCTGAGACGATGCGCCTGCGCGCGACCGCCACGGCTTCAAGCGACGCCCGGCGCGCAGGCGCATCCTTGTTGTGCACCGGGCGGACCCCGCCGGTGCACGTCGTCGCGCATGTTCCCGAAGGAGGGCCATGATGCCGCATATGCAGCAATCCCGTGAGGCCGAAGAGAAGCTTCAGCAGATCAACAAGAGGACCGGCAGGAACATGCCGCAGGCCGTCGCCACGGCCGTTGTTCTCATCGTGATCATCCTCGCGTGCCTGTTCATCAGTCCGATGCTGTTCGCGCTCCTCGTCGTCGTCTTCATGCTCCCCGCGCTGTGGGAGCTGCGCGTGGACTTCGCGACGCGCGGCCTGCGCATCCCTGTGCTCACGCTCTGGATCTGCTCGACGGCGACGCTGCTCTCCGTCTACTTCTGCGACCGCCATGTCGTGGCGATGGCCGTCGGCGTGCTGGCGTCGCTGCTCGTCGTCGCCGTCACGGCGAGCCTGCAGATCACGCTCAACGGGCGCACATCGAAGGTCGTCGCCGGCAAGGCAACGACCGCGACGCCTGCACAGGCGCAGTCGCGCGCCGACGAGCCGCACAGCCGCCTGACGCAGGTGGCCGTCTCGATGTTCACCGTGCTCTACATTCCGCTGCTCGCTTCGTGCATCATCATGCCGCTCACCTTCAACGGGCATCCGGTCGCCCATGCGATCCTCATCGTGTTCATGCCGGCGCTGAGCGACACCGGCGGTCTGTTCGCCGGCGCGTGGTTCGGCCGGCACAAGCTGTGTCCGACGATCTCGCCAAAGAAATCGGTCGAAGGTCTGCTCGGCTCGATCCTGTTCGCGATGGCCGGCTGTTTCGCCGTCTTCGCGTGCACCTACGAGGCGCCGATGTGGGCGTCGCGCTGGTGGGTGCCGATCGTCGCCGGCGTCATGATCGGCGTCGTCGGCACTTTCGGCGACCTGTGCGCGTCGCTGATCAAACGTGATCTGGGCATCAAGGACATGGGTCACCTGCTCAAGGGGCACGGCGGCATCCTCGACCGCGTCGACTCCATCCTGCTGTGCGCGCCGTTCATCTGCGTGCTGCTGTGGATGACCGGTCTGTGACGTCTGAGCGCCGCGCACCGTCTGAACCATCACGATTCCCCGAGGAAAGCCGATTCCATCATGAACTCCAACGACACCTTCCGCCCCGCCGCGCATCCGCATGACGACGCGGACAGCGGCATCACGCCCGGCGGCACCACCGGGGCGTTCCGCGACGTGCTCGCGAAGGACCACGCTCGACGGGGCAAGCCGCCGCTGCATTTCGCCGACATGACCGTCGACGAACGCGAGGAGCGCGCGAAGGAGCTCGGCATGCCGAGGTTCCGCGTCAAGCAGCTCGCCAACCACTACTACGGTCGTTTCGACGCCGACGCCGCCGATTTCACCGATCTGCCGGCGGCGCTGCGCGAACCGGTTCAGGAGGCGTTCTTCCCGATACTGATCGACGAGGTGACACGTCAGGTGGCCGACGACGGGCAGACAATCAAGACGCTGTGGAACCTGTTCGACGGCTCGAAGATCGAATCGGTGCTCATGCGGTATCCCAACCGCACGACGCTGTGCATCTCGTCGCAGGTCGGCTGCGGCATGGGCTGCCCGTTCTGTGCGACCGGCCAGCTGGGGCTGACGCGCAACATGTCCACCGGCGAGATCCTCGAACAGGTGCGCATCGCCGCCGGCATGATGGCGCGCGGCGAGGTCGCGGGAGGTCCGGGGCGTCTGAGCAACGTCGTGTTCATGGGCATGGGCGAACCGATGGGCAACTATCGCGCCATCGTCTCCGCGGTGCGTCAGATCGGCGCGATGCCGCCCGACGGCTTCGGCATCTCGACGCGCAACATCACGGTCTCGACCGTCGGCGTCGTCCCCGGCATCCGCCGCCTCGCGCAGGAGGGGCTGCCGGTGCGCCTCGCCGTGTCGCTGCACGCGCCGAACGACGATCTGCGCGACGAGCTCGTGCCGATGAACAGGCGCTTCAACGTCGATCAGGTCCTCGACGCCGCGCATGACTACTATCTGGCGAGCAAGCGGCGCGTGAGCATCGAATACGCGCTGATGCGCGGCATCAACGACCAGGAGGTGCACGCGCGCCAGCTCGCGAACAAGCTCAACCACTACGGCGACAACTGGGCGCATGTCAACCCGATCCCGCTCAACCCGATCGAGGGGTCGAAATGGACGGCGTCGAAACCCGAGGACGAGGCGAGGTTCCTTGAGATCCTGCATGACGCCGGCATCACCGCGACGCTGCGCGACACGCGCGGCCAAGACATCGACGGCGCCTGCGGACAGCTCGCCGCCAAGACGATCGACATGACGATGCCGCAGCGTTCCTGAGCGCCCGCAGGCCGCGAAGGCCCGCCCATCCACGAACGGATGGGCGGGCCTTCATCGTGTCGGCGGCCGAAATCGGCCCTGCGCAATCGCCGGAACTTGCGCCGAAGAGGGACGCTAAGTAATGTAACAACTGTTACGTAACACCTGTTACATTATGTTCCGCGCGTTGAAGTACGCGCGGGGAGGGAGGCCGCGATGCCGCGCGCACAGCAATACACACGCGAGCAGATTGTCGAATCCGCCTTCGCAATCGTGCGTGAGGACGGGGAGGATGCGCTGTCCGCGCGTTCGCTCGCCGCACGCCTCGGTTGCTCGGTGCGTCCGATCTTCAGCCGCTTCGCCGGCATGGAAGAGGTGCAGCACGCCGTCTGGCGGCGAGCGAACGAGACGTACAACGCCTTCGTCACCGACGCGATGGAGCGCGGCGCCGACCGTCCGTATCTGTCGAGCGGCCTCGCCTACGTCGACTTCGCCAGACGCGAGCCGCAGCTGTTCGCGATGCTGTTCATGCGTCCGCGTACCGACGAGGAGATGAGGCAGGCCGAACGTGACGTCGAGCCGATCGTGGCGATCGTCGCCCGCCAGCTCGGCGTCACCGAGGCACGGGCCCTCGAATTCCACACGCAGCTGTGGGTGTATGTGCACGGCCTCGCCACGATGATCGCCACACGCTACCTCGACTGGGATGCCGACTTTGTCGAACGCTCCACGTCGCAGGTCTACCGGGCGCTCAAGGCGGACCTCGAATCCGGAAAGGAAGCATGAGATGGATGCGATACGCACCGTCGATCTGACGAAACGGTACGGCGACCTCGTCGCCGTCGACCATGAGAACATCACCGTCGCCGAGGGGAGTCTCTTCGCGCTGCTCGGCGTCAACGGCGCCGGCAAGACGACGACGATCTCGATGCTCACCGGGCTGACGCGCCCGACGAGCGGCGACGCCTACCTGCTCGGCAAGTCGATCCTCAAGGACGGCGCATGGATCCGCGAGCGCATCAACGTCGCGCCGCAGGAGACGGCCGTCGCGCAGAACCTTACGGTCCAGGAGAACCTCGAGCTCATCGCCGGCATCTACGGGCAGCCGCATGCGAAGGCCGTCGCGAGCGCGCGCCACGTCATCGACGTGTTCTCGCTCGCCGACGTAGCCTCGCGGCGCGCGTCGGCGCTGTCGGGAGGCATGCGCCGACGTCTGAGCATCGCGATGGGGCTCATCACGTCGCCGAAGATCCTGTTCCTCGACGAGCCGACGGTCGGTCTCGACGTGTTCGCGCGCCGGGAGCTGTGGAAGGTCATCGCGTCGCTCAAGGGCAGCACGACGATGCTGCTGACGACGCATTACCTCGAGGAGGTCGAGACGCTTGCGGACATGGTCGCGATCATGGTCGCCGGCAGTGTCGTCGCAACCGGCACCGTCGAGCAGCTCAAGGAGAAGACGGGCGCGTCCACGTTGGAGGACGCGTTCGTCGCGTTGGCGGGAGGTGCACGATGAGCGCGCGCAGGGTGTGGCTGTTCTCAGTGCGTACGGTCAAGGAGGTGCTGCGCGATTCGGTGAACCTGTTCTTCGGCATGGCCTTCCCGGCGCTGCTGCTGTGGGCGTTGTCGGTCATCTACCGTCAGGTCGGTCAGATGCCCGGCGCGCGTGCCATGTCGATCGGCGATCTGACGGCGTCGATCGCGGCCTATGCGCCGGTGTTCCTGTCGTTGTTCTCGGGGATGCTGCTGGCGAAGGACCGTACGTCGAGCTTTCTGGCGAGGTTGTTCGTCTCGTCGATGACGTCGGCGGATTTCATGTTCGGCTATACGGTGCCGATGCTCGTCGTCTCGCTTGCGCAGTCGCTTGTCACGTTCCTGTGCGCGGGCCTGTTCGGCTGGCATGTCTCTTCGCGTCTGCTGCTGGGCGTCGTGGTCGTGCTGCCGGTCGCGCTCATGTATACGGCGATTGGGCTGCTGTGCGGCTGTGTGATGAGCGATCGCGCGGTCGGCGGCGTGTGCGGGGCGATGCTCACGACGCTGGCCTTCATCCTGTCGGGAGTCACCGTGCCGTTGGCGATCATGGGGGAGACGTTCCGCCGTATCGTGCAGGCGTTGCCGTTCTATCATGCGACGCAGGCGGTCGTCGCGGCGCTCGACGGCGCCGACGGTCAGATCTGGCCGCATCTGTGGATCGTGTGCCTGTATGCGCTCGTGTGCATGGCGGCGGCCGTCGCCGTCTTCGCGTGGCGCAGGCGGGAGCGCTGAAGGCGGCGGAGATGCCCTGTCGGCGGCGTGGTCACAGGGGTCGATGTGAAGATTCGTTGAAGGCGTCTTACAGTGAGACCGTCGACGGTGCCTTCAACGTGCACCCCGCTACAATGCCCATGGACATAATCGGGGTGCGCGGCCGGGCCGCATGCCCCGTGCAGGCATGACGAGAAACGAGCATCGTATGGGTGGAGCGCACGCGAGAAGGTCGCCGGCGGCGGGCGGCCGCGCGCGTCGGCGACGGGGGAGGAAGGCCGGAGCCGGCATGGCGGCGCTCGGCGGCGGCGCGGCGCTCGTGCTCGCGCTGGGCTTCCTCGGCGGATGGCAGGCGAAGGCGATGAGTGCGCCTCCCGTACTGCAGGCCGCGCCCGCGGCGACAATCGATGTGCGCGGCGCGGACGGCGACGGGGAGGTCGAGGAGGCCTCGACTCAGACGAGCGCGACGACGAAGCGGCCGACGATCGAATCGGTTACGGCGGTGCACGCGACGGACGACGCGCAGGGCCGCGCGACGGTGCTGCTCACCGTCGAATGGGAGAACACGACGGCGTACACGACAGGGCTGGTGCCGACCTTCACTGTCTCGCAGCACGGCATCGTGCTCGAACAGGCCGCCTACGGCGAAGAGAGGCCGGCTGGTTTCGAGGACGCGTCACGCTTCCGCAAGGTGCTTCCCGGCACGAAAACATCGATCCAGCTCGCCTATGTGCTCCTCGACGCGGCGGCGCCGGTGCTGCTGCAGGTGACGGACGGCACACCGAACACCTTCGGCAGCGAGATCGCGCTCGAGATGCGCTGACGCACGCCATGCCGGCGCGCGCCGTTCAGCGCCGGTCGCGGCGTTCGGCGATCGCGTTCGTGACGATCGACGCGATTGCGCACAGCAGGCCGCCGATGACCCACGACATCCAGAACATGCCTTTGGGGCCGCCGTCGAAGAAGAACAGCATCGAAAGGCCCACAATCGTCGCGACGATCATGATCGTGCCGCAGATTGCGCCGTTGACGCCCTCGACCGTGTCCATGCTGCGGCTGCGCTCCTCGCGGATCGCCGCCTTGTTGTACTCCTCGACGTTCACGCGCGCGTAGTTCATGCCACCGTACGTGCATGCGGCCACGCCGCCGGCGACGATCATCATGAACAGCGCGACCGGCCATCCCTCGTCCATGTGCATGACGCCGTCGGCGTAGACCATGAAGCCGCAGGCGATGAGGATCAGGCCGACGCCGAAGATGAGGCTGACCGCGAGCGTGTGCGCCGCCTGACGGCGGTCCTCGCCGGTGTAGAAGTCCTCGACGAAGGGGTGGCGGCGCATGAACTCGGCGTGGCCCAGACCCGCGGGCACGAAGAACGCGAGCGCGACGAGCACGCCGATCGAGATGCACAGGAACACGAGGAATTCGCCGATCGAGGCCGACACCGGCACGCTGTTGTCGCCGTCGAACAGCAGACCGACGCCGACGCCGAAGATGACGGCGAAGACGCCGGCGCAGATCTTGCGGTCGAAGGAACGCATGTGCTCGTCATAGCCGGTGATGTCCTGCGGCAGCGCGGACGGCTCGGCGAGCATCGTCGCGCCGGCGCCGACGGGCGCTTTTGGGCGTTCGTCCCCGGTGTCGTCGGCCGCTGCGGTCTCGGCGCGTCCGTCGCGCACGTCGCCGATGACGAGATCGTCGAGCGTCACGCCGAACAGGTCGCACATCATCAGCAGCTTGTCCATCTCCGGATAGGCCTTGTCGCCCTCCCATTTGCTGATCGCCTGTCTCGAGACGCCGAGCAGCATCGCGAGCTGCTCCTGCGTCATGTTGCGTTGGGCGCGCAGGTACTGCAGATTGTCCCTGAAGGTCATGTCCGTGTCCTTTCCTGACCGTGGCCGTATCGACGCTACCGTCGTCGGCTCCATGGCACCAACTATGCCCGGTATGCGAAAGCCGCGCTACCACCTTTCGGTTGCATCGGCGGATGCAACCGTCGACTTCCGCGGCAACCTGCGGTTGCATCCGCGCGGTTCCAACGATTTCGCGTCCCGGAACGGCTCGGGGATGCAGGCCCGGCCGTTTCGGCATGCGGTCGCGTGGGCGGCGCGTGCGGCGCGTTGTAACAGGGAATCGGTACGCTGGTGGCGTTCCGTGTTGAGTCAGCAACGATTCGAAAGAGGTGCGACCATGCCGTTGGCGGTCCGTGTTATCCCATGTCTCGACGTCGACGCCGGACGCGTCGTCAAAGGCGTCCACTTCGAGAACCTGCGCGATGCGGGCGACCCGGTCGAGCTCGCCGCCGAATACTACCGTCAGGGCGCCGACGAGCTGACCTTCCTTGATGTGACCGCGTCGAGCTCGCATCGCCAGACGATGATCGACGTCGTCACGCGCACCGCCGAGCAGATTTTCATCCCGCTGACCGTTGGCGGCGGCGTACGCACGCCCGAGGACGTTGATTCGCTGCTGCGCTGCGGTGCCGACAAGGTGGGCGTGAACACGGCTGCGATCAACGATCCGACGCTGATCTCCCGCGTCGCCGAACGATTCGGCAACCAGGTGCTCGTCCTGTCCGTCGACGCGCGCCGCGAGCGCGGCGAACGGCATACGCGTTCGGGATTCGAGGTCACGACGATGGGCGGACGCAAATCGACCGGCATCGACGCGCTGTGGTGGGCGAAGCGCGCCGAGGAGCTCGGCGCCGGCGAGATCCTGCTCAATTCGATGGATGCCGACGGCACGCAGCAGGGCTTTGACCTTGAGATGATCCGTGCGATGCGCGAGGTCGTCTCGATCCCCATCATCGCCTCGGGCGGCGCGGGCAAGGCCTCCGACTTCCCGCCGGCGGTCGCGGCCGGCGCCGACGCCGTGCTCGCCGCGTCGATCTTCCATTACGGCAAGGTCACGATCGGCGAGGTCAAGGACGCACTGCGCGCCGCCGGCTACACGGTGCGCTGAGCGTGCGCGGCATGCGCGCGTATGATGATGTGGTCTGTTGTTCGCGAACGATGATATGGGAGCATGATGGGCAGCGAAGCTGAGAAGACCTACGACAATTTCGTGATGCTCGACCCGCGCATCAAAGCGCGGCTCAAGTACGACGACAAGGGGCTCGTGTGCGCCGTCGTCCAGCAGTACGACACCCGTGAGGTGCTCATGGTCGGCTACATGGACGACGAGGCGCTGCGCCGCACGCTGACAGGCGGCCGTGTGACGTTCTGGTCGAGGTCCCGCCAGGAGTATTGGCGCAAGGGGGACACCTCCGGCCATGTGCAGTACGTGAAGTCGGTGAGCCTCGACTGCGACGGCGACGCGCTGCTCGTCGAAGTCGACCAGGTCGGCGCGGCGTGCCACACCGGCAAGCGCAGCTGCTTCGACGAGGGCGGTCCGCTGCCGGCCGTCGTCGGCATGCGCCCCGAAGGACAGGAGGAGCAGGCATGAGCGTCAACAGCGTGTCCGATCTGGGCTGGGGGGAGACCTGGCCGAGCCGTGAGCGCTTCCATGCACTGGCGGCCGAAGGTTACCGTATCATCCCGATCGTGCGCAGGATCCTCGCGGATTCGCTGACACCGGTCGGCCTGTACGAGCGTCTCGCCGGACGACGTTCCGGCACCTTCATCCTCGAATCGGCCGAGACGAGCGGCACATGGAGCCGCTACAGCTTCATCGGCGTCGATTCGATGGCACAGCTGCGTTCGAACGGCGGGCGCGCCGACTGGCTCGGCACGGTGCCTGCGGGCGTGCCGCGCGACGGCGACGTCATCGACGTGGCGCGCGCGACGCTCGACGTGCTGCATGCGCCGCGGATCGACGGTCTGCCGAACCTAACGGGCGGCCTCGTCGGCAACGTCGGCTGGGACGTGATCCGCCATTGGGAGCCGATGCTGCCGGCGAACGCGCCCGATGAGACCGGGCAGAGCGAACTGACGCTCGCGCTGGCCACCGACATCGCCGTCGTCGACCACAAGAACGGCTCGGTGTGGCTCATCGCGAACGCCGTGAACGTCGACGACCGCCCCACGCGCGCCGACGCCGCCTACGACGAGGCGGTCGCCCGCGTGGAGCTCATGCAGGTGCGGGCGGCCACGCCGACGCAGGACGAGTTCCGCGTCGACGTGCTCGATCCCTCGATTCCGCAGCCCGAACTGCGGTTCCGGACGAGGAAAGAGGACTTCCTCGCGATGGTGGAGCGTTCGCGACGCCACATCATCGACGGCGACGTGTTCCAGGTCGTCGGCTCGCAGCGTCTCGACATCGACTCGCCGGCCGACCCCTTCGACGTCTACCGTGTGCTGCGCACGCTCAACCCGAGCCCCTACATGTACTTCATGACGCTCACCGACGCGCAGGGCCGCGACTTCAACGTCATCGGCTCGTCGCCGGAGACGCTCATCAAGGTCGATGACGGCCTGGCGATGAGCTTCCCGATCGCCGGGTCGCGTCCGCGCGGCGCGACGCCGGAGGAGGACGAGCGGCTGCACGACGAGCTGCTCGCCGATCCCAAGGAGCGCAGCGAGCACATTATGCTCGTCGATCTGGCGCGCAACGACCTGAGCCGCGTGTGCGAACCCGAATCGGTCGAGGTCGTCTCGCTGATGGACGTGCTGCGCTACAGCCACATCATGCACATCTGCTCGACGGTCACCGGACGGGTGCGCCCCGACATGACCGTCATGGACGTGTTCACGTCGGCGTTCCCGGCCGGAACGCTCTCCGGAGCGCCCAAGCCGAAGGCGATCGAACTGATCGACCGGATGGAACCGGCCGACCGCGGCATCTACGGCGGCACCGTCGGCTATTTCGACTTCTCCGGCAACATGGACATGGCAATCGCGATCCGCACCGCCTTCATCCGCGACCATCAGGCCTCGGTGCAGGCAGGCGCGGGGCTCGTGCTCGACTCGGTGCCTGAGACCGAATGGATGGAGACGCGCAACAAGGCGGGCGCGAGCGTCGAGGCGATCAAGATCGCCGCGCAGCTGCGCCGCGTGTGACCGAAGGTCGCGCGGGAGATCTTCGATGTCCCGCGGATCAATAGCTCGTCAGGCGAGAGGCCCCGCCGTCCGTAACGCTACGGACGGCGGGGCCTCTCGCCTGACGAGCTGATCGCGGACGCGCTCACTCGCCGAGGATGGCGTGCACGTGCTCGCGCAGCGCGGGTACGACGGTCTCGTCAAACCAGGGATGCTCGGTGCGCCAGATGTCGGTGCGGCCGGAGGGATGCACGATCGGGAAGTACTTCGGCAGATATTCGCGGAAGTTCTTCACCGTGTCCTCGAGGCGCGCCTTCGACCATTGGTCGAGGTAGTACTTCACGGCATAGGAGCCGGCGAGGATCGTCAGCTTCACATCCGGCAGCAGCTTCATGATCTCCGGGTGGAACGTCGGTGCTACCCATTCGCGCGGCGCCTCCATGCCCTTGTCGCCGTACGCATCGCCCAGATAGTAGAAGTCCATCGGCACGAGCGCGAACTTGCCCGAATCGTAGAACGTGGCCTTGTCCACGCCGAGCCATTCGCGCAGTGTGTCGCCGCTGCGGTCGTCCCAGCACAGGCCGCGGGTCTGCGCGTCCAGGCTCGGCGACTGGCCGACAATCGTGATGAGTGCGGTGGACGGCGCCGAGAAGATCGGCTTCTCTCCGCGTTCGGTGAACTGCGCGTCGCGCGGGTCGTCCTCGATTTGCTTGGTGATCGATGCTATCGTTTCCATGACTCTCCTTATGTTCGCCCTACCCACCGGCATAGCACGTCCGCCGCGCCGCCGTCGGCGAATGCGACGCGCTTGCGCCGATAGCGTCATATGTCCCCTCTCCGTTCACACGCCGTTGGCGGTGCGCCAGTCGGCGAGCGCGGCATGCATGCGCATCCAGCGCCGCTCATCGGCGAACGACGCGTCGATCGAATTCCCGGCGAGCGCGGCGAGGCCGTCGAGTGACATGCCCGCGTCGGCGAGCGCCGCATAGTTGGCGGCGACGTAGCCGCCGAAGTAGGCGGGGTCGTCGGAGTTGATCGTGCACACGATGCCGTCGCGCACCATCTGCGGCACCGGATGCTTGCGCATGTCGTGCACCACCTGCAGCCGCAGATTTGACAGCGGGCAGCAGGTGAGCGGTATCCGGTCGCGCACGACGCGCGCCTGCAGCTCGGGGTCGTCGAGGATGTGGATGCCGTGGTCGATGCGTTCGGCGTGCAGCAGGTCGAGCGCTTGGCGGATGTAGTCGGCGGGACCCTCCTCGCCGGCATGCGCGACGGCATGCCAGCCGAAGGAGCGTGCGCGGGCGAACTGGTCGACGAACATGGACGGCGGATACCCCGCCTCCGCGGAGTCCAGACCGATGCCGAGGATCTCGCCGCGGCGCGGCTCGGCCATGTCGAGGATGCGGTCCGCCGACTCCACGCTCATGTCGCGCACGAGGCTCAGCATGAGGCCGCCGGTGACGCCGTAGCGTTTCCGGCCTGCGCGTAGGCCCTCCAGCAGGCCGTCGAGCACTGTGTCGTAGGGCACGCCGTTCGAGAACACGTGCACTTGCGGATCGAAGAAGATCTCGGCGTGCATGACGCCGTCGCGCGCCGCGCGGGCAAGATAGGCGAGCATGAGGTCGCGGAAGTCGTCGGCGGTCCGCAGCGTCTTCGTCAGCGCATAGTAGAGGTCGAGGAAGGATTGGAGGTTCTCGAAGCGGTACTGCGCGCGCAGCTCGTCGATCGTCCTCCACGGCAGCGCCACGTCGTTGCGTCGGGCGAGCTTGAACGCGAGTTCGGGTTCGAGCGTGCCCTCAATGTGCAGATGGAGCTCCGCCTTCGGCATCGTCGCGAGCGCGGCGTGCATGTTGTCTGTGTCGGTCATCGTTGTCCTTTCCTGTGTGTTCCGTGTGACGGCGCGGGACGGCGCCGGATATGCGAAGGGCGGGCGTGATCGTGCGCGATCACGCCCGCCCTTCATGGACGGATCGGAAAACCCGAATCAGTCGTCGAGGTCGAGCTGGCGGCCGAAGCGGTCGTTGAGTTCAACCTGATCCTCGGTGGCCTTCGCCTCTTCGGCGGCCGCCTTGCCTTCGGCCTTGTCCTTCTTGTCGTCGGCCCTGTCGGTGACCTTCTCGAGCTTGGCCTGCGGATCGTCGGCGGCCTTGACGATCTTCTCGTCCTCCTTGGCGATCACCTTGGCGGCATGCTCCTCGGCGCGCTCGGCGCGCTTCTCGTCGCGGTTCGCCTCATGCTCCTCGTGGCGCTCCTCCATGTGATCCTTGAATTCCTCGAAGTGTTCCTTGATATCTGCCATAATCGGCTCCTTTCGCCATACGGTACGGGCTACGTCCCATTAGACCACCGTCGGTGGTGGCTCCGGATGCTTTTCCACTCTCAAGTGAAACTTTTCCGGCGCGGATGATGTCGTGTTAGGCGTGTCGTGCGGCCGCGACCACCATTCAGACGCCGACATGCGTTCGTCATCCGCCATCCGTTAGAGTGTCCCCTGACGGGAAGGACCCGTCTTCGCCATCGCATCCCCAAGGAGGAGCATGTCGGTTTTGGATGAACTGGTAGCGGGCGCGCTCGAGGATCAGCGCGACCGTGCACGTGTCACGTCGCTGGACGAGCTCAAGGCCATGGCGGCCTCGGCTCCGGCCCCGATGGACGCGAAGCGATGGCTTAGGCGCGGCGACGGCGTACCGGTGATCGCCGAGATCAAGCGCGCATCCCCGTCCAAGGGCTCATTGGCGGATATCGACGACCCGGCCTCGCTCGCCCGCGAATACGAGCGCGGCGGCGCATCCGCGATCTCGGTGCTCACCGAAGGACGCCGCTTCCTCGGATCGCTCGACGATCTGGACGCCGTGCGCGCCACGGTCGACATCCCGGTGCTGTGCAAGGACTTCATCGCGACCGACTACCAGATCTGGGAGGCGCGTGCGCACGGGGCGGACATCGTCCTGCTCATCGTCGCCGCGCTCGACGACGACACGCTCGGCCGTCTGCTCGCCCTGACCCATGAGCTCGGCATGACGGCGCTCGTCGAGACGCACACGCGCGAGGAGATCGAACGGGCGGTCACGGCCGGAGCGCGCGTCATCGGCATCAACGCGCGCAACCTCAAGGATCTGCGCGTCGATGTCGGCAGGTACGCGCAGCTCGCCGACGGCCTGCCCGACGACGTCATCAAGGTGGCGGAATCGGGAGTCTTCGGTGAAACGGAGGCCGAGGACTACGCGCGCGCCGGCGCCGACGCCGTGCTCGTCGGCGAAGGCGTGGCCACGGCCGACGACCATGAACTCGCAGTAGCACGTCTAGTGAAAGCAGGAACCAAGGTGAAGGCCTCGGAAGCACAGCCGCTCAGCACCCATCACGGCCCGTATTATGGCCAGTTCGGCGGACGGTACGTCCCCGAGGCGCTCGTCACCGCGCTCGACGAGCTCGAACGGGTCTACGAGGACGCCAAGCGCGACCCGGAGTTCCACAAGGAGCTCGCTCGCCTTAACAAGCAGTACGTGGGACGTCCCTCGCCGCTCACCGAGGCGCCGCGCTTCGCCGAACGGCTGCGCGAACGCACCGGCCTCGACGCGCGCGTCTTCCTCAAGCGCGAGGACCTCAACCACACCGGCGCACACAAGATCAACAACGCGATCGGCCAGGCGCTGCTCGTCAAGCGCATGGGCAAGACGCGCGTCATCGCCGAGACCGGTGCCGGCCAGCACGGCGTCGCGACGGCCACGGTGTGCGCGATGCTCGGCCTCAAATGCCGCATCTACATGGGGCAGATCGACGCGCGCCGCCAGGCGCTCAACGTCGCGCGCATGCGCATGCTCGGCGCCGAGGTCGTCGAAGTGACGCTGGGCGACCGCATCCTCAAGGACGCGATCAACGAGGCGCTGCGCGACTGGGTGACCAACGTCAAGGACACGCACTACCTGCTCGGCACCGTCGCCGGACCGCACCCGTTCCCCGAGATGGTGCGCGACTTCCAGAAGGTCATCGGCGAGGAGGCGAAGGAGCAGCTGCGCGACTGGTACGGCATCGACCATCCGGACGCGGTCTGCGCATGTGTCGGCGGCGGCTCGAACGCGATCGGCATCATGAACGCCTTCCTCGACGACCCGCGCGTCAACCTCTACGGCTACGAAGCGGGCGGCGACGGCCCTGAATCGGGACGCCACGCGATCCGCTTCGCGCCGGGCACCGGCGAACTCGGCATGTTCCAGGGCGCGAAGAGCTACCTGCTCGAGAACGACGAAGGACAGACGCTCGACACCTATTCGATCTCGGCGGGCCTCGACTACGCGTCCGTCGGCCCCGAGCACGCATGGCTCAAGGAGATCGGCCGCGTCAACTATTCGTGGGCGACCGACGGCGAGGCGATGAGCGCGTTCAAGGACCTGTGCGAGACCGAGGGCATCATCCCGGCGATCGAGTCCTCGCACGCCGTCGCCGGCGCCTACAAGGCGGCCGCCGACCTCAAGGCGAAGGGCTACGAGCATCCCGTCATGATCATCAACATCTCCGGCCGCGGCGACAAGGACATGAACACCGCGGGCAAATGGTTCGGCTATCTGACCGACGAACAGAGCAAGGCACTGGAAGCGAATGGAGCACAGGGTAACAATGCGTGAGACGATCGAAATCATCGAGAACGGCGACGGCTTCGTCGCCGACGTGACCGCGACGGCGACCACCCCGTCGGGACAGCCCCTCGGCATCTCGCACCGACCGAGCCCATGCCGCAGGCTGTTCGACGAGTACAAGGTGCAGAACATGCCGGCGTTCATCGGCTACCTGCCCTTCGGATTCCCGGACCCGGACCTGTCTCTCGAGGCGTTCCGCACGATGGTGGACAACGGCGTCGACATCGTCGAGATCGGCCTGCCGTACTCCGACCCGGTCATGGACGGCCCGGTCATTCAGGCGGCGAGCCAGATCGCGCTGCGCAACGGCGAGCGCATCGCCGACGTGTTCAAAGCCGTCGAGACGGTCGCGAACGCCGGCGGCGTGCCGCTCATCATGAGCTACTGGAACCTCATCTTCCACTACGGCGTCGAACGCTTCGCGACCGACTTCGCGAACGCCGGCGGCGCGGGCCTGATCACCCCAGACCTGATCCCCGACGAGGCGGGGGAGTGGATCGAGGCCTCCGACCGTCACGGGCTCGACCGCATCTTCCTCGTCTCGCCGGATTCGACCGACGAACGCCTGCGCGTTGTCGCCGAGAACGCGCGCGGATTCGTCTACGCTGCCGCCCGCATGGGCGTGACCGGTGAACGCGCGACGCTCAACGACTCCTCGCGCGAACTCGTCGAACGCACGCGTGCCGCCGGCGCCGAGAACGTCTGCGTCGGCATCGGCGTTTCGACGCCCGCGCAGGGCGCTTCCGTCGGCCAGTACGCGGACGGCGTCATCGTCGGCTCGGCGCTCGTGCACACGCTGCTCGACGAGCACGGCGACGTGCGCGACCCCGTCCAGGGACTCGGCGCGCTGGCGAACACGACGGCCGCACTGGCCGACGCGATCCACGGCTGCCGTCGCTGAACCGCCGGGCGACACCCACACGGCGCGCATCCTTCCGGGCATGACGGCCCGAAGGATGCGCGCCGTCGCCGTATCGGCGGCGGACGCACCTGTTGCTACCATCGGGACCATGAACCTTGCCTACATCCCCTCGCCGACGGTCTCCCAATTCCACATCGGCTCGCTGACGATCCACATCTACGCGCTGACGATGCTGCTCGGCATCGTCGCCGCCGTGTGGATCACGAGCGTGCGATGGAAACGCTACGGCGGCACCTTCGACCAAATCCTCGACACGGCGCTCGTGGCGGTGCCGTGCGGCATCGTCGGCGCACGCCTCTACCACGTCGTCACGACGCCGGAACGCTTCTTCGGGCCGAACGGCGACTGGGTGGAGATCTTCCGCATCTGGAACGGCGGTCTCGGCATCTGGGGCGCGATCGTGCTCGGCGCGCTCGGCGCATGGGCCTGGGTGCGCCATAAGCATTATCCGATGGCGCTGCTCGCCGACGCGATCGCGCCCGCGCTGCTCGTCGCCCAGGCCATCGGACGCCTCGGCAACTGGTTCAACCAGGAGCTCTACGGCAAGCCGACGACGATGCCGTGGGGCCTCAAGCTCAACACCGCCGGCTCCGCGATCGGCAACGCCGAGCAGTGCTACGACGGCGCGACCTGCCCGACCGGCACGCTGTTCCATCCGACCTTCCTGTACGAGATGATCTGGAACCTCATCGGCGCGGCGCTCATCATCTGGATCGGCCGCAAGACTGTGCACACGCTCAAGGCCGGATCGCTGTTCGCGCTCTACGTCATCTGGTACACGGCTGGACGCACCTGGATCGAGATGCTGCGCATCGACTTCTCCCACGAATTCCTCGGCCTGCGCGTCAACGTCTGGGTCTCGATCATCGTCTTCATCCTCGGCATCGTCGCCTTCGCCGTCATCCAACGCGTGGGCAAGCCCACGCCGCTGCTCGCCGAGAAGCTGCGCACCGTCACCGAAATCGAGGAACGCGCGCACGCCGACCACGACGCCGCGTCCGCGCACGGCGGCCGCGGCGCGCACGGCACGACGAATGGCGCGACCAACGACGCGAGAGACGACTCAGCCGACGACACCAAGGACGACGGCGGCCGCGACGACTGAGCCGCGGGGCCCGCAGACGGCCGCCGTTCGTCGCTTGCCTTATTTAGAATGGCAGACATGGATATCAAAATCGCACCCAGCATCCTTTCCGCGGACTTCTGCAATCTCGAGCGCGACCTCGATCGCATCGCGAATGCCGACCTCGTCCACGTCGACGTCATGGACCACCACTTCGTCCCGAACCTCACGATCGGCGAACCCGTCGTCAAGCGCATCTGCGAGGTCACGAAGCTGCCGGTCGACGTCCATCTGATGATCGACGACCCGGATCGTTGGGCTCCGGGCTACGCCGAGCGCGGTGCGCATTCCGTCACCTTCCACATGGGCGCGACCCACGCCCCGGTGCGTCTGGCGCGCCAGCTGCACGACATGGGCTGCGAGGCGTGGTTCGCCGTGCGCCCGGCCGAGCCGGTCGAGCCGATCTTCGACATCCTCGAGGAGTTCGACACGATCCTCATCATGACCGTCGAACCCGGATTCGGCGGCCAGAAGTTCCTCGCCAATCAGATGGGCAAGGTGCGCCGTCTGCGCGACGAGATCACGCGCCGCGGTCTGGCGACGAACATCCAGGTCGACGGCGGCGTCGGCGTCAAGACCGCGCCGATCGTCGCCGAAGCCGGAGCGAACATCCTCGTCGCCGGCTCCGCCGTCTACGGCGCCGACGATCCGGCGAAGGCTATCGACGAGATCCGCGACGCCGCACGCGCCGCCTACCGCGACTGACCGCGTCCACCCACATGCCAATCCGGCAATCCCCGGCCGCGACCGTCCATCGGCGCGGCCGAATCCACGACCATGACCATATGCGCGCCCATCGGGGGGCGCGCCAAAGTGAACTGACAGGAACCACCACATGAAGACGTTCGAATCGCTGTTCGAAGAACTGAACGCGAAGGCCGCTGCGAAGACGCCGGGCTCGCTGACCGTGCAGGAGCTCGAGAAGGGCACGCATTTCATCGGCAAGAAGATTGTCGAGGAGGCCGGCGAGACCTGGATCGCCGCCGAATACGAGGGCGCCGAGCGCACCGCCGAGGAGATGAGCCAGCTCATCTACCATCTGCAGGTCATGATGATCGACCGCGGACTGACGCTCGACGACATCTACAAGAACCTGTGACCGGCACCGCGCACGCAGCCGACGGCCCGTGCGCACGACTATCTTTGGAGGAGCCCATGCTACGCATCGCCGTCCCGAACAAGGGAATGCTGTCCGAACCCGCCTGGAACATGCTCGAGGAGGCCGGATACCGTCTGCGGAGCAATCCACGCCAACTCGTCGTCGAGGACCCGGACAACGACGTGGAACTGTTCTATCTTCGTCCGCTCGACATCGCCGTCTACGTCGGTCGCGGCACGATCGACGTCGGCATCACCGGCCACGACCTGCTGCTCAACTCGGGCACCGACGCGCAGGAGGTCATGGACCTCGGCTTCGGCGCGTCCACGTTCCGCTTCGCGGCCCCTCAGGATTCGGAGATCCGCGAGCTGGCCGACATCGACGGCAAGCGCGTCGCGACGTCCTTCGACAAGCTCGTGCACGACTATCTGACCGAGCACGGCATCCAGGCCGAGACGATCCACCTCGACGGCGCCGTCGAATCGTCGGTGCAGCTCGGCGTGGCCGACCTCATCGCCGACGTCGTGTCCACCGGCACGACGCTGCGCAACGCGGGACTGCGCATCTTCGGCGACCCGATCGTGCACTCGGAGGCCGTGCTCATCCGCTCGCCGCGCCTCGAACCGGACGATGCGCGCCTCGAACGCCTCGAACGGCGCCTGCAGGGCGTGCTGACGGCCAAGCGCTACGTGCTGATGGACTTCGACATCCCGGTCGACCGCATCTCGGCCGCCGTCGACATCACCCCCGGATTCGAAAGCCCGACGATCTCGCCGCTGCACGACAAGCAGTGGTCGGCCGTACGCGTCATGGTCCCCAAGGCGAAGGTCAACCGGCTCATGGACGAACTGTACGCGGTGGGCGCGCGCGGCATCATCGTCACGGCAATTCAAGCCACCCGCATGTGACGGTGGGTGCCCATGGCCGCTGAAGGAAAATACAGTCCCGAACCGCGCGACGTGATCCTGACGATCCCGAACCTGATCAGCGCGCTGCGCATCATCTCGATTCCAGTGATCGCCTGGCTCATCGCGAGACACGACATGGTGTGGGCGCTCGTCGTCCTCGCCGTGTCGTCGGCCTCGGACGGACTGGACGGCCTCATCGCGAGGAACTTCAACCAGGTGAGCAAGCTCGGACAGATCCTCGACCCGATCGCCGACCGGCTGCTCATCATCTGCAGCATCCTGGCGCTGGCGGTCTGCGGCGTCGTGCCATGGTGGATGCTCGTGCTCGTCGCGCTGCGCGACATCGTGATGGGCATCCTCACGCTCGTCCTCGCCCAACATGACTACGGCCCGTTGCCGGTGCACTTCGTCGGCAAGACCGGCACCGCCGTGCTGCTCATCTCGATCATCGGGCTGATGGTGGCCGACATCCGCCGCTCGTTCATTCCGCTCGACATCCTGCATTACGGCGCGATCGCATGCGCGATATGGGGCATCGGCCTCTACTGGCTCGCCGGCGTGATTTACCTGCGTCAGGGCGTCACGCTCATCCGGGCCGACCGGCTCGCCCGTCGCCGCGCCACCGGCAGGTAGGTGCCCGTTGGCCGATCAATCCTCGATGCCGCCAGTCCAGCCAATCGCACCCGGCCATGAGCCGGTGCGCCGCCGCGCCGTATTCTCGCGCGGCTGGGCGGCGATCGAATCCCATCATGCGGCGTCGCCGGACGAACTGCGCGACCGGCCGCGTCACCGGCGCGGCGGCGACGATTCGCTCCGGCTCATCGACGACCTCATCAACCGTCCGATGGATTCGCTGTACAGCGACTCACGGCTCGTCACGAAACCCGATTCCAAGGTCGTCTACTGGGGCACGCGCATCGTCGTGTTCCTCATCTGCATCATCGTTGGCTTCTTCGGCAGCCAATTCGTCCGCCTGCTCAACACCGATCCAAGGAAACAGGTGCGCGAATCGCTCGCGAATCAGCTTGTGACGAACAACGCGCACGTCGATGCGCTCGACAAGGACATCGCGAACCTGCGCAGGCAGGTGGAGGAACAGTCGAAGTCGGCGACGAAATCGCCGATCGAACAGGTCGTCGAGGAGAACGAGGCGGCCGCCGGCGCCACGCCGGTCGAAGGCGAGGGCATCGTCATGACGATCGCCGACCCGGTCGCCGCGGCCTCGGACTCGTCGAAGGGCGCGCTGCCGCGCGACGGCGCAAGCGACCGGCTGCGCGTCGTCACCGACGCCGACCTGCAGCTGCTCGTCTGCCTGCTGTGGCGCGCCGGCGCCGAGGCAATCGCCATCAACGGCAACCGTCTCGGCGTCGAGACATCGATCCGCACGGCCGGCAATTCGATCCTCGTCGGCACGACGCCGATCGAAAGCCCGTACCGCATCCAGGCGGTGGGGGACCGCAACGCGCTGGCCGACGCGATGGGCGAGAAGACGCTGCCGACGCTGTACAGTGATTTCCATAAGGCCGGCATGTATCCGCAGATCGACAAGGCGGGCAAGATGCGGCTCGAGGCCGCGAGCGTCGGCAAACTGACCTATGCGAGGAGGAGCTGAAGATGGCAGCCGTGCTTGGACTCATCATCGGAGTGGTCGTGGGACTGTTCGTCCGTCCGGACATCCCGGTGTTCTTGCAACCGTACCTGCCGATCATGGTCATCGCCGCGCTCGACGCGCTGCTCGGCGCCGCGCGCGCCTACTTCGAACGCAGTTTCTCGGACCGCGTGTTCGTCATCTCCTTCTTCGCGAACGTCATCACGGCGACGCTGCTCGTGCTGCTGGGCAACCAGCTCGGCGTTGGCTCGCAGCTGACGACCGCCGTCATCGTCGTCCTCGGCATCCGCATCTTCTCGAACGTCTCGGCGATCCGCCGCTACATCTTCCAGGGGTGATCGATGAGCGACGAACAGACGAAACAGAACGTGCCCGACGACGGGAACGACATGCGTCATGACATCAATCACGACGTCGACATCGATGTCGATCACGACGGCGAACGTGGCGCACGGACGGAGACGGCGGGGGAGTGCGAGCCGCTGACGGCGGAACATCCGCGCGTGGCGTCCAGCGACGACGGGCAGCCGGACCTGCTCAAGCGCATCATCTCGCAGCACAGCCGCGACAAGGACAACGACCGCACAAAGACGGGCGCGTTCCCGGTCGTGCGCAAACGCAAGCCGAAGGCATTGTCGTCGAACGCCAGGTCGCTCAAGGCGCGCTTCGGCACCGGACTGCTCATCGCCGTGCTGTGCGCGCTGCTCGCCTACGCCTACGTCATCCAGATCAATAACAAAGACACGGCCTACGAGACGCTCACCGAAGCCGAGCTGACGCGACTGATCAGCGAGACGAGCACGCAGGTGGAACGCCTCGAACAGCGCAAAAGCGAACTGACGAACCAGCTGAAATCGCTCGAGGAGGCAGCAGACAAGGAGGAGCAGGCGCAGCGCATCGCGCAGGAGAATGAGGAGACGAGCGGCATCCTGTCGGGAAGACTGCCTGCGCAGGGCAAAGGCGTCGTCATCCGCATCTCGAGGCCGCAGAAGGCGCCGATCGACGCGGCGACGATGTTCAACCTCATCGAGGAGCTGCGCAATGGCGGCGCCGAGGTCATCCAGATCGACAACGTGCGCGTCGTCACATCCACCTATGTCAGTGAGACGAGCAGCGGACTCGTGTGCGACGGGCAGGCGCTGGCGACGCCGTACGTGATCAAGGCGATCGGTAATCCGGGCAACCTCGCGAACGCCGTGAACATTGCGGGTGGCGTAGGTTCGCGGCTCACCGTCAAATATGGTGCTAATGTGACGGTAGAGACATCCGACGACGTCAGGATCACCGCGACGCAGCCGGTCATGAAATACAAGTACGCAACGATTGTAGAATAGGCAGTTATGACAGAACCGATTCCAGGTGCGGGCGAGACCACGATCATCGGTCTCCCGGCCATCCAGATCCCCATCACGACCTCCGGCGACCGTCCGCTCACGCAGGAGGACCTCGAGACGATCACGCGGCTTTCCGACAACACCGCGCTGCTCATCGCGACGCGCGGCGCGCTGTCGGGGTCACGCTATCTGCTCGATGAGGACGAGGTGACGGTGGGCCGCGACCCGCGCGCCGACATCCTGCTCGACGATTCGACGGTCTCCCGCTCGCATGCCGTGTTCCGCCGCGTCGACGGCAAGTACGAGGTCGTGGACGCCGGCAGCCTCAATGGCACCTACGTCAACCGTCAGCGCGTCGATCGCGCCGTCCTCAAGAACGGCGACGAGATCATGATCGGCAAGTTCCGCCTCGTCTACTTCACGAATTCGGCGATCCGCCAGCACTGACGGACGGCCGTAGCGATCCATGACCCGGCAACGAGGCCGCGGCACGTCCGCGGGACAGGGCAATGCGCCGCGCTACGTGGATGTGCCGCTCATCGACGTGGACGACACGATGGTGCAGGGGGAGCTGTTCCCCGACGAGGGATTCGACGTCACGATCCGCGGCTACCGCGGCACCGTCGCGTCGGATGTGGCCGGCATCACCTATCGTCAGCTTGATTATTGGGCGCGCAAACGCATCGTCGTCCCATCGATCACGCCGTCGAATGGTTCGGGCACGAGAAGGCTGTACTCATTCGACGACGTCGTCGTCCTCGCCGTCTCGAAGAAGCTGCTCGACATCGGCGTGAATCTGCAGAACGCGACGGCGGCGATCGAGTTCCTCATCGCGCAGCCGCCCGAACGGCTGCGGCACCTGACGATTCTGTGTGACGGACAGCACGTCGAGGAATGCTCGGATGGCGAGCAGATCGCGCAGGCGCTCGAGGACGGCGACGCCGTGTTCTGCGTGTCAGTGGGCGCGTTGTGGACGAGGGTTGAGGCGGCGCTCGAGCACGCCGACTACACGGATGTGACCGGCACTGTACAGCGGCGCAACACACGGCCGATCGACGACCTCGCCGCGCAGTCGATGCGCGAACGGCTCGAACGGCGCCGCGTCGAACGCGCGCGCTTCGTCGAACGGTACGCGAATCAGACGATCGAGGACGCGCTGCGTCGCAGGCAGGACGTCGAGGACGGCGAAACGAACATGATGAAGGACGACGAAAGGGGAGCGGCATGAACGCGGTGCCGGCCATCATATGGATCATCGGCGTGGTCAGCGCATTGGCTGTGTGCGCGATCACGATTGCACGCAGCCATTACCACGACGGCGAGAATCTCAAGGTGCGGCCGGTCAGCTGGGCCGTCATCGGTGCGCATTTCGTCACGCTCGTCCTCGTCGCGCTGCCGTATCCGATCTATCTGCAGCACAAGGACACGATCGGCGCCCATGCGCGTGCGCTGTACGAGAAGCTCGGATGGCCGTCGGCTATCATCGCGATCAGCGTCATCATGCTCGAACTGTTCCTGATGTACATGCAGGCGCGTCGCGCGATGCTCGCGCAGGAGGCACGCAACACCGCCGAACAGCAGGTGGAGACTGCGACAAGGCAAGAAGACGCTGTACAGAAGTACAGGACGACACAGAAGGACGACACAGTAACGAAAGACGCAGCCGAGGACGACGACTGGCCTAGCACGCTCGTATGACGCCCGAGGACGGCGGCTAAGGATTCGCCACACCATCTAATCTGACATAACGTACATTATCGGATATATATGGACGGTCCCTTACCGTGGTATGTGCGTGTATCTGCACACTGATTCCGCCGGTCGTCGCGGTCGCCGTTGTTTCGTCATCGTCGACTCTTGCGTCATGCGTTCATATATGCGCGTGCGTGCGGTGTCGACGTGCGCATGTGCGCCGCACGCCGAATGTCGCATGATGTCATCGTCATGCATTGTTCACGTTTCAATCATCGATGCGCCTGTATTATTTCGCGTATGTGCATTGCTCGACTGTTCTGTATGTAATAATCGTTTTCTTTGCGTAATAAACGATGTGCCGTCGTCTTTGTTTGGATAACCATGCAAAGACGACGGCACATTATGCTTCAAACAACGATGTCAGGCGTTGAAATACTCCTCAACGGCGGCGCTCAGTTCGCCGACGGTGTCGATGACGCGGTAGGCGCCGTGCTCGACGAGTTCGCCGGGCTCTGCATAGCCCCAGCCGCAGCCGAGGCAGTCGATGCCGCATTCCTTCGCGCCGTCCACGTCGGTCCACCGGTCCCCGACCATCAGCGCACGGTCGCCGGCCGCCGGATCATAGCCCATGTTCTCGAAGGCGTAGCGGATGACCTGATCCTTGTCGGTGCGCGAATTGTCCATGCTCGCACCGTAGATGGCATCGACGAGATCGGTCAGATGGAAATGCTCGCAGATCGGCACGGCCTGATATTCCGGCTTCGCCGTCGCAATCGCAAGGAAATAGCCTTGTTCGCGCAACGCCTTGAGTTGCTCGGGAATGCCCGGATAGACGGTGTTGTAGAGCCGGCCGGGCACCTTGTGCCCCGGCTCATTTGGATCGTCGAAGACCGCCTCGTCGCCGTAATAGTGCCGGTAGACGCTCACGGCCTCGTCGAGCTTGTCAGACGGGATGCCGTACTTGGACATCGATTCGAAGATCGCCGGACCGATGAAGCGCTGCAGCTGCGCCGGCGTCGGCTCGGGCACGCCGACGGCCTGATAGGCCAGTTTCACGCAGGAAAGGATGCCCGGATCGGATTTCGTCAGCGTGCCGTCCAGGTCGAGCAGCACGGCCCGCAGCGGATGATGGATGTTCGTCATCGTGGTCTCCCTGTTCACCTTCGGTCGTCGCGTCCGACCGTCGTCACTCGTAGTCCGGAATCCAGCCTTCGCGGTGCATCTCGAGACGCTTCTCGAGCAGCGCCTTGAGCTCGTCCTCGCTACGGCGTTCGAGCAGCATGTCCCAGTGGGTGCGCGTCGGCTTCGTGATCTCGTCGGCTTCGCCGTCCTTGTCGTCCTCGCGGTGCGCGGTCGCGCCGCAGCGGCACTCCCACTCATTCGGGAAATCGGCACCCTCCGCGAACGGCAGGATCGTACGATGGCCGCGCGGGCAGACGTACGCCACCTCGGTGCGGGCGGCGAAATCGACGTTCGTGTCCGATTCCAACGATTTCGCGCCGATGCTCATGCCACGCAGACTGCGTTCAGCCATGTATGTTCCTCCCAGAAGACGGTTAGTGGTTCCACGCTACAAAACAGCGCGGACGTGGGTTTTATTCCATCAGTCGACGCCCGAGTAGGCGACGATGCCGCGGTTGACGGCGTCGTAGGCCTCGTGCGCGCGTGCCGCGAGCTCGACATGCTCGGTGCCCATGTACGGTTCGGCGACGGCGATCTGCTGGAGCACGTCGGCGAGGCGCTTCGCGTTGCGCACGAAGTCGCCGGCGGTCAGCTCCGTATGCTCGAGCACCTCGGAGAGGCTGTCGCCGCGCGCCCAGTCGTAGACGACGTCGACGATGCCGAAGTCGAGCGGCTGCAGGTAGTTCGTGACGCCGAGGTCCTCGCACAGCATGAGCACCTGGTCGTCGAGCTCGGCAAGTTCGCGTGCGCGCTGCGCGACGATGCCGTGCGGGCCGCCCGGATAGCGGCGGGGCTCTCCCCCTTCGCCGCGGCGCGCCTCATAGAGGATCGACGAGATGAGCGCGGCGAGCTGCGCGGCGTCGAGGCCGTCGAGCGTGCCCGACGTGATCGCCTGGGCGAGCACGAGGTCGCGTTCCGAATACAGGCGGCGCAGCAGCTGGCCATGTTCGGTCAGCCGGTAGTCGCGCACGCCGTTCTCGTCGGCGGCTTCCAGATAGCCGAGCTTCTCGAGGATCGTGCAGATGCGGTCGAACTGACGCGCCACCGAGCCGGTGCGCGAATCGTATCGGTCGCGCAGGCGTGTGAGTTCGCGCGTCTCGCGGATCCAGCGGTTGCCCCACTTCATGTGCTGCGCGAAATCGGGGCATGCCTTGCACGGATGATCGTGCTCGCGTTCCTTGAGCTCGGCGATTCGTGCATCGAGACGGCGGAAGGCGCGTGATTTCTCGGCGTTGTCGCGGAAGATCTCGTGCTTGAGGCGGCGGCGTTCGTTTTTCTGCAGGTCGCTCAGTCGCATGCGGATGCGCAGCAGTTCGGTGAAGTCGCCGTGCTCGCAGGCCATCGCCTCCTCATAGCCGGCGATTGCCTTCTCGAGCGTCTCGATGCGCGCTTCGATCTGCCATGCGGACGCGTTCGCCTCCCACTGCGCGAAGGAATGGTCGAGCGTGTCGCGCGCCGTCTCGTAGTCGCTGCTGTTGAGCAGGTTGACGGCCATGTTGAACGTGGGCTTGAAGCTCGAATGCAGCGGATAGACGCGCTTGCTCGACAGCGCCACCGCCGTCTCGGGCTTGAAGCCGCGGTGGTCGACGACGATCGCGTTGCCGATCGTGTCGATGCCGCGGCGGCCGGCGCGGCCGGTGAGCTGCGTGTACTCCCCCGGCGTCAGGCCGACGATGCCGGTGCCGTCGTACTTCTCGAGCTTCTCGATGATGACGCTGCGCGCCGGCATGTTGATGCCCAGCGCGAGCGTCTCCGTCGCGAACACGACCTTGATCAGGCCCTCCTCGAAGAGCCGCTCGACGATCTGCTTGAACAGCGCGATCATGCCCGCGTGGTGCGCGGCGAAGCCCTCCTCGAGCGCATGGCGGAACTGCGCGAACCGCAGCGTCTTGAGATCGTCGTGCGTGAGCTGCCCTTCGATCATCTCGTCGACGATGACGTCGATGCGGCGCGCCTCCTCGTCGGTCGTCAGGCGCAGGCCGGCGTCGAGGCACTGCTCGACGGCCTCGTCGCAGCCGTTGCGCGAGAAGATGAAGTAGATCGCCGGCAGCATGCGCAGGAAGTCGAGCTCGTCGACGACGGCCCAGCGGCGCGGATGGTAGCGTTCGACGTGTGCACGTCCGCCGCGGCCATCCAGACGTCCGTGACGTCCGCCGCCGCGACGCCTGTCGTGGGCATCGGCGCCCTTGCGCCGCAGCTCGCGGCGGTCGAACTCGTCGAGCTTCGCCGTCAGCCGCGCGTTCGGCTTCGTCGTCGCCTTGCCGTCGTCGTCGCGCCGGTACAGGTCGAGCAGCTCCGGCTCGGTGCGCGGGTCGCGCTGCACGAGGACGTACTGGTCGAGCGGCACCGGACGGTGTTCGGAGATGACGAGCTTCGTCTCGCCGCGCACCGAGGCGATCCAGTCGGCGAAGTCCTCGACGTTCGAGACCGTCGCCGACAGGCCGACGATGCGCACCGAGGAGGGCAGGTGGATGATGACCTCCTCCCAGACGGGTCCGCGGAAGCGGTCGGCGAGGTAGTGCACCTCGTCGAGCACGACGTAGCGCAGCGCCTCGAGCGTCGTCGAATGCTCGTAGAGCATGTTGCGCAGCACCTCGGTCGTCATGACGACGATGTCTGCCTCCGAGTTGATCGAGGTGTCACCGGTGAGCAGACCCACCTTGTCGGGGCCGTAGAGCGCGACGAGGTCATGGTACTTCTGGTTGCTCAGCGCCTTGATCGGCGTCGTGTAGAAGGCCTTCGCGTTCTGCTCCTGAGCGAGGTAGACGGCGAAGTCGGCGACGACGGTCTTGCCTGCGCCGGTCGGTGCCGCGACGAGCACGTTCGACCCCTCCTCGAGCGCCTCGTTCGCCTCCGTCTGGAACCCGTCGAGCTCGAAGGGCAGCGAATCGGCGAAGCGCTGCGCGACCGAACGGCGCCGGCGGCGCGTCTCGGTGAAGCGCGCGTAGCGTTCGGACGGGCTCAGCTCCCGCGTATCGGCGTCCTCGTCGGGACGATGATCGCAGTGCCTGTGATGTCGTGTCATGGAAACCTTCATCCGTTGATGTCGATGGCCGCGGGCGCCCTCGCGTCGGGACGCCCGCGGCCGGGTGTGTGTCGTCGCGCCGCGTCGGCAGCCGGAGCCGTCCCGCGCGGCGCGGAATGTTCAGTCGTTGAATTGCGCCCAGCGTTGCCAGATGGCGGCATGGCGTTCGCGCCGGCGTTCCTTGCGTTCGATGACGCCGACATGGGCGTCCGTGTAACGGTCGGCAGCAACGGCGAGCGGCTCGGTGAAGATCGCGCGTCGCGGCGCGCTCCCCTCGTCCTGCGGCGCGTTGATCTCCTCGATGCGCGCATTGACGTCGGCCGCGACGGCGCCGATGACCTTCGACGCGCGCACGGCGTGCACCGCCGCGTAGACGACGCCGACGACGAGCATCGCGAGCATGAAGAGCGCGAGGATGAGCCAGATCCACCAGGGCATCGTGATCCTTTCCTACTGTTCCCGTTCGGTCTCGATGACCTGGTCGGAAAGACTGAGTTCGCGTTCGGCGCGGGCGATCATCATCGTGCGCAACGTCTCCGGGGCGACGGCGACGATGTGCCGGGCGTGGGCGATGCAGAAGGCGACGAACCACGAGTCCGACTGCACGAACAGATGCACCTTCTCGCCTTCGCCGCACGGCTCGACGTCCGCGTCGGCGAGCGTCTTGATGAAGTCGAGATGCGGCTGATCGGTGATGAACACGGCCGGCGTGGCCGTGTCGATAATCCACTTGCGCAGGTCGGAGACGGAGACCTTCGGGATGTCGAGCGGCTTCGTCGGGGTGACGATGCTCGCGTCCTCGATGCGCGCGACGCGCAGCACCTGCCAGATGCGCGGCTCGCCGGTCTCCTTGTTGAGCGTCATGTCCTTGCGCACGAGCGGCTTGAGGTCGTCCGGCGCGTAGTGCTCGACGTCCGTCCACATCGCCGCGTAGTAGACGCCCTCGTCGACGTAGATCTTCGACGGGGCGACGAGGCGGCGCATGACGCGGCCCGAGCCGTCGCGGTACTCCATGTTGAGCAGCGCGTGGTCCTTGATCGCGCGCTTGACGGCGTCGAAGCAGCGCGGCTCGAGCTCGTAGCCGGTCAGGCTCAGCCACGGCGTCTCGCCCGGCGCGACGTACTTGACAAGGCGCTCATAGAGGTCGCGCGCCTGCTCGCGCTGGTCCTCGGGCAGCAGCTGCGCATGGGCGAGGTAGTTGACCGAGGCGGTGAGCATGCTCATGTACTGCGGCGAGATGCCCGCGAGGCGTTCGAGGCCGAGCGAGTTCGTCGCCGAGACGATGCCCTCGGAGTCGAGCAGCGACCAGTCGATGTCGAAGAACTGGCTGCCGGCCATCTCGCCGTCGTCGGAGACCGTCGTCAGCGTGTTGATGTCCTTGTGGATTGTGTTGACGTACTTCTTCATCTCGTCGTCGTTCTTCGGCTTGCCGATGAAGCGTTCGGCGAGTTCGGGCAGCGAGTACTCCTCCCCCAGATGCGCGGACAGGAACAGCATCAGGCGTAGGCGGCGGTCGACCTCGCTGCCGGTCTGGAACGCGTTCTTCTTGTGCGCCTTCGTGCTCTGCGGCTCCTCGTCCTCGTCGGGTTCGCCCGATTCGATTGAATGGGCGAGCACCTTCGCGGTCATCGGATTGGCGGAGTCGTCGGCGAGCTGGAACTGCGTGGCCGCGTTGAGGCGGCGGTGGTAGGCCGCGACAGCCTCGGGCGGGCTGACGACCGACGAATTGGGGTGTTCGAGAACGAACATGGCCAGATCATCCGAATCGGTGTAGGCGACGTTGATGTGCTCGCCGTCGACGGCGACGGTCGCGGCGAAGCGGCGCGAATCGACTTCCTTGACGAGGTTCTCCGGGATGTGCTGGGTGCCCAGGCCCGGCGCGATCGAATCGAGGCCGAGTCCCGGGATCGGCGTCTGCGGCACGCGCGGAGCGGTGCGCGAGGCGTGCGCAGGCTGCGTATGGGCCGGCATCGAGGACATCGACATCGAACGCGCCAGATAGTTCGCTGCCGCGAGTACCGGCAGGTCTTCGGGGCGGAAGCGTAGGCGGATGCGAGGCTCGTCGCCGAGCTGCAGACGGTAGGACGCGAAGTCCTGGCCTTCGGACTTCGAGGAGTATTCGGGTTGCCGCGACTCGATCGCGATGCCCATCGCGGCGAGCTTGGCCCGGTCGCGCTGGAACTGCTTGGCGAACGCCGCCTTCGCCGCCTGGTCGGCCAGTTCGCCGTACGAATCGGCGTAGGCCTTCACACGTTGTGCGATCTGCCGCGATGTCAGCCATTGCGGGAAGGCGGATGACAATACTGCCAGAACATCGAGCTCGTGTTTGCCCCACTTGTCGGAGAAGCGGCGCCTACCGTTACTACCCTCAGCCATTAGTCCTCACGTATCGTTAAAGTTTTTCGTAGGTGTGGGCATCGGGGATGCCATACACCCTCTCCTATGATATAGGCTTTTTCGGCCGGGATGGCCGATTTCTCGAAAAAACTCCGATTTTCTTGGTCTGCGAACAAACGCCGGTCACAGCCACTCGTCCGGCTCGACGCCCTGCGGGCCGACGAATTCGCCGTTCGGCACGTAGCTGGGCCGCCCCGAATCTGTGAGCCTCGCATCGCCGAACAGGCTGACGTTGCGCCCGAAGGTCCAGTCGCCCTCGACGCGGAATGACGCGGCGGCGGCGATCGACGGCACGCCGTAGGGGAAGCGTTCCTCGAAGTCCTGGATGTTCTTGTAGTAGCGCTTGTCGAGCTCGACGTTCGGGAAATGGTAGTCGCCATCCTCCATCTCGTAGGAGTCGGTCAGGTGGAAGCGGTCGGAACGCATGATGAACAGGTCGTCGGTCGTCTTGACCGGCAGGAAGCGCATGCGGTCCACCTGCACGCAGATGGCGCCGTTGAACAGGTTCACGGCGGCGCCCATCGCCGTCTCGAGCTGGACGACCTTCGTCGACGCGGGATCGGTGGGGTCGACGGTCTTGTAGTTGCGGATGACCGGCAGCGGCAGCACGCCGCCGTGCTCTTCGAGCATCCGGCGCAGCGCGTCGATGCGCACCCAGATGTTGTTCGTGTTGAAGAACGGGTGCTTGTGGATGTCCATCGCGGCGCCGCGGTCGCGCGGGTCCACCTGCGTCATCTCGCGCAGCATGAGGCGTCCGGTCACGCGATCGCGCACGATGTGACCGCCCTTGCGGTCGGCCTCGGTGCGCCGCGCCACCTCGATCATGATCGGCGCGCCGGTGTTCTCGAAATGCTGCGCAAGCGTGCGCGACGGGCGTGCGCCGAGGTTGTCCGAATTGGAGATGAACAGGTATTTGAAGCCGCGCTCCTCGAGGATGGCGAGCAACCCGGACTCGTAGAGCGTCGAATACAGGTCGCCGTGCCCCGGCGGGCACCATTCGAGGTCGGGGTTCGCCGGCCACTGTACCGGCTCTCCTGTCGACAGGTCGATCTTCGGCTCGACGTGCTGGACGATCTCAACCGGCACGCCCGCCTGCGTGAAGTGGTGGTTCTTCGCGATCGCGTCCATCGTGTCCTTCGACGTGCGGAACGAGTTCATGAAGGTCAGCGGCAGTTCGACGCCCAGACGCGTGCGCGCCGTGTCGACCTGGCCGAGGATGATGTCGAGGAAGCGCATCGGGCGCGCCTTGTGGCGGCGCACCGGCAGCAGCGACTTCGCGTAGTCGAGGCCCATCGACGTGCCGAGGCCGCCGTTGAGCTTGAGGAACGCCGTCTTGGCGAAGGCGTCGACGGCTTTGTCGTGGTTGATCGTCTCGTAGACGTCGTGGAAGTTCGGGATGTCGGTGATCGGCTCGACGTCGGCCTCGTGGATGTAGCTCGTGTCCTCCTCGTTCGCCCAGACGTCGTAGAGGTGTTCGAACTGGGCTATCGCGGTGTCGCTCATGCCCTGTGAACGCATCTTGTGCGCGGAGCGCTCGAAAACGTCGACCATGGTGATGACCAATCCCTTTCTCCGGTTGCGCGCACGGTCGATGCCGGTGCACCCGTGCGCAATGCCGTGTCTCAGTGTAGCGACCTAACCTTCAATCTGTCTAATTGAGCCTTGTGCATCCCACATTATCTTCGCCGCGTTACGGTTTGCGTCATGGTTTCCTCGATGATAATACGATGATTGACGCCCTGGTGGAACGGATGCGGTCATATGGACCTGCGGGACGATTTGGCGTTGTCGGCACGGTTGTGCTACATTGACTCTTCGGTGCAGGACGCACCGTTCGGACCATAGCGCAGTTTGGTAGCGCACTTGACTGGGGGTCAAGGGGTCGCGGGTTCAAATCCCGCTGGTCCGACCATCGGTCCCCGGAACGGCGAACGTTCCGGGGATTTTCGTATTTCCAGCAGACGCGCGGATCCGCATATGCGTCGGGGCCGGTTTTGCCGGCCCCGACGCGTCGCGTCACTTGCGGCGCTTCTTCTCACGGATGTTGACGGAGATCTGGATCGGCGATCCCTCGAATCCGAACTCCTCACGCAACTGGCGTTCGAGGAAGCGGCGGTAGCCGTGCTCGAGGAAGCCAGTGGCGAAGATGACGAAGCGCGGCGGCCGGCTCGAGGCCTGCGTCGCGAACAGGATGCGCGGCTGCTTGCCTCCGCGCAGCGGATGCGGATGCGCGGCCTGCACCTTGCCGAGGAAGGCGTTGAGCTTGCCGGTCGGGATGCGCTTGTCCCAGGACTCGAGCGCCTGCGTCATCGCACGCGACAGGCGGTTCGTGTGCCAGCCGGTCTTCGCCGAGAGATTGACACGCTGCGCCCACGTCACGCGGTCGAACTCGGTCTTCCACAGACGCTCCATGCGTTGGCGGTCGAACTCATCCATGAGGTCCCACTTGTTGAACACGAGCACGACGGCGCGGCCCGCGTCCACGGCGGAGCTCATGACCTTGAGGTCCTGGTCCGAGATCGGCACTGAAGCGTCGAAGAGCACGAGCGCGAGCTCGGCGCGTTCGATCGCGGCCTGCGTGCGCAGCGACGAATAGTATTCGGCGCCGGAGAGCTTGTGCTGCCTGCGTTTGATGCCGGCCGTGTCGATGAACAGGTAGTCCTCGCCGTCGATCGTGACGATCTCATCGACCGGGTCGCGCGTCGTACCGGCCAAATCGTTGACGACCGAACGTTCCTCGTGCGCGAGCTGGTTGAGCAGCGACGACTTGCCGACGTTCGGCTTGCCGACGAGCGCGACGCGGCGCAGATGGGACGGCGTGAGGAACCCGGAGGTGTGTTCGGCGTTGCGCAGCGCATCGAGGGCCGCGTCGAGCAGGTCGCCCACTCCCCTGCCGTGCATCGCCGAGATCGGGTACGGCTCGCCCAGTCCGAGCTTCCAGAATTCGGCGGCCATGTACTCGCCGGCCTGGTCGTCGACCTTGTTCACGGCGACGACGACCGGTTTGCCCGCCGAGCGCAGCATCCTCACGATGCGTTCGTCGGTCTGCGTCAGGCCCGTCTGGCCGTCGACGACGAAGACGACGGCGTCGGCAAGCTCGACGGCGATCTGCGCCTGCGAAGCGATCGCGGAATCGATGCCCTCGACGTCCGCCTCCCAGCCGCCGGTGTCGACGAGCTTGAAGTCCACGCCTGCCCATTCGGCGTCGTAACTGACACGGTCGCGTGTGACGCCGGGCGTGTCCTCGACGACGGCGGCGCGGCGGCCGAGGATGCGGTTGACGAGCGTCGACTTGCCGACGTTCGGCCGCCCGATGACCGCGAGCACTCCGACCTCCTTGCGCCTGGCTGTCTGTTCGCCGGACGTGAACGCGGAGCCGTCGATGAGTGCCTCGTCGCCCTCGTCGAGCTCGTAGCCCTCGAGGTTGCGCGCGTACTCGGCGTACTCCTGCTCCTCGATGGCGTCGTCGACGAGCCCGACAAGCAGGTCGAGCGTCTGCTCGAAGTCGAGGTCGGAGTTGTCGATCGTCGTGACGCCGTCCTCGGCGACGGTGAAGTTCGTCACCTTGGAGTCGGCGGCGTCGCGCGCGGCGACGTTCTCTGCGCCGGCGTCGCCGTCGGCGGCCTGATGCGCGCGGCGCGCCTGGCGCACGGCCTCGCGGGCCGTGAGCAGCACGCGCACCTCGGCGTGCGGCGCGACGACGTCGGTGATGTCGCGACCTTCCGCGACGATGCCCTGGCCGTGCGAGAAGCCGTTCTCGACGCCTTCGGCGGCGATGTACGCACGCTGGGCGGCGACGAGGATGTGGCGCACCGGGATGATCGACGAGACGCGCGAGACGTGCGCGCTGATCTCGCTCGAACGGATCTGCTCGCTGATGTTGCGCCCGTCGCAGAACACGCGCGCGTCATTCGGCGTGTCGGGGTCGACGCTGATGTCGAAGTGGCCTTCGGTGAACAGCGCGGCGACCGTCTCGGTGACTTCGCGTTCGTCGATGTCGTCGGCGTCGAGGTCGATGCCCTGCTCGAGTGCCCACCATGTGGCGGCGCGGTACATCGCGCCGGTGTCGAGATAGGCGAAGCCGTAGTACTTCGCAAGCGCTTTGGACGTCGAGGACTTGCCGACGCCGGCCGGCCCGTCGATAGCGACGGTGATCACAGGCCCACCTCCTTGGAGAGCGAACGGACCTCGGTGGCCGACAGCACGCGGTAGGAACCGGGCTTGAGGTCACCGAGCTTGATCGGGCCGATTTGCGTGCGCACGAGGCGCTTGACCGGGAAGCCGATCGCGCCGAAGATGCGGCGCACGATGCGGTTCTTGCCCGAATGGAGCGTGACCTTGACGATCGTCTGGTCACGGCTCTGGTCGATGATCGAGCAGTGGTCGAGCTTGATCCAGCCGTCGTCGAGCTGCACGCCGGTGCGCACGAGGCGGCGGCAGACGTTGCCGCTCATGCGTCCCTCGAGCGTGGCGATGTAGGTCTTCTCGACTTCGTACTTCGGATGCATGACGTGCTGGGACAGTTCGCCGTCGTTCGTCATCAGGATGAGGCCCTCGGAATCGTAGTCGAGGCGTCCCATGTGGAAGATGCGCTCGTACTTGTCGCCGACGATGTCGCGCAGCGTGTAGCGGCCCTTCGGGTCCTCCATCGCGCTGAGCACCTTCTTCGGTTTGTTGAGCGCGAGCGTGACGTGCCTCGGGTTGAGGCGGATGCGCGAGCCGTCCACGCGCACCTGCTGCGTCTTGGGGTCGACCCTCGTGCCGAGTTCGGTGACGAGTTCGCCGTCCACCTCGACGCGGCCGTCGACGATCATCTCTTCGCACTTGCGCCGCGAACCGAATCCGGCCTGCGCGAGCAGCTTCTGCAAACGTATTCCGTCGTGTTCTTCGGTGTGTGATTTCCTTGCTTGACTATATGCGTGTGGCATCGTTCTCCCAACGTGGCCGTTCGTATTGATGGCGTCGTCCTGCGCGCGCGAAGGCGACGGCAGGACCACTGTCTAGTATTGTACAGCGTGGCCGCCGAACAGCGACGGCCCAGCCATGGTCTTCACCATGGCTTCAAGTACCGCAAAGGAATATATCTATGACTGCTGTTGATAACGATTCCACGGTCGATGTCCGCGAGGACATGGCCGTGCAGAACGACGGACACAGCATTTGGGCCCGCCTCGGCGCCGAATTCGTCGGCAGCCTGCTCATCTGCTTCGCGATCTACATGGTGAGCTCGTTCGGCGTGGTGAACTTCGGACTCAACCTCGCGTTCCTTGTCGTGGCGACCGGCGTCGTCTACGGCGCGATGACGTCGATCTTCGCGCGCGTCTCCGGAGCGCAGTTCAATCCGGCCGTCACCGTCGCGGCGATGCTCACGTCGAAGACTCGCGTGCGCGACGGCGTGTTCTACATCATCGCGCAGGTGCTCGGCGGCCTCGTCGCCGGCGCGCTCTTCGTCTTCCTCATCCCCAGTTCGGACACGGTCAGCAAGTCGCAGTGGACGATGATGGCGATCAACGGCTACGACGTGAACAGCCTGACCTATGCAAGCCTGAGCCAGTACGGGCTGACCTATGGCGTCTCGATGGCGATCGTCGTCGAGCTGCTCGCCTCGATCATCGTCGTGGCCGCCGCGATGACGACGCTTAAGCGCAGCGGGCGCGCGACGCGTTCCGCCGCCGTCACGATGGGCGTCGCCTACGCGGCCGCGGCCGCGATGGCCGCCCCGATCACCGGCGCGTCGATCAACCCGATGCGCGCCACCGGCGTCGCCGTCTTCGCGCAGCACGAGGAAGGCTCTCACACCGTCAACCCGCTCTCGCAGCTGTGGGTGTTCTGGGTGACGGCGATCCTCGCGGCCGCCATCGTCGCGCTCGTCATGATCGTCGCGCAGCTTGCGCATTCGCGTGCCGCCAACGGTGACGAGATGGACGTCGACGTGGCCGAGGCCGCGATGGCGCAGGGCGACGAGTCCGATCACGCCGAGCAGGACGCCGACATCGCCGCGCCCGACGTCGACGTCCTGGAGGAACAGTCCGAGTCCGCCGAGCTGGATGAGCCCCAGACGCCGGTGGACGACGCCGGGTCAGTGGATGAAGCGGATGGCGAGGTACAGCAGCGCTAGCACGACGCCGAAGCCGATGCCGCACGCGGCGTCGAAGGCGACCGATCTGACCTTCCAGGGACTGCGTTCCCGATAAATCAGCCGCACCGCACCGGAGCCGATGGAAGTCACGGACACGATGGCCGTGGCGACCATCGGCTCTCCCATTGCCGCAAGTGCCGTGGCAACGACGACGAGCCCGGCGACGCACCATTCGAACCACGGCCTGCCCTCGTCATGCTCGGAGACATGGGGATGCTGCGCGTTCATCTGGACTCCTTGAAGATCTTGGGAATGTGATGGTTGATTTCGCTGCTGCGATGAATTCGACGATTCGTCGTTGAAGACACCGCCCATCCTACTACCGAATCCAACTACTACCCACTATACGGCGGGGCCGCGCCTCGGGAAATCCCCGAGGCGCGGCCCCGCCGTGCGATGTCAGCTGACGATCAGTGGAAGAAGTGGCGCGTGCCCGTGACGTACATCGTCACGTTCGCGCTGCGCGCCGCCTCGAACACCTCCTCGTCGCGGATCGAGCCGCCGGGCTGCACGATCGCCTTGACGCCGGCGTCGATGAGGATCTGCGCGCCGTCAGCGAAGGGGAAGAACGCGTCGGAGGCCGCGACGGCGCCCTTCGTGCGGTTGCGGCCGTCGTCGAGCGTATTCGCGCGTTCGACGGCGAGGTTTGCCGAATCGACGCGGTTGACCTGACCCATGCCGATGCCGACCGTCGCCATGTCGTCGGCGATGAGGATCGCGTTCGATTTGACGCAGCGCACGGCGCGCCATGCGAACTCGAGGTCCTTGAGCGTCGCGGCGTCGGCCGGCTCGCCCGCGACGAGCTTCCAGGCGTCCGGCGTGTCTCCCGGAGCGTCGATGAGATCGGTGGACTGCATGAGCAGGCCGCCGTCGATCTGACGGAACTGGCGCTTCGACTTCGGCGGTTCCGCGACCTTGAGGATGCGCAGGTTCTTCTTCTTCGCCTGCAGCAGCGCCAGCGCCTCCGGCTCATAGTCGGGCGCGACGATGACCTCGGTGAAGATCGGGCGCACGCCTTCGGCCATCTCGAGTGTGACCGTCGCATTCGTCGCGATGACGCCGCCGTAGGCGCTCATCGGGTCGCAGCTGTGCGCCTTCCTGTGCGCCTCGGCTACGGTCGCGCCGACGGCCAGGCCGCAGGGGTTGTTGTGCTTGACGACGGCGACGGCGATCTGCGGGGCGAAGTCCCATACGGCGCGCCACGCCGCATCGGCGTCCACGTAGTTGTTGTAGCTCATCGGCTTGCCGCCGAGCTGCTCGGCGTCGGCGAATCCGCGCGTGTTGAGCGGGTCGACGTAGAGTGCGGCGTCCTGATGCGGGTTCTCGCCGTAGCGCAGCACATGCGCGCGGTTCCAGGTGCGCGTGAAGGTCTGCGGGAACTTGGCGAGCTTGGCCTGCTCGACCGGGTCGGCGTCGTGGGCCGCGTCTTCGATTGACGCGGGCTTGGGCCAATGGGCCGCCGTCCATTCGCCGATTGTGGCGTCGTAGGCGGCCGTGTGCGCGAAGGCCTTGCCGGCGAGCCAGCGACGCTCCTCGAGCGAGAAGCCGGTACCGTCCTCGATGCGTGCGGCGACGAGCGCGTAGTCGGCCGGATCGGTGACGATCGCGACGGTCGCGCTGTTCTTCGCCGCGCCGCGCACCATCGAGGGGCCGCCGATGTCGATCTTCTCGATGACGTCGGCCTCCCCGGCACCCGAACGCACGGTGTCCGCGAAGGGATAGAGATTGACGATGACCAGATCGAAGGGCTCGATGCCGAACTCCTCAAGCTGGCGAGCGTGGTCCTCGTTCGTCATATCAGCGAGGATGCCGGCGTGGATGTGCGGGTCGAGGGTCTTGACGCGGCCGTCGAGGCATTCCGGGAAACCGGTGACCTGGGACACCTCCGTGACGTCCACGCCGAGTTCAGCGAGCCTGCTCGCGGTGGAACCGGTGGACACCACCTGCGTGCCGGCGTCGATGAACGCCTTGGCGAGGATCTCGATGCCGTCCTTATGGAAGACCGATACCAATGCTCGTCGTAGCGGTCGGTTCGTTGTCGTCACCTTGCTTCTCCTTTGGTTGGTGGTTTGGGTCCGCCACACGCGCGCCGGACCTCTTCTTCTCTGTGGGGTCGTCCCCGTCAGTCTCCTGCTGCGAGGAGACGCTGCGCGCCTTGCGCGGGGCTTCGGAGCCGGACTCCGTGGCGCCCCGGCGCGCGATGAGCGCGCGGACGGCGAGGACGATGGCGGTCAGGAGCAGCATCGTGCCCCAGGCCAGGAACAGACCCAACGCGCACGGTCGCGCCGTGGCGTTGGTGGCATGGCGGACGTCGACGCCGACGGACGCGAGGTGCTTCGTGCCGAGCGCGCCGTCGGACAGCGCGTACAGCAGCGTGCACAGCAGCGAGACAACGACGGACGTGATGCAGAACGCGCCCACCGGATAGGCGTAGGCGAACAGCAGGTCGCGCCGGTCGTCGGCGTCCGCCTGTAGGGGGCGCAGGCCGAAGCCGCGTTTGGCGACGAGCACGAGCAGGCCGAGTACGACGCCGACGACGAGCGGGATGAGCGTCACGCACAGACGGATCGTCGGGTCGGCGACCGGCTGCGGGAACAGGCGGAAGATCGGCAGGGCAGGCAGATGCGCCGCCGATCCTTCGGTGAGCGTGTAGGTCGCGAAGTCACCGATCGAGAATCCGGCGCCGAACAGCCATGAGACGGCCCAAAGCATGAGGTTGGGCAGCCATGCGGCCGCCATGACGCACATGAGGATGCGCGAGCCGGTCTGCACATGCATCGCCTCGAATGCGGCGCCGACGGCATGGTGGTTGAGCACAATCCAGGCAATGACGGTGCCCAATCCGCACAGCAGCACGATGGCGACGATGAGCACGCCGAGCCTCACGCCGACGGCGATGACGTGGCGAATCGGCGCGGACAGATGCGCGCGCAGATAACCGCGCAGCGGCTCGAGATGGCTGCGGTCGTGGACGAAGGCCCATGCGAAGCCGGCGGTGAAGACGAGCGCGCCCTTGCACAGCACGAGGAAGGTCGAATCGTTGAGCGCGACAGACAGGTTGTTCTCGAGCAGCCGGTCGAGCACGAGCCATGTGACCAGCCCGGCGACGTAGCCGCGCGGGTCGGTGCCCATCCGGCGGAAGACGGTGCGTACGAGCGCGACGAGCAGGAAGGTGAGCAGCAGCGGGACGATCGTGACAACGATCGAGGATGTGTGGAAGCCGACGCCCTGGGAGAGCAATACGACGGCCTGCGTCAGCGGCACCGTGAACGACGACATCGTGTCGCCGCCCTCCTCCATCGCGGCGACGAGGAGGACGAGCGCCATCAGGAAGCCGAGCGGCACGGCGTAGACGAGCATCGCCACGCAGGACGCGGCGACGCCTCGCAACCAGGGAATCAGCTTCGTCCTGTTCATCCGAGCGCTGCCAGCGCCTCACGCATGTACTGCGCGGCCTGGGACGGGGTCCTGCCCACGCGGATGCCGACAGCCTCGAGGGCCTCCTGCTTGTCCTGTGCGGTGCCCTTGCCGCCGGAGACGATGGCGCCGGCGTGGCCCATCTGCTTGCCTTCGGGGGCGGTGAAGCCCGCGATGTAGGAGACAACGGGCTTCGTCATGTGCTCGCTCGCCCAGTTCGCGGCGTCCTGTTCGGCGCTGCCTCCGATTTCGCCGATCATCATGACGGCCTTCGTGTCCGGATCGGCCTCGAAGGCCTCGAGCGCTTCCTGCAGCGTCGTGCCGACAATTGGGTCGCCGCCGGCGCCGAGGCATGCGGTGAAGCCGATGTCGGACAGCTCGCCCATGAGCTGGTAGGTGAGCGTGCCCGACTTCGAGACGAGGCCGAGCGGGCCGCGGGCGACGATGCCGTCGGGGATGATGCCGAGGTTGACGCCGTGTGTCTCCTCGCTCGACGGCAGCGTCATCAGGCCCGGGCAGTTCGGGCCCACGATGCGCACGCCGCGCTGCAGCGCAAGTTCGACGAAGTAGGCGCTGTCGGCGACCGGGATGCCCTCGGTGATGACGACGACGACCTCGATGCCGGCCTCGACCGCTTCGACGACGGCGTCCTTCGCGAACCTCGGCGGCACGAAGACGACGCTCGCCTTCGCCCCGGTCGCGGCCTTCGCCTCGGCGCAGTCGGCGAAGACGGGGATATCGACGTCGGCGCCGGTGGCGTTCTCGAAGATGATCGACGTGCCGGCCTTGCGTGGGTTGACGCCGCCGACGATGTTCGTGCCCGCCTTGAGCATGCGCGCGGTGTGCGTCATGCCCTGATGGCCGGTCATGCCCTGAACGATGACGGGGGCGTCATCCTCGATGAAGACGGTCATTTGGTCTCCTCCTTCGCCTGCGCGGCGAGACGGGCCGCTTCGGACGCGGCCGTCTCCATCGTGGCCGCCACATGGATGTTCGCGATGTCCGCGTCGTCGAGGATCGTCAGGCCTTCGGCGGCCGCGTTGCCGTCGAAGCGCACGACCATCGGCTTCGTGACGTTGAGCCGTTCGACGGCCTCGATGATGCCGAGTGCCACCTGCTCGCAGGAGGTGATGCCGCCGTACACGTTGACGAGCACCGATTCGACCTGTGGATCGGACAGCACAATCTCGAGGCTCTGGCACATCGTCTCGGCCGAGGCGCCGCCGCCGATGTCGAGGAAGTTGGCCGGCTGGACGTCGGTCCCCTGCTCCTGACCCGCGAAAGACACGGCGTCAAGCGAGCTCATGACGAGGCCCGCGCCGTTGCCGATGACGCCGACCTGGCCGTCGAGATGCACGTAGTGCAGGCCGTGCTCGGCTGCCTTGCGCTCGTAGGGGTCCGTCGTGGCGGAGTCGGCGAAGCGCTCCCAGCCGTCGTGGCGGAACGCCGCGTTGCCGTCGAGCGAGATCTTCGCGTCGAGCGCGCACAGGCGCTTCGTGGACTCGTCGTCCGGGTCTCCGACCTTGGCGAGCGGGTTGATCTCGACGAGCGTCGCGTCGTTGTCGTGGAAGCACTTCCACATCTTGAGCAGGATGTCGGCGGCCTGATCGACGTCGGCGTGGTAGAAGCCGATGCTTTCCGCCATCGCCGTCGCGGCGCGCCGGTCGAAGTCCTCGAGCGCGCTGATGTGCAGGCGCTTGACCGATTCGGGATGCTCCTTGGCGATCTGCTCGACCTCGGTGCCGCCGTTGGCGGTCGCGAGCACATCGAAGTCACGCGAGGAACGGTCCACGGAGATTGACACATAGTATTCGTGCAGGATGGATTCGGCTTCGGCGATGAGCACGCCGCGCACCTTGTGCCCGTGGATCGTCATCGGCAGGATCTGCTCGGCGGCACGCACGGCCTCGTCGCGGTCGTGCGCGATCTTGACGCCGCCGGCCTGGCCGCGGTGGCCGATCTTGACCTGTGCCTTGACGACGACCGGGTATCCGATCGTCTCGGCCGCCTGCGGGACGTCCTCGACGCGCCGGACGAAGATCGCGCGCGGGGTGTCGATGCCTTGTTCGTCAAGCAGCTGACGTGCTTGGTATTCGTATAGATCCATGGATTCCTCTTGAGATGGGCGGTGGCGTCGGACGATGCTCAGGCGGGCATCGTCAGCAGGGAGCTCGCTGGGTAGTCGCCGAGCGTCTTGACGCCGTTGAGGCCCGAAAGCTCCATGATAAAACTAAATCCGGCGACGACGCCGCCGCACGAGATGACCAAATCGCGGGCAGCGGAGGCGGAGCCGCCGGTGGCGATCAGGTCGTCGACGATGAGAATGCGCTCGCCTTCGCGGATCGCGTTGCGTTCAATCTCGATCGAGGCGTCGCCGTATTCGAGCGCGTAGCTTTCGCGGACCGTGGGCGGCGGCAGCTTGCCGGCCTTGCGCACAGCGATGAAACCCTTGCCGAGGCGTTCGGCGAGCGTGGGCCCGAAGAGGAAGCCGCGTGCCTCGAGTCCTGCGACGGCGTCGAATTCGTCGTTCGCGATCGACAGGTTCGAGACGAGCGCGTCCATCAGGATGGACAGGCCGCGCGCGTCGGCGAAGACCGGCATGATGTCGCGGAACAGGATCCCCTCCTTGGGGAATCCGGGGATTGCGCGCATCAGTGAGATGAGGTAGTCGGCATCCGCCTTGTCCATCGAGGTGGGATCGGTGAGCGTGATGTCCGTGGAAGTCATGGTCGGCAGTTCTCCCCTGTGTCGGTCCTGTATCGGTGGTCGTTCGTCAGTCGGCGTCGTACGGCGACTTCGTGCTCTTCGTCGTCTCCTCGACGTCGATTTCATCGCCGTCGGCATCCGTCGAGTGCTCGCTCACCTGCGTCGTGATTTCCTTGGGACTGTCGGCGTCGTTCTCGTCGTCCTTGACGAGCGGGTTGCCGTTCTCGTCCACGTCGTCGTCGGAGACGTAGGCCGGGCGGATGTACTCGCGGCTGATGGCCTTCGAGGAGAAGCGCAGGATGCTGCCTTCGGAGTCGATGACGATCTCGTCGTACTCTTCGTCGACCTCGACGACTTTACCGATGACGCCGCCGATCGTGATCACCTCGGTGCCGGCGTCCAGGTTCTTCCAGAAGCTCTGGCGCTCCGCCTGCTGCTTCTTCGCCTTCCGCGTCTGGAACACCATCATCAGAATCATGGCGACGAGAAGAACGATGAGGAAGATGTAATCCATGCTCATGACAGGGCTCCTTGGGAAACGAGACGACCGTGGGGATCGATTGGAAACGGTGTGTACGGAAGGCTCAGTCTAGAATAGCTTGCTGACATCGACGGCCGAGCCCTCCGGCGGCTCGAGGCCCAGATGCTCCCAGGCTCGGGCCGTGGCGACGCGTCCCTTCGGCGTGCGCATCATGAACCCCTCGCGCACGAGGTACGGCTCGCACACCGTCTCGACGGTCTCCGCCTCCTCGCCGACCATCGCCGCGAGGTTGTTGAGTCCGACCGGTCCGCCGTTGAAGTTGCGGATGATCGCATTGAGCACGGCGATGTCGAGGCGGTCGAGGCCCTCGGTGTCGATCTGGTAGAGCGCCAGCGCCTCCTTGACGTCGTCGGGTTCGACGATCGGCAGGTCGTGCACAATCGCCCAGTCGCGCACGCGGCGCAGCAGGCGGTTGGCGATGCGCGGCGTGCCGCGCGAACGGCGCGCGAGCTGATGCGCAGCGCCTTCGTCGAGTTCGAGGCCGAGCACCTTCGCCGAACGTTCGATGAGCTTCTCGAGCTCCTCGGTCGGATAGAAGTCGAGATGCGCGGTGAAACCGAAGCGCGCACGCAGCGGCGACGGCAACATGCCCTCGCGCGTCGTCGCGCCGATGACGGTGAAGCGCGGCAGCGTCAACGGGATCGACGAGGCACCCGGACCCTTGCCGACCATGACGTCGACGCGGAAGTCCTCCATCGCGATGTACAGCAGCTCCTCGGCGGCGCGCGGCAGACGGTGGATCTCGTCGATGAACAGCACCTCGCCCGCGTCGAGCGAGCTGAGGATGGACGCGAGGTCGCCGGCATGCTGGATCGCCGGGCCCGACGTGACGCGGATCGGCACGCCGAGCTCGTTCGCGACGATCATCGCCAGCGTTGTCTTGCCCAGTCCCGGAGGGCCTGCGAGCAGGATGTGGTCCGGCGGCACGTCGCGTTTGCGCGCCGCATCGAGGAACAGCTGCAGCTGCGCCTTGAGCCGCGGCTGTCCGATGAAGCCTTCGAGGATGTGCGGACGCAGCTCCTCGTCGCTCACCGGCTCGTTGCCGACGGCGTTCGCGGAGACCATGCGCAGCGACTCCTCGTTCGCGTTGCTGTTGTCCGCGCTGAAGACGTCGAAATCGTCGTTCGCCATGCGTCTCACCTTCCCCTGTCCATCGATGTCAGCGCGAGCCGCAGCACGTCGGCGACGGCCTCGTCGGACAATGGCGTGGCGATGGCGTTGTCCTCGATGACGGCGTCGACGGCCTGCTGCGCCTCCTGCTGCTTCCAACCGAGGGACATGAGCCCCTCGACGACGCGGTCGACGCCGGCGTCCTGCGGCATGAGTCGCTCGGTGCCGCGCTCCCCCTGCGCCGGCGCGGCGGACAGGTCGATCGATCCCTTGAGTTCGAGGATGATCTTCTGCGCGCCCTTGCGGCCGAGTCCCGGAGCCTTCGCAAGGGCGGCTGCGTCCTCGTCGCGGATCGCCTGGACGAGCTGGTCGCTCGGCAGCGTCGACAGCAGCGACAGCGCGACCTTCGGACCGATGCCGCTGACCTTCTGCAGCTGCAGGAACATGCGCCGCTCGGCCGCGGTGAGGAAACCGAAGAGCGTGATCGCGTCCTGCGCCACGCTCATCGCCGTCTGGACGCTCGCCGTCGAGCCGACGTGCAGCGCGCCCAGATCGGCGCTCGGCATCCGCACCTCGAATCCCACGCCGTGGACGTCGATGAGCGCCGTCGTCGCATCGATCTGAACGACGACGCCGTTGAGCAGGCCGATCATGCGTTTGGCCCCTTTCGTTGATGTTCGAACAGATGTTCGGTAGTCTACATGCCTCTGCGGACGCCGCCGCGGCGCGAGGCGTGCTGCGCGGCCTGCGCCCACTGGCGCTGCGCCTTCGTCAGATGCTGCTCGCGTTCGCCGCCTTCGAGCGCCCCCGCCGGGCGCAGCGCATGGCAGATCGCGATCGCGAGGGCGTCGGCGGCATCGGCCGGCGTCGGCGGCGCATTGAGGTTGAGCAGACGGGCGACCATGCGTTCCATCTGGACCTTCTGCGCCTTGCCGTTGCCGGTGATCGCGAGCTTCGACTCGGTCGGCGTGTGCAGTGCGACCGGGATGCCGCGCTGGGCCGCCGCGAGCATCGCGACACCGGCGGCCTGCGCGGTGCCGAGCACGGTGTTGCGGTTCTCCTGCGCGAACACGCGTTCGATCGAAACAGTGTCCGGGATGAACTCGTCGAGCTTGGCGGCGATGCCGTTGTAGATCGTCAGCAGTCGCAGGTCCTGTGACATGTGCGGGTCGGAACGCACGACGTCGACGTGGATAAACGAAAGCCGGCGGGGTGCGCCGGCTTCGATCACGCCGACTCCGCACCGTGTCAGTCCGGGGTCGACTCCAAGGATGATCAACGGGGATTACTCCTCGTCGAGCTGTGCCATGACCTCGTCCGAGGCGGTCCAGTTGCTGTAGATGTTCTGCACGTCGTCGAGGTCATCGAGGTTGTCGATGAGACGGGCGACCTTGCGGGCGTCGTCGAGCGAAAGCTCGACCTCGTTCTTCGGCATCATGACGAGGTCGGCGGAATCGTAGTCGATGCCGGCGTCCTGCAGCGCCTGACGCACGGCGATCAGGTCGGACGGGTCGGTGACGACGGTGTAGGTCTCGCCGTCGTCGGTGACGTCCTCGGCACCCGCCTCGGCCGCCTTCTCGAACAGGTCGTCGAAGTCGACGCCCTCGGACGGGACGACGATCGCGCCCTTGCGCTCGAAGTTGAAGCTCACCGAGCCGGTCGTCGCGAGCGAGCCGCCGCCCTTGCCGAGTGTCGAACGCACCTCGGCGGCCGCGCGGTTGCGGTTGTCGGTGAGGCATTCGATGATCAGGCCCACGCCCGCCGGCGCGTAGCCCTCGTAGACGATGTCCTCGTAGTTGGCGCCGCCGGCTTCCTCGCCGGAGCCGCGCTTGACGGCGCGCTTGATGTTGTCGGCGGGCATCGAGGCCTTCTTGGCCTTGTAGATGGCGTCATAGAGCGCCGGGTTGCCGTCGGGATCGCCACCGCCCTGGCGGGCGGCGATTTCGATGTTCTTGATGAGCTTGGCGAACAGCTTGCCGCGCTTGGCGTCGATGGCGGCCTTCTTGTGCTTGGTGGTGGCCCACTTGGAATGCCCTGACATAATGCTCCTAGACAGGTGATGGATATTACGAAACGTGTTGATTCTAATGCGCTTCTAAGACAAGGCGCCGGGCTGTGCGGACAGGGCGCGACGGTAGACGGCGAGCACTTCGTCGACGATGGTCTCCCAATCGAAGTCCCCCGAGCGCCTCAGTCCGGCCTTCCCCAGACGCGTGCGCAGGGACGGGTCGGCGAGCAGCTCGCATATGCGCTCGGCGCAATCCGCAGCGTCGCGGTTGGCGAACAGCGCCGCGTCGCGCCCCTGCTCGGTCACATCGACGAAGGCCGGCAGGTCGGAGGCCACGATCGGACAGCCCGCCGCCATCGCCTCGGCGAGGACGATGCCGAAGCTCTCGCCGCCGGTCTGCGGCGCCACATAGACGTCCAAAGACTTGTAGAAGCGCGCCTTGGCGTCGTCGTCCACGCGACCAAGGAACTCGAAGCGTTCGAGCAGCGCCGCTCCCCCGTCTCGTTCGGCGATCGCCTTCGCGGCCTCGTCGCCGCCGTCGCCGACGACGAGGAAACGCGCACCCGGATGGCGTTCGAGCACCCGCGAGGCCGCCTCGACGAAGATCGGGAAGCCCTTGCGCTCCTCCTCGAGCCTGCCAAGGAAGCCAATCGTCGGATGCTTCGGCGTGCCCCGCCAGCGTTCGTCGGGACGCGCACGCAGATAGGAGGCGCGGTTGATACCGTTGGGGATGACGTGACGGCTGATCGAGGCGGGCAGATAATGGTCGGCGGTGCGCTGCGCGGACGGCGAGACGAAGATCGCCTCGCTCAGCGGCTCCAGATACGAATGCAGATACCGCTGGAACAGGTGCAGCGCCCGCGGATACGGCTCGATGCTCGCATGGAACGTGGCCACCATCGGGGGCGCGCCGCGCATGACGAGCGGCTTGTGGCTCACCGACGGCGCCTCCGGCTCGTGCAGATGCACGATGTCGAACTGCCCCTGGCGCACCCAGCGCCTCGTCTGCAGCCCGGCGGCGAGGAAATAGCTCAGATGCGCCCACGACCCGTTGTAGGGGATCGCGAACGACGAGCCGTTCGTCTGCACCCACAACGGCATGTCCTTCGTGCGCCGTCCGGGCGCGAAGACCGACACGTGATGCCCGCGGCGCATAAGCGCCTCGGAGAAATCACGGATGTGGTTCTGCACGCCGCCCGGCGTCTCGAACGAATACGGGCAGACGATGCCCACGCGCAACGGACGGCCGTCCGGGCGCACGCCGATGGATGCTGGTTCCTGCGAAGACATACAGAGCATTGTCGCCGACCGAATGGACTTCGCCTCCTCAGCCGTCGGCGCGCGCCTTCGCCAGCAGCGACTCGGGCACGTCCCTGAGCCGCGACAAATCGAGATCCTCGAGGAAGATCGGCTGCAGCATGTGCCAGTCCTCGGGATGCGCGGCGATGCCACGCGCCCAGACGTCGACCCACGCCTGACTGATCGCATGGATCGCCTTCTCACGCTCGAGACCGCGGTACATGTCGATGTCCACAGGCCCACTGACCTCGCACACATAGCCGTACGGGGTGCTCGCGGCGCGGCGGCGCGCGCCGGAAAGCCGCTCGCGGTACGTGTTGGCGACGTACAGCGGCAGCCCCGTGTCGTAGGCGAGCGTCGCCGGCCCCCTCGCGACGCGGATCGTCGAGCCGAAGGCCTCGACGAACTCGCCATGCCGGCTCAGATCGCGGTCGGCGAGCAGCGGCACGAGGACATGCGGCGTCCCGAGCGCCTCCTCGAGCCGCTCGGTCAGATGCGGCGTGCCGGTCAGCAGGATGCGCATGCCGAGGCGCTCGCGGATCGAGACGAAGACGTCGAGCATCTCCTGATCGGCGAGCCGCTCGGCCACGGTCGTTACCGGCGCCACGTCGAACTGCGCCCAGAAGCCGTCGTAGTCCCAGTTGCCCTGATGGCCCATCGCGATCGGCGCAGAAGAGTTCGCGCCATCCGGCGACGTGAACGCGATGAGCGAATCAAGGCCGTCGCCGGCGCCGCGGATGCGCGCCAACAGGCGCTCGCGGTCGGATGCGCCAACGGTGAGCGCCTCGCTGAAGTAGGTGAAATAGGAGCGCATGCCTTGACGCGAGATGCGTCGCAGCGTCCGGCGTCCGACAGGCGCGGCGGGTGCGTTGCCATCAACGGTGGCGGCGGCGTCGCGGGCCGACCATGTCAGCACATGCCGCAGATTGCGTTCGAGCTGGCGCACGGAGCCGACGCGCAGCAGCCAGGCGATGTCGGCGGCGGCGAGGAACGCCCCGCGCACGACGCGTTCGGGCAGCACGCGCGGATGGTTCGCAACCCATGCCATCACATTGGTCATGTCGGGTCCTCAGCCCTTGTTCGCATCGTCGAGCGTGGCCTCGATCGAGATGCGCGCCTCGTGGATGCGCTGGCCGACGGTGATGGTGCCGAGCAGCGCGAGCACGCACATCGTCGCCATGAGCCACGCGTCCTGATGCGTCAGTCCGCTGATCGCCATACCGACGAGGATGATCGTCAGCCTGTCGGAACGCGTCGCGATGCCGCCCTTCGCCTCGGCGCCCACCGATTCGGCGCGTGCACGGATGTACGAGGTGACGAAGGACGTCATGATCGCGTAGATCGCGGCGCCCATGCCGACGAGCGCGACTACGTCGTAACGGCTTTCGACGAGCAGCGCCGTGCAGTTACGCATGAAGAAGTAGATGATGACGCCGAGCAGCACCGCCCAGTCGGCGACGCGGTCGAGCGTCGAGTCGAGGAACGCGCCGAAATGCGTGCCGCCGTTCGTCAGCTTCGCGACGGAGCCGTCGAGCGAATCGAAGATGACGAGCAGCGTCATCGCGAGGGCGCCCCAGAACAGCCAGCCGGTGATGCCGGTGGCGATGCCCACGATCGTCGTGCCGATGGCGCCGATGACGGTGACGGCGTTGGCGGTCAGGCCGATTTTCACCATGCCCTTCGCGACGGGGTTGATGAGGCGCTTGAACCATGGTCGAAGCTTTTCCAGCATGATGTGTTGTTCCCGGTGTGCTCTGCGGCTCCCCGTTGGAGCCTTCCGTATTGAAGCATAGAAAAGGACGCCGATAACCGGGGTTCTGGGACCGGCGATCGGCGCATGGACGAAGGAAGGCCGGGGCATGCCGATCGGTCATGCCCCGGCCTTCGCTGAGAGGCTTATTCGGCGTCGGCGTCCGAGACGCTGAATTCCACGTCCTCGACCGGCTGACCGGTCGCCTTGCGGAAGTCGTCGGCGCTGTTGACCTGGACGCGCTTGGCGATGACCTCGAGAATCCACGCCTTGGCCTGGTCAACCGGCACGCCGTTGAGCTGGCTGCCGTCACGGAAGCGGAAGCTCACCGCGTCGTTGTTCATATCCTCCTCGCCGGCGATGATGATGAACGGCACCTTCGACTTCGAGGCGTTGCGGATCTTCTTGCCGAAGCGATCGTCGGACAGGTCGGTCTCGACGCGCACCATGTCCTCCTCGAGGGAGTCCATGAACCGCTGCAGATGCGGCGCGAACTCGTCGGCGACCGGCACGCCCAGGGCCTGCACCGGCGCGATCCACACCGGGAAAGCGCCCGCGTAATGCTCGAGCAGGATCGCGAAGAAGCGTTCGATCGAGCCGAAGAGCGCGCGGTGGATCATCACCGGCCGCTGGTGCGTGCCGTCCGGCGCGATGTATTCGAGCTGGAAGCGCTCCGGCAGGTTGAAGTCGAGCTGGATCGTCGAGACCTGCCAGGTGCGGCCGATCGCGTCGCGTGCCTGCACCGAGATCTTCGGGCCGTAGAACGCGGCGCCGCCCGGATCGGCGACGAGCTCGAGTCCCGATTCCTCGGCGACTTCGGCGAGTGTGTTCGTCGCCTCCTCCCAGATCTCGTCCGAGCCGACGAACTTGTGCTCGTCCTTCGTGGACAGTTCGAGGTAGAAGTCGTTGAGGCCGTAGTCCTTGAGCAGGTCAAGGACGAAGGTCAGCAGGCTCTTGAGCTCGTCGCGCATCTGCTCGCGCGTGCAGTAGATGTGCGAATCGTCCTGCGTCAGGCCGCGCACGCGCGTCAGGCCGTGCACGACGCCGGACTTCTCGTAGCGGTAGACGGTGCCGAACTCGAAGAGGCGCAACGGCAGTTCGCGGTAGGAACGCTGACGCGACTTGAAGATGAGGTTGTGCATCGGGCAGTTCATCGGCTTGAGGTAGTAGTCGAAGCCCTGCTTGACGATGTTGCCGTCCTCGTCCTTCTCCTCGTCGAGGTGCATCGGCGGGTACATGCCGTCCTTGTACCACTGCAGATGGCCGGAGGTCTCGTACAGGCCGCCCTTGGTGATGTGCGGTGTCTGCACGAAGCTGTAGTGGTGCTTGCGGTGCATCTCGCGCGAGTAGTCCTCCATCGCGTTGATGACGGCGGCGCCCTTCGGGTGGAAGACGGCCAGCCCCGGTCCGATCTCCTCCGGGAAGCTGAACAGGTCCATCTCCTGGCCGAGCTTGCGGTGGTCGCGCTTGGCGGCCTCCTCCATGCGCGTCTGGTAGGCCTTGAGCTCATCCTTCGTCGGGAACGCTACGCCGTAGATGCGCTGCAGCATCGGGTTCGCTTCGGATCCCTTCCAGTAGGCGGCGGCCGCGCGCTCGAGCTTGAACGCCTTGATGAAGCGCGTGTTCGGCAGGTGCGGTCCGCGGCACAGGTCGGTCCACACGACGTTGCCGTCACGGTCGATGTTGTCGTACATGCTCAGCTCTTTGTCGCTGATCTCGACGGCCGCCTCGGTGTCGAGCGCGTCCTCCTTGTCCTTGATGAGCTCGAGCTTGTACGGCTGGTCGGCCTCCTCCTTCATCGCCTCCTGCTCGGTGACGACGCGGCGGGAGAAGCGCTGCGCGGACTTGATGATGCGCTGCATGTGCTTTTCGATCGTTTTGAGGTCGTCGGGCGTGAACGGTTCGGCCACGTCGAAGTCGTAGTAGAAGCCGTTTTCGATGACCGGGCCGATGCCGAGCTTGGCGTCCGGGCGGATCTCCTGCACCGCCTGCGCCATGACATGCGTCGCCGAATGACGCATGATCGCGACGCCGTCCTCGGAGTCGAGGGTGATCGATTCGACGACGTCGCCGGCCTTGAGCGGCGTGTAGAGGTCGCGCGGTTCGCCGTTGAGGCGCACGGCGATGATGTTCTTGTCGTCGGCGAACAGCTCGACGCCCGTCTGGCTCGCATCCACCTCCTTCGCTTCGCCGTTGACCGTGATGGAGATGGTGTTCTGTGCCATGGTTCGTCCTTGTCTATCTGGGTCCGCGGTACAAGGTGCAGACCTGGACTGTTGATTACAGGTACATAACCTAGGGTTCAGCGCAGACAAAGACGCCCACGTCCGGCCGCCGTGGACGCAGGTATGGACGCGGACGTCTCGTCATGCGTTTTTCAGCGGTAGGTGCCGAGCGAACGCGCGATTGAGGCGTCGGCGACGTGCGCTCCCGCCAGCAGCATGCGGATGTCGCGCGCGCTGGCCGCGCAGCGCGGGCCGATGACGACGCGGCGCAACGTGCGACGCAGGTCGAGCCCGAGGTCGAGCGTCGGCACAAGACGGTCGCCGCGTGCCAGCATCAGGAAGCGTGCATGCGTGACGGCGTCCGGGAAGCGGCGCGGCAGCGCGGCCGCCAACGCGGCCTGCAGTCCCTCGAAGCCGTCGACGTTCGCGTTGGGTCCCCACACGGCGAGCCGCCATTCGCGCTCCTCGTGGAAGAAGCGTTTCTTGCAGAACGCGGTGGAGGCGACGAATTCGAGCGTCGCGTCGAGCAGTCGTGCGCGGATGCGCGCGTCGTCACACTCCCCCGTGATGCGCAGATCGTGCACGTCTTGCGCGATGCGCGATGCGAGGACGTCGAAATACGCGGCGGCGCGGTCGTGTCCGTAGACGATCGGCCGGTACATCGTCATCATGTGCGTCTCGAGCAGACGGTCGCCGCCGTCGCGAACCGTGAACGAGGGGTTCACCTGAGCGAAATCGGACAAGTCGAATCCGAGTGCCACGCCGCGCCCGTCGTCGCCGTAGGCGCGCCACTGGCTGAGCAGATCGGCTTCCTCGGACAGGCACGCTGCGTAGCACAGCCGGTTCGGCGGCAGCATGTGGTCGCTGAGCGCCTCGCGCAGCAATGCACGGTAGTCAGGGCGCAGCAACGCGTCCCAATCGTCGACGAAATGCAGGCCGTCGCCGGATCCGGAGACGAGGCCGGCACGTCGAAGTCCGTCCGTGGCCGCCGCATACCCGTAGGTGATCTCCGCCGAATCGTTGGATTTCGTGACGTCGCACAGCCGCAGCGACCCGTTCTGCACGATCGCGCACGCCGTATCCAGCGAGCAGTAGTGGTAGGTCAGCGGCATCGTCGTCTCCTTCCGTCGTCCTGTCTGCCATCGTATCGTCGTCGTAGCGGCGACGCACCGCCTGTCCTATGCGTCGGCGCCGCACACCTCGTCGAGGAACCACCGCTCATGGCTGACGACGATGAGCGCGCCCCGGTAGCCGTGCAGGAAGCGCGCCAATGCCTGCTTGGAGTGCAGGTCGAGATGGTTCGTCGGCTCGTCGAGCACGATGAGCTGCGGCGCGCCCAGCAGTCCGATGCACAGCGCGAGTTTCTGCGCCTGCCCGGGGCTCGGGTCTTGTCCGCGCATCAGCCGGTCGGGGTCGTCGTTGAGCTGCGCGAGCATCGACAGCACGCGCGCCTTGTCGGAGGCGTCGAGCCCATGCAGCCGTGCGAACAGCCGCGCATGGGCGTCGGTGTCGGGGATTTGGCTGATGGATAACGTCGGCAGTGTATCGTCGACCGACCTGAGCAGCGCCTGCACGAGCGTCGACTTGCCGGTGCCGTTGGCGCCGTCAATGCCGATGTGGTCGCGCGGGCCGACGCTTACGGACGGCACACGGATGCCGCGGTCGCCCGTAAGCGTACTATTCGCGGCTACCGTCCGTACATGCCAGCGTCCGCCGTCGGCGATCAGTTCAGACACGGCGATGCCGCCGTCGGCCGCCGTCGCGTCGCCAAAGCGCAGGATGCCGGATTCCACATGCGCGACCTGCCGCCGTGCCGACGGTGCGATGTCGACGAGGATGTCGCCGTCGTAGCGTTTCGCATCCGTTTCAATCGCGTCGGCCTCGCGTCGCGCCGCCTCGAGCCGGCTGCCGAGCGCGCGGTAGGCGGCGGCACTCGCCTTGTCCGCCTGCTTCTCGTTCCATTTGTGCGTGTTGCGCGCGTCGTGGTCGAGCCTGTCGATCAGATGGCCGCTGTGCTTGCGCGCGGCCGCCGCGTCCATCATCGCGCGCCGCGCGTCGCGGGCGCCTTCGAGTGTGCGTTGTTTGCGTTGCGCCGCCTTGAGCTCGTCCTCGGATTCGGCGCGGCGCAGCGCATAGGTGCGCCGCGCCTTCGTGTAGCCGCCGGCGTAGCGTTCGATGACGGTGCGGTTGCGCCCGTCCTTGTGGCGCCGGACGAACATCAGGCATTGCGCGCAGGTCGCGTCGATGAGTTCGACGTCGTGCGAGACGAGCACGCCGATGCCCCGGTAGGCGCGCATCGCCGCAGCGATGGCGTCGCGGGTGTCCGCATCCACATGGTTCGTCGGCTCGTCGAGCACGAGCAGATCCGGCGCGCCGTGCAGTGCGCACGCCACCTGCAGGCGTTTGCGTTCGCCGCCGGAGAGCGTCGCGAAGCGGTAGGGCCAGTCGTCGCCGATGCCGAGCGCGTCGCGTAGCGCGATCGCCTCGGGCGACCAGTCGTCGCGCAGCTCGTCGAGTCCGTCGGGTTCGCTGACGCATTCCTGCGCGCAGTAGGCGGCGACGAACGTGGACGGCGACGGGCTGACCGAGCCGTGCGTCGGCGTCAGTTCGCCGATGATGACGCGTGCGAGCGTCGTCTTGCCGCAGCCGTTGTCGCCGAGCAGTGCCGTCCAGCCTTGCGGCATCGTCGCGTCGATGCCGTCAAACAGCGGCTCGGACGCGCCTTCATAGATATAGGAGAGGTCATGCAGATTGAGTGTCGTGGCCATGTCGGGTTCCTTTGCCGATATGGCGTGCCATCAAAACGAACAAGCAGACAGTGAATGAGACCGCGGTACGCCTGCACGGATCCGGACGGGCGCAGAAAAAAACACGGCGGCACGCGGGACGTGACCGGCCGACTGATTCATTCACCGCACTCAGATCCGCAAGTGTCCGTTGACCTCCCAATGGAACGCTCCCCTGGCATATCAGGGAAGCGTGATATTGATTCGACGAGAGCGGACAACGGGACTCGAACCCGCGGTCTCGACCTTGGCAAGGTCGCGCTTTACCAACTAAGCTATGTCCGCATATGCACGGCGCGACATGCGTCGCGCAGGCACAAGCTGATACTTTACCGGATATCGCCGCCGATGCCAAACCGGCGTGTCACATATATGCATGCGCGCGTTCAGCCATCACCGAACGCGCGTTTCTATACTGGAACGAAACCAAGAGAAAGGAACACGCATATATGCCGATGATCGAAATGTCCCGAAGCGACGACGTGGCCGTGATCAGGAACCTGAGCGTCGAGACGTTCACGCAGACCTTCGCCGCGCTCAACACGCAGGAGGACATGGACAAGTACATCGCGGACAGCCTCTCCCCCGACGAGATCCGCCGGGAGATCGCCGATCCGGATTCGGCGTTCTTCGTCGCCACCGTGGACGGCGTGCCGGCAGGCTACATGAAGGTCAACGTCGGCGATGCGCAGACCGAGAAGATGCCGGACGATGCCATGGAGGTCCAGCGCCTGTACATCCTCAAGGTATTCAAACGCCACGGGCTGGGTGCCGGCCTCATGCGCGCCGCCTTCGACATGGCGCGCGCGCAGGGCAAGACGAGGATATGGCTCGGCGTATGGGAGCACAACGACCCGGCGATCGCGTTCTACAAGCGTTTCGGCTTCACGCAGATCGGCTCCCACGACTTCGTGCTCGGTGACGACAGGCAGACCGACCTGCTGATGGAAGCGGCCGTGCCGGCGCAAGAGTGACGGGGCTGACGGAGCAGGGAGGGTGATCGCCGCCCCTGCCCGCTTTCCCATCGGTGCCGGCCGGAGTCGGTCAGTTGCCCTCCTCCTGCGCGATGCGCCGCAGACGCTCGTCGACGTCATGCTCGGCGCGCTCGCATGCTTCGACGTACGGCTCCTGGCCCTGGATCAGACCCAGGTTCCGCGTGCGCCTGAGAAAACGGAAGCCGTCCTCCCCCAGATCCTCGATGTAGCCTTCCGTCTGCAGATAGGGGTAGGTCAGCGGATCATCCTGGATGCAGCGCGGAGGATTGATACGCCGCCGTTCGTCGGCGATGTTCCAGAACAGCGTGTGGTACTTCTTGTCGGGAAGGTCGCACAGTTCCTCCAGCGGCACGCCGAGCGTAGCGGCCATCTGCGCCTCGATGGCGTCCCATTCGCGTTCATGGCTGAACTTGGCGCGCGCCACATAGTATTCGAGCGGGTCGGGCACCCAGGGAAGCTCGGTGACGTGGGCGTCGAGCGCGTAGGCCTCCATGTCGCTCATCCACCTCCAGCCGTCGTCCCAGCAGGTGAATTCGATGGTGTAGCCGACGTAGGGCTCCTTGTTGTACGCCGCGAAGTCGGTGACCTCCCTGTTGCTGAGCGGACGCACCGACTCGATCTGATCGGTGAGCCAGAACGGGGCGGCGATCACATATTCCGGTGAATCCCACCATTCCTCGGGTTCGTCGACCGGGTTCGCCTCAAGGCTGTACGCTCCCCTGCCGCGGTGCTCTTCCAGCCACTGCGCGGCGTATTCGTTGGGGATGAATCCGCCGTACGGGTCGAAGCCGCCGAAGCCCTTGGCGACGAGCTGGTTGACGAATCGCGCTTCCTGCTGCGCGGCCTCGTTGTCCGGATCGGCCGGATAGTCGCCTTTCGGCCGGTATCCCCGCAGCGCCTCGACGAGCAGGCCGTATTCGAGGATGTCGAGCGCTTCGTCGGCGATCGTGCCCTTGTTCGTGATGGTGTCCATGATGTGGTTGTTCATGACATGTCCTTTCCTGAGTTCGTTCCCGGATTGCGTTTGCCCCCGATCGTTTCCGATGCGGAGTCGTCGTTTCGCTGACGTTGCTTGAAACCGGACAAAACTCCGATCGTCATGCGTTGCCCGGTTTGAGGTCCTGCGCGAAGAGGCTAATGATTCCGGCGGGGATGTTCGCGGGGTCGGCCAGATCCAACGCGCCGATGCGTTCAAGCAGCGCTTCCGGCGGCATCGCCGGCACCCCTCCCGGCCACGTTACGTCCTGCAGGCGTGGTGTGCCCGATTTGCCCGTCGGAACCATGCAGACAAGCCAATCGCTCATGATGCCGTATCGTTCGAGAAGAGGCCGCCAATGCCGGCATTGCGTGATCATGTTCGTGCTCATGCGGACATCCGCACGACCGTCCGACCCGGATACGAACGCGTGTTCGCTGATGCTGATGCGCGCGAGCGTATCGTCCGCGATGTTCACATATGCGGTGTCCGAGCCGCCTTTGTAGTTCTTCGCATCGACGAACCATGCGTATGGCTGCCCGTTGCGTCCGACGCCGACGATGACGGCGTCGATGTCCGCGTCGGTGCGGTTGCCATGTGTGTCTTTCCCGTACAACGACCAGAAGGATACGACGTTCAGACCGCTGCTTGCGATGATCTTGGCGAGCATCTGTTCCCCGAATAGTCCGGAATGTATGTGTATGTCGCCGAAGTCGGAGGATTTGAGACCCACGCCGGGATTGCCGAACAGACGATGTTCGTTGCGCGCTTTCGACAACTGATAGTGCCTTGCCTGCTCATACAGCGGATCAGGCAGGCCTTCCCCATCTGAAGCGACCATGCGGTACCCGCGGAATTCGGGTTCGCCCGGGATCGCCGGGACGATTTGGAATCGCTGGACGGCGCGGCTGAACATGACGGATGGCATATGGTCGTGGATGTACTGCTCCTGCGCGATGCGCTGCGCGCGGATTTGCGGTTGCAGCCGCAACGCCCTGAGGAAGGGGAAGAACCGGACAATGGCCGTGATCGCGGCGATGAGGACAAGCACGTTGAGGCAGACGATTGGTGTGGCCGAGTAGGAACCTCCCGCGCCGAACAGTATCAGCAGCAATGCGATGCCGACGCCATAGGCCCCGGCGGCGCATGCATTGTGCGCGCGATGCTCCTTGCTGACGATAGACCCGAGCAGCGCACATACGCCGCCGACGATGAGGCATGTCAGCAATCCTCCCGCGCTGAACACCATTGCGAAGAAATGGCCTATGTATGCCATGATGAGCTCCTGTCTTTGCTTTCCCGTTTCTTTCGCACCCGGTCGGATGCGTCGCCTGTACGAACCGGATAAAACGCTTGCATTATCGGTCGGGAACTGCGAATGGGCGGATGGACGCGCCCGATATGCGTCGGCCCATCTTCGTCGGTGTTTTGTCCGGTTCCCAGAAATGAAGGCCGCGACGCATACGGCGTTGCGACTTGTGATTATGAACGAAGAAACGTAGAAAGGGCCTATCATGTCGACATTGTTCAATGTTCTCGGCAGCATCTATTTCCTTGCGGGACTCATCGTCGGTCTCGTCAAGATCCGCGCCGCCATCCGCGCATTGCGTCGTTCCCCTCTGCGCGCCGTGCGTGATGGGGCGCTCAGAATCACGTGGTTCATCATCGGGTTCCTCGTCCTTGCCGCCCTCGGGAGCAAGTCGGCGCACGGAAGAGGCCAGACGATCAATATGATATGGATTTTCGCAACAATCGCGGCGTTGATCTATGCCGTCAGCGCCGTGGTGCGCATCCGGCGCGAACACCGCACGCAGGACAGGCAGACCGAGCAAAGGATGCGGGAGCGTCCTGTGCCGGAAGGCATCGTATATGCGAACGCGCCCCGTCCTTCGACTGAGTCCGCCGATGCGCCGGCGCCCGTACAAGCCCTGACACGGCCCTCCGCTGGCGTTGAGGCCGCGCGTGATATGCGGCGATAAGGCGAGCAGGCTCGTGATTGCGGTAGTCGGCATGTTGGTCGACGTGCCGACTACCGCAATCGATACAAGCAAATTCATCGCACGGCTTCACATCGCCCAGATGACGCCAGGACGCAGATGCATGTCGACCACCCGACCGAAATCGCTTCACGGCTAAACGAACAGCGGAAGGTCCGGCCAACTAGTGCGCATGCGTATGATCCGGTGCGGGCTCGGGTGTTGCAGGTTCCCGAGCCCACGCCGGTCATCGGGCACGCTTCATGGTCGGCATGGTCTCCAGACGATGATGTGCCATCGAATACCGCCTTTGCCAGTCTGCTGCGCGGACAAGGTCATCGTCCCCTCTTCGGTCCGCCTGCTGGTCGGGACACGGCCGGCGGTCTCAAGAAGACGTTGCTCATCGAATGTGCATGGCGTATCATATTCCGTCCCGCCATCGGCATGCGCCCGGAACACAAGCCGCGCATCGTTGCCGTCCTCCGCCATGCGCACCAAGGCCGTGTAGCCTCCTTCGGGCAGGAAATCAGCGAATCTTCTCGTCACCGCCTGCCGTGACACCCTGCATACCCGATGCACGCCGCGGCTCTGATCCGATTTGAAGAAATCCGCGACGTTCTTCGCGCTGAAATCGCGCAGCGCCCTGCAATGCCTGCGCATGTAGGCATCCGGAAGCAGCGAGAGCGAAGCGAACCTGTTGCAGGCGCCCTCCTCGAAGCGTTTGTTGTAGTTCGTCGAACTGATCGACATCAGCGTCTCGGCGAGATCGTCGTCGGTCTGCTGAAGATAATGGCCCAGCTCATGCAGTATCGTGAAGTATCTGCGCATCGGATACCGGACCCGATCGTTGCTGATCCGTTTGCGCTCCTCGCGACGCTCCTTCTTGCCGTATTGGACCTGGATCCTATGGACATGGCGCCTGTCAAAGGCGGGGCTGAACAATCCGAGCAGGTCATTGAGCGACGAATGGTCCTCGCCGTCGTTCTCATAGAACACGTAGGCGTCATCACGCAGCCGGCTGTCGACGAGCGCATCGACGAAGCGGATACGGACGTCATCATGCCAATGCTTGGCAAGCATATCCGGATTCGTGACGCAGTCCTGTTCGAATTCGGGATGCAGCGTGCGGGCGAGCTCAACCATACGCCTAGCTTGCGCATCCACTGCGCGATGGAATGCGGAGTTGGAATCCGTCATCGCATCACTGTCCACGCTGTCCACGTTGGCCGTTCTGCCCACTCTTCATGGATTCGACGGCCTTGAGCAGCGCGCCGTTGACGGCGGCATCGTCATGGCCCGACGTGCGGGCGGCGAGGTCAAACGCGGCCTTGCGGGCGAGCTCCAGACGAACGTCATCGCCATCGATATCCATATCGTCGAGCACCTGACGCCAGCGCGGCTGTTCGGCCGCGATCAGATACGCATCGGGAATGGCCTCCTGCGCCTGCGGCGGCTCGGCCGCGAATCCGGCCTGCCCCATTTTCTTGGCCTGCGTTTTCGTCAGCGGCATGCCATGGTTCATGATCGCGTTGCGCTGGGTGGCACTCAGGCCGAGCACCGTCTTCAACGCCTCCGCATACGCCCTGCGTTCCTCCGAGATGCCGAAGACGATGGCCTCCTCCTGATGCAGCGGCGGCAGATGTCTGCCGATGTTCCACCACTGCTGGAAGACGCGCGCCCGTGCCGAGACGAGCGCATACGCCGCAAGGAAGTCCTCCAAGTCCTGTGCCCTGTGCACGTGGGGGTCCAGATCGGGGTCGTCGCCTGCCACGGCCTGTGCGATACGCGCGTCGAAATCGCCCAGTGGTACATCCAATACGCGGATCGGGATAGGAATCGCCAGGGCGGGCCATGCGATCATCGGCAATCCGATGGGCGTCCTGCCGACGACGAGCCCGTCCGCCGTCTGCTCACCGGGGTCATTGGACATCGGAATGACGTGTACGATGCGCGGATCGCGCTCGTCGACGTCGACGATCATCAGGAACTCCGTGTCGTCGTGGTCCTCGGCGATCCACAATTGGTTCGCGTGCGGCCCCTCGTCGAGCGCCCGACGCCGGTATGCGGGATCGGTCACGTCGAGCATCCGCTGAGGTATGCGTACCGGTGCGTTCTTCTCCATCACCTATCCTCCTTCGTCGATCCGCGCAGTTCGGCGTCGTGCAGCTCGGATTCGAGCCGTTCCTCAATCTCGTCCCTGCTCGTCGTCCGCATGCGCAGGCAGCGTGCGGTGAGCGCGAGCTCCATCAGCGTACGCGTAGGAGTCGAGTGCAGATCCAGCTGTTTCAGCTGCTCGCCGGTAAGCTCCTCGCGGATGATTGCAATCAACGCGCGCCTGCGTTGCGCAGCCTGCTTGCCGTCGCGACGCTCGTAGAAGTCCAATGAGTCGGCGGGATCGGCGATGGTGGAAACGTCTGTGGCGATATATCGTCCGTATGTGCTCATTTCGGCGTCGGGACGCATCGTGCCATCCTCAAGCTCCAATGATTCCATGTGCATGTCGACCTGATGGTCGGGCGCCAGATAAGGATGGTCGATGAGCATCACCTCGACGATCTCGGAAAGCGTCATCGACCCCTCGGCTGCGGTGAGCACGGCCAGAAGCCACTCATCCAGCTGCGACATCCTCCCTTTCGCTCCATTTCTCCCGATTGTATACTTGGGGCCCCGTTGATGATAGAGCCTGCCGGTATCGGGATCGTATTCGAGGGCAAGCGCGGCGCGTTTCCTGTCCACTTCCTTCACCGCTTCCTCGGACGGCCACACCACCTTGACCTTGGCTCCGGCTTCGGCCAACTCGCCCTTCGTCTTCGTCGTCCGTGCGATGGAAGCGCCCGCTACGTGCCACGCGTTCACGGCCTCCTTGCGCCCCGAAGCGTCGCATGCGGCCATGACGTTCTCGAAAACCGGTTCTCCGGATTCCACGGACCTGCACCGCTGCAACCTAGCCTCGATGCGTGCGCGCAGCCGGCCGAAATCGGTGTTCTGGGCGAATTCCTTGCCGAAGAACTCACGAATCGGCTTATGTGAGCGGATACGGAACTGCCGGTCGCTGTGGGAGCTGAGATAAAGCTTGATGAACGCGGGCCGCAATCCGACCGCCTTGCGTTTGCCGTCGCAGACCATATGCATCGTGCAGAACTCGTTCGCCCAGAATTCCCCCTCCTGCCCGTCGGCGCTCCGGTCGGCACCGTCAGGCCATGTATAGAGGGCGCGCAGATCCGGGTAGAGCGCGATCTTGCCGCTGCACGTCCGTCCCAGAACGCCGATGGTTCTGGGGCCGGGCTCCTTCAGCTCGCGAATCTCCTCGCCGATCCGGTAACTGCCGTCATCGGGCGCCTCGGGCGCTTCGAACCATTCCGCGCGCCATCCTCGCGGATGCTGCGCGGGATCCCATATCGCTTTCTTCTGTTGAGGCGACATCGCTCCCCCTTCGCTCTCCTCCTGCGGCATATACGATTCTAGCGGGTCGACGCCGGAGAGGACAACCTTCTTCGTCACCAATCGGACATATCTCCATTCCGTCGCCGGCCACGGCGGCCGCACCCTCGTTCCATCGTTCCATCGTTGTGTCGTTTTGTCCGGTTGGTAGCCGTGTACGGCATGACGGTCATAGAAAAGGAAAGGATCGGTGAATCATGAACGATGCATACGACGACCCCGACGATCACGACGAAGGTTTCATCTGGGTTGGGGACACAAGCCGGCCTGATGCGATCGAACAGGTGCAGCGCTCATTCGACGAGCAGCTGCACCATGCGTCCGAGGAGTTCCGCATCACCGGCTTCAAGGATTTCGCGACGCTTGCATGCAACCGCTATGGCTGGCCTTGCGCATTCGTGCTCCTGTGCCGGGATTGGCAGGGCTCATACATGCGCAGGCAACAAGGCACCATCCGGGAGATCGCGTTCAACATGGCCGCGCTTCGCGCCCTGACTCCGATCAACTCGGTCAGCACGGGTGATTTCGTGGTGCGTTTTCTCGATGAGGGCGGTCTGGATGAGCATCGCATACTGACGAACGTCCAACGGACCTCCATGCTGCATCGCCATGGACTGCTCACCTGCGAACACGACAAGCGGGAGCACGACGCGCTCGCCCTGAACTGCGTGCGAACCGGACTCACATTGGCATTGCCAAACGAAAGCGTGGTGGTCTGGAAAACCGATGATGACGGATCGATCATCGACATCGGCATCCATGACGCGGTGTCGCTGCGTATGCAGATGAACGCCTACCCGCAACTGTTCGATAAGGACTCAATCCTTTCGGATGATGACGTGGAGCGTGATATCGCCGATTGTCTCAATGTCCTCAACCTGATTCGCGACACACCCCTCAATCCTCTGGAAGTGCCTCAAGAGCAGTTGATATTCGCGCCGCCGCAAGCGCTCAACAAGCAATACCACCCAATGCATTAACAACACTTCATGTAAGGAATGATCATGGCAGTATTACAGATGACCCGCAGCAACACATGTACGTCCGTCGCCGCATCCGACGATTCATGCGCGGGCAATGACGGGGATTTCATCGACGTCATCGGTTCGATATTCGACGATGACGACGGATCCGGCGACGAATCATGCAATTACCTCTACGGGATGTGCGAGAACACCGCCAAGTTCTCCCTCACCGCCAACGACGCTGACGGCACGACGTACACCCGGCGCTACTGTCCCAAACATTTCCTCCTGCAGTTGCACTTCATCATCGACGCGACGACGAGCGACAACTGGTTTCGTCAATTCGAGACGGAGGCGGAGCGAAACTCGGCGTTCCTCACCTACTACACCAATGCACAACGCATCCGCGATTAGAAGCCGATTTGTGTCGATTCGGTCCGGATTCGTCCGCCAGGGTTCGAACGATGCCCCGGACGATATACTTGGTGCGGAAAACGATACGCCCGAGGACAACCGACGAAAGGACGTGCAGATGACCACACGATCAACGAAGGCAGCGGCGCTCGCCGCGGCGGCGCTCATGGCTTCCGCGCTCGCCGGATGCGGTTCGTCCTCCTCATGGGACGCCAAGCAGGCTGACGCCGTCTGGAACGAGCACGTCGCCGATGCGGGCACGGCGTTGACGGCCGACGAGTTCGAGACGACGACGTGGCGCGCATCCAACGGCGACATGGTCATGTTCCATGACACGTCCGAGGCGTGGCCGCATATGCCGATGCCGACGACGCGCGGCAAGGACGACCATCATACGACGCTCATCCCCGAAAGCGTCAAAGATCAGAGCGAGCTGCTGCAGTTCGAGTTCCTGCAGTACGCCGACATCAAACTCGACGGCGCCTACTACACCGTCTCCACGTCCTTCCCCGCCGACCCGGCGGACCTGTCCGGACAATGGAACGAGGGCAAGGACGGAGACCTCTTTGTGCTCGCCGTCAACGAGGACGCCCACGAAGGCTACCGCGTACGCGCCACGGCAAACGGCCTCGACGCGCAGTGCATGACCGACGGCGTCAAGGACGCCGGCTGCTATCAGGTGCTGTTCGCAGGTCTTTCCGACGACGCGAAGGCGAATGGTGGCGTGCTCACGCTCGAATATGTGGACATGGGCACCGGCGACGCCGACACGTCGACGTCGCAGGAATAGACGCCGCGTGCATCTATATGCATATGTATAGACGTGCAGGAGCATCGCGGATCGGGCGGCCGTGTCGATGAACGACGCGGCCGCCCGATCCCGTCGATGACGCCGACGGCCGCCTACAGCTGCGCCGCGCGCAGCGCATGCCGCGACACGATGACGGACACGGCGAGCACCGCCGCGCCCAGCGCGGCGCCGATGTCGTACAGCGTCCATGACGGCATCGAGACGATGGTCGCGAGCAATCCATCGGTGCCGATGTCAAGCGACACGGCGAGCACGACGAGCGTGAAGACGACCGCGAGGATGCACACGCGGGCGATCTGCGCACGGTCGCGGAAGATGATGTTCACCGGGATCTCAATCGAGACGGTCAGCACGGTGAGCAGCGTCGCACATGCGACAACCATCGCCGACTGTGCGACGGACTGCTTGTGGACGGCGGCGCTGAGCGCCTGCAGCACGAACGCGAGCAGACAGGACGGGACGATCGAGACGAGGTACTTCTCCGCCACGTACTGCTCTCTGCTGAACGGCATCGAGAACAACATGCGCCGTATCGGGGCGCTCAAATCGTTGCGAATCATGTTCCCGCACACCGTGGCGAGCAGCATCGGCATAAGCAGCACGCCCGTGACGTACATGTCCGAGACGGTGTAGAACACGCACAGCGCCAACGCCACGAGCAGGAACGCCCGATTCTTGCCCGTCGCAATCACATCCCTTGCCAGCAGTCCTCTCATGACCGGCTCCTTTCCCTGATCGTCTCGTGTTCCGACTCCCCGGCCATCGTCATGACGGTGATGAGCCCGTCGATGTCGCCTCGCGCGATCTGGACGCCGGGCATGTTCTCCTCGTAATAGCGGCGTTCGTCGGTGAGCACATGGACGGCGCCGTGCATGCGCGCGCTTGCGAGGATGTGCGAGCGGTCCATCGTCGCCGCCTGCTCGTCGGTGAGGATGAGCGTCGCGTAGTCGTCACGCAGACGGTCGATCGTCTCGTGCAGGCAGATATGTCCGCGGTCGATGAGGTAGAAGTCGTCGCACAGTGATTCGATATCCTTCGCGTTGTGCGAGCTGACGAGAATCGCGCGTCCCGGCGTCTCCATGTATGCGCGCAGCAGGTCGAGCAGCTCGCCGCGCGCGACGACGTCGAGTCCGGCCGTCGGCTCGTCGAGGATGAGGGCCTCGGGGCGATGCGACATCGCGATGATCGTTCTGAACTTCGCGGCCATGCCGGTGGAGAAGTCGCCCATCGTCTTGTTCGTCGGCAGCCCGAAACGTTCGAGCAGCACTCGGCACAGTGTCGCGTCGAAGTCGGGATAGAAGGCCGCTTGCTGTTTGATGACGTCCTCGCCGGTGAACACGGCGTCGAAGGACGCCTCGGCGAGCACGGCGCCGACGCGTCGCTTGACGGCGTTCGGCAGTCTTGTGACGTCGGCGCCGAGGAGCGTGCCCGATCCGCCGTCCGGCGCGACAAGCCCGAGGATGATCCGGAACGCCGTCGTCTTACCCGATCCGTTGACGCCCACAAGCGCGGTGATGGCGTCCTTCGGCACCCGCATCGTCACGTCGAGCGTGAAATCGCCGTAGCGTTTGCATACATGGTCGAGCGCAATCGCGTCGTCGTTCATCGCTCTTCCCCTTTCGTATCTGCAGTCTCGTCGTCCGTCTCGTCGAGCAGCATCGTGACGAGTTCCATGATCTCCCCGTCGGACAGCCGCAGCCTGCGCGCTTTGGCTATCGCCTGCGCGAATTCCTCCTCCACCTGGCGGTTGAGCTCCTCGGCCACGATGTTCGGCGAGACCTCGGCGACGAAGGTGCCCTTGCCCTGCACAGTAACGACGAGGCCCTCCTGTTCGAGCACGTCGTACGCCTTCTTCGCGGTAAGCGCCGAGATAGCGCATTGCCGCGCGAGGGCGCGCACCGAGGGCAGCGCGTCGCCTGCCTTGAGGTCGCCTGTTTTGATGAGCGCGCGGATGCGGTCCACGATCTGCTCGTAGATCGGCGTCATCGAGGCGGCGTTGATGACGATGTCCATCATGTCTTCGTCCTCCCGTCGTCATCGGTCGTGGCGTATGCCATAACCAAGTGTATAACACCATATAACAGTACAATACACTATATGTCGGTCTGGCGTCGGATGCCATAGCGGCGTGTCGCCATGCGGAACCTCATGCAAGGCGGCGTACGGCGGCATGACCATGCCGGGTGCGCTACTGCACGACGCCGCTTCGCGCGCCGCGCAGATACCAGATGCTCAACGGGACGGCAACGACGAACGGTCACCCACGGCGCATCTTCCTCACGGCGAGCATTGCCAGACCAATGGCTGCGAGCATTCCGAAGGTCGTCACGACAGCCATGACGGAGGAACCGGCGGCCGCCACGATAGGCGCCGGTGGCACATTGCGGTCGGTCGTCAGCCGCAGCTCGGCCGCGGAGCCGTGGCCGGTGACGATGTCCTGCACCCACTGATAAAGACAATCGGCATCCATGTTCGTTCTGATGCTTCATTCTGAACATAGATGCCGTCAATGTTCAGAATTGCCCCTCATTCTGGACATTGGACCTGTTGGCGTTCAGGTTGACGGCAGCGAAGACACAACGGCTTCCGTACCGCACGGAATCAGCAAGACTCATGCAGTGTTTCCAACAAAGGCAATAAACTGTTTGCAAAATTCGGTAGCGCGCTCCTGCTGAGCATATCCGCATAATCTACAGGAGTTTGCGGATATAAACGGTTGCTCAGCAGTGCCGCATAACATGCCCGGCTGACCCTTCCGGGATCCAGGTCGAGCACATCCCGCAAGAAGTCATCAGGATGCCTCAGCTCAACACCGACATCTTGAACCGACTGCGACGGGAAATCCTTGAGATTGAAGGTCACCAATGTTTCCGCCGGTGAATAGGCGGTTGCAGCCAACACATGTCGGTCTTTAACGTCACAGGTCATATCTTCAATCAAAGCGTCATAACCGGTCACCGTCGCGTCGGGGAAGGCGGAGCACATGGCATCTATGCGCTTCTTGGCTCTCCCCTCCCCGATGCGCGGAGCGAGATTCCGCTCCAGCTCTTCCAGCACACCACTGGACCAATATGGCACGAACAATAGTTCCTCGGCCAACCGTAGAATCACATCGTTCACTATTTCGCCATATAAGGTGCAGGTATCGAAAAAGACGGGGAATCCCATGCTTCGCCGTCTCCTCTCAATGTCGGATCAACGGATTGTCAAGGGTGAGCGATGGGTCTTCATCAGCGGCCAGCTCATCGAACATGGCGATATGCTCTTGGTGCCTCTGCGCGGCATACTTCTGCAGATCATCCAGCATGACACGACGATGACGGCCAACCTTGGTGAAAGGAATATGGTCATCTTCAAGCAACTTCACCAACGTGGGACGGGAGACACCCAATAGATCGGCGGCCTCCTGAGTCGTGAGCTGGGTGTCATACTCGACCATATAAACGGCCTTTCCTCCCGACAGCAGCTCAGCGACACGCAACAAAATCCGTGCAAGTTCGGGCGTCAGAGGACGGTCTTCCTCGCCGGGGATCTTGAGCAGCGGGACAGGAAAATCAGGATAGGCGGCGATATCCTCGAAATCACGATTCGTGGAATCACCCAATGAACGCGATTGAGAAAGAGCCTCACCGACATCGCGTGTCCTGCGCCGCGCCTCGGGTTCGGTCGGAGGCATGTAAGCCACACCACCTTGCGACATACTACGTTTGGCCATTATTGAACTCCTTCCCGCGACGCAGCAGCGAATGCATCTACTTGAGCTTCTCACATCTAGCCATATCAGTCTAGCAGGATATTCGCAATATTCGAAAAACATCGGCGTTGCCACCCGTGCCGTGCGCTGCGGCTGACCGTTGCAGTCGTTCGTATACGCAGCCGTCCTCCTCCGGTCGGACAGTTCCATCATGATCGACGACAGCGCACGGGCCTTCATCTGCTTCCTCAGGTTACGCTGCGCCGTCCGCATCGACTCCTCGCGAAGTTCCTCCAACCGGGGTGAATTGTCCAGTCCGGGAATCGTCATCATGCTCATCATGGCTCATCACTGTTCTTTCATTTGGCCACTATCCCAAGGACCGCTGTTCTCGGTGTGATGGCACCACACCGGCTGGCGCAATGTCAGACCTGCACGTAATAGCAGAGCTTCTGGAATTTCATCGTCGCCCTGCGCCCCTGCTGTTGCAGGATGTATGCGGCGACATCGAACACGTCAGTCATGATACTCTCCGCTCTTTTCATGCCGTTGTGGTTCCTGTGCCATTGAACGACTCCAATATTCCACGACACGCCACGACGGCACAAATCCATATCTAGGGCGCGTCCCCGCCCATGGACGCAACATACGGCCCAGCATGCACGGCCCATGCCCCGCTGAACGGTGAAGGGCGGCCCCGGCAATGCCAGAACCGCCCAAGGGGTGATTGAAGGGGCTAGGAATCAGAAACCATCATGGTTGAAAACCATCGTCCCATGCGCAGAGATGGTCACACGAGGAAATACGTAAATGAACAATCAACGCTGAATTGGTTTCATTGCTTCAGCTTGACATGCTGCATCACACGGTCCCGTCATACCGTGTCCGCCGCTGATGGGTCCGCCGCCGGTGTTGGGTTTGGACGGGGTGGCCGGCTGTGCGGGTTGTGCGGGTGCCGTGTACTGGGGCGTACTTGGCGCAGTGTACGTCTGCTGGGGTGCGGTGTAGGTCGGCGTGTACGACTGCTGCGGAACGACGTACTGCTGCTGCGTCTGCGCCTGCGCCGCCACCTGCGCTTCGGCTTCCTTGCGTGCCTTCTCCTCGGCCGCCTTCCTGTCCGCATCGGTCTTGGCTTTGACGGACGCGTCCACCTTGCCCATGAGCGTCTTGAGCTGTTTGGCCTGTTCGTTCATCGCCTCCGTGTCCTTGCCGTCCTTGGTTTTGGCGGCTTTGTCGATCAGGGTTTTGAGTTCCTTGCGGGTCTTGTCGTCCTTGACCTTGCCGTCCGTCGCCTTGTGCTTCTCCTGCGCGGCAGTGAGCTGCTTGGACAGGGCGTCCTTGGCGTCCTTCAACGTCTTGGCGTCATGCGACTCGTTGACCGCGTTCACGGCCTTCGACAGGTCGGCGGTGTGCGCCTCATACCATGCGGCGTTCTTGTCGATGCGCGCCGTCGCCTCGCGCAGCGCGTCCACACCCTCAACGTTGCATGCGGCCAGATCGGGGGCCTCCTCCTTGTAGGTTTTGGCGAGCGTGGTGACGACTGCGGCGTCCTCGACCTGCTTGTCGGTGATCTTCACGGCCTCGGCCGCATCCTTGTCGTGCAGCGTATCGTACTTGTTGCGCGCCACCCGCAATGTTTCGCTCGACTGGGCGCACGCCTCCTTCACCTCCGCCAACTGCACGGACGCGGAATGCTGGTAGATGGCGACCGCACCGCCCGTAGCCAGGGCGGCGACCAGCAGCGCCGAGACTCCGATGATGATCCGCCTTCTCTTCTTCGGATCGGTGGTGGTTTTCGTGTCGTCGTTCATGATACTTCCCCTCAGCCGTTGGTGTTCATTGTCTCACGGCTCATGCCTTCCGGCATGGCGCGTGTCCGATCGGCCGTGTCGGCGGCCCACATGTGGCAGGTGAGCGCGTCTTTTTTTCAGTTCCGTCGTCTCCGGCATGTGCAGGCGGCGCAGGTCGAAGCCATGCTCGCAGATCACATGCCATTCCTCACCGCGACACGCCGAAACACAGGGAGGCGCGTCCAACCCGGAACGATCCCGGGTGCCTTGGTACCCGAAATCACGTATCCGGTTTCCGAAACCACGCACGCACCACCTCTGGACGCACACCCGGGCGACACGCCTGACACGTCGACCCATCCCAACGGACACGCCGAAACAGAAAAGCCTCCGACATGCCGTCGGAGGCTCATATGAGTGGGTGATGTAGGAATCGAACCTACGACCCCTTCCGTGTGAAGGAAGTGCGCTAGCCGCTGCGCCAATCACCCGCTGTTCAGTTATGGCCGATTGTTCGGCTCGTGGGCGATACAAGATTCGAACTTGTGACCCCTTCCGTGTCAGGGAAGTGCGCTACCACTGCGCCAACCGCCCGGTCGGCCTGAATGATCGCTCATCCATGCGAGGTGGGTACGAGAGTCGAACTCGTCTATACGGCTTTGCAGGCCGCTGCCTAACCGCTTGGCTAACCCACCGACAAGGTCGTCAGACTCATCGGACCTTAGAGCGGACAACGGGACTCGAACCCGCGGTCTCGACCTTGGCAAGGTCGCGCTTTACCAACTAAGCTATGTCCGCGTGTGTTTCCGGCGGCGTTTGCGCTGCCTGAGCACGATTGACTACCTTAAACGACGCCGTCGTGATTCGCAACATCACGGCGTGTCGCCTGCCATGAAGCCCTTTTCGGCGGTGCGGGACGATCCTCGCGGATCACAGTGCGGGACGCCGGCCGCATCCGCCGCCGTCGCGGACCTACAATGTGCCTCCAACGCTCGGGTACGCCGTGCGCCGAAGTGTCAGCCCGAGGCTAATTTTCACGATTCCCAAACAAACCGAGGTCTAAAGTAAAAATCATGTACGGACAGAGACCCAGAGTGAAATACATCATGGTCGCGGCATTCGACGGTTGGAACGATGTCGGTCAGAGCGCGACGAACGTCGTGCGCCATCTGGTCTCCAAATTCCACGCACTCGAAGTCGGCCACATCAGCCGCGACGGCTACTACGACTATCAGACGGCCCGCCCGATACAATGCGTCATCCAGGGCACGCGCTGCATCCTGTGGCCGCAGACCGCGTTCTACGACATCACAATCGACGATTCGCTGCACATCCTCGCCCAGCTCGGCCCCGAACCGAACTACCACTGGATGGAATACTGCAAGGAAAGCCTGCACTTCGCGCAGCAGTACGACGTGCACAGCATCATCACGCTCGGATCGATGCTCGCCGAATGCCCGCATACGCGTCCGCTGCCGATGGACGTGAGTGTCGACGGCGAGCAGACCGATCCGGACAACGAATACAACGGCCCGATCGGCATCCCCCATCTGCTCGACGCGCTCGCAATCGAGGAAGGCTACGAGACGACGGCCATCTGGGTGTCGCTGCCGCAGTACCTCGGCTCCGACTCGTGTCCGCAGGCCACGCTGCAGCTGCTCGACGAGCTCTCGAAGGTCATCGGCTTCAAGCTCGACGCGAAGGACCTCGAGAACAAGGCCGCGCAGTGGCGTTCGCACTGCGACATCGTGGTGCGCAACAACGCCGATCTCGCGCAGTACGTCGACCAGCTCGAGCATGACGCCGACATGCGCCAGCATGCGAAGGACATCACGACGGCCGGCGCGCCCGCCGTCGAGCAACTCGTGCATGAGGCCGAGGCCTATCTGCGCGACCAACAGCTGTAGCCATCGCAGACGTCTCCGATACGGACGGTGACGAATTCACCTGATGTTCATCGACGCCTTCTGACGGCGGTTGATTCGACATCGATATGCTTCGGCCCCGCGCAGGGATCCCTGCGCGGGGCCGAAGCATATCGCGACTCAGTGTCGCCGTCAGGCGTTGCCGCCGAGCGGCGCGCCCTCGAGCGGCTGCAGCACACCGGTGAGCAGCAGGATGGCGACGACGACGGCGAGCACGATGCGGTAAATCGCGAACGCCTTGTAGGAGAACGTCGATACGAACTTGAGGAAGCCGATGATGACGATGTAGCCGACGACGAAGGCGACGATGGTCGCCGCGATCGTCGCACCCCAGCCCGGGAACATCGGATCGGCGGCCGCTCCCCCGTTGATCGCCTTGGCGGCCTCGAGGATGCCGGCGCCGAACACGGCCGGGATCGCCATCAGGAACGCGCAGCGCACCGCGGCCTCGCGCGTGTAGCCCATCGCACGGCCGAACGTGATTGTGCCGCCCGAACGCGAAACGCCCGGGATGAGCGCGAGCATCTGTCCGATGCCGTAGAGGATCGAATCCTTCGTCGTCATGTCGTCGATCGTCTTGACCTGCGGGGCGCGGTCGTCGACGATCCACAGGATGATGCCGAAGATCAGCAGCATCGCGGCCGTGATCCACAGGTTGCGCAGCGTGCTTTCGATCGCGTCCTGGAACAGCAGGCCGGCGACGACGATCGGAATCGTCGCGATGATGATGTACCAGCCGAGACGCGCGTCCTTGTTGCCCGCGCCCATGCGATGCCGCCAGTCGGAGCCGTGCTTGCCGGCGAGGCACAGGCACCAGTTCTTGAGGATGTTCCAGATGTCATGGCGGAAATACAGCAGCACGGCGAGCTCGGTGCCGATCTGGATGATCGCCGTGAACGCGGCACCCGGATCCTGCCCGAGCATGAGGTCGCCGATGATGCGAATGTGCGCGCTCGACGAGACCGGAAGGTATTCGGTCAGCGCCTGCACGAGTCCCAGGAATATTGCTTGGAAGAAGTTCATGGACCCTCGTTGAGATAGATGGATGAGTGGATTGACTTCGTGTTCACTGTACCGCTACCCGTCCCGACGCCTACACGCACGATACCGCGCAGGCCCTAGGATGGGCACCGGGGACGCGGGGCACCCATCGCCCGCCCCGACAACGCGCAACGGCGAACAGCGAAAGGAGCCGACGATGGCTTTGGAATACAGGAAGAGCAGGGCGCACGCACCGAAGGGCTTCTTCGAATGCGAAGGCAGAGGACTCGAATGGCTCGGCGAGGCGACGGCGCAGGGAGGTCCACGCGTCGTCAAGGTGTACGGCTGGGGCGACGACCACCTCGACATCGAACGCGTGGACGCCTGCCCCTCCACACCGCAGGCCGCCTACCGCTTCGGCGCGGCCCTCGCCCACATGCACGACGCCGGCGCCCCCTACTTCGGATCCGCCCCCGACGGCTACGACGGCACCTGCTACTTCGGACCGCTGCAGGATCCGGTGCCGATGGACACCGGCACATGGACCGACCCGGCCACCTACCTCGCCGAAGGGCGTCTGCGCCCGATGGTGCAGCTCGGCATCGAACGCGGCACGCTGCGCGAGACGGACATGGACCTGACGAACGAGGTCATCGACGCGCTGCCCGAACTGCTCGGCCGCGCCGCCTCCGACCGGCCCGCACGCGTGCACGGCGACCTGTGGAGCGGCAACGTCATGTGGACCGCCGACCGAGGCGACGTCGAAGCCGTCCTCATCGACCCGGCCGCGCACGGCGGACACCGCGAGGAGGACCTCGCGATGCTCCACCTGTTCGGCATGTCCTACCTGAGCGAGATCACCGCCGGCTACCAGTCCGTACACCCGCTCAAAGCCGGATACGAGGAACGCACGACGCTCTGGCAGCTCTACCCGATCGCCGGCCACTGCGTATTCTTCGGCGGAGGCTATGTGAGCGAATACCGCCAGATGTGCCGTTCGCTGCTCAGCTGAACGCGTCCTTGATCTTGCTGAAGAACCCCTTCTTCTGGGCGGCGACCGGCTTCGAACCGTGCGCGTCGACGGAACGGTCGTCGTCCTTGCGCAACTGGCCGAACTCGTCGATGAGCTTGCGCTCGCGGTCGTTGAGCTTCGTCGGGATCTGCACCTCGATGTGGGCAACGAGGTCGCCGCGCTCGCCGTCGCCGCCCAGATGCGTGACGCCGAGCCCCTTGAGCTCGATCTGCTGCCCCGGCTGGCATCCGGCGGGGATCTCGAGCGGCTGTTCGCCGTCGAAGGTGTCGAGCGTGGTCTGGTGTCCAAGCACGGCCCACGTCATCGGCACGCTGATCCAGCAGTGCAGGTCGTCGCCGTCGCGCGTGTACTGGCGGTCGCGGCGCACGCGGAAGTCGATGTAGAGGTCGCCCGCGGGACCACCGCATTCGCCGACCTCGCCCTGGCCGTCCATACGCACGCGCATGCCGTCGTCGACGCCCGCCGGCACCGGCACTTCGACCGTGCGGCGCGTGGGGACGCGTCCGTGGCCGTGGCAGACCGTGCACGGATGCTCGATGATCGTGCCGTGGCCTTCGCAGCGTTCGCACGGCGCCGAGGTCATCATCTGGCCGAGCAGCGTGCGCACGACCTTCTGGACGTGGCCGGTGCCGTGGCACTGCGGACAGGTGACCGGCGGCTTGCGGTCCTCGGAGCCAGTGCCCTCGCAATGCTCGCAGACGCCCATTGTGCGGTATTCGAGCTGCTGCGTGCCGCCGAACACGGCGGTCTTGAGCGTAACCGTCAGCGATTCGATCGTGTTGCGGCCCGGCTGCGTGCGCGGGATCGGCCCTTCGCCGCCTGCGCCGAAGGCGCCGGTGAAGAACTGGCTGAAGATGTCGCCCATGTCGAAGGGGCCCGACGCGCCGTAGCCACCGGCGTTCGGGTCGTTCGGGTCGACGCCCGCGTCGTACATGCGCCGCTTGTCCGGGTCGGAGAGCACCTCGTAGGCGCTGTTGACCTCCTTGAACTTGTCCTCGTATTCGGCGCCGGCGATGTCCGGATGGTATTTGCGGCTCATCTTGCGGTACGCCCGCTTGATCTCCTCTTCGGTAGCCGTGCGTTCCACGCCAAGCGTTTCGTAGTAGTCAGCCAATGCCGGGGTTCCTTTTCTTCCGATGGTTCAACTGGTTCAACAGGTTCAACGTGTCTGCCGTCAGGTCCGTGGGTCACGAGGCCATGCTGGTCTCGGTCGTGCCGGTGCGCCCCAGGAACGTCGTCAGGTACCGCGCCACGGCGCGCACCGACGCCATCGTGACGGCGTAGTTCATATGGGTGGGTCCGATCGATCCGACGAAGGCGATCGGCGCGACCGCCGCGCCTTCCTCGTCCTTTTCGGCGTCCATGTCATCCGTGTCTTCCCCGTCCGCCTCGCTCGCACCGTAGCCGCTCGTGACGACGGCCGCGTGGATGAGTCCGGGCGTGTTCGTCTCGGAGCCGATGGCCACACCGACGCCGCGCGCGTCCGTCGTCTCGCTGAGTGCGGTCATCAGATGCATGAGCACGGCGCGCTCCTCGAGCGCATCGAACAGCGGAGCGAGGTCCTGCGCGGTCGCATGCTGGTGCGCGAGCGTCGAGACGCCGGACATGAACAGCTCGTGCGTGCGCTCCTCGTCGGCCATCGATTCGAAGGCGTGCGCGACGAGCCCGGGCAGTGCGCGCACGTCGTCCATGTCATCGCCGAGACGCAGCGCGCGGATGCGTGAGGCGGCCGTGCGCAGCGTCAGCGCGCTGCAGCGTTCGTTGACGACGACGGCGAGCCGCTGCAGATGTTCGCGCGACGGCAGCTCCTGCACCGACAGCACGTGCTGTGCGACACGGCCGGTGTCGGTGACGACGACGGCCAGGATCGACACGGCTGAGACCGGCACAAGCTCGAGGTGCCACAGACGTGACTTGCCCAGCGACGGCGATGCGACGACGGCCACCTGGCCGGTGAGTTCGGACAGCAGGTGCGCGGCGCGCTGCAGCGTGTCCTGCAGGTTCACCGAATCGTCCAGGAAGGTGCGCATGGCGCGTCGCTGCGACTCGCTCAGCGGCACGACGGTGGCGAGCGTGTCCACGAAATAGCGGTAGCCGCGCTCAGTGGGCACGCGGCCAGCCGAGGTGTGCGGCTGCACGAGGTATCCCTCCTCCTCGAGCGCGGCCATGTCCTTGCGGATCGTGGCCGAGCTCACCTGAAGATGGTGGCGTGCGATGAGCGCGGCGGAGCCCACCGGCTCCTGCGTGCGGATGTAGTCCTCGACGACAGCGTGCAGCACCTGCATGCGACGTGTCTGGGTCATGGTCGCTCAAGCCTCCTGAACTGTTCGAAGCGGACGGGCGCGCGTGACGACGCGCGCGACCGATCGGGATCCATTGTATGAGCACTCTTGGTCATCGAGTGCTAGTTTGCCGCTGCCGGCGAACGCCCCGCGGGCCCCGCGTGGTCGCCCCGGGACCGCCCCGTAGGCGACCGCGCACGAACGAACACGCCAAACTCCGCCGTTTAAGTCGGTTACGGCGGCTACTATGTAAGGGCAATGTGAAGGACGTGCGAAGAACGGCACAATGCCGGCCCCCCGTGCGTCCGAAGTATTGGAAGGAAAGTAGATCACCTATGACCGATAACATCTGGTCTGAACTGGACGAGCGCGCCATCAAGATGGCGAAGGCCCTCTCCGCCGATGCGGTGCAGAAGGCGGGTCACGGCCATCCCGGCTCCCCGATTTCGCTGGCCCCGATTGCCTACACGCTCTATCAGCGTTTCATCAAGCAGGACCCGAACGACCCGAACTGGGCCGGTCGCGACCGCTTCATCCTCTCGGGCGGCCACGCGTCGCTCACCCAGTACGTTCAGCTGTACTTCTCCGGCTACGGCCTGACGCTGGATGACCTCAAGTACTTCCGCGGCGGCGCGGACACGCGCACTCCGGGCCATCCCGAGTACGGCCTGACCCCGGGCATCGAGATGACGACCGGCCCGCTCGGCCAGGGCGTCGCATCCGCCGTCGGCTTCGCATACGGCCAGCGCTACGAGCGCGGCCTGCTCGACCCGGACGCCCCGGAGGGCACCTCGCCGTTCGACCACAAGGTGTGGGTCATCTGCGGCGAAGGCGACATCGAGGAAGGCGTCTCCGGCGAGGCCTCCTCGCTCGCGGGCAACGAGAAGCTCGGCAACCTCTTCGTGATCTTCGACGCGAACCACATCCAGATCGAGGGCGAGACGAAGATCGCGCTCGACGAGGACGTCATCGGCCGTTACAAGGCCTATGGCTGGTACACCGACGAGATCAGCTTCATCCAGCCCGACGGCTCCTACAAGGAGGACATCGAAGGCCTGACCAAGGTCCTCGAGAAGGCCGAGCAGGTCACCGACCGCCCGCACTTCATCAAGGTCGACACGCTCATCGCATGGCCGACCCCGGGCAAGACGAACGATCCGTCGTCGCACGGCTCCGCCCTCGGCGACGAGGCCGTCGCCGGCCTCAAGAAGGCACTGGGCCTCGACCCGGAGAAGACCTTCGAGGTCGATGAGGAGGCGCTTGCCCACGCCCGCAAGGTCGCCGAGCGCGGCCTCGAGGCGCACAAGGAATGGGACGAGGCCTTCGATAAGTGGGCCGCCGCCAACCCGGATAAGGCAGCGCTGTATGAGCGCATCAAGAACGGCGAACTGCCGGCCGAGTTCGACAAGGCCATCGACGATCTCGAGGCCGGCTTCGAGGCCGGTTCCAAGGTTGCCACCCGCAAGGCCTCCGGCGCCGTGATCAACGCGATCGCACCGATCATGCCGGAACTGTGGGGCGGCTCCGCCGATCTGGGCGGCTCCAACAACACGAACATCAAGGGTGCCGCTTCCTTCGCTCCGGCCGAGGACGCCACGACCCAGTGGCCGAACTGCTCGCCGTACGGCCGCCAGCTGCACTTCGGCGTGCGTGAGTTCGCGATGGGCTGCATTACCAACGGCATCCTGCTCGGCTCGGACACCCGTCCGTTCTCCGGCACCTTCTTCCAGTTCGCCGACTACATGCGCGCCGCGGTCCGCCTGTCCGCGCTCATGGAGATCCCGAACCTGTACATCTGGAGCCATGACTCCGTCGCCCTCGGCGAGGATGGCCCGACCCACCAGCCGATCGAGCACCTGAGCTCCTTCCGCGACATCCCGCAGCTCGAGGTCGTCCGTCCGGCCGACGAGTGGGAGACCGCCGAGGCCTACCGCTACTTCTTCGAGAAGAAGAACACGCTGCCGACCGCGATGGTCCTGACCCGTCAGGGTGTCCCGACGCTCGTCGAGACCGCCGAGAAGGCCAAGGAAGGCGTGCGCAAGGGCGCCTACGTGCTCTACGGCGAGGAAGGCCAGCCGGACGTTATCATCATGGCTTCCGGTTCCGAGGTCCAGTGGGCGCTCGAGGGCGCCAAGCAGCTGGCCGCCGAAGGCATCAAGGCCCGCGTCATCTCGATGGTTTCGATGGAATGGTTCGAGGAGCAGGACGACGAGTACAAGGAGGAGATCCTCCCGAAGAGCGTCAAGGCCCGTGTCTCCGTCGAGGCCGGCTCCGCGATGTCCTGGTATAAGTACCTGGGCAGCTACGGCAAGGCCATCGCCATCGACCAGTTCGGCCTGCAGGGTGACGGTGCCCAGAACATGATCGATCTGGGCATCACAGCCGAGCACGTCGTCGAGGCCGCGAAGGCTTCGATCGAAGAGGCTCGCTGATTCATCCATGAGGGGATGTCGCACGGCATCCCCTCCCCTTGCGCCTATACTGCAATAGGCGGAAAAATTTTTCCCCAACAACAAACAGGAGAAGCAACATGACTGCATCCACTCAGGCAATTTCCGATGCCGGCGTTTCGATCTGGCTGGACGATCTGTCCCGCACCCGCATCGAGTCGGGCAACCTCGAAGAGCTCATCAAGAACGACAACGTGGTCGGCGTCACGACCAACCCGTCGATCTTCCAGAAGGCCCTGAGCCAGGTCGGACCGTACGACGCCCAGCTCAAGGAGCTCGGCAAGGTCGACGTCGAGACCGCGATCCGCGAGCTCACCACCACCGACGTGCGCAACGCCTGCGACATCTTCAAGCCGGTCGCCGAGGCCTCCGACTACGTCAACGGCCGCGTCTCGATCGAGGTCGACCCGCGTCTGGCGCATGAGACCGCCGAGACCGAGAAGCAGGCTGAGGAGCTGTGGGCCAAGGTCGATCGTCCGAACGCGATGATCAAGATCCCGGCGACCCTCGAGGGCCTTCCGGCGATTACCGCCACGCTCGCCAAGGGCATCTCCGTCAACGTCACGCTGATCTTCTCGCTCGAGCGCTACGAGCAGGTCATCGACGCCTTCATCGAGGGCATGGTCCAGGCCGACGCGAACGGCAAGGACCTCTCCAAGATGGCTTCGGTCGCTTCCTTCTTCGTCTCCCGCGTGGACACCGCGGTCGACAAGCGTCTTGAGGAGATCGGCTCGCTCGAGGCCAAGGGCCTGATGGGCAAGGCCGCTGTGGCCAACGCCCGCCTCGCCTATGAGCTCTTCGAGAACAAGTTCGCCGAGGATCCGCGCTGGGCTGCCCTCGAAGCCAAGGGCGCTAAGAAGCAGCGTCCGCTGTGGGCCTCCACCGGCACCAAGAACCCGGCTTACTCCGACGTCAAGTACGTCGACGAGCTCGTCGCCAAGGACGTCGTCAACACGATGCCGGAGAAGACGCTGCTCGCGGTCGCCGATCACGGTCAGGCCACGCTGGGCATCATCCCGGGCAACTACGACGAAGCCCACGACATCATGAACGACCTCGCTGAAGTCGGCATCAACTTCAAGGATGTCACCGACAAGCTCGAGGCCGACGGTGTCGCCGCCTTCATCAAGTCCTGGGATTCGGTCCTCACCGACGTCCAGGCGGGCATCGACCGCGTCAACGGCTGAGCTCCGTCCCTCGGACATGATCCGTTGCTGACCTGAAGGTCAACACATCGGGCCCCGGCATTTGCCGGGGCCCTTTTCGTATCCGTATGCGTGTCGTATCCGCATGCATGTGATTGTCGTCTGCGACGACGTCGTCGCGTCTGGACGGCACGAACGATCGTGCGCGCGGTTCAGCTGGTGCGGATGCCGATGCTGCGCGCGAACACCGCGGCGAGGTCGGCGATCTGTTCGAGCGTCATCGTCGTGCCTGCGAGCGAATCGACGCCGCGGATCTCGCGCAGCCGCGCGCCGCGCAGATCGACATCGGCGCATGCGGCGTGCTGCAGCGAGAGAATGTCCACGCGCGTATCGACGAACGCGATACGGGAAAGCCGGGCGTCGTTGCCGTCGAACTCCCCTATCGCGCAGTCGCGGAACACGAGATCGCGGCACACGGCGCTGCGGCAGTTGAGATAGTCGATGCGGCATCCGCGTATCTCGACGCCGACGATTCGCGTCGCATGCGCCTGCACGGCGCCGAACGCGCAATCCTCGACGAGGCTCGCCTCGATGCCGGCCGCGTGGACGTCGCAGGACGCGGTACGGCAGTCGCGCGCCACCGTGTGTCTGACATGGGCGCGCGTGGCGACCAACTCGCCGACGGCCAATCGTTCGAAGGCGCAGTCGAGCATGGCGGTAGCGGTCAGGTCGACGGCGTCGACGCGCTGATCGGCGACGCGCACACCGTCCAGATCCTCCTCGGGACGTATGACGGCGATGCGGGCGTCAGTGTACACGGCATCGTCATTGGGAAGACGCGGCAGACGTGGCGGCGTCGTGGCATGGATGTTCGGCATAGGACCAGCATAGGGCGATCCGTCGCTCACATGTCGCGCAGCGATGCGAGGAACGTCTCGATCCGCGAGCACGCCTCCTTGATCTGCTCCATGCCCGTCGCATAGGAGATGCGCACGAATCCCTCGCCGGAGTCGCCGAACGCGGTTCCGGGGACGACGGCGACCCGCTGCTCCTCGAGCAGCCGCACGCAGAACTCGTCGGAGCTCAGCCCCGACGACGTGATGTTCGCGAAGACGTAGAACGTGCCCTTCGGCACATTCGTCGTCAGGCCCATGCGGTTGAGCCGCGCGCAGATGAGGTTGCGTCGCGCCTCGTACTGCCGGCGCATCGCAACGATGTCCGGCACGCCGTGCTCGAGCGCCTCGATTGCCGCGTACTGCGCGGCCGTCGGCGCCGACATGATGACGAACTGGTGCACCTTCGTCAGCTGCGCACTCAGCTCGGGGCTGCTCAGCAGGTAGCCGAGACGCCAGCCGGTCATCGCGAAAGCCTTCGAGAAGCCGTTGATCACGAGCACCTGATCGCGGATCTCACCGAAGTTCGCCGGTGAACAGAATTCCCCGTCGAACACCAGCTCGGAGTAAATCTCGTCGGAGATGACGTAGATGCCCGAATCCCTGATGATCGGCACGATGCGCGCATAGTCGTCGCGGCTCATGACGCCGCCGGTGGGATTCGACGGGAAGTTGAGGATGATCGCCTTCGTCCGCTCACTGATCGCCGCCTCGAGATCCTCGGGCAGCAGCTTGAAGTCGTGCTCCTGCGTCAGTTCGATGCGCACCGGCACGCCGCCGGCCATCACGATCGCCGGTTCGTAGGCCACGTAGTTCGGGTCGAGCACGATGACCTCGTCGCCCGGGTTGATCAGCGTGCGGCAGCACAGGTCGACGGCCTCAGAACCGCCGACTGTCACGAGGATCTGCGATTCGGGGTCGTAGCCGATGCCGTAACGGCTGCGGTAGTAGTCGGCGATGCGCCGCCGCAGCGCGATGAGTCCCCGGTTCGCCGTGTAGTGGGTGTGGCCGTCCTCGAAGGATTCGACGGCCTTCGCGCTGATATGCCAGGGCGTGTCGAAGTCCGGCTCGCCCACGCCGAGCGAAATGACGCCCTTCATCGCGTTCGCCAGATCGAAGTACTTGCGGATGCCGCTGGGCTTGAGCGCCTCGACGACGGCATTGATCGGCTTCATCAGTAGCTCACCACCAATCGTCCCTCGTCACCCGTCGCGCGGGCGGCGCCGGTGAGCACGCCTGACTGCTTGTACTGCTTGAGCACGAACAGCGTCTTCGTGCCGCGCACGTGCTCCATGACGGCGATGCGGTCGGCGACGAAGCGGCACACCTCGAACATCGTCCTGCCCTGCACGAGGCAGATGAAGTCGTTGTCCCCGGTGATCAGATACAGCGAATCGATCTCGGGGTACTTCGCGAGCAGCGCAGCCGTGTGGTCGTAGCCTTCGTCCTTCATCGGGCTGACGTCCACCTCGATGAACGCCATGATGCGTTCGTCGCGCAACACCTTGTTGTAGTTGATCACCGTATGGTAGCCGCAGATGATCCGCTCGTCCTCCATGCGCCGCACACTCGAGGCGACGCGTTCCTCGTCCTCGCCGAGGATGTCCGCCAGGTCGCGCGCGTCGAGCCGCGCGTCGTTCTCGAGCAGTTCGAGAATCGACAGATCGTTCGCGTCGACGTCCGCGTCCTGCGCGCGGCCGTCCCTATCCATGTCGCCCATGTGGCGCCCTCCTTCCGTGTGTCTGTCCGCTGCGTGCGTCGTAATCATTGGCGATAGTAGGAGAAGAATCGCGTCATCTTGTCGACGGCGCCCTTGAGCACCTCGACGCGCGGAAGATAGACGACGCGGAAGTGGTCGGGGTCCTTCCAGTTGAAGCCGGTGCCCTGCACGATGAGCAGCTTCTCGTCGTGCAGCAGGTCGAGTGCGAACTGCTCGTCGTTGTGGACGTTGAATTTCCTCACGTCGATCTTCGGGAAGATGTAGAACGCGGCCTTCGGTTTGACGGCGGTGATGCCGTCGATCGAGTTGAGCGCGTTGTAGATGTATTCGCGCTGTTCGTAGATGCGGCCGCCGGGCACGATGTAGTCGTTGACGCTCTGATGGCCTCCGAGCGCGGTCTGTACGATCGACTGCGCCGGCACGTTCGAGCAGATGCGCATGTTCGTGAGCATGTCGAGGCCCTCGATGTAGTCCTTCGCGATCGCCTTGTTGCCTGACAGGATCATCCAGCCGATGCGGTAGCCGGCGATCATATGCGACTTCGACAGGCCGCTGTAGGTGACGCAGAACAGATCCGGCGCGAGCGAGGCGATCGACGTGTGCTCGAGGCCGTCCATGACGAGCCGGTCGTAGATCTCGTCGGAGAAGATCATCAGCTGGTGCTCGCGCGCCAGTTCGACGATCTGCTCGAGCACCTCCTTCGGGTAGAGCGCGCCGGTCGGGTTGTTCGGGTTGATGATGACGATCGCCTTCGTGCGGTCGGTGATCTTGGAGCGCATGTCGTCGATGTCCGGATACCATTCCGACTGCTCGTCGCACACGTAGTGCACCGGCTTGCCACCGGCCAGCGTGACGCACGCCGTCCACAGCGGATAGTCGGGCATCGGCAGCAGCACCTCATCGCCGTTGTCGAGCAGCGCGCTCATGCTCAGGTTGATCAGTTCGCTGACACCGTTGCCGGTGTAGATGTCTTCGACGCCGACGTTCGGCAAGTTCTTGAGCTGGGCGTACTGCATGATCGCCTTGCGTGCCGAGAACAGGCCCTTGGATGCCGAATAGCCTTCGGTGTCGGTGAGCTGCTGCGCCATGTCGTAAACGACCTCGTCGGGCGTGCGGAAGCCGAAGGGCGCCGGGTTGCCGATGTTGAGCTTCATGACATGCATGCCGGCGGCCTCCATGCGCGCGGCCTCGTCGACGACCGGTCCGCGCACGTCGTAGAGGACGTTGTCGAGCTTGTGCGACTTCGTGAAGGTGCGCCTGCCGCGCGTCTTGGGTTCCTCGGACGTCACGCTCGACGGCACGTCGGTGAACGAGGGATCCTGTACATCGTCGTCGAATTGCGGTTCCATGCTGTGCTCCTGTCCGGGTTGTGCTGCGATGTGCTGGTTGTTCAAAGTTGATGATGAGAAGTGTTCACCGTTGTTATGTTCAATGGAGGCATGATGTTCAACGTGAGCAGCCTGTTCAATCTTTGTATATTCAATATTGCTTGACTGTTCAATGATTTCCGATTGTTCAACGTTGGACCGTTGTTCAACGCTGTCATAAGATTGAACATCTGTGCCGTGTTCAACGTCGTCAACATGTTCAATGTTGATGTTCCGTTCGACGTACTCACTATGTTCAACTGGGTGCGTGTGCTCAACGGAATCGTCATGTTCAACGGCATCGTGATGTGCGACGTTATCATGCGCGCCGCTCCCCTCGATCACATCGTCGAAGGTCGCCGGATGCGCGTCGAAGGCGACGGCCTCGCCTGCGAGCCAACGCGCGTCGACACCGAGCACGGCCGCGAGGAATCGTTCGATCTCAGGGCGCGGACGCGTCTTGCCGTTGACGTACTGGCTGACGTGGCTGCGGCCGAGCTTGACGCCGTGCTCCTCGGCGGCCTTCACGAAATCGCTCTGCCGTATGTTGCGCAGTTCCATCGCCTGATTGAGACGATGGGCGAAGCGATCCTCCATCTGAAGCTCCTTCCAACGGGTGTTCAACGCAAAACTGAGCGACAGTCTAGCACACGTTGAACATGACACGCTGAACATTGAACAAAATATGGACATCGTTGAACGCAGCCAACCGGGCATATCTGCGCATGCCTTTTCAGACATGTGTTCAACATTGTCATATTGATGTTCAACGCTACCGATTATTTGTTCAATGTCTGTGTTCAGGTGTTCAACTACAGCAGATTCTGTTCAATCCACTGTGCGACGCCGTCGTCGTTGTTCGACGCACATACGTCGTCGCTGATGGCGAGGACCTGCGGGTTCGCGTTCGCGACGGCGACGCCGGTGCCGGACTGCTGCATCATCGCGATGTCGACGATGTCGTCACCGAAGGACACAGCCGACGTCGGGTCGATCCCCCAGCGTTCATACAGCGTGCGCATCGCCTGCTCTTTGTTCGCGTCCGGTGCCATCAGCATCCACAGCCTCCCCTCCGAGATGTGCACGTCAAAGTCGTCCGGGACAAGCGTGGCGAGCAGTTCGGTCTGGTCGGCGCGCGGGAAGATGATGATCTTGTCGGCAACGCCTTCGGGCACATCACGGAAATCGGTGTAGGTCCACGTCTGCGTCGTCCAGTACTGCGTCACGTCGAAGTTCGTGTAGCGCACGTCGTCCATGACGATGCCGATCTGCAGATCTGGCATGACGCTCAGGATCGCACGGCACACCTCGCATGCGCGGCGCGACGGGAACCCGACCTTGAGGATGCCGTCCGCCGCAACGGGGCGTCGCCCGGTGAGCGAGTCCATGTCGGAATGGGCGGGGTCGAAGTCGATGAGCGCGCCGTTGAGATAGATGCACGCGTCGGCGTGCAGACGCTGGACAATGCCGAGGCCGGTGCTCACCGGGCGCGCCGTGGCGACGGCGAACGGGACACCGGCGGCGTGCAGACGGTCGACGGCGCGCTGCGTGCGCGCGCTGAAGTCGCGGTCCTCGAAACGCAGCGCGTCGTGCAGCAACGTGCCGTCGAGATCGACGATGACGGATGGTGTGTCGGGCATGGTCTCCCCTCCCCTATCAGGTTGTCGTGGCAATGGTCGGATACGCGGTGGTCGGATACAAAGAATCCCATGGCCGTCATGGCCATGGGATCGAAGCTGATGAGCGTCGTCCGGATGCTCAGGCTGCGGGGACGAACTTCGCGATGAGTCCGAGCGCGACGATGATCGCGACCCAGATGAGCGCGATGATGACCGTCCAGCGATTCAGGTTCTTCTCCGCGACGCCCGAGGAACCGGCGTTCTGCGTCAGGCCGCCGCCGAACATGTCGGACAGGCCGCCACCCTTGCCCTTGTGCATAAGGATGAGCAGGGTGAGCAGCAGGCTGAGCACGACGAGCACAATCTGCAGAATCAGCTTGACAACTGCGATACCGGACACTGGTGAACCTCCAAAACTATCAATTGCTGGTACCACCTTAGCGCAAGGCCGAGAACAAAACGATGCATAATCTCAAAGACCTTGTGAAGATGTGGTCTGCAGCGTGAGCATGCAGATCCTCGTCAGCTCGTCGACGTGCAGAGCGGCGCCGCCGATGAGGAATCCGTCCACGTCGGGTTCGCTGATGAGTTCGACGGCGTTCTTCGACGTGACCGATCCCCCGTACAGCACGCGCACCGTCTGTGCGACGTGGTCGTTGAAGGTGCGCGCCAGATGCGCGCGGAACGCCTCGGCTGCGTCCTGCGCGGACTGCGGCGTGGCGACCATGCCGGTGCCGATCGCCCACACCGGCTCGTAGGCGATGATGAGCCGTTCGGCCTCCTCGTCGGACAGGTCGCGCGTCACGTCGTGCACCTGGCCGACGGCGAAGTCGAGCTCGATGCCCTTGCGACGCTCCTCGAGGCTTTCGCCGACGCACAGGATCGGCTGCATGCCGGCGGCGAGGACGGCGCGCACCTGGTCGACGATGTTCGCGTCGTCCTCGGGATGGTATTTGCGGCGTTCGGAATGCCCGACGATGACGTAGCTGCAGCCGAGCCGGGCGAGCATGTCCGCGGAGACGTCGCCGGTGAAGGCGCCCTGGGATGTGACGGAGACGGTCTGCGCCCCGTAGCGGATCCTGAGGTTGTCGGCGTCGACGAGCACCTGGACGCTGCGCAGCGCCGTGAAGGCCGGGAACAGCGCCACCTCGCATTTCGAGAAGTCGAAACGGCGGGATTTGAGGTTTCTCGCGAATTGCTGGACGAAGGCGGTCGCCTCAAGATGATCGAAGTTCATCTTCCAGTTACCGGCCACCATCGGAATGCGTGCTGATGCCATATGGATTCCCTAGGACTTGGGTCTGCGGATGGAACGCGCGGCGCGCACCGCCGTGTACCGGACGGTGCGCGCCTTGGTGTATCGGGTCGCTCGCGGCGGAATGTGTCAGTCGAGGACCTTGAGGCCCGGGAGCTCCTTGCCCTCGAGGAATTCGAGAGAGGCGCCGCCGCCGGTCGAGATGTGCGAGAAGCCGTCCTCCGGGAAGCCGAGGTTGCGCACCGCGGCCGCGGAGTCGCCGCCGCCGACGATCGTGAACGCGCCGTTAGCCGTCGCGTCGACGAGCGCCTGGGCGACCGCGCGGGTGCCGTTGGCGAACTGCGGGATCTCGAACACGCCCATCGGGCCGTTCCACACGACCGTCTTGGAATCGACGATCTTGTCATGGAAGAGCTTGCAGGACTCCGGGCCGATGTCGAGGCCCATCATGTCGGACGGGATCTGGTCGGCCGGGACGACCTCCGGGTCGATCGGGGTGTCGCCCGCCGGGAAGCCCTTGTTGACGACGATGTCGATCGGAAGGACGAGCTCGACGCCGTTCTTCTCGGCCGTCTCGATGTAGCCCTTGACCTTCTCGATCTGGTCCTCCTCGAGCAGCGAGGTGCCGACCTCGTAGCCCTTGGCCTTGAGGAACGTGAACACCATGCCGCCGCCGATGACGAGACGATCGGCCTTGTCGAGGAGGTTCTCAATGACGCCGAGCTTGTCGGAGACCTTCGAACCACCGAGCACGACGGTGAATGGACGCTCCGGGTCCTCGGTCGCCTTGGACAGCGCCTTGACCTCCTTCTCCACGAGCAGGCCAGCGGCGGCCGGCAGATCGGCCGCGACGTCGTAGTTGGAGCCCTGCGCGCGGTGCACGACGCCGAAGCCGTCGGAGACGAAGACGTCGCCGAGGGCGGCGATCTTCTTCGCGTACGCGGAACGCTCGGCCTCGTCCTTGCTCGTCTCCTCCGGGTTGAAGCGGACGTTCTCGAGCAGCACGACGTCGCCGTCCTTCATCGCGGCGACCTTCTCCTGCGCGTCCGGGCCGTAGGTGTCCTTCGCGAGGACGACCGGCACGCCGAGCAGCTCGCTCAGGCGCGCGGCGACCGGCGCGAGGGAGAGCTCCGGGACGACCTTGCCCTTCGGGCGGCCCAGATGAGCCATGAGGATGACCTTCGCGCCGTCCTTGCGCAGCTGCTCGATCGTGGGCAGCGCGGCCTTGATGCGACCGTCGTCGGTGATGGTCGTGCCATCGAGCGGCACATTGAAATCAGCGCGGACGAGGACGCGCTTGCCCTTGAGATCTCCAAGATCCTTGAGTGTCTTCATATGGATTTTCCTTTCTCGCCGCCGGGGTTGACGGGGAACGGCTGCATGATCCGCCAGTTACGCATCATACAGCCAAAAACGAACAGGCGATGCCTTCGCCGAGAGCGTCGCCGCGCCTGTCCACAGATCTGCGGGGCCCTGCCGGCCCCGGGGACCGAGGCCTCAGGCCTCGGCGTCGTTCTCCTGGGACGCCTTGGCGACCTTGTCCGCAAGCTGCAGCAGGCGACGGATGCGTCCGGCAACCGCGTCCTTCGTGATCGGCGGCTCGGCGAGGCGTCCGAGCTCCTCGAGGCTCGCGTCGTCGTGGTCGAGGCGCAGCTGGCCGGCGGCGCGCAGGTTCTCCGGCACGTCGTCACCGAGGATCTCGAAGGCGCGGCGCACCTTCTCGCACGCCTCGGCCGCGGCCTTCGCGCTGCGGCGCATGTTCGCGTCGTCGAAGTTGGCCAGACGGTTCGCCTTGCCTCGGGCCTCGCCGTCGGAGCGCTTGCCTGTCCATTCGCGCGCCGAGCGCGGCGCGCCCATCAGGTTGAGCATGCGTTCGATCGCGTCGGGGTCCTTGAGCGTGACGCGGCGCGAGCTGCGCAGCTGGCGCGGCTTGGCGCTGATGCCGAGGCGGCGTGCGGCGCTCGTGAGCGCCAGCGCGGTCTCATCGGTCGGGCAGATGATCTCGAGATAGCTGGCCTTGCCCGGATCGGACAGGCCGCCGTGCGCGAGGAACGCGCCGCGCCAGATCGCCTTGATCTGCGCGATGTTGCCGGCCGTGAGCTCCTGCGGCAGGCCTGCGACGACCTGATGCTTGCGCCGGTCGAGCAGGCCGGTCTGCAGTGCGAGGGCGACGCCGCCGCGTTCGACGATGACCATGTAGCGCCGCACCGGGCCGGTCGGCGTCTGGCGTTCGACGGCCGTCAGCATTGCGTCGTGGCCGTAGAGGTTCTTAATCGCCCGCTGGAGCCACTGGGCCGCGTCGAGCGAGTCGAACTGCGCCTGAACGATGATGTTTCGATCGCTTTTGCGAAGGCCGCCTCCGAAACGGAGCATCGAGGTCACCTGCGCCTTCTGCGCGAGGACCATCTCCCCGTCGATTTCGGACAGCTCACGTTTGACTTCATCGAGAAGAGCCAAAGGATCCTCCTGTTGTGTTTATCGTGATCGATACGGCGTGTCGCAAGTGACCACCGAGATTCCGTGATACCGAAGGTCTTGGACAACGACGAATGTGGAATCGCATTTGACAAACCGTTGGAATTGTGCTTGTTTCTCCGCGTGTCGCGCGGGCGCCGCAACGGGTCAGGACTGGTGGCGGTCGAGCTCGCGCGCGGACACGCTCACGTTGAGCCCGTGCGCGCGCAGACGCTCCGCCAGCGCCTCGCTCATCGCGACGGAGCGGTGCTGGCCTCCGGTGCAGCCGATAGCGATCGTCACGTAGTGCTTGTCCTCCTGCGCGTAGCCCTCCACGGCGATCTCGATCGCCTTCTCGTACGCGTCGAGGAAATCGGTCGCCCCCTTGCTGCGCAGCACGTAGTCGCTCACCGGCTCGTCGCGGCCGTTGAGTCCGCGCAGCTCGGGCACCCAGTACGGGTTCGGCAGGAAACGCACGTCGGCCACGAAGTCGGCGTCGATCGGGATGCCGTATTTGAAGCCGAAGCTGAAGATATGCACCGAGACGGTCGTCGGCCCCGAGCCCATGAGCGCGTTGTACAGCTTCGTCGACAGCTGGTGGATGCTCAGATGGGAGGTGTCGATGACGATGTCCGCGCGCTCCTCGAGGTTCTCGAGCATCTCACGCTCCTCGCGGATGCCGTCGATGAGCCGGCCGTTGCGCTGCAGCGGATGCGGGCGGCGCACCGCCTCGAAGCGCTTGATGAGCACCTCGTCGTCGGCGTCGAGGAACAGGATGCGCGTCTTGACGCCGAGGTCGTCGAGATGACTGAGCATCGCGGACAGGTCGGTGAAGTAGTCGCGGGAACGCACGTCGATGACGGCGGCGAGCTTGTGCACGCCGCTTTTGGACGCGGTCATCATGTCGACCATCGGCACCATGAGCTGCGGCGGCATGTTGTCGACGACATACCAGCCCATGTCCTCGATGCTGTGCGCGGCGTGCGACCTGCCCGCCCCGGACATGCCGGTGATGAGCATGACCTCGAATCCCTCGGCGGGGCCTGCGATGTGCCCCTGCTGTCCGTCCCCGTGCGTCGCCGTCTCGTTGCCTTGACTCACAGTGCCTCCTCCAATGCCTCTCTCATGGCCTTCTCGAGCGTGTCATGCACCGGCTGCGCACCGACGGCGTCGAAGTCCCCGTCCGCGGCGAGTCCGGTCATGAGCAGCACCTGGGCCACCGCTTGATACAGTAGCATCTCCTCGCCGCCGAGCGCGACGCCGCCCAGACGTCCCCACATGCGCATCAGTTCGGTGGGCCGCGGATCGTAAACCACGTCGAGCAGCATCCCATGCACGCTTTCGCCGGCCTCGGACAGGCGGTTCGCGACGGTGTCCGCGCCGTGCGCGGGGATCGTGTTGACGACGAGGTCGGCGCCGGCGAGCAGCCGCGGCAGCCGTGCGTCGTCGAGCGCGACCGTCGTCACGTCGATGCCGTGGCGTGCGCCGATCTCGGCGAGGGCGGCGTTGCGTTCCGGATGGCGCGCGGCGACGGTCACGCCGGCCACGTCGCCCATCATCGCACACGCCGCGAGGGCGGACGTGGCCGTATTGCCGTTGCCGAGGACGACCGCCGAGCGGTTCGCCGACGGCGTGACGCCTTCCTTGTTGGCCGCATGCGCGAAGGCGCGGGCGATGCCGTAGACGTCGGTGTTGTACAGGCGCGTCGAGCCGCCGGCGAAGACCGCCGTGTTCGCGACGCCGAGTTCGCGCGCCCACAGGTTCGACGGCGTGCCGTAGGGCTGGATCGTGCGTTTGAGCGGCATCGTCAGGCTCAGCCCGGCCCAGCCGGCGTCGAGCGAGCCGAGGAAACCGGCGAGCCCCTCCTCGTCCATCTCGATGCGCCCGTAGCTCCAGCCGTCCAGTCCGAGCGCGCGGTAGGCCGCCTCGTGGAGCACCGGCGAGAGCGAATGGGCGATGGGCTTGCCGAGGACGGCGCACCGCCGTGGTCCGTTGTTCATGCAACCTCCTGACATGGTCGCCGGCATGGCTCCGGCTTGGTCTGCCACCAGCGTACCGCACGACCGGCGCGATGCACGACCGTGATGAGGTACCGTCGGGCGGCGCTCATGCATCGTCCGACGCGCCGTCGTCGCCGACGCCGGGCTCGGCATTGGCATGCAGCGCCTGCCAGATGCGCTGTGCCTTCGCGGAGCCGATGCCTTTGACCTCCTCGAGCGCTTCGACGCTCGCCTCGCGCATCGCGCGCACTGATCCGAAATGCGCGAGCAGCCGCTTCTGGAACGCCGGTCCCACGCCGGGGATGCCGTCGAGCGCCGAACGCAGCGCGCCCTTGCGGCGCGAACGTCGATGGTAGTCGATCGCGAAACGGTGCGATTCGTCGCGCACGCGCTGCAGCAGGTACATGCCCTCCGAGGCGCGCCGCAGGATGATCGGATAGTCGTCGTCGGGCACCCACACCTCCTCGAGGCGTTTCGCAAGTCCGCACACGGCCACGTCGTCGACGCCGCAGTCGGCGAGGGCCTGCGCGGCGGCCATGACCTGCGGCCTGCCGCCGTCGACGACGACGAGGTTCGGCTTGTAGGCGAAGCGGCGCCGGTCGGTGTTCTGCTGCACGATCAGCTCCGCGCCCGCATTGTCTGCCTCGACCGCGTCATCCGCGACGCCCGTGTCATCCGTCGCATGCGCCACGCCGTCGCGCATCGCACGGGCCGCGCGGCGCTCGTCGTCGATGCTGTCGCCGCTGTCGCCGGCGATGTTGCCGTGCCGGAAGCGGCGCGTGAGCGTCTCGCGCAGCGCCGAGAGGTCGTCGAGCGCGCCGGAGCCGTCCTCGCCGCGGATCGCGAAGCGCCGGTATTCGGACTTCTTCGCGACGCCGTCCTCGAACACGACCATCGACGCGACCTGATAGGAGCCGCCGACCGTGTTCGAGATGTCGTAGCATTCGATGCGCAGCGGCGCCTGGTCGAGCCCGAGCGCCTCGGCGACCTCGTTCATCGCCTCGGTGCGCGCGCCGATGTCGCTGATGCGGCTCATCTTGCTGCGCTGGAGCGCCTGCTGCGCGTTCTGGTCCGCGCGTTCGAGCAGCTGGCGTTTCGCGCCGCGCTGCGGCACGTCGATCGAGACGGCTCCCCCGCGCAGCCGCGACAGCCACATCTCGAGCTCCTCGCGGCGCGACGGTTCGACCGGCACGAGGATCTGCCTGGGCACGGGCGCGATCGGCGCGAGCAGGTCGGCGCGTCCGGTCTGTTCGAGCCGTTCGTTGCGTTCGCGCGTCGCCTGCGCGCGCGCCGTCGGATCGGTCGCGCGGAAACGCTGCGAGGCGGCGACGGCGTTGCGCTCCTCGTTGACGACGACCTTCGCGCCCTGCCCGCTTTCGCCTGTGCCGTCGCCGACGAGGTCGGCGTAGACGCGCACGAGCAGGTCGGCGATGATCTCGTCGTCCCCGACGTCCTCGCAACGTTCGACGCTCCAGTTGCGTTCGCCGCGAATCGTGCCGGCGCGCACGAAGAAGGCGTGCACCGACGCCTCGAGCTCGTCGGTGGCGAAACCGAAGACGTCGGCGTCCACGTCCTGGTCGAGGACGACGGAGTTCTGCTCGACGACGCTCGACAGCATGTGGATGTCGTCGCGCAGCCGCGCGGCGCGTTCGAAGTCGAGCTCGGCGCTCGCCTCCTTCATCTGCGCGGTGAGCTGGGCGATGTACGAGCGTCCGATGCGTCCGGTGAGCACGCCGACGAGCTGCTCGCACATGCGCCGGTGCTCCTGCGGCGCGATCCTGCCGACGCATGGCGCCGAGCATTTGCCGATCGACGCGAGCAGGCAGGGCCGTTCGGTCAGCTGCGCCTTGCGGAACACGGACGGCGTGCAGGTGCGCACCGGGAACGCGCGCAGCAGCCGATCGAGGCTCTTGCGCAGGTCCCACACCTTCGCGTAGGGGCCGAAGTAGCGGGTGTCGCGGCGCTTGCGGCTGCGCGTGATCCACACGCGCGGGTATTCCTCCCCGGCCGAGATCGCCAGATATGGGTAGGTCTTGTCGTCGCGGAACACGACGTTGAAGCGCGGGTCGAACTCCTTGATCCACGTGTATTCGAGCGTGAGCGCCTCGATCTCGGTGCCGACGACGGTCCATTCGAGCGAGCGTGCCGTGAGCACCATCGTCTGCGTGCGCGGGTGGAGCTGCGCCAGCGGCTGGAAATAGTTGGTCAGCCGGTTGCGCAGGTTCTTCGCCTTGCCCACGTAGATGACGCGCCCCTCGCCGTCGCGCCATTTGTAGACGCCCGGCTGCGCGGGGATGTCCGAGGTCTTCGGGCGGAACAGGTCACGGCTGTCGCCGAGCAGCGGCGCGCCGTTCGCGTTGACGCCCGGGCCCGCAGCCGCCGCAGCCGCCGCGTCCGTTGCGCCGGACGCGGCCAGGTCGCGCGCGATCGCATGCCAGGTGCCCGGCGCATGCCGTTCGAATACGCTCATCTCCCCTGCCTTTCCACGATGACGTTCACGGGATGACCTTCACGATGACCTTCGATTAGCGTCCATGCTTTCGGTGGACGTCCATGATGACGCCGCTGCTCGGCTAGCTGACGCCGGCAAACGGCGTCAGCTAGCCGAGCAGCGGTTCGAGGAACTTGCCGGTCCACGATTCGTCGCACTCGACGATGTGCTCCGGTGTGCCCTCGGCGACGATCGTGCCGCCGCCTTCGCCGCCCTCGGGGCCGAGGTCGATGATCCAGTCGCTCGACTTGACGACGTCGAGGTTGTGTTCGATGACGATGACGGTGTTGCCCTTGTCGACGAGCCCCTGCAGCACGACGAGGAGCTTGTTGACGTCCTCGAAGTGCAGGCCGGTCGTCGGCTCGTCGAGGATGTAGACGGTCTTGCCAGTGCTCCGGCGCTGCAGCTCGGTGGCGAGCTTGACGCGCTGCGACTCGCCGCCCGACAGCGTCGTGGCGGGCTGGCCGAGGCGGATGTAGCCCAGTCCGACCTGCACGAGCGTGTCAAGGTAGCGCGAGATCGCCGGGTAGGCCTTGAAGAACTCGGCGGCCTCGCTGATCGGCATGTCGAGCACGTCGGCGACCGACTTGCCGTTGTACTTGACCTCGAGCGTCTCGCGGTTGTAGCGCTTGCCGTGGCATTCCTCGCAGTCGACGTAGACGTCCGGCAGGAAGTTCATCTCGATCTTGAGCGTGCCGTCGCCGTGGCACGCCTCGCAGCGGCCACCCTTGACGTTGAACGAGAAGCGTCCCGGTCCGTAGCCGCGCACCTGTGCCTCGGGCGTCTTCGCGAACAGCGCGCGGATCTTGTCCCACACGCCGGTGTAGGTGGCCGGGTTGGAGCGCGGCGTGCGCCCGATCGGGTTCTGGTCGACGTGGATGACCTTGTCGCACTGGTCGACGCCTTCGACGCGCGTGTGCTTGCCGGGCACGATCCTCGCGCCGTTGAGCCGGTCGGCGAGCACCGGATACAGGATCTGGTTGACGAGCGTCGACTTGCCCGATCCGGACACGCCGGTCACGCAGGTCATGACGCCGAGCGGGAAGTCGACGGTGATGTCCTTGAGGTTGTTCTCGCGGGCGTCGACGACGCGCAGCCTGCGCGACTTCTTCGGCTTGCGCCGCTTGGCGGGCACCTCGATCCTGCGCCGCCCGGCGATGTAGTCGCCGGTGATCGAGCGCTTCGCGTCGACGAGATGGTCGGCGGGTCCCGAGTAGACGACCTCGCCGCCGTGTTCGCCGGCGCCCGGGCCGATGTCGACGAGCCAGTCGGCCGAACGGATCGTGTCCTCGTCGTGTTCGACGACGATGAGCGTGTTGCCCAGGTCGCGCAGATGGTGCAGCGTGTCGATCAGGCGGGCGTTGTCACGCTGGTGCAGGCCGATCGACGGCTCGTCGAGCACGTACATGACGCCGACGAGGCCCGAGCCGATCTGCGTGGCGAGGCGGATGCGCTGCGCCTCGCCGCCCGACAGCGTCTTCGCGGCGCGCGAGAGCGTCAGGTAGTTGAGGCCGACGTCATTGAGGAAGCCGAGGCGCGCGCGGATCTCCTTGACGACCTCGCCGGCGATGTGCGCGGCGGGGCCCGTCAGGTCGAGCTCGTTGATCCATGCGAGGCTGCGTTCGGCCGGCATGTCGCACACGTCGGCGATCGAGCGGCCGTCGACGGTCACGGCGAGGACCTCGGGCTTGAGGCGCTTGCCGTGGCAGGCGGCGCACGGCACCTCGCGCATGTACGACTCGTAGTACTGTTTGCGCTGCTCGGAGTCGGTCTCCTCGTGGCGGCGCATCAGCGAACGCACGACGCCTTCGAAGCCGGTCGAGTATTCGCGCATGCGCCCCCAGCGGTTGCGGTACGAGACGGTGACCTTGAAGTCTTTGCCGTACATGATCGCCTGGCGCGTCTCCTCGGGCAGGTCCTTCCACGGCGTGTCCAGGTCGAAGCCGAGTTCGGAGCCGAGACCTTCGAGCACATGGCGATAGTAGTCGCCGGTGGACTTCGTCATCATCCACGGCTCGATCGCGCCCTCGTTGAGCGTCTTGTCCGGGTCGGGCACGACGAGTTCGGGGTCGATCGCGAGGCTGAAGCCCAGGCCCGTGCATTCGGGGCAGGCGCCGTAGGGCGCGTTGAAGGAGAAGGTGCGCGGCTCGATCTCGTCGAGTTCGAGCGTGTGGCCGTTGGGGCAGGCCATGTGCTCGGAGAAGGGGACGCGCCGGTCGGAGGCGTCGGCGTCGCGGTCGACGAAGTCGGCGACCATGATCCCCTTCGCCAGGCGCAGCGCCGTCTCGACGGAGTCGGTGAGGCGCTGGCGGATGCCGTCGCGCACGACGAGACGGTCGACGACGACCTCGATCGTGTGCTTCTTCTGCTTGGCTAGGCTGATCTCATCGGACAGCTGGCGCATCTGCCCGTCGACGAGCGCGCGGGCGTAGCCGTCGCCGCGCAGCAGTTCGAGCAGGTCCTCGAACTCGCCCTTGCGGCCGCGCACGACCGGCGCGAGGATCTGGAAGCGCGTGCCCTCGGGGTTGGCGAGCAGACGGTCGACCATCTGCTGCGGCGTCTGCGCGCTCACCTCGGCCCCGCACACCGGGCAGTGCGGGACGCCGGTGCGCGCGAAGAGCAGACGCAGGTAGTCGTAGATCTCGGTGATCGTGCCGACCGTCGAACGCGGGTTGCGGTTCGTCGTCTTCTGGTCGATCGAGACGGCCGGGCTCAGGCCCTCGATGAAGTCGACGTCGGGCTTGTCCATCTGGCCGAGGAACTGGCGCGCGTAGGCGGACAGCGATTCGACGTAGCGGCGCTGTCCCTCGGCAAACAGCGTGTCGAAGGCCATCGACGACTTGCCCGATCCGGACAGGCCGGTGAAGACGACCATGCGGTTGCGCGGGAATTCGAGGTCCGCATTCTTGAGGTTGTGCTCACGCGCGCCCTGGATGACGATCTTGAGGTCGTTCGGCAGATGGCCGATGTCCGCGATGAGCGAACCGTGCTCCTCGCGCAGCGGCGCCTTCGCCAGCTCGCGGCTCAGGAAGGTGTCGCTCGACATGACGCGTTCGAGGACCGCGCGCGACGCGTGTGCTTCATGTTCTGCTGCCAATGGATACCGCCTTTCGATTCCGTGTGGCCGTCCGTGCGCCCCGTCCCGCGGACGCGCGGGCAACATGGGTGGCACAGGCAACACAAGGATAGCGCATCGCGGCGGAAAAATCGAACACCTGTTCGAAATCTCCGCATCGGGGTCCGACGGCGCGCCGCACGCGGCGCATATTCGCCCGCACGGCGAAAATCGGCGCCGCGACGCACGTCGGCGCACTCACTTCGCCTACGCTGGTAGTCATCGATCATCGATCATCCAAGCATCCGCGCAGGCGGCCGCGCGCCACCGCGCCGACCGCGACGCGATGCGCAGGGAACGAAACGTAAGGAGAGCGAACATGGCAGACAACGGCAATACGCACGACGGCGCGCCGCACGCAGTGGACAAGGCCGCACCTCCGCGCAAGGCGGGGCGCGGCAAGGACGCGCAGGCCGGCACGAGGGCGCGCGAACGCGACGTCGAAATGATCGTCGCATGGGCCTCCTTCGCCGCGCTCATTGTCGTCATGGCGCTCGCGCAGGCCGGCGTCCTTGTGCACGTGGACATGAACGACGCTCGCCAGCGCGTGCACTCGTGGTTCTCGGCGCCGCGCTACGTGCAGCTCATCTGGATCCCCGTCTACCTGCTGCTCGCCGTGTGGCTCGTGCGTGTCGGCAACGGACGCCGGCACGCAAAACGGCTCGGCCGCGCGCGCTTCACGATGCTCGGCGCGCTGTTCACGGCCGCCTGCCTCGTCGGCGTCGGCTGGGTGTTCGCGTGGGCCTTCAAGAACTACCCCGCCTCGGTCACGCTCATCGTCGTGCAGACGGCGCTCGTATGGGTGCTGTGGTTCCTCTCCCGGCGCGACGACGCGAGCGTGTGGGGATGGGCGCCGTTCTCGCTGTGGGGGTCGTGGCTCGTCGTCGAGACGCTCGTCGACATTGCGCGCGCCGTCACCTACTACGTCTCGAAGGACGGCGCGATGAGCGGCACGGCCCAGTCCGTCGCCACGATCGTGCTCGCGCTCGCGCTGCTCGCCGCCGCTTGCCTCGCGCGCTTCCGCTTCGACGACTGGGTCTTCGGCCTCGTTTCGCTGTGGTCGGTCGTCGGCATCGCGATCCATCTGATGGACGTCTCGAAGTTCACGGCCGTCGTCATCATCGCGCTCGCCGCCGTGACGGCCGTGTTCATGTACGTGCCGTGGAAGCGCGTCTCCGGCAGGCTCGGCACGATCGAGCCGCGCAGGCAGGAGCCGACGAAGGCGCAGCGCGAGGCGATGCGTTCGCTGGACGCGCCGCACGTCGAGGACCTGCGCGCCGACGACGATGCCGACACCGTGGACGCGCATGCCGACGATGCCGCACACACCGCCGCGAACAAGGACGACGGACGGTGAGCGCGAAGGGCGCCGACGGCCGCTGGACGCGCGTCGAACACGGCTTCCCGCCGCTGTTCGACGCGCGTTCGCGCATCCTCTTCCTCGGCACGATGGCCAGTCCGAAGTCGCGTGAGGCCGGGTTCTTCTACATGCATCCGCGCAACCGTTTCTGGCCGATCATGGACGCGTTGTTCGCCGACCCGTCCGATCCGTCGGACAGGGTGGGCACGAGCGTGGAGTCGCGCCGCGCGTTCGCGCTCAGGCACCGTTTCGCGCTGTGGGACACCGTCGAATCGTGCGAGATCCTCGGGGCGTCCGACGCGTCAATCCGCGACGTCGTGCCGAGCGACCTGACACCGATCGTGCGCGGATCGCAGATCCGGCACATCTACCCGTGCGGTGCGAAGGCCGCGGGCCTGTACGAACGCTACTGCCGGCCGATGCTGCTCGCCGACGGCATCGACCTGCCGGCCACGGCACTGCCGAGCACGTCGCCGGCCTACGCGGCGAAGACGCTCGACGACCTGATCGCCGTCTACCGCGAACGCGTGGACATGTCCGACTTCGACTAAACGCCGGACCGGACGGCGCGCGGCGCGTTCATGGCCGCGTTTATGATGGTGCGCGCGGTTCATGATGGTGCGCGCGGTTCATGTGCATGCGGCGCGCCGACGGACATCGGACGAACAATCAGACGAACACGAACATCTAGGGACTTCTACGGTCGGGAGACGGTGAATCAATGGCAATCGAAGTACAGGGACTGGAGATTCAGATCGGCGCGCGCACGCTGCTGCATCCGACGAGCTTCCACGTCGCCAAGGGCGACAAAATCGGCCTCGTGGGACGCAACGGCGCCGGCAAGACGACGCTGACGCGCACGATCACCGGCGAACTGCTGCCAACGGCCGGCACCGTGCGCGTGTCCGGCAAGCTCGGCTATCTGCCGCAGGACACGCACGCCGACGACCCGGAGCAGTCGGCGCTCGACCGCATGATGAGCGCGCGCGACATCGCGACGATCATCCGGCGCATCCGCAAGGCCGAGAAGGAGATGACCGACCCGGACCCGGACGTGATGACGAAGGCGATGAACCGCTACGACAAGGCGATGCAAGACTTCGAGAAGGCCGGCGGCTACGCAGCGCAATCCGAGGCGCAGGCGATGGCGGCGAGTCTGGGGCTGCCGCAGGACGTCATGGAACGTCCTCTCGGCACGCTCTCGGGCGGCCAGCGCCGCCGCATCGAGCTGGCGCGCATCCTGTTCTCCGACGCGGACACGCTCATCCTCGACGAGCCGACGAACCATCTGGACGCCGATTCGATCGAATGGCTGCGCGGCTTCCTCAAGAAGTACGAGGGCGGCTTCCTCGTCATCTCCCACTCGGTCGAACTGCTCGACGAGGTCGTCAACAAGGTGTGGCATCTCGACGCACAGCTCGCGCAGATCGACATGTATTCGCTCGGATACAAGGCGTACCTGCACCAACGCGCCGTCGACGAGGAACGCCGCCGCCGCGAACGCGAGGTCGCCGAGAAGAAGGCGGAGCGGCTCATGCAGCAGGGCATCCGCCTGCACGCCAAGGCGACGAAGGCCGTGGCCGCGCAGAACATGATGCGCCGCGCCGAACGCCTGCTCAGCGAGACGAGCGGCGAGCAGAAGAAGGAGAAGGTCGCCGACATCCGCTTCCCCGATCCGGCGCCGTGCGGACGCACGCCGATCATGGCGAAGGACATCTCGAAGTCCTTCGGCGACAACATCGTGTTCGCCGGCGTCGACCTCGCGATCGACAAGGGCTCGCGCGTCGTCATCCTCGGCTACAACGGCGCCGGCAAGACGACGACGCTGCGTCTGCTTGCCCATCTCGACGAGCCGGACACCGGCGTCGTCGAATACGGCCACGGCGCGAAGATTGGCTATTTCGCCCAGGAGCACGACACGCTCGAACTGGACATGACGGTCCTCGAAAACCTGCAGCATGTGGCCCCGGAGCTCACCGACACGCAGGCGCGTTCGATTCTCGGCTCGTTCCTGTTCTCCGGCGACGACGCGTTCAAGCCGGCGCGCGTGCTCTCCGGCGGCGAGAAGACGAGGCTCGCGCTCGCCACGCTCGTCACGTCGCGCGCGAACGTGCTGCTGCTCGACGAGCCGACGAACAACCTCGACCCCGCCTCGCGCGCCGAGATCCTCAAGGCGATCTCCAAGTACGAGGGCGCGATCGTGCTCGTCACCCACGACGAGGGCGCCGTCGAGGCGCTGCGTCCCGAACGCGTGCTGCTCATGCCCGACGGCGACGAGGACCTGTGGAACGACTCCTACCTCGAGCTCGTCGCCGAGGAGTGACGCTGCGCTCCGCGCCTCTCTCCTCGCAGAGCCCAACCAATTCCCTCGCATAATCACATAATCAAAGGGCCGCGCCTTGTGGAACATCCGGGATCGGGATTCCCGATCCGTGTTCCGCAAGACGCGGCCCTTTGTGTCGTGTCGGTTGTTGCAGTCAGTCGATGTCGACCGGCTCGTCAGGCGTGCCGGCCTGCGAGGCGCGCATGATGTCCGGTTCGACGTAGATCTCCCAGTTGTACCACGGCATCGACTCGCGCACCGACCGTTCGATCTTGTTGACGGTGTCCACGTCGTAGTCGCGGTCGAGTTTGGAGGTCTGCACCTTGAGGCACAGCAGGATGTTGTCCTCGGACATGTGCACGGACTGCATGTTGATGAGATCCTCGACGCCTTCGGTGCCTTCGACGGCCTTGATGATGCGTTCCTGCGTCAGCGGGCTGACCGATTCGCCGATGAGCAGCGAGCCCGCCTTGTAGGCGAGCAGCAGCGAGCCGACGATGAGGACGACGCCGACGCACATGCCGCCGAGCGCGTCATAGAGCTCGTCGCCGGTGGCGATCGCCAGGCCAATGCCGAGGAACGCGAAGGCGAGGCCGATGAGCGCGAGCGTGTCCTCCATGATGACCGAGGCAAGGTCAGCGGATTTCGTCACGCGCCAGAATCTGTAGATGCCCATGTGCGGCATGCCGGTATGTCGCATGCGTTCGTTCGATTCCTTGATCGACTGGTGCAGGCCGTAGCCTTCGAGACATGCGGAGATGATGACGACGACGAGCGCGACGACGAGTTCGCCGCGGTTGGCGGCGCGGATGGCGGGGTCCTCGAGCACGGCGCCGACCTTCTTGAGCGCCTCGCTCGTCGAGAAGAAGCCACCCACGAAGAACAGCAGCGTGGCGACGACGAAGGACGCGAGGTATTTGACGCGGTACCAGCCGAAGGGGTGTTGCGCGTTCTTGCGCCGTCTTCTGGCGACGCGGTCGCCGGCCATCAGCACGATCTCGTTCGAACAGTCGGCGATCGAATGCACCGATTCCGACAGCATCGACGACGAGCGTGTGAAGAGGAACGCGCCGAGCTTGGCGATGGCGACGCCGATGTTCGCGGCGAGGGCGGCCTTGACGGCCGCGCCCTCGTGCTTGCGTTCCTGCTGCGCGCTGACGCCCACGCCCGTCGCCGGCGTGGCGGTGTGCTTATCGGCGTCGTCCTTCACGGCGATGTCCTTCTCCTCGTTGTCCTTCATGTCCTCGTCCTTTTCTCGTTCTCGTCGTTGCTGACGTCGTCGTTGGCGTTGGCGTGCGTCACGCCTCGCCGTTGCCCGCGGTCATGTCTGCGTAGAGGCCGGTCTCGCGTTCGCCGAGCGCGGCGCGGATGCAGGCGATCGCGTTGAGCGCGCGCGGGTAGCCGATGTACGGCAGGCACTGCGAGACGACGGCGATGAGGAAATGCTCGTCGTTGCCCAGCCGCAGGTTGGCCTGGATGTGCGCGCGTTCCTGCGCCTCGCAGCCTCCCTGGCCGATGAGCAGGCAGAACGTGACCATTTCGCGTTGCGCCAACGTCAGGCCGCCGCGCGTGTAGTAGCCGCCGAAGCAGTCCTTGGTGAGCCATGCGTTGATGTGACGCGTGTCCTCGGGTCCTTTGCGCGGGAAGTCCTTCATCATGTCCCCGAACAGCCGCATCTCGATTTGCTCGCCTGCGTCCATGCGTCCGTCGGCGGCGACGGTGTTCTGCGCGGGCAGCGGCATCGCGACGTTCTCGGCGTTGAGGAAGTCGTTGACCTTCCTCAGGTAGGGCAGCGCATGGGCGAATCCGGCGTAGGGCGTCGCCTGGTAGATGACCTCCTTGAGCTGCAGAGACGTGACGCCGGTGCGATAGGCGACCGGCAGCATCATCTCGAAGGCGTCCATGCCCTGCGCGCCGATGATCGCGGCGATGACCGCGAGGCACCGGTCGGCCTCCCCCAGTTTCGGGTCGTTCGCCTCGCGCTCGTGCACAACCTCGTCGTAGGCGAATCGGGAGAACATCTCGATGTACTCCGGGTCGGTCTGGGCCAGGGTACGGTCGTCGTTCCAGAAATGGTTCATTTTCTTGTGCAGTTCCTCGAACACTGCATGCCTCCTGTCCGGCTGTCGGGGCGGATCCCGCCTCCATGGCCGCGCGACGTGCGGGCGCATGGACGAAACGGGCTTACGACGTCCGTATAATACGACAGACCATCGCATCATGCCCATGTCGAAACGCGCATGTCATGCGGTTTTCGCCATGGGCATGATGATGGTACATGGCGGGGCCGTCGGGCCCCGCGTCGGTTCACTTGGTCTGCAGCTTGTTGCTCGTCGCGTCGAAGTCGCTCACCGGCGTCGCCACAATTGTCGGGTCGTCGTAGGTGGCCATGTAGTAGGTCTTCGTCTTCGCCGAATAGCCGCTCGTGAACATCGTCTTCTCGAACTGGCCGTCGGCCATCGCGCTCATGCCTTCGATCATCGCGGCGCTCGACAGCGTCTTGAACAGGCGCGTGACGTTGTCCTTCTCGCCCTGCTTGTCCGGATAGTGCGCGTTCGCGTAGGCGATGCGCACGAAGCGGGACATCGAGTTCGGGTCGCCCGGCAGGCCATGTGCGCTCAGTCCCGCGCCCCACGGCTTGAGTTCGGCGCCTGCCCACTTGACGGGCTTGACCATCGTCGGCGTGCAGTTGATGTAGTTGATGAGGTTGGCGCGGTGCACCGGGAACTCTGGCTGGTTCGTCATGACGTCGATGTCGTTGTCATAGACGTGCATGCCGCTGGCGGTGTATTCGACGACGATGCTGCGCGTCGCGTCGCCGATGATCCAGTGCAGCATCGCGACCGGGTACTGGTCGTTGATCTGCTTGGCGACGATCGTCACGTTCTTGAGCGCCTCGGCGACCTCGTCGACGCTCGTGAAGCTGCGCGCCACCCACAGCGGGAACTCGTAGGCGGCGACGTTCGTCGTGAAGTTGACGCTGTCCTCGGCGTACTGCGCGTAGCCGGGGAAGTTGAGTCCGGCGACGGCCAGGCCGGCGTCGTTCGCGCAGTCGAAGTAGAGCGGCGTGTCGTCGACGACGATGCCGACGCCGATGACGGCGTGGTTGCGGTCCTCGGCGTTGAACGCCGGCTGGTAGGCGTAGTCGGCCGGCGTGTACACGATCTTCTCGCCGTAGCCGCACTCCCAATCGAGGTTGCGGCCGAAGTAGAGGTTGCCTTCGGCGTCGACGAAGCGAACTGCACTGCACATGATGATGTTCCTTTCCATATCGCGGTCGGTCACGCCGCCCGTGTTCGGTCGCGCACGCCGCCCGGCGGGCGGGGCGTGCGCCGTTGCCGCCATTGTAGGGAGCGTGACGGCGCCGGCGCGCTGGTTATCGTTGTCAGAGGAAGCGGTGCCACGGCGCGTTCCGGCGTTCGGCCGGCGGCGCACACGGCGCGCGGTACTAGAGTGGATGGCGTATGTGTTGTCCCTTCCCGGCCATGCGCTCGCACGTCGCGGGAAGGCGGGGAAAGGACCGATGATGAACGATCACGGCACGAGCGGCGCCGGCATGGCAAGCGCACAGGACATCGAACCCGAGGATGGGCCACGCACCGACGTGCTGCGCTCATGCGCCTACGACGTGGCGACGGTGCGCTCACTCGAACGCCCGTTGCTCGACGACGGCGTGCCGCTCATGCGCATGGCCGCCGCGGCCGCGGCGCACCGCGTGCTCGACGTCATCGACGAACAAGGATGGGAGGCGGACACGCTGCGCGTATGCGTGCTCGCCGGCGCCGGGGACAACGGCGGCGACGGCCTGTACTGCGGCGCGATGCTCGCCGACGAGGGACTCAACGTGACGGCGATCGCCGTAGGCCGATCGCTGCACGACGAGGCGTACGCCGCATTCCGCAAAGCCGGCGGCCACGTCTTCACGCTCGACCCGAACGCGAGCATCCCCGGAGCCCCCGTCGGATTCTCCTCCGGCGAGGCCGGCGCACGCCTCGAACAGGCCGTGCGCTTCACCTCGCGTGCGCACATCATCATCGACGCGATGACCGGCATCGGCGTCAACGGCGCGCTGCACGGCATTCCCGCGGCCATCGCCGAGGTCGTCGGCACGCACGGCGCGCCCCCGCGCCCCGCACTACCCGACGACGAGCTCGACATCGAATTCCCCTTTGTGCTCGCCATCGACACGCCATCCGGCGTCGGCGTCGGGGACGGCACACTGCCCGGCGCGTACATTCCCGCCGACGTGACGATGATGTTCGGCGCGCTCAAGCCATGTGCGATGCTGCCGCCCGCCTGCTACGCGTGCGGCCGCGTCACGCTCGTCGACTTCGGCTTTGACGTCGACGCCGCCGACCCGGACGTCGAGATCGTCGACCGCGCCTTCGCGCAGTCCGCGATCCGCATCCCGCGCCTTGATGACGCCAAATACGAACGCGGCGTGGCCGGACTGATCACAGGCTCCGACGCCTATCCGGGCGCCGCCGTCCTGTCCGCATGCGCCGCCGCGCGTTCGAATATCGGCATGGTGCGCTATCTGGGGCCTGACCGCGCACAGGACCTCGTGCTGCATGCGCTTCCCGAAGCCGTCATCGGCAAAGGCCATGTGCAGTCCTGGGTCGTCGGCTGCGGCATCCCCGACGGCGTGCACGGCGACGACAAGGACCTGCAGCGGACCCGCGCGAAAGCCCTTCTCGCCCACTACTCGCTCGACGGCGACGAGGACGGGCGCCGCGCCGCGCTTGCGATGCCGCCGATCGTCGTCGACGCCGGCGCGCTCGACCTGCTGCCCGCGCATGTGCCCGCGCATGTCGTCGTCACGCCGCACGCCGGCGAGATGGCGGCGCTGCTCACGCGCCTCGGCGAGGCGCGTGACCCCGCCGACGTGTCCGCCCGACCGCTGGCCGCCGCGCGCCGCGCCTGCGAACTGACCGGTGCGACCGTGCTGCTCAAGGGCGCGATGACCGTCATCGTCGGCGCCGACGATGACGGCGCGACACGTACGCTCGTATGCGGACGTGCCCCCGCGTTCCTCTCCACCGCCGGCGCTGGAGACGTACTCGCCGGCATCACCGGCGCGATGCTCGCCCAGCAGGCCGACGAGGTCGTCGCGGATCCCTCGCTCGCCGCCGAGATCGTCGCCGGCGCCGCCTACGTGCACGGACTCGCCGCCGCGCTCGCCTCGCACAGCGACCAGCGCGCTTGGGACGAACCTGCGTTGTTCTCCGATGGCGACGAGGACACGCACGCCTCGCAATCGGTCGGCCATCCAATCGTCGCGATGGACGTCGTCAACGCGCTGCCCGCCGCCTTCGACATGCTCAACGCGACCGCGCGCTACGAATAAACGCAGAACAGACGTACAACACAGAACAGAAAGGAACCATCATGACACTGCTGCAGCACGACGTCATCGACTTCACCCTCCAGGCCTACCAGAACGACGCCATCCGACAAGTGGGCAAATCCGACCTGCTCGGCCACTGGTCGCTGCTCTTCTTCTACCCCGCCGATTTCTCCTTCGTCTGTCCGACCGAACTCGAGGACCTCGCCGACCACTACGACGCGTTCAAGCAGGCCGGCTGCGAGATCTACTCCGTCTCGTGCGACACCCAATGGACGCACAAGGCATGGCATGACGCGAACGAGAAGATCGGCAAGATCGCCTTCCCGATGCTCGCCGACCCGACCGGCGCGCTCGCACGCGACCTCGACACCTACAACGAGCACACCGGGCTGGCCGAACGCGGCGACTTCATCATCGACCCCGAAGGACGCGTCGTCGCCTATGAGGTGATCTCGTCGAACGTCGGCCGCGACGCCGCTGAGATCCTGCGCCGCGTCAAGGCCTCCCAATTCGTCTACGAGCACACCGATCAGGTGTGCCCGGCCACATGGGAACCCGGCGACAAGACGATCAAGCCGAGCCTCGACCTCGTCGGGGAGCTGTGATGAGCACCCCCGAACAGGACTTCTACGACGCCGTCGTCATCGGAGGCGGCCCGGCCGGGCTCACGGCGGCGATGTACCTCGCACGAGCGCGCTACCGCACGATCGTCATCGAAAAGGACGACTTCGGCGGCCAGATCACGATCACCGACGAAGTCGTCAACTACCCTGGCGTCCTGACGACCAACGGCCGCGCGCTCGCGACGACGATGCGCCGGCAGGCGCAGGACTTCGGCGCCGAACTGCGCACGGCCGACGTGACCGGCATCGACGTGCTCGACGACGGCGTCAAACTCGTGCACACGACGCGCGGCGACGTGCGCGCGTTCGCCGTCGTGCTCGCGATGGGCGCCGCCCCCAGACGCATCGGTTTCGCCGGCGAACGCGAATACGCCGGACGTGGCGTCGCCACCTGCGCGACCTGCGACGGCGAGTTCTTCACCGGCCGCGACGTCCTCGTCGTCGGCGGTGGCTTCGCGGCGGCCGAGGAATCGGTGTTCCTGACCCGCTACGCGCGCAAGGTCACCGTGCTCGTGCGCGAGGACGACTTCACCTGCGACGCGCAGGTCGCCGACCGCGCGAAGCACGATCCGAAGATCGACGTCCTCTACCACACCGAACTCGAAGGCGTCGAAGCCGGCGAACACGGCCTCGTCGAAGCCACGCTGCGCGATGCGCACACCGGTGACAGGCGCCACTGGCAGCCCGAAGACGACGGCACCTTCGGCGTCTTCGTCTTCGCCGGCTATGTGCCGCAAACCTCGATCGTCGACGGCTTCGTACGCCTCGACGACGACGGCTACGTGATCTGCAATCCGATGACGCTCGAAACGTCGGTGCCCGGCGTCTACGCCGCCGGCGACCTGCGCGCCAAGGATCTGCGGCAGGTCGTCACGGCGACGGCCGACGGCGCGATCGCCGCCGTGCACGCCGAACAGTACGCGGCGGACGCATCCAGGCGCACCGGCGTCGTGCCCGAACGCCCATCTGTCTCCGTCCACGAACGCAGGGAACGCGAGGCGGGTGCAAACATCCCGGAGCAGACGACGATCGCGCCCGCCTCGAACGCCGTCGACGACACGCCCGCCCCGCAGGTCGGCTCGTTCTTCGACGACGACGTGCGCACGCAGCTGCGCGTCATCTTCGCACGCATGCAACGGAACGTCACACTGCAGCTGCAACTTGACGACACGCCGCTGAGCGTCGAACTCAAAGCCTTCATCGAGGAACTCGTGCACCTTAGCGGCGGCAAGCTCGCCATGCTGTCCGACCACGTCGAACGTGTCGACGAACACGGCCGTGGCATCTTCAACGCGACGCTGCCGCTGCCCTTCGCCGCACCCGTCGTAAGCCTGCTCGTGCGCAACGACACCGGCGAACTCGTACCCACCGGCATCGCATTCCACGGCGTGCCCGGCGGCCATGAATTCAACGCCTTTGCGCTCGCGTTGTACAACGCGGCCGGCCCCGGCCAGCCGCTGCCCGACGACGAACGGGAACGCATCGAGGCGATCCACGATCCGGTCGACGTGATGCTGCTCGTCTCGCTGACGTGCACGATGTGTCCGGAGACGGTGCGCGCCGCGCAACGCATCGCATCGCTCAACCCGAACGTACGCGCCGAGGCCTACGACATCGCGCACTACCCCGAACTCAAGGAACGCTACGGCGTCATGAGCGTGCCGTGCATCGTCGTCACGCGCGGCGACCGGACGCGCACGGATTTCGGCAGGAAGGGCGTCACGCAGATGCTCGACCTCATCGACCATGTGTGACGAGCGCGACTGATTCAATACAGCAGCATGCGAAAGGAGGGTCCCGGCGACAGGGCCCTCCTTTCGCATATGCGCACGCTGTTCCGCCATATGTACGGGCGCACGACGACTTCGACGCCCGTGCAGTACACTGACGATGTCGTAAGTCCCCCTATCAGTCTTCACCAAGCGAGGTTCCCGATGGCCGATGCCCGTCCGATCACCGATGTCGTCTTCGATTTCTGCGGCGTGCTCGTCGACTGGCAGTGCCATTGCGCGCTCGACGGCCATGTGGACGCCGCGCTCGTCGAACGCATCTGCGCCGACGACGACCCCTACGGCTTCTTCCACTACGAGGACCTGATGGACGGCGGCATGCGGCTCGACGACGTGCTGCCGATCGTCGAAAGGGAGCACGGCGCGGACATCGCCGCGATCTACCGCTACTACATCGAGCATTACGGCGACGCGCTGCCGGACACGGTCGCCGGCATGGAGCGGCTGCTGCGCGACCTCAAGGCCGCAGGCGTGCACGTGTGGGGCCTGACGAACTGGGCCGAGGAGACCTTCCACTTCGCGTTCGAACGCTTCCCGCAGCTCGGGGAGCTGCTCGAGGGCACTGTCGTCTCCGGCGTCGAAAAGCTGCGTAAACCCGAGGCGCCGATCTACCGGCTCGCCGAGGAACGCTTCTCGCTCGACCCGTCGACGACCGTGTTCATCGACGACACGGCGAAGAACGTCGCCGGCGCCGAGGCGCTCGGCTGGCACGGCGTCCGCTTCACCGACGCGGACGGCACGCGCGACGCGCTGCGCGGGCTCGGCGCGGCCATCTGAACATCAGGACACTAGGACACAGGCAGGATAAGGAAAGGCGGCTCATGGCCACGTTGCTGCAGCTCAAGTACATCGTCAAAATCGTCGAATGCGGCTCGATGAACGAAGCCTCGCACATGCTGTACATCTCGCAGCCGGCGCTGAGCTCGTCGGTCAAGGAACTCGAGAACGAGCTCGGCATCGAAATCTTCACCCGCTCGTCGCAGGGCATCGCATTGACCGTCGACGGCGCCGAGTTCCTCACCTACGCGCGTCAGGTGCTCGACCAGGTCTCGCTCATGGAGGAACGCTACAAGAACGCGAAACCGCGCAAGCAGCTGTGCTCGGTGTCGACGCAGCACTACATGTTCGCCGTCGAGGCCTTTGTCAAGATGATCGAATCGATCCGCTCGGACGAGTACGAGTTCACGATCCGTGAGACGCGCACGCGCGACATCATCAACCAGGTCGCGAACATGCGCTCGGACATCGGCATCCTGTACCTGTCCGACTTCAACAAGCAGGTCATCGGCAAGCTGCTGCGCGAGAAGCACCTCGAATTCCATCCGCTGTTCCGCGCGCCGCTGCACGTGTTCATCGCGCGCACGAATCCGCTCGCGATGAAGAAGAAGGTCACGATGGAGGATCTCAAGCCTTTCCCGTTCATCCAGTACGAGCAGGGCGAGGAAGGCAGCTTCTACTTCGCCGAGGAAGCGGTGTGGCCGGAGTACTCCCCCAAGCAGATCAACGTGACCGACCGCGCCACGATCCTCAACTTCATCATCGGACTCAACGGGTACACGGTGTGCACCGGCATCGACAACGGCGACCTCAACAACGAGAAGATCGTCACCGTGCCGCTCGACACCGACGTGACGATGCTCGTCGGCTGGATCTCGCATGAACGCGCAAAGATCACGAAACCGGCGCAGGTGTATCTGGAGAAGCTCAAGGCCGTGCTCGCCGGGCATGGCTACGACGTCATCGAGCAGTAGGGAGATGGCCGTATCTGCGATTTTGGGGTGGAACAGGTGCGATATCCCCCGGCGTGTCACCGTTCAGCAGCCCAACACGCCGGCGGTTATGCCCGTCTTCCCCACCCCGAAATCGCAGATACACTCCGCGGGCCCATCAAGCATGTGCGGGACGCGAATCCAGACATATTGCCCCTCCTCCACGTCTTCTTTCGCTCGCTCTTCGCTCTTCTTTTTCCTTTTCCTCCCTTTCCCCTCTTCTTCCACTCGCTCTCTTTTCCCTCTTTCCTTCATTCTTCCTCTTTCCTTTCCTCTCCCTCCGCTTGCGTGGCTCTTCTCTTGGCACACATAACTCAGGATTTTGGCCGCACAATTGGGTTATGCGCGGTCTGTGCGCTGACTGCGCTCGACCACCGGCGCATTCCGAACATAAGCGCACGTGTCACGTTCGAATCCATGACGCAACAGCGCAGCAATTGACAATTGCCCATAGCTGCACCATTCGCGTGCCGATTTCGTCGAAGAGCCCTGCGCATAACTCAAGATTCCAGCAGGAATATCGAGCTATGCATGGCGGCTGCGGTGCTGACAGCCATTGAGAGGACCCTCTTCCCTAAGTGCTTTTGTTACCGTCGGATTGGCGCTTGGGTCGATGGTATGGGAAGAGATGCTTACTAACCGTAAGTACCTGTATATTCGTATGATATAATGAGAACATGCAGGACATCGACATCTTCTCCAAGGACTGCCCCACGCGCTTCAACCTGTCGGTCATCAGCGGCAAATGGGGACTACTCATCATCCTGGCGCTGGCGGACCGTTCGCTGCGCTTCAGCGAACTGGTGCGTACGATCGGCGGCATCAGCGAACGCATGGCGTCGCAGACGCTCAAGTATCTCGAGCGTTGCGGCGTCGTGCGCCGTCGCGTCGTGCAGCATGCGAAGCCGCCGCAGGTGTATTACGAGCTCACGTCGTTGGGCAGGCAGTTCGTCGCTCCCCTCTCCCAGCTCGTCGAGATCGCCAACCGCAACGTGGACGCGCTGATCTACCACCACGACTGATTGCAAGGTGGGCACCCACCGCTGCGAGCGCCATCAGCGACACAATCACCTTGTAGAGGGTCGCATAGGCGAATCCTTATGAATATCGTCGGCACGGTTCCCCGTCTCCGTACAATCCTTCTGCCCATGATAGGTGAAGGTCTCGCGGTGCCACATGGGCTTTTCCATAACGTGCATGGCATCGCTGATGATTCGGCTGATCGTGCCTCATGGCGGTCGGTGGTCTCATGCATCGGAAATCCGGCGCGTCCGCAGGCGGTCCCGGTTAGACTCCCGCATCAAGCCATCGAGAAGGAGAGCCGCATGGACGCACCGGACCGTTTATCTGAATCCTCTAAGCCGGGACGCATCAGTGAGCTGATGTCCGCGTTCGAGGATGAGCCGCTTGCCGACGTCATCGACCGTTTGATCTGGAATGGCCGCCGCTTGGACGCCACTGCGTTCGAGCGGTATGCGGCGCGCGAGATGGAGGCGGCTGATGCCCCGCGGCTGCGCCGCATCAGCGCGCAGTATCCTCTTCGCGGTATGCGTCTGGACAACGGATCCGCATGGATCGCCGTGCCTGATGGGATGCCTGCCGAGGACCGCATGGTCGTGCATGCCGTGGAGGCCGCGCTCACGCGTCTGTTCGCCGCGGATGCCGTGGCGTGCTCGCTGGATGATGGGCAGGGTCTCCTCACCACGCTCACCGATGCCGATCTCGGTGAGATGGACCCACTGATCCTCGGCGGTTGGCGCGAGCGTATGCGGTTCGCGCGCCGTCAGGCGGATCTCGACGTCGACCGCTATGGGCAGTGCGGGGACGATGGCGACTGGGGTGCGATGCTCAGGTGCTGTGCGATCAGCGAGTCGACCGTGCTTCCGCTGCACTATGAGTATCGCTGCGACTTCGACCGTGCGTCCGGTACGATGGGCATCGTGTTCCAGGCGCCCGAGGCTGGCCAGTTCAGTCGGTATGTCTACGACGGGTGTGGCGGATGGAGTCTGCTTTCCGATGAGCGGCGCGCGGCATGGGCGTCCGCGTACACGCTGCTGCTTGCGGGCGTTGTGGCGCAGATCGGTTTCAGCGCGCATGCCGCTACGCGTACGGTGTGGGTCACCGCATACGCGGATTCGGTGCAGCGGATGGATCGGCCCGTCGTGAGCTTTACCGTGGACCGTGCGAGTTTCGACGCGCGCATTGCGCCGCAGTATGCGGCCGGGCTGGATGATGCGGTTGTGGATGGCGACGCGGCGGCGGCCTTGCGTGTCCTGCTTGCCGCGGGTGCATGCAGCGTGCGACTTGATGCGCTCACCGGCGAGCTGGACGTGATACAGCCGCTGCCGCTGCCGCAGCCGCTGCTCGACGGACGCATCCCGCTGTGGAGGGACAACCGTGCGCTGCCGACGAATCTGCAACGTCGGCTGCATGCGCTCAACGTACGCTCATTGGACACCGAACATGATGACGGGGTCGTCACCTATGGGCAGATTGCACGGATTGAACAGGAGAACCGGGACCGCCCGCTCATCATGGAGGCCGAGCTTGAATCGGCGATCGCACGGATCGAATCGACGATGCCCGACGATGGCAAACAGCCGCTGTTCTGTGAGCATGCGCACGAACGTGCGGCGGTCGGCATGCTGTTCGCCCCGCCGTCCACGATCTACAGGCGCGTGCCGAAGTCGCTGTATTACGCGCATCTGGCGCTCGCGAACCTCTACATGAAGGAGGGAAGCGTACAAGCGGCGCTCAGGCATGCGCACGCGCTTGTGGAACTGGCTCCGCTCACCGCGGCGTCGTATTCCACGCTGGCGCTCGTGGTCTGGAGGACGACCCACGACGCCGATGCGGCGATTCATGCGTTCCGCACGGGGCTCGCGCATGCCGTCACCTTGCGCGACCGCAGTCTGCTGTATCTGCATCTGGGCTATCTGCTCGCCGATGTCGGCAGGAGCGCACTCGCGCTCGCCTGCGTGCAATGCGCGCTCGACGGCGACCTGCCCTATGACGAGATCGACGACGCCATCGAGGTGTTCCTGCGACTGCGTGCGCGGCTCGGGCGCGAGCAGCCGTTCGACGACGACGAGAGGGCGCAGCTGCTCGGCGCGCAGGAGCTGGACATCGACGAAACGTCCAAAGCCTGGATGTTCGCCCGAGGTGCCGCCGAGGAGCTCGCCGACTGTGGTTTCAAGTATGCGGCCGGCGTGTCCATGATCGCGGACAACGATCTGATGCGCGCATTGAGCGCCAGCCTCCGGTACGGCATGCTCAAACCTGCGACGGTGGATCAGGCCGCACGCGGTCGGCGAGCGCAATCCTGAAGACGGGCGCGGACGCCCTTCGGCATGGGCCGGCCGCGGCGCACATCACGGCCGGCCCATGCTCATTGGTTTCTGCCCGCAGGCATGCCTTGGGCTCCCTGATACGCGTTGCGCAGCCGGATAAGGTCGCCGCTGTCGAACACTGTCACGTCGGATGCGTCCATGGTGGACGCATCGTCGGTATGCGCGTCCGCATCGTCCGGCCACGCGCGCCCAGAGCGGAATTCCTTGAGCATATGCCCGTCGGCGCCGGCGAAGACGAACCCTTCGATATGCTCGCCGCGGTAGGTGTAGTCGTCGCGGATGATGTCGACGACGAAGGCACGCGCCGCATCCTCGTCCCCGAATACCGTCACGCGCTCTTTGACCGGCACGCCAAGGCTTTCTGCGAGCGTCGCGAGTTCGTCGTAGTCGCATAGTTCCCGGAATTCGAAGTTGTTGCGTACCGCGTCGAGCAGGTAGGCGGTCGTCTTGGGGTATTCGATGATGTGCTCGTCGTGTGTTTTGTCGCATACTTCGAACAGCGGTGTGGCGTTGTGTTCGCGGCAGTATGCCTTGAGTTTGCCCTGTGTGGTGACGATGATGCCGTCGTCGCGCGCGCCGACGACGTCCGGCGGCCCATATGCGCCGCGCATGCGGACCATCGGCGCATCCGTGTCCGCGTCGTACGCGCGATGCGGCTACACTACTGAAGCAACGTCGGGCGAGGACGCCCGGTCCGTATCCGACCAAAGGAGGGCATCATGTTCGGAGCGATCATCGGCGACATCGTCGGCTCGAAATACGAGTGGAACCCGATCAAAACGAAGGATTTCCCGCTGTTCTCCGACGGCTGCCGTTTCACCGACGACACGGTGATGACCTGCGCCGTGGCCGAGGGCATCATGAACGGCGGGGGCGCCGACGATTTCATCGACGCGATGAAAAAGTACGGCCGCATGTACCCGAACGCCGGATACGGCGGCCGCTTCCGGCGTTGGCTCGCCTCGGACAGCCGCGAGCCGATCGGCAGCTTCGGCAACGGCGCCGCGATGCGCGTCTCCCCCTGCGGCTGGATGATGGACTGCGGATTCATGGCGCGCACCGGCTTCATGCCGATCGTCGGCCGTCAGCTGGCCGAACGTTCGATAGCCGTGACGCACGACCATCCCGAAGGCGTCAAAGGCGGCATGGCCGTGGCCGACGCGATCTTCCTCGCCCGCTACTGGTTCGGCGGCTGCCACGGCGAATTCGAACACAGCATCGCCGACGATCCGGCCGAATGCAAACAACGCATCCGCGACTACATCAACCACGAGTACGGCTACAACATGAGCCTGTCCGTCGACCGCATCCGCCCCGGCTACCGTTTCGACGTGACCTGCCAGGGGTCGGCGCCCGAGGCGATCTGCTGTTTCCTCGACTCCGACGGCTTCGAGGACGCGATCCGCAACGCCGTGTCGCTCGGCGGCGACAGCGACACGCAGGCCGCGATGGCCGCAAGCATCGCGCAGGCGGCCTACGGCATCACCGACGACATCGCCAAGCAGGCGCTCTCCTACCTGCCCGGCCCGCTGCGCGACGTGCTCGAACGCTGGGACGACTTCTACCGCGAGCGCGACGTGCCGCCGTTGTTCTTCGAGCATCGTCCGTTCGCGGCGTAGCTCATGTGTCGATGCGGGTGATCTTACACAATGCCTTATTACGGTAGGTGAGGTCGCCGCGCGCGTCGAATCCGAGACGCTGCCAGAACATGTTGCCGGCGTCGTTGTGCGCGAAGACGACGAGGACGACCTTGACGATGCCTTCGTTCGCGAGCGCATGCAGCGTCGCGTTGACGAGTGCGGTGCCAATGCCTTGGTGTTGGCGTTCGGGGCTGACGGCGGTGTGGTAGATGTAGCCGCGTCGTCCGTCGTGCCCTGCGAGGATGGCGCCCTCGATGACGCCGTCGTCGTTTTCGTGGACGAAGCTGGTGGTGGGGTTGCGTTGGAGGTATCTGGTGATGCCCTGGCGTGAGTCATCGATGGTGTTGAGTCCCATGCCGGGGCATGAGGTCCAGCATGCGACGACGGCGTCGTAGTCGTCAGGTGTCATGATGCGGATCATCGGGGTTCCTTTGGGGGTTCTATTTCCTCTTCAGTTTAAGGGCTAGCCTTACAATGCCGAATACTGCTGCCGGCAGTAATGATGTGCCGATTTTCGCAGCGGCTCCCACCCAGTCTGCCGCCTGTGCGATGCAGTCGTCACAGCGGTCCTGCTCGTTCTTGCTCGGGATCGGCCCTCCACATTCCGCACAGTTTCTTTGCTCACGAGTGTTCATGATTCCTCCTTGTCAGTTTGTTCTTGGTCTATTGCGGTTGTCTCGTTCCTTACATGGAGGCTTGGCAGATCATCGTCGTCTGTCTTGTCATCTTGGTTTTCCTCCGCTGTCTCGTCGTTCCGCATCGGACGATAAGTTTCAAGCAGATTCCTCGGTATGTCTTCGCCTGCCGTCAGCGCGCTGAACTGTAAGATGCGTCGGGCGGCGTCATCAATCTCATCGACGACGTCGGGGCGTTTCTGCGCTCTCGGCAGCCTCGAGTCAATCCTGAGGATCGTGTCGCGGTCGTCGAGCCGCTCCCTCTCGATGAAGTCCGCACATTCCTTCAGCACGTACCGTGCGGCGTCCATGTCGCCGAGCGCCACGTGGCCCGCGGTTTCCACGCGGACGCAGTTGAGGATGCCGGCGATATCGTCGTATGCCATGCGTGCCTCGGTGATTCTTTGCGCTTCCCTCCACTTCCGACTTCTGAAGATGCGACCGTCTTTACAATCCTGAATGAATACCTGCCATAGGCTTCGGTCAGCGCTGTCTTCGATGAGTTGCAGGCGATCATGGAAATGACGCATGAGGGCGTGCTTGGCCTCAGTGCCCGTTCCGATTGCCAGCATGATTTCTTGTTCACGTCTGCGCCCGTCCGTGATCTTCAACGCCTGATTGAGCCGATCCCATGCGGCATCCGCCTTGGCGAGCCGATCCTGCTGCAATTCGCCGCGAATCTGTACGATCTGTTCGTGGATGTCCTCCAGCTGTCCTTGAATCATCGCGAGCGTGGCCTGCGTTTCCAAATGCTGCAGGTTCCTGAGCAGTTGGGGTTCTGTCGTGACCTCCTTAAGCCGTATATGGTGACAGATACGTCCTTTTTCGCCTCTCAATTGCGCCATGGTCTGGCCTGTCTTGTCTATGACGAAGGTAACCTGTCCTTTCACGAGCAGCTTCTTGTAGTATTCGGGGATGTCTGCGACCAATTGCGCCTCATCATGGTGCGCCATCTCACGCACGGCTTCGGCGAATGCCGGCAGCGTGGTCCGCACTTGCTCCCATCTGAGCGCCTTCCAGATTCTCCTATTGGTTTTAGGGTTGATATCCACGAGTGTCGTGCCCATTTTCTTGCCAACCGGATCCCAGCGTTCGATTTCGAGCTGCAGTTGCGGTGCAGGTTCGTAGGTTTCCTGCGCGCCGATGGGGCGCGTCGGATCGTCTGCGACATGCCCGCATTCGGGACATGCACACGCCGTGGCTGCGATGTGCGTGCCGCATTCGGGACATTGGATCATGGGCATGATGCGTTCCTTCCCTGACGTCGTCGTCGATCGGCTTCCCTCATAACCGTCCGCGAGCGCATGCGCCGTTCGTGGACGGTCCGTCGATGTTGAAGCCAGTATACCGATTTATCGAATGCGGCTTTCCCGAAGGGTCTCGTTGCGGTTACGCGCGTCCATCGCAGGTCGGCAGTTTTTTGCGTGTCGTGTGATGTTGGCTACACTGAGACCAGCTGCACAGGGACGATTCGTGGAGGAGATGCGATGCGGGAGCGTTGGGGTGTCGAGCGTGAGCAGCAGGACGCCCGCTATCGTCTCTCATTCACCGTCGGCGGTCTGCTGATGCCGCAGGGCGTGGTGTGCGCACGCCGCTTCGTCGATTCCCATCCGCGGCCGGATGCGCCGGACGCTCCGGTGGGTGAGTCAATCGTGTCCATTCGTGACGAGGTTGTCGATTCCAATGCGCTGGCGATCCGTACCGTATCCGCGAACAAACGCGTCACGGCGGAGGTGTGCAAGCGGCTGAGCGCCCTGTCCTACGCGGAGCTTGGGTTTTTGGCTTCGGATGACGCCTCGCCGCAGGATCGTCGTTATCTGATGTGGATTGCGATGTGCCGGTACTACCTGTTCATCGGCGAGTTCGCCTCCGAGGTGCTTCGCGAGCGCTTCCTGCTCGGCGAGACGATCTCCTATGCCGACTATGACCGGTTCGTGCTCGACAGGGCGTCGTGGCATCCCGAATTGGAGTCGCTCAGTGCGGCGACGGCGACGAAGCTGCGTTCCAACCTATTCAAGGCGATGCGTGAGGCCGAGCTCACCGTCCGTGATTCGCATGGTGCCGATGTGCCCGTCACTGCGGTACCCGGCTCCACGCTGGCCGCTCTGCTGGAGCCCCATGCCGATTCCCTGCGTTTCCTCCCTTCCCGCGATTCGATGAACTGAGGTCATATGAGCACCACTGGTTTTCCACATAACGAGCGTTCCGCGTCGGCTGACACATATGACGTCGCAAAGGATTTCGAACATGTGTTCGGCGTCATGGCGCAGCCGTCGTTCCTGCACATGACCGGTCTGGGCGGCGAGCAGGCGTTCTACATCTGCGACTATCCGGCCTCCCATGAGCTTGAGGTGCGTTCGTGCATCGACGCATTGGTCGCGCGGTTGCGCACGACGCGCTATGCGGACGGTTCCCCCGCGCCCAGCATCCTGCGCATCGACCTGTTCGAGACCGTATGCGACTTCCTAGGAAGCCGCCGCATGTTCGAACGCATCCTCGACTTCGAAGCGCGCCAGCATGAGCCGGTCTCCTCCGATCCGATGCAGGACCGCTTCCTCCATGTGCTCGTCGACATGGTGAACGCCACAACGAACAGTCTGTACGACTTCATCGCCAAACGCTACGAGCAGGCGCTCACGGACGGCGAGGCGGACATCGTGTTCGTCACCGGCATCGGCGCCGTCTACCCGTATGTGCGCGGCCACACGCTGCTCAGCAATCTGCAGGGGCGCATCGAGTCCAGCCCGCTTGTCCTGTTCTTCCCCGGCACCTATGCGCAAAGTTCCCCTACTGGCTCGCTGTTGAACTTGTACGACCGGATCGACGCCGAGAACTACTACCGGGCGAAAAACATCCGGGACATGGAAGTCATCGGCTGACGGCTGGCGCCCGACCAAACCCGGACGTCCGACACATCAGCCAACCGCCACACCATACATTCACCACACGCAACCACAACGAGAAGAGGGACCACATGGAAGAGACGACCGAACTCAGGGGCATCTTCGCCAAGGACATCGACCGTCGCATCAACGGCGTCATCAAGGCGCACGACGACCGCGCTCTGGGCCAGGAGATCGACGAATACGTGCTGACGAACGAGATCCAGAACAATCTCGTGAAGTTCCTCGAAGCCTACGACGACCGGGCCAACCAGGTGGACAACGGTGCATGGATCTCGGGTTTCTTCGGCTCGGGCAAATCGCACCTGCTCAAGATGCTCTCCTTCATCCTCGGCACCGTACCCAAAGCGTTGATCGACAAGAACGGCGACCCGCGGATCCCGTCGCACGAATCCATCGTGCGCACGATGATGCGCAAGGCGCATGAACAGGACAACCTCGAACTCGAAGGGCTGCTCGAACGGTCGCTGGCCATCCCGGCCACGTCGATGCTGTTCAACATCGACCAGAAGGCGGACAAGAGCAGGCAGGCGCCGCTGCTGTTCACGTTCATCGACGTCTTCAACGCCGCATGCGGCTACAGCGGGAGCAACCGCGGCGTGGCGCGCTTCGAGCGCGACCTCGACGCCAACGGCAAATACGAGGCGTTCAAGCAGGCGTTCGAAGCCCGTGCCCGCAAATCATGGCAGGAGGGACGCGACGAGGCGATCCTGTGGGATCCGGAGATCGGACAGGCCTATGCGGACGTGACGGGCGGCGAACCTCAATCCGATATCATCGGCCGCTACGAAAACGGATTCACGGCGAGCGTCGACTCGTTCACCGATGACGTGGCCACATGGCTCTCCCACCAGTCGCCCGACCATCGTGTCCTGTTCATGGTCGACGAGGTCGGCCAGTTCATCGGCGACGACACGCACCGCATGCTCGACCTGCAGTCCATCGCCGAGGATCTGAACACGAAGACGGGCGGACGCGCATGGATCGTCGTCACCTCCCAGGAGAACCTCGACACGATCATCAACGACCAGAACGCCCGTCAAGGCAACGACTTCTCGAAGATCCAGGGACGCTTCTCGATCAAGCTCAAGCTCAACAGCGCCGACACGACCGAAGTGATCCAAAAGCGCCTGCTCGACAAGAAGCCGCAATACGTCCCCGAACTCGAGGATCTGTGGGAACGCAGGCACGACGACATGCGCACGCTGTTCGAATTCAACGCCGACACGCGCTTCCAGAACAACAAGGCCGGCGACGAATCGGACTTCGTCGCCTCCTACCCGTTTCTCAACTACGAGTTCGGTCTGCTGCAAAGCTCGTTCCGTGCGATGAGCGATTTCGGCATGTTCAGCGGCCGGCACTCCTCGGTCGGCGAACGTTCGATGCTGTCCGCCTGGAGCGCGACGCTGCAGGAGACCGCCGACCGGCCACTCGGATATCTCGTCCCCTTCGACAGCCTCTTCGAAGGCATCAAGGACATCCTGCAAAGCTCGCAGACCCACCGCATCTTCGAAGCAAAATACCGGCTCAAGCCAGACGTCAATGAACTCGGTGTGCGTCTGCTCAAAGCACTGCTCATGGTCAAACACATCAAGGGCTTCAAGGCGACGCCACGCAACCTGCGCATCCTACTGACCGATGGCTTCGACGTAGATGTCACCGACCTTGAGCGGCGCGTCATCGACACGCTCGCCGTGCTGGAACGGTACACGTTCGTGCAGCGCGTCGACGACACCTACGAATACCTGACCAACGAGGAGCAGGACGTCGAACAGGAGATCAAGAACACCGACATCGACGACAACGCCGTGACGAAATACCTCAAGGAGACCTTCACCGCCGCAGTCGATTCCCAAAGCGTCGTGCACGGCGCCCAGCGCACGCCGTTCAGGTACACGCTCAGCATCGACGGCGTCGCCCAGGGACGTACCGAACCGATCGGACTGGACCTGTGGACGCACGTCGCCGAGGACTCCGAACTCGTCCGCCGCACGATCGGCGACACCCGCGCGATCTCGCTGCTGTTCGACCAGAGCGACACCACCCTGTACAACGACATCCGCCTGCTCGTCAAGGCCGACACGTTCATCAAGCACAACATCGACCCCACGGACAAGACCTCGACGCGTCAGGTCATCATCATGGCAAGGCAGGCACAGAAGGAGAAGCAGGAGAAGAACATACGCGAGCGCGTGCGCCGCGCGATCGAGACGGGCACGTTCTACTACAACGGCAACACGATGGACGTGGCCGGATCCGACATGAAGACCCGGATCACGACGGCGATGGACGACGTGGTCAGGAACCACTACCGCAACTATTCGATGCTCGCCGACTTGGTGTGCGACGACGGGGACATCGAACGCTACCGTGCCATCGGCGCCGACGAGGAAGACGACAGGCTCGACGGCACCAACGGCGCGATGCGCACGATCACGCAGATCGCCGAGGACATCGTCGGCACGCTCACGCGTGAGGCCAAGCTCAAGCGCACCGTGAGCGTCAAGGACCTCATCGACCACTACCATGAGGCCCCTTATGGCTGGCCCGACGGGATCGTCGTGTGCATGCTCGCCTACCTGTATGGGGCGCGCCGCATCGAACTGAGCATCGACGCGCATCCGATCGCGAACACGCAGCTCGTCGAGCTGCTGCGCAACACAAGGAAACACGGATCGATCATCGTCACGTTGCCCCGGCAGATCGACGCGGCGCATGTCAAACGACTCGAGAAGTTCGCCCGCACGTTCCTCGACATGTCCCGCGACTCCGGCGTCGACGTGCAGCGCTTCGCCGAACAGGTGCACGAGCGCATCGGGGAGCGTCTGGACGAGCTCAAGACGCTCAGAACCGCCCACGCGGACTGCGCCGCGATCGTCGCCCAGCTCGACGACCCCATCGACACGCTGTCCTATTTGGCGCGACAGAACGCACCATGGATGCTGGAGGGGTTCACCGCCCCGGGCAGCGACCAATGGTACGAGAAGGCGCTCGAGGAGGACGAGGATGTCGTCCGCCCGATCCTCGAGTTCTTCCGCGGCAAGCAGTTCCAGACGTATGCGGAGTGCAGACGCTGGCTTGACGACAACCGACAGAACATCGCCGTATGCGCCGACGGCACCGAGACCTTGCGCGAACAGGCGCAGGCGCTGCTCGACGATCCGAACGTCTACCGCGGATCCAAGACGAAGCAGCTCAGGACGATCGTCGACGAACTCAAGCAAATCGTCGACGAGCAGGTCGAGCGCGAACGCGAGGCCGCGCTGGCCGGCATCGACACGACCATGACCGAGCTGAAGGCCTCCCCCCAGTACCGCGACGCCACCGACGACGCGAAACGCGAGGCGGAACGCAGACTGGAAAACGAACGCATCTGGTTCGAGACCGCTTCCGATATCGGCACGATACGACTGCGCGAGCAGAGCGTGTCCGACCGTCTGCGCCCGGAGCTGTACAACTATCTGGGCCAGCATGTGCAGACGCCGGCCGTCGCCGAACCGGCACATGACGAACAGACGCCGAATGCGCATACGCCTGATGGGCACTCCTTGGTCCCGGAGCATGCGCCGCAGGCCGCAGACAAGCCGGCCTATGCCCATACCGTCTCGATGAGCTCCGTCGGCAAGCCGGAAGGCTTCACGGTGCTCAGGACGAAGGACGACGTCGACGCGTACCTCGACGCGTACCGCCGTCGGCTGATTGCAACCATCGAAGAAGGAAATGAGATCCTGCCATGAACACGAACCAGCTGCAACGATTCGCCGCCGACGCGCGCGCCTCGCTGATGAGCGCGATCGAACCGCGCGTGCGGGAGGCGCTGGATCCCCATTCGGCGTTGCATGCGGACAACAGGGCCGCCTGCGCCCCTCTGCTTGCCGGCGCGCCGGATCCCATGGACCGCAAGGCCTTCGACGCCTATGCGGAGCAGATCACCGAACGGCACGCATACCGGTGGTTCGACCGCATCATCGCGTTCCGCTACATGGACGTGCACGGCTACACGTTAACGCCGGTCGCCTCCCCGACGGATCTGACGAACGCCACCGGCGTCCCCGCGATCCTCGCCGCTGCGATGCGCAGCGACTACGACGACCGCGTCTTCGGCCCCACGATCCGCACGAACGAGGCGATCAAAACGCGCGTCGAGGCGATCCTCAACGGCGACATCATGAGCGCCGACCCGCAAGGCGCCGCCTACGGCCTGCTCATGGAGGCCGCCTGCAACTACTGGCACGCCTTCCTGCCGTTCCTGTTCGACGAGCCGAATACGCCGGAGAACGCCCTCGACGTCGTGCTGATGCCACGGGACCTGCTGACCGACGGTTCGCCGCTGCGTGAAGCGGTCAGCGTGATGACACCCGAGGCGTGCGGCGTGGGCGAAACGAGCGGCAACGTCGAGATCATCGGCTGGCTCTACCAGTTCTACATCGCGACACGCAAGGACGAGGTCATGGCCGGCTTCAAGAAAGGCCATAAGGCCGGCGCGGACGAGATCCCGGCCGCCACGCAGCTGTTCACACCCGAATGGATCGTACGCTACCTCGTGCAGAACACAGTGGGACGCCTGTGGATGCAAGGCCATCCCGATTGCACACTCGCCGAACATTGGGAGTACTACATCGCCCCCACCGCCAATGACCGGACGGCAAAGACCACTATCACGTCCCCCGAGGAGCTGACCGTATGCGACCCGGCATGCGGTTCGGGCCACATGCTCACCTACGCCTTCGACCTGCTCTACGAGATCTACGAGGACGAAGGCTACGCCCCCTCGGAGATCCCCGGCCTCATCCTCGAACACAACCTGTTCGGCATGGAGATCGACGAACGAGCCGCCCAGCTCGCCGCGTTCGCGTTGACGATGAAGGCGCGCGGACGCTCGCGCGGCTTCTTCCGCAAACAGGTGCGCCCGCACATCGAACAGATCAGGAAGATCGCATTCAGCGAGACGGAGACGGCCGAGCTCAATGAGCTCTATGACGTCACGTTACCGGCGGAATTGTGGAACACATACGCCGACGCGGACGTGTTCGGCTCGCTGATCCAAACCGACGCGATGCTCGCCGCCGTCGCCGACAACATCCACGAACTCGAGGCGCCGACGCTGTTCGCCCCCGACCTCATCGAACGCGGCGGCCGCGTGCTGGAACAGACCCGCTACCTGAGCCGCGCCTACGCGGCCGTCGTCGGCAACCCGCCATACATGGGCGGCAAGAACATGAGCGCCCAGCTCAAGCAATACGTCGAAGCACACTACCCGAAAGGCAAATCAGACCTGTTCGCCGCATTCATGCTGCGATTTGCCAGTTTGACAGAGCACAATGGCTATTGGGGAATGATCAATCTACCCTCTTGGTTGACGCTTTCCTCATTTGCTGGATTACGTACCTGGCTGTTGGGTAATCAATTCATCGCATCCTTCCTAGACCTCGGACGCGGCATATTCGGTTCCGACTTCGGCTCCATCGCTTTCGTATGTCAACAATCAGATTCTTCCAATCGTCTAGGCGTATATCGTAGGCTGTTCGAGCAGCATGTAGAAGTCAGACCGGTAGAGAAGATCCAGCAGCTATTCCTTGACCGAAACTATCACCGCTATGAGATGAATCAGCAGGAGTTCGCCCAGATCCCCGGCTCCCCCATCGTCTACTGGCTTCCAGAACCGATACTGAAAACCTTCAGCGAAGGAGAGCCTCTTAAAGAAATCGTTTTGCTCAAAAACGGAATGTCGACCGGAAATAATGAGTCGATGTTACGAGAATGGTTTGAAACAAGCTATTCGAACATTGATTTCCATTGCACAAATCAAGATGACGCAAATTCATGCGGTAAATCATGGTTCCCCTATAACAAGGGTGGTTTCTTCCGCAAATGGTATGGAAATATGCATAGTATCATTCGCTATGATCAAATCGGTCGAAATCGGATGGCAAAACTGCGCGGCTCACGCCCCAACAGTCCACACCTGTATTTTCTTCCATCAGTATCATGGTCAAAGGTATCATCCGGAAAGCCAGCATTTCGCATATATCCTAAGGGGTTTGTTTTCGACGTAGCGGGTTGCTCAATGTTTCCCAAACACCATCAAGAGTTGAAGCCGCTCCTATCTTTTGCAAATTCCACACTTACTAGCACACTTCTCACAGCGCTTTCACCAACCATCAATTTTGAAGCAGGACAGCTTGGACAACTTCCTTTTATCAATATCAAAGACTCCGATGACATAATTAATGATTTAATAAATGCTTCTAAACAGGATTGGGATTCTTACGAAACGTCGTGGGATTTCTCTCAACATCCTCTTATTTCAATTACGAACCAATCATTAACAAGAAATTTGCAAGAATGTGCTCATAATGCCATCACCCAATTTAACGCCCTTACCGAAGAACAGCGCGAGCGCGAGATCCGCAACAACGAGATCGTCGCCGAGGCATATGGCGTACGCGACGTCGTCGATTGCGACATCCCCATCGAACGCGTGTCGCTCAAGCGCAACAAGGCCTTCGCCTATTCGAAGGCAAGCCCTGAAGAGCGTGACACGCTGTTCACGCTCGACCTCGTCAAGGAGCTCATCTCCTATGCGGTCGGCTGCATGTTCGGCCGCTATTCGCTCGACGAACCCGGGCTGATCCTCGCCTCGCAGGGCGAGACGATCGACGATTTCCATGCCAAGGTACCGAATCCGTCGTTCGAACCGGATACGAACAACGTGATCCCGATGTGCGAAGGCGACTATTTCGACGACGACATCGTCGTGCGCTTCCGCAGGTTCATCGCCGTTGCGTTCGGCGCCGAGCATCTCGAGGAGAACATCGCATACATCGAACAGGTCCTGGGTAAACCGTTGCGCAAGTACTTCGCCAACGATTTCTACAACGACCATGTGAAGATGTATTCGAACCGTCCGATCTACTGGCAGTATTCGAGCCGCGCCGACGGCAAGGGCAACACGGACAAGGGCGCGTTCAAGGCTCTCGTGTATCTGCACCGCTACACGCCGTCGACGACGAGCACGGTGCTGACGTATCTGCGCGACTACATCGGACGTGTCTCGGCCTACGCCGCGATGCTCGAGAAATCAGATGCGGCCAAGGATCTGCGTGAGGCGGACCGGCTGCACCGCATCGTCGACGAGTGCAAGGCCTACGAGGACAATGTGCTGTACCCGCTGGCCGCACGCAACATGCCGATCGACCTCGACGACGGCGTGCTCGTCAACTATCTGCGCATGGGCAGGGCCGTGAGCACGATCAAGGCGATCGAGAGGAAACGCAAGGACGTCGAAACGTGGACCTGGCCGGTGCACCCGCTCGAACGGCAGTGACGGCGCCGACAGGGACACATGAGTCACATGGACAAGAAGACTTCAACGAAAGGTCGATACAGCGATGAGTGAACTGGATGCCGTGGCGGCGATGCTCGCGAAACGCTACGCCGAACCCGGCGAGCGTGGCCGCATCGTGTTCTGGCTCGACGAGGCTGGCGACTACGCCGACGAAGTACAGACGATGTTCGGCCCGGAGTCGCACTACGAGGAGCTGCGGGACGTTGCGGCCATCATCGGCGGCAAGACGCCGTTCACCGACCGGTACACGATGAGCGTGCTGCACCCCGACCGCAAGTTCGTCGTGTACCTGCACGGCAAGCAGCCGAAGGCCGAGGACGACTGGCTGCTCGACATGAAGCTCGCCTACGGTCCGGTCTTCTCCGCCGACCGCCTCTCGATGCTGCTCACCGAACTGGCGCCCGACGCCAGCGAGGGGACAAAGGAGGCATGGCTCGCCGTCATGCGCGCCACGCCGCGGTTCTTCGACTCCAAACAGCGGGTGGAGAAGCTCGCCGCACGACTCAACGCGCACGACGACGCACGGCAGCTGCAGGCGAAGATGATCGCCGTGCTCCTTGGCCTGCCGCGCGACCAGCACAGCCTGCAGGACATCTGGCGCGCTCTGCTCACTCAGGACGCCAAAGACGATGATTCGGGCATGCAGGCGATCGAGCAGATGGGATTGGCGCCCTTCCACTGGGCCGGCACCGAGGCGATCTACCGCTACCCCGCTTCGACGCGGGCTGAGGACGAACTCACCGTCAAGGACTTCAAGCTGTGGCTGCTTGGCCTCGCATGGCACGGCTTCGCCTCCCCCGAACACGACGAGACGTATTACGCCGGCATCCGGCGCGACTTCTCCGACTGGTGCCACGATGTACGGCTGCGCGACACGATGCGTCGCATCACGGACTCGGTCGGCGAGGATCTCGGCATCCCCTCCCAGGTCGACGACATGGACCTCGACGAGCTCGCCACGCGAGGCCTGTACCGGACGGTGGACGAACGGCTCATCGCCCGTCTGCTCGACAAACTCACCGACCGCTCCATCACGGACGCGGACGTGCAGCGCATCATCGACGGCAGAAAACCGATGCTCTGGTACGACGAGTTCGCCAAGGACTATCAGGCCATCGGCGCCGCGAGCGCGTTGCGCGCGACGCTCGACGCCGTCGAGGAACATATCGAACTGCAGTCGCCGACGCAGGGCTTCGACGCCTACACGTCGCGGTACTTCAAGGTGGATCAGGCGTATCGTCATTGCCGCGCAGCCCTCGACAAGGCCCCCGAGCTCGACGCCGGCACGCTCGGCAACGAGCTGGAGGACGACTATGTGCGCTTCCAGTTGGATCTGGGCGCCGCATGGCAACGGCAGCTGAACACGTTGGACATGTGGCGCATCAACGATGTGGCCAATCAGTGGGATTTCTTCACGAACAAGGTCGAACAGCCGTTCCTCAAGTCGGGTAAGAAGGTCGCCGTCATCATCTCGGACGCGTTGCGCTACGAGGTGGCCGAGGAGCTCACGCGGCGCATCGACGAGGAAAGCCGCTACACCGCCTCGATCGGCGCGCAGCTCGGTGTGCTGCCGTCCTATACGCAGCTCGGCATGGCGGCGCTGCTGCCCCATGAACAGCTCGCGTTCGACACGAGGTCGGCGAGCGCCACGTCGGACGGCCTTGTGCTGGCCGACGGGCATCCCACCGACGGCATCCCTAACCGCGACGCCATTCTGCAGACCCATGATGGTCATGCCGTGCAGGCCAATAATCTCCTCGACATGTCCACCGGCGAGGCACGCGAACTGGTGAAATCGTGCAACGTGCTGTACGTCTACCATGACAAGATCGACAGTACCGGCGACGAGACGCGCAGCGAAGACGGGGTCTTTGGCGCATGCGAAACCGCAATCACGACGCTCATCACCATCGTCAAGAAACTGGCGAACGCGAACGTCAGCAACTTCCTCATCACGGCCGACCACGGCTTCCTGTACCAACGCAGTAAACTCGACGCGGCCGAACGACTCAGCGAGACGCCGCATGGCGCCGCCGTCTGGATGAGAAAGCACCGCTTCTCCACAGGTTCGCGCCTCGTGCCCAACGAAGCGTTCATGACGTATACGGCACGGCAGGCGGGGCTGTCGAACGCACCGCAGGAGGGCGTCGCAATCCAGCTGCCGAATTCGATCCTGCGTCTGCCTCAGGGAGGTGCAGGAGTTAAGTACGTACACGGCGGCGCGGCATTGCAGGAGATCGTCGTGCCGGTCGTCGCCATCAACAAGGGACGTTCGGCGAGCGGCGACGTGCGGCCGGTGAACTTCGAGATCCAGCAGACCACGGAACGGATCACGACGGGACAGATCACCGTCGACTTCCTGCAGAACGAGCCGGTCGGCGGCAAGGTCCGCGAGCGCACCGTGTTCGTCGGACTCTACGGCATCGACGGGCATCGTGTGGAGACGCCTGTGTCGAACGAGGTGCCGCTTGCCTTCGATTCCACGTCGCCGGAGGCGGCGAACCGGCACCGTCCGGCCACGTTCGTGCTCACGAAGGAGGCGGCCCGGTTCAACGACAGGACGGTCATGTTGCTGTGCAAGGAGGCCGTGGACGGTTCGAGCGTACGCAGGACGCTGCCGCGCAAGGCGGAGTTCAAGCTCACACGCAACATCCATCTGGATGACGACGACATGTTCGCATGGGACTGAGGACAGGACTCGATTCACGAAAGGATGACCAATGAGCGATGAGACACAGAACGAACTGAGCGCCTTGGACGGGAAGATCACCGACACGTTCCCCCAGTACACGGTGCGCAAGGATCTGGCGGGCGACATCAAAGGCAACGCAGTCGTGCCCACCTATGTGCTCGAGTTCCTGCTCAGCCAGTACGCGACGACGACCGATGCGGCCAGCATCGAATCGGGTGTGCGGCGTGTGCAGGAGATCCTCGCCCAGCATTACGTGCATCGTGACGAGGCGACGCTGATCCAGTCGAAGATCCGCGAGAAGGGCCACTATCAGATCATCGACAAGGTGCAGGTGACGCTCAACGAGAAACTCGACCGCTACGAGGCGAGCTTCTCGAACCTCAACATCCGGCAGGTGGTCGTCGACCCGCAGATCGTGCGCAAGAACGAGAAGCTGCTCGTGACCGGCATCTGGTGCATCTGCCGCCTCGGCTACGCCTACACCGGCGAGAAGGACGAGGTGCCGTGGCAGTTGGAGAACCTCAAACCGGTGCAGATGACGACCGACGACGTGAGCAACTTCATCGAGGGACGCAAGGCGTTCACGACGGAGGAATGGATCGACCTGCTGCTGCAGTCGATCGGCTTCGACCCGCAGATGTTCAGCGACCGGGCGAAGCTGCTGCTGCTCGTGCGCATGGTGCCGTTCGTCGAGCGCAACTTCAACGTCATCGAACTCGGGCCCAAAGGCACCGGCAAGTCGCACATCTATTCGGAGTTCTCGCCGCACGGCATGCTCATCTCGGGAGGCGAGATCTCGGTGGCGAAACTGTTCGTCAACAACGCCACCGGACGTGTAGGCCTCGTCGGCTTCTGGGACACGGTCGCGTTCGACGAGTTCGCCGGCAGGAACAAGAAGGCCGGCAAAGAACTCGTCGACATCATGAAGAACTACATGGCGAACAAGACCTTCTCGCGCGGCGTCGAGCAGATCCCCGGCGAGGCGAGCCTCGTGTTCGTCGGCAACACCGACCATGACGTCCCCACGATGCTCAAAAGGGCGGACCTGTTCGAGGCGTTGCCGCCGCAATACCACGATCCGGCGTTCCTCGACCGCATCCACGCCTACATCCCCGGCTGGGAGTTCGAACAGATCCGTTCGGAGATGTTCACCGACGGCTACGGCTTCGTCGTCGACTATCTGGCCGAAGTGCTGCACAACCTGCGCGACCTCGACTACAGCGACCGCTTCAACCCGTACTTCGAACTCTCGTCGTCGCTGTCCACGCGAGACAAGGACGGCATCCGCAAGACCTTCTCCGGCCTGATGAAACTCGTCTACCCCTCCGGCGAGGCGTCGGCCGAGCAGATCGAACTGCTGCTGCGCTTGGCGATCGAGGGCCGCAAACGCGTCAAGGACCAGCTGTGCCGCATGGACGCGACGATGACACCGGTCGACTTCGCCTACACGAGGATTGGATCTGAAACGCCGATCGCTGTCAAGACCTTCGAGGAGATCGACTACCCGAAACTGTACTGGCGTCGACGCACCGACGACGAATCCGACGAGGACGACGGCACGATCCCCGAAGGCGCGTTGCCGGAAGCGGAGGAACCACAGGCCGCTGCTCCGAACAAGAACGCCGCGAATGCGCGCCCGGCGCTCTCCGCGGTGGAGCGCATGCAGGCGCTCGCGAAACCCGGCGAGGTGACGTTGGAGGAAAACGAGCGCGGCTACTCCTACAATAGGCTGTTCGGCCCGTATGTCGCCGGCGCGCGGCAGATCGAACTGACCGACCCGTACATCCGCGTCGCCCATCAGATGAGGAATCTGGCAGAATTCCTGGAAATGGTGCGCAACAACTCCGATCCACATCAGCGCGTCCATGTGCACCTGATCACGAAGGAGGACGAGGAGGCCTACCGGGCACGGCAGCAGCTGGAGATGCTCGGACAGCTCGAGCACAACTACACGCAGATGGGCATCGACCTGACATACGCCTTCGACGAGACGATCCACGACCGGCAGCTGCGCACCGACACCGGATGGAAGGTCTCACTGGGACGCGGGCTCGACATTTTCCAGAAAGGCAACGAATCCGACTGGCTCAACCCGCAGAACCGAATCCAGCAGATGCGCCGCGTCAAATCCTGCACATTCATCTACCGCAGGGACGATGACGCACTGACCGAGCAGGAGATGTAGGCAGAAACCGCCGTCGCCTCTCCCCTGTGAAAACGCTGTCATGGTGTACATCGCAGGCGGGGGCAATGGCCGCGCTCAGCAATAGCGGCCTATATGGGCACCGATGATATACATGATATACAAGCAACCATGAATCCACGGGGGAAACAATGTGGGTAACCGAAAATGTTGAATTTCCAGATGAACTCGTCAATGCGGCGCTCAACGATGAGCTGGTCCTCTTCGTCGGCTCCGGCGTATCCCTTGACGCTCCCGCCAATCTACCGTCGTATCAGGGACTGGTAAAGCAGCTAGCGGATGAGCAAGACGTAGAGCCGCCAGAGCCCAAGACGCCGCTGGACGGTTTTCTCGGCAAACTCCCCGACAGGAAAAGCGCGCACGAGCGAACGCTGCAAATGATGAGCGCCACCAACGCGAACTGCAACGAAACCCATAAAGCGATCATGCGCGTCGCGAAAGCCATGAAGACGAAGCGCATAGTCACCACCAACTACGACGTTCTCTTGGAAAAAGCCGCAGACTCCCTGTCCATGGATATCGATCGCATCTATCGTGGTCCGGCGTTGCCGCTCGGATCTTCCTTTGACGGCATCGTCCACCTTCACGGTGACATACACAGCAGGCCAGACGAGATCATTCTCGACGATCGGGACTATGCGCAGGCATATCTGCTGGAGTCATGGGCATCCAGATTCCTCGTCGAGATGTTCAGCCACTACTCTGTTCTTTTCATCGGCTATGGGATATCCGACCCCATCATGCGATACCTCACCTTGGGCGGCATCTCACAGGATCATCCTCATTTCGCGCTCTCCGCAGCAGGCGACAAATACAAAGAGGAACACGAGAGTTGGAAAGAACGCAACATCGCCACGATACTGTTCCCATTATCGTCTGATTCATCATACGAAGAGCTTCCCAAGGCACTGAACTCCTTCGCCGATCAGCTGTGCGATGACTATCTGACGAAGAAAAGCCGCATCGAAAGAATTGTCTGCAGCGCACCTGCAACGATCACGCGGGATGACCGTGATTTCCTGATCAGGGCACTGCACACGACCGAAGGCATACAATGCTTCACAAACAACATAACGCGTCAAGATAACGAAAGCATGCAAGAATGGGTGCTCTGGTTATTGGAAGATCCCGCTACATCGCACCCGTTCACCACATCCCAAGCCTTGACCGATGAGGAATTGCTGCTTTGTGGACGAGTCACTGACATCTTGGCATCAGAGAAATATGTAGACACCTTATGTGCACTGCTGATTCAGATTCAGCACACCATCGGCGACCAGTTCTTCAACGGATGTTTCAACCTTCTCATACACGAGTGTGAGAATCTGCAAGGATGGGCAGTGAAGCCACTGACAGTTTTACTGTCATCCAACCCAAGAAAACAGTTAACGCGTGTTTACCACATTCACGTCGAACCGCTTCTTTCGATCAACTTTCCCGCGCATCTTCTATCGCAGTTCATTTTTCCAGTTGCAGTATATCGACAGGAAGCAAATGAAACATATCCCGCTGTTTTCTGGTCAGTAGACGTCAATGACCGACACGAAGATAAGCCGATAAATGATGATTCGGTTTATTTTTCAAATGATTTTATAGAATTCACCGAACACTCTATAAATCAATATTCAAAATACGAAACAATAAATATAACGTCTATTCTGCACAGACCTGCGATAGAAGCGCATGATCAGAATCAACGATATGACGCGACCTCCTCATTCTTCATAGAAGTGCTTCGTGAATATGCCAGATATCACGCGGACGACAATCAGGCCATCGCAGAGCGTTGGTGGAAAAGCGGCACTCCTCTTCTTCAACGTCTATCCATCGCCGCCATCACGGCATCCAACCGCACTGCAGATGCTAAACTCAGCTGGGTTCTAGACAGGAGAATAATCGTTAGCATCAAGCAGCATATGTGGTTATGGCATGAACTCATGTTGCTTCTTCATGCCTCCATATCCAAAGCCTCCTCCGATATACGCGATGCGCTTTTGCAACAGATCCAAAGTATTGGCATTAACGAGACATGTGATGATTCAGATGTTGCCCGCACACAGTACGATATGCTGAATTTCATGCTTAGAGCTTTGCCGGAAAAATCTTGGCAGAAAGCTCATGCCCTCGTAGAACGACTTGCAGACAAATACAATTACATTCCTACAGAAAATCCCGATTTTCTTGTATGGAATTATCCGACTCAGCGGCAGCTGCCACAAGGAATTATGGATGATGAAGCATTTCTGGCAATGCTGCACAATGATCCCTCACATCTTCTTTTGCTTCTTGCCTCGCAAAAAGACCCTTGGATGATCGACAATACATTTTCCTACCAAATCCAGAGATTGGTAAAAGATGACGCTCAAGTCGGATTGACGCTTTGGGATCTTGCGTCGTCAGTCCATGACAAGAACCTACGCCTTCGAGCAGCCGTTCTCAGTGGATGGGCATATCACAAACAATCACCTGCTGATCTGCGTTCAATCGTCACTCGGCTAAATAAGCTTCCTCAAGAGTCTACGGTCTCATTCAACGATATCATTATCCGTCTGATCCACACGCAGATGAAGAAAGCCGATGACGCGATCCCCGAAGATGTACTTGACTGGATGGACGCATTCGCCGTCACACAGTGGACCGAACGGCATGTCTCCTTCGCCGTCCAAAACCGCACCGATTGGGGAAACGATCCAATCACTCTTTCGCTGAACTGCTGGCCAGGCGAGTTGGCATGGTATTGGGTTCATAGAGTTCAATACAGAAAGGAATGCAGCTCATCCGATTGGTCCGGTTTCAACGAAGTCGAACGCAGCGCATTATCCCAACTTGCACAAGCCAAGGGAGATTCGGCGTTCGTCACACATCCTCCGCTGCTTTTCAATATGAATCTTCTTCACGAGCTTGACAACGACTTCACGGAGAAGATCATTCCACAGATGCTTCAAACAGATGACGCCGTCATGGTCTGGAGAGTCATCACACAGTATCATAAGCAGCCCAACCTGCGACTTATGAGGCTCTTCTTCTTTAAGAACCTGCAAAGCGTACTCAAGAAGAGGTTGGACACTGATTCCAGATTTACCGAAGGACTCATGAACATCATATTTCGAGTGCTCAGCGTCCCGGATTTCAATAAAGACGAGAAGAAGCAACTCCTACAAGCTGTAGTAAACGAGCCTAGCCATACAGCAAAGGTCGCTCTGATGGATTACACGGCTCTGCGACTCGAGGACGCCGATCAGAGTATTCGTGATTTAGTATGGGAACGCTGGCTCAGAGACTACATCAACTCTCGTTCCCGGAACATAGGAACGCAATGGAGCAATGAAGAGCGGATCCAGTTCTCCAGACTGATTCCGATGTTGGGAAACCATACCGACGAAGCAACGCAGTTGCTCGCAGATAAGCTTCTTGATTATTCAGATATGGAGACTTACCATATCTACAAAATGCTCGATGTTGACGTCCATATCAGCACAATGGACGAAGACAACATCAAGGCATTGCTGTCTTTCTATTCCCAACTGATACGAATTCCGTCGATTCGCAACAAGATATCCCCTAACGCAATTAGCCGCCTACTCGCCCATTTGAAGGATGCAGCTGCATACAGTGAATATGATGCTTTAGTCCAGACGGCGAAGGACTACGATCTATACTCCATCGACTAAGCGATGCGCGCATTACACCATGTGTAATATCGCCATGATGCAATGCGCACGTTCTTTTCCCACGCCCTGCAGTGCGTAAGAAAAAGCCCCCACCAGCAGAAGCACGATCCCGCGACAGCTCACAGCATGTATTCCTGTATTTTGTCAAATCGGAACCACCCCCACGCAAGCACCATGTCGACCATTCCGTATGACATCATGGCCGCGACCGGGATGCCGACCATATCTTTGAATACGCCCCGCCGCGCCTTTCGGCATCGCGCATCACTAGGACTCATCCCAAACACCGACAAGACCGTCATCCACCATGACGACAGTTACGATGACAGCCTCATGGCACCTTCCGATTCCGTCAGGAGGATCGGACACCCGGAATGCATAACGATCTGCTCTTTTCGCGACAGCTGACATGATAGGACGACCCGTACGACCTCAATTCCACAGAGAAGAAGAGCGCCAATCTTCAGGCATTCCCATTTCTTCAAGCGGTATTTCCGGATAGCGAGATATTAAATCATCTAGTTTCTTCGACCATGAATCCTCATTGATATGCCGAAGGATATGATTCTCTACCGCAAGTACTGCACCAACCTTATGCGAGTTGTCGTTTCTAAGCACATCCCATTCGTTGCCCCACCACTGCGCCGCATGCTTACCTGTACGATGAACAGGAAGAGACGGACCGATCTTCACATCGGCCGAATTCCACAATCTATCGTGATGGGCAACCATATTGCGCACCCTTCGAATCACCTCCAACCATTGAGAGAGCATCTTGTCATTTCCTCCTTCACCACCTGGAAACATGATACCAAGACGTTCCGCTAAGCCTTTCTTAATTTCTTTTGGCGCGCCTTGATAGAAGTATTCCTTGAACGAACCAAAAGACAATGTACCAACAATCATCCAATACGGCGGAAGAGGGTTAGAATAGTTATGACGAAAATGCTGAATATATGGCAACTGTGATTTTAAGAAAGAGTCACGAAGCGTTTTAAGACACTGCAGATGTTGATCGAAACTAAGGTTCGGTAGATTAGCATTGTCGAGAAATCCAAATTCTTTCCCATCTGCTGAGAGCGCACAAGAGAGATAACTCTTGAGGAAAACCTCGATGGAAGCAATTCCTTCAAAAACCAACATGCGCAATTCAGAATCAAAATGATAGCGCTCCAGAACTTTCGGAAAAGTTGTGGACGGCAGAAAAGGAAGCGATCTTTTCCCAACGGCGTTCGCACTAGGTGTCAGAAACGGATACCAATAACCTTTCAGCCGGAAATAACCAATATGCTCAAGCTCTCTCTCAAGTTCCTTAACCGTGACATCTTCGAGCCCATTATCGATCAGTCTCTGCGCAAGATTCCTATAGCTCCTCGCCGCGTGCTCAGGATAAGCAGTAAGATTGTCATGCGACGCCATGTTTCCCCCAAATATAAAAATGCCACCATAGTGTGCACCGATAAACGGGAGGCAGTGGTGGCTTGTAACGATATCTATGTTACAAGTCGAAACACGAGTTGTCAATCGGCAACATTCCGTATATCTAGTACCAGAACGAAATCTCTGCACTAGAGAACCACGCAGCGAATGCTGCGATTGCGGGAAAGTCGATCGGGAACGCCAAGCTCAGTTAGGGCATGGCGTTCCCGATCCCGAAACGCGCAGTATCACTCACGCCCCGTAGCGCGTCAGGTACTCCTCGGCGGCCTTGGCGATCTCGTCGGAGACATACGGCTTGCCGTCGTCGTCGGGCAGTTCGCGGCCGGCGGCGAAGATCTCCTTAACGTTCGCGATCGCGAACACCGGGAAGCCGAACTCGCGTTGCACGTCCTGCACGGCGGAGAGGTCGGAGTCCTTCGTCTTCTCCATGCGGTCGACCGAGAGCACGAGGCCGACGATGTTGACGTCGGCCTGCTCCTTGAGCTTGGGGACGACCTCGCGCACGGCGGTGCCGGCGGTCATCACGTCGTCGACGAGCAGCACGTTCATGCCGTCCTCGAGCGGCTTGCCGACCATCGTGCCGCCGTCGCCGTGGTCCTTCTTCTCCTTGCGGTCGAAGGTGTAGCCGACGGTGACGCCGTAGTTGAGTTCGAGCGCGATCGACGTGGCGACGGCGAGCGGGATGCCCTTGTACGCCGGGCCGAAGATCGTGTCGATGCGGGCGGGAAGCTGCTCGTCGTCGATCTCGGTCTGGATCTTCTCGGCGTAGAACGCGCCGAGCGTCGCGATCTTCCTGCCGTCGTCGAACGCGCCGGCGTTGATGAAGTACGGCGAGCGCCGTCCGGACTTCAACGTGAAGTCGCCGAATTTGAGGGCGTTCGATTCGAGCAGGAACTTGGTGAATCGGTGGTCGAGGGAGTCGAACATCGTGTCTCCTTCCGGAAATTGGTGGTCTGTGGTGTCGTCGTGAGGCGTCTTCAGCGCCAGGTGTCGCCCTTGGCGAGCTTTTCGGTCAGTTCGGGCCTGGAGTCGAGGAGCTCCTCGAGTTCGAGGGCGACGCGGATCGGCGCGGTCGGGTCGTACAGCGCGGCGCCGCCGACCTCGACGGCGTTGGCGCCGGCGTAGAGGTATTCGAGGGCCTTCTCGCCCGAGTCGATGCCGCCGATGCCGATGATCGGGATGTCGGGCAGCGCGGCGCGCACGCGCCACACGCACGCCAGACCCACCGGGAACACGGCCGGACCCGAGACCCCACCCGTGCGGTTCGCGATGATCGGTTCGCCGGTCTTGATGTCGATGCGCATGCCGACGAGCGTGTTGATCATGCTTAAGGCATCGGCGCCGCCCTCGACGGCGGCGCGCGCGATCGCGGCGATGTCGGTGACGTTCGGCGTGAGCTTGACGATCATCGGCTTGTCGGTCATCGGGCGCAGCCGGTCCATGAGCTTGGCCAAAGCGACCGGGTCGGTGCCCACGGACATGCCGCCGTGCGTCACGTTCGGGCAGCTGACGTTGATCTCGAGCATGTCGGCGTCGGAGTCGGCGAGCTTTTCGACGACCTGCGCGTAGTCGTCGTCGCAGTGGCCGGCGACGTTCGCGATGACGGTCGCGCCGAGGTCCTTGAGATACGGCAGGTCGTGCGCGAGGTAATGGTCGACGCCGGGGTTCTGCAGGCCGACGGCGTTGACGGTGGCGGCCGGGCTTTCGGCGGTGCGCACGCCTGGATTGCCGAGCCATTCTACCGGCGAGACGCCCTTCGTCGTGACCGAACCCATCTGGGACACGTCGTAGAACTGTCCGCACGCGTACGCGTTGAAGGTGCCGGAGGCGGTGCCGACCGGGTTCTTCCACGGCACGCCGGCGACGACGGTGCCGTGACGCCATTCGTGCGGAGCGTAGACGCTCGTCGGGGTTTCGTTGAGTTCCTGTTCGATGTTCACGTTGTCGTCCTCGCTCACTTGGCTCACTTGTTGTCCCATCCCAGCTGGTGCGCGGTGAAGACCGGGCCGGCCTCGCACACCTTCTCACGGCCGGCGCGCGTGTCGATCGTGCAGGCGACGCAGGTGCCGTAGCCGCAGCCCATGCGCTGCTCCATGCTCAGCTGCGCATCGACGCCGCGTTTGGATGCCCATTCGGCGACTGCCTTCATCATCGGCGTCGGACCGCATGACAGGATGATCAGCCTGCGGCCGCTCTCCTGCAGGCCGGGCCACAGGCGTTCGAGCAGCGTGAGCACATTGCCTTCCGACTCATCGATGCTGTGCACCTCGTCGGCGTATTTGGCCGCGTACACGTCGGCGAAATGCGCGTCGCGGTAGCCGAGCACGGCGATCGCGCGGCAGTCGTCACGGCCCTGCAGCGCCTGCGCGGCCTCGAGCAGCGGCGGGATGCCCAGTCCCCCGCCGACGAGCAGGTAGTCGGCGTTCGCGCGGATGTCGAACGGCTTGCCCAGCGGCCCGAGCACATCCACCCGGTCGCCGCCCTTGAGATGGGCGAACTCGTCGGTGCCGTAGCCGACGACGGCGAAGATCAGGCTCACGTCGTCGCCATCGACCTCGCTGACGCCGAAGGGTCGCGGCATCAGATGCTGCGGGTTGGCCGAATACAGGTTGACGAACTGCGCGGGCTTGACGTTCTCGGCGATGAACTCGTCGCGGAACGTCAGCCGAATGACGCCGGGCGTCAGTTCACGCACGTCGACGACGTCGACGGTGCGTCTCGTCGGCATGCGGCCGTTCGATACGGCATCCTCCACCGTGTGGGAAAACGCTGTGGTTGGCATGGGTTCCTGTCCCTCTTTCTTGTCTGCTGGTCTCTTCTCTGGATCGTTCTCTTGATTGCTCTTCCTGCGGGGCACGGGACGCGCCGGGCGCGTTCAGGCGAGCGCGACGCGCAACTGGTCGCGCATGTCCTCGGCGGCTCGTCGCGCGTTCGCGGCGACGATCTCGAGCGCGGTCTCGGGCTCGAGGTCCGCGCTGTAGCGCGCGTCGTCGCGCCATGCGCCGATGATGCCGCGCGACGAGTTGACGATTGCGCCGGAGCCGTCATGGTCGAACATGCCGGCGACCGAGGCCGCGGTGCCGCCCTGCGCGCCGTAGCCGGGCACGAGGAAGAAGGTGTGCGGCATGCGCTTGCGCAGCGCGGCGCCCTCCTCGGGGTGCGTGGCGCCGACGACGGCGCCGGTGCGCGCGTAGCCGAAACGGCCGATCGTGCCGGCGCCCCACTGCTCGACGAGGTCGGCGACGTGTTCGTAGACGCGGCCGCCGTCGGCAAGCTCGAGCTCCTGGATCTGCGCGGAGGACGGGTTCGAGGTGCGCACGAGGACGAACAGGTCGCGGTCGGCCTCGTCGGCGGCCTCGACGAACGGCTCGATGCCGTCGGAGCCGAGGTAGGGGTTGACGGTGAGCGCGTCCTCATGCCACACGTCGGCGCCGTCGAAGCCGGTGAGGTGCTTCGCGTAGGCGGCGGCCGTCGAGCCGATGTCGCCTCGTTTGACGTCGCCGATCACGTACAGGCCCTGCTGGCGCGCGTACTGGCAGGTCATCGTGTAGCAGTCGACGCCGGCGGGGCCGAGCGCCTCGTACATCGCGATCTGCGGCTTGACGGCGGGCACGATGTCGGCGACCGCGTCGATGATCGCGCGGTTGAACTCGAAGTACGCGGCCGCCGCGCCCGTCGCGGCGAGGTTGTCGTCGTCGTCCTCGACGTATTCGTCGGCTTCGAGACGGTAGGCGTCCATGACCTGGGCGGGCACGAGCGCCGGCGTGGGATCGAGTCCCACGACGCTCGGGTTCTGCTTGGCTTCGATGGCTTCGATGAGGCGGTCCATCCTGCTCCTTGGGATTGTGGTTCTGCGGTGTCGGATTCTACGGTTCTACGGTTCTACGGTGCTGCGATTGCGCGGGAGTCGCCGCCCCGCTCAGGCGAGCGCGTCGAGGCAGCTCGAGGCCAGACGCGACCCGATGATCGTCGCATACGGCCTGCCGGTGACCTCCCAGCCGTCGAACGGCGTGTTGCGCGCCTTCGAGCGGAACTCGTCCGCCCGGATCGTCCACGCGTCGTCGAGGCCGAGGATGACGAGGTCGTTGCGTTCGGGATGTTCGCTCGCGCCCAGATCGAGCGTGCGTTTCGTCGCGCACTTCGCGCCCGTGTTGAGCAGCGCGGCGATGTCAGTCGCGTGCCTGCCCATGAGCGAGGCCGGGTTGACGGACATCAGTTCGATGAGCCGTTCGTCGCTGATCCAGCCGCCGTCGACGAGGACGGTGTGGCACACGGCGAACGCGCATTCGAGGCCGATGATGCCGTTGGGCGCGTCGAGGAAGCCGAGCGCCTTCTCGTCGGCGGTGTGCGGGGCGTGGTCGGTGGCGATCATGTCGACGGTGCCGTCGGCGATCGCGGCGATCGTGGCCTGACGGTCGCGTTCGCTCCTCAGCGGCGGGTTCATCTTCGCGCGCGTGCCGTACTTGAGCAGCGCCTCATCGCTCAAAGCCAGATAGTGCGGCGCCGTCTCGCAGGTGATTGGCAGCCCTTCGGCCTTGGCGCGCCGGATCGCCTCGAAGCTGATCGCCGTGCTCACATGCTGGAAGTGCACGTGCACGCCGGTGGAACGCACCAGATCGATGTCGCGCTGCACGATCGCCAGCTCGGTGTCCTCGGGGATGCCGGGCACACCGAGCTTCTCGGAGACCGGCCCCTCGTTGACGGCGCCGACGTCGTGGTGCTCGCAGTGCTCGATCAGGTACAGCCCCGTCTCCTTGACGTTGGCGAACACGTCGCGCAGCACCGGCGTCGGCACGGCCGAGCCGTCGTCGCTCATCGCCGTGACCGGATGCGCGATCTGCGCCGGGTCCTTCTCGTCGTCGTTGCCGGGCATGTACCACGCCCAGTCCTTCGGCTCGGTCGGCTCCTTGCCCTCGCGGCCCTTCGTCGCGCACACGCACAGCTCGTAGCGCACCGGCAGCGTCACGTCGTGGATGCGCTCGTAGTGCTGCAGGTAGTCGATGACGTTGTCGCAGCCGGCCTTGAGGATCTCGTCGGCGCCCGGCTCCCCCGCCGTGACGATCTGGCCGTCCATCGCCGGCACCGTGTTCGGCATGATGAGCACGTTCGTGTAGCCGCCCGCGGCCGCCGCTGCGCAGCCGGTGACCATCGTCTCCTTGTGCGTCTGGCCCGGATCGCGGAAGTGCACGTGCGGGTCCTCGAGGCCCGGCGCCACCGTCAGCCGGGAGGCGTCGACGGCCACGTCGCGTCCTTCGTCAGGCACGATCAGGTCGATGCGTTCGCCGGTGTCCCACACGCGGATGTCCCTGAAGGTGATCGCCATCAGAACTCGGCCTCCTCGTCGCAGTAGCGGCAGCGGTACACGTCGCCGTCGGCGCGGTCGAGGTAGAAGACCTGGTCGACGCCCGGCTCGGTCGTCGTCACGCAGCGCGGGTTGACGCAGGTGATGACGTTGACGACGCGTTCGGGCAGCGTCGGCGTCTTCTTGTCGACGATGCGGCCGCCGCGGATGATGTCGACGGTCGCCGAACGCGCCACGAGGCCGAGCACGTCGAGGTCGATCGCCGTGTCCGCGTCCTCGATCTTGATGATGTCCTTCGTGCCGTAGCGGCGCGAATCGGTGTTCATGATCAGCGCGAGCTTCGTCGCGGACGGGTTGATGCGCAGGTATTCGAGCACCTTGAGCGCCGTGCCGGCCGGCACGTGGTCGATGATGATGCCGTCCTGGATGCTGGTGACCTCCATCAGGCCATGACCTCCTTGTTCTCGTACGCGTCGAAGCCGGGCAGTTCGTCGCCGAGCACCGAGCTTTCCAACGCCATGCGCATGAGCATGCCGTTCCTGACCTGTTCGAAGTAGGCGGCGCGCGGGTCGTCGTCCACCTCCTTGGCGATCTCGTTGACGCGCGGCAGCGGATGCAGCACCGCCATGTCCGGCTTCGCCTTCACGAGCTTCGCCTCGTCGAGGATGTACGTGTCGCGCAGGCGCAGGTAATCGTCCTCGTTGAAGAAGCGTTCCTTCTGCACGCGCGTCATGTACAGCGCGTCGAGGTCGCCGATGACCTCGCTCAGGTCGCTGACCTCGACGTACGAGCAGCTGTCGGTCGCGTTGATGCGGTTGAGCACGTACTGCGGGGTGCGCAGCTCCTTCGGGGAGATGAGCACGAAGCGCACGTCGCCGAAGCGGCACAGCGTCTCGATGAGCGAATGCACGGTGCGTCCGAAGGTCAGGTCGCCGCACAGGCCGATCGTCAGATGGTTGACGCGGCCGAACCGCGAGCGCAGCGTCGCGAGGTCGGCGAGCGTCTGCGTGGGATGCATGTGGCCGCCGTCGCCGGCGTTGATGACGGGCACACAGGCGGCGTCGGCGGCGACGAGCGCGGCGCCTTCCTTGGGGTGGCGGATCGCGACGACGTCGACGTAGTTGGAGACGGTCTTGAGCGTGTCGGCGATCGATTCGCCCTTGGTGACGGAGGCGAGCTGGGCGCCGGCGAAGCCGATGACTTTGCCGCCCAGACGCAGCATCGCCGTTTCGAAGCTCAGGCGCGTGCGCGTACTCGGCTCATAAAACAAAGTGGCCAGCACCCTGCCGTCGCAGGTGTGCGCCACTTGGGTGCGGTGCGCGTCGATGTAGCGCGCCTTGTCGAGCAGTTCGCGGATCTGGGCGATGGACAGGTCGTCCAATGTGATGACGCTTCTCCCGACCATTGAAGTGGCGGGTGCGGTGTGTGCTTCGCTAGCCAATGACTCACCTTTCTGACCGAATGTGAAGGTGGTCACCGAAGTGACCTATCCAACTATAACCGCACCCGCCTATTGGCGCGACGCGCGTCGGTCGCGAGCGCGCCGCACGCCTCTCCTTCGTCACTGTTCGACGCCGTAGAACAGCCGTTCGCACACCTCGCGACTGCGGCGCATCTGGGCGAGGATGTCGTTTTCGAAGCGCTGGCCGTGGTTCGCGTCGTAGCCGAGGTAGACGGCGATGCCGCCGAGCGAGTACATGTCGGCCGGCAGGACGTCGGCCTGCGCGGCGCGTCCGCTCCACAGGTAGTTGCCGTTGCGCGCGTCGGTGCACATCTGCCACGCCTCGCCGAGGATGCGCGCGTCCTCCTCGTTGAGGTGGCCGTCGGCGACGAGCGCGTCGAGCGCCTCGGTCGTCGAGTTGACGCGCAGCGCCTTGTCGTCGTGCGCGTGCCGCAGCTGCAGCAGCTGCACGGTCCATTCGACGTCGCTCAGGCCTCCCTTGCCGAGTTTGAGGTGGCGTTCACGGCGCACGCCGCGCGGCAGGCGTTCGGCCTCCATGCGCGCCTTGAGGCGGCGGATCTCGCCGATCTCCTCGTCGGTGAGGTCGCGGTCCGGATAGCGCAGCGGGTCGGCGATGTTCGTCAGGAAATCGTCGGCGAGCGTCATGTCGCCGGCGGCGGCGCGGGCGCGCAGCAGCGCCTGGCGTTCCCATGTGCTCGACCAGGAGCGGTAGTACTCCTCGCATGAGGCGTAGGAGCGCACGAGCGGGCCGTTCTTGCCTTCGGGGCGCAGGTCCATGTCAAGTTCGATCTTCGGTTCGAGGCTGACGGGGCCCTGCATGAGCATGCGCAGCCGCTCCTGCACCTTGCGCGCGAAGCGGTTGGCGGTCGCGTCGTCGGCGCCGGCGGCGGGACGGTAGATGACGATAACGTCGGCGTCGGAGCTGAAGTTGACCTCGCGGCCGCCGTAGCGGCCCATCGCGATGATCGCGATCGCGGCGGGCGCCTGCGCGGCGCCGTCCTCGCGCATCTGGGCGGCGACGGACCAGCGCAGCGCGGCGTCGAGGATCGCGTCGTACACGTCGGTCATGCCCGTGAGCATCTCGGGCGCCTCGATGACGCCGCTCATCCATCCCAGGCCGATGCGCTCGATCTCGTGGCGGCGCAGCGCGCGCAGCGCCGTGGCCGCCTCGCGTTCCGAATGCGAATGGCGGTCGATGATCGCCGCGCACTGCGTGTCGAGGCTCGCGCGCGGACGCGCGTGCAGCTTCACGTCGTCGCCGAGCCACGTGATCGATTCGAGTGACTTGTTGAGCGCGTCACCCAGATAGCGGGAGTTGGACAGCACGTGGCACAGGCGCCTCGCCGCGGACGGCGAGTCGCGCAGGAAGCCGAGGTATTCGTGTTCGCCGCCGAAGCGTTCCTCGAGGGTGCGCCAGTACAGCAGGCCCATGTCCGGGTTCTGCCCCTCGCCCAGCCAGCGCAGCACGGCGGGCAGCAGGATGCGGTTGATCTTCGCGGCGCGCGTGACGCCGTCGGTCAGCGCGCGCACATGGCGCAGCGCGGCGGCCGGGTCGGCGAATCCGATCGCCTCGTAGCGTTCGAGCGTCGCCTGCTCGCTCAGTTCGACCGTCTCGTCGGGGCTCGTCGCCGAGATTGGCAGCATCGGCCGGTAGTAGATGTCGTTGTGCAGGCGGCGCACCTCGCGGCGCGTCTCGTCGTACTGGTCGACGAGCTGTTCGGGCAGCATGTGGAAGACGCGCGCCAGACGGTGCATCTCGGGGCTTTGGTTGAGTTCGTCGGGGTCGATCGCGCGTTTGCGTTCGAGGCCGCCGACGTTGCCGGGCCCGAGGTCGGGAAACAGGTGGGTGCGTTTGAGCATCCACATCTGCTGGCGGTGTTCGAGGACGCGTTCGAAACGGTAGTCCCAGCGCAGCGCCTTCGCCTGCGGGCGTGAGACGTAGCCGCCGTCGGAAAGCGCCTGAAGCGTGTCGAGCGTGGGACGCACGCGCAGCGACGGGTCGGTGCGGCCGTGCACGAGCTGCAGCATCTGCACGGTGAACTCGACGTCGCGCAGGCCGCCGCGGCCGAGCTTGATCTCGCGGTCCTTGAGCGGCGCGGCGATGAGATCCTCGACGCGTTCGCGCATGCGCTGGCAGTCGTTGACGAAGTTGTCGCGTCGGGCGGCCGACCAGACGAACCCCGCTGCCATCGCCTCGTAGTCGGCGCCGAGCACGGCGTCGCCGGCGACGGCGCGCGCCTTGAGCAGCGCCTGGAACTCCCAGTTCTGCGCCCACTGCTCGTAGTAGGCGCGATGCGCCTCGAGACGGCGCACGAGCGGGCCGTCCTTGCCTTCAGGACGCAGCGCCCCGTCGATCTGCCACAGCGGCTGTTCGGCCACGCCGGCCACGACGGACTGGCACACGCGCTGCAGCGTCGTCGCGATCTTCGTGCCGATGCGCGTGAGCGTCGTGTTGTCGGTCGCCTCGTCGGCAGGTTCGACGACGTAGATGAGGTCGACGTCGGAGACGTAGTTGAGTTCGCGAGCGCCGAGCTTGCCCATGCCGATGACGGCGAAGCGCACATGCTCGGAGCCGGCCACCTCGCGTCTGGCGATCGCGAGCGCCCCCTCGAGCGCCGCGTCGGCCAGGTCGGACAGTTCGGCGCTGATCTTCGGCTGGATCTCGATCGGGTCGCCGGCGGTCACGTCCTGCGCCATGATCGCGGCGAGCTGTTCGCGGTAGTCGGCGCGCAATGCGCCTGCCGCCTCGGCGAGCTCCTTGCCTGCAGTCGGGGTCGTGCCCTCAGGGTCGGCGCCGACGGCGTCGAGGATGCGCGCGCGGCGGGACTCGCGCGTGACGATCGCCGTGTCGCGCGGCGGCGTGACGGCGGCGCGCACGAGGTCGGGGCGGAAGCGCATGAGCGTGCCCATTGCGTTCGAGGCGCCGAGCACGCCGATCAGCCGCGTCATCTGCGCCTCGTCGGCGACGATCGACGACAGCGGTTCGCCGCGCTCGTCGAGCGCGCGGCGGATGTCGACGAGGTTCGCGAGCGCCGTGTCCGGGTCGTCGCATTCGGCGAGCTGGCCGAGCAGCACGGCGACGGCGCGCCCGTCGTCGGGGCCGGCCAGGTCGCTAAGCAGCTGCTTCGCCCGGCTGATGTGCTGCAGTCCGGCGTGGATGACGTCGCGTGTGGGGATGTTCGTCGGTGTGCCTTGTTCCATGGGTCCAATCTACCCGCGCTGGATGACGCTTCGGGCGCGCGAGGGTTCAGGCGAAGAACGCCTTCGTGTTCGCCCAGATGCGCCGGGCGGCGCACGGCCGGTTCATCGTATACAGGTGGATGCCGTCGACGCCGCGGGCGACGAGGTCGCGGATCTGCTCGGACGCGTAGACGACGCCCGCCTCCTTGAGGGATGCGGGGTCCTGTCCCCACATCTCGAGCATGACGGCGAGCCGTTCGGGGATCCTCGAGGCGCACAGGTCGGCCATGTGGCGCACCGAGCCCGCGTTGACGACGGGCATGATGCCCGCTTCGATTGGCACGTCGATGCCGGCGGCGCGCGCCTTGTCGCGGAAGCGCAGGAAGTCCTCGTCGTCGTAGAACAGCTGGGAGATCAGGTGGGTGACGCCGGCGTCGACCTTGCGTTTGAGGTTGTCGATGTCCTCGTCGAGGCTCGCCGCCTGCGGATGCTTCTCCGGATAGCAGGCGCCGTAGATTGGCAGGTCGGGGCGGCGCTCGCGGATGAACGCGGCAAGGTCGGATGCGTGGTGGAACACGTTGGCGGGTTCGCGTTCGGGGTTGCGGTCACCGCGCAGTGCGAGGACGCCGGCGACCTTCGCCTGGTCGAACAGGTCGAGCGCCTCCTCGGCGCCGGCCTCGTCGAGATACTGGGCGGTCAGGTGGGCGACGGCGGGGATGCCGTATTCGGCGCGCACGGTGTTCGCGATGCGCGCGGTGGCGGTGCGGTCGACCGATTTGCCGGTGCCGTAGGTCACCGAGATGAAGGCGGGTTCGAGGCCCTGCAGGCCGTCGAGCGTGTCGTAGATCGTGCCGACCGGCGCGGTGCGTTTGGGAGGGAAGATCTCCAGCGAGAAGATGGGCATGATGGGTCGTCCTCGGTACGGGAGGGAAAAAGGGAAACAGGCAAAAAAGAAGAAAAAGAAGGATGTGGCGGGACGGGGAGGATGCGGCGCCCGCGCGTGGCGGACGCCGCATGCCGTCGCCGACGGCTCCCCTGTGCCGCTACGGTGTCACCGCGATGTCACCGGCGGCCATGTGATGTCACAGGCGCGAGCGCACGGCGCGGGCGGCCGCGACCATGTGCTCGAGGCTCGGCCACGTCTCGGCCTCGCCGCGGGTCTTGAGGCCGCAGTCGGGGTTGATCCACACCTTGTCGACGTCCATCTTCGCGAGGATCTCGCCGATGCGTTCCTCGATCTCGGCCTCGCTGGGCACACGCGGCGAATGGATGTCGTAGACGCCGGGGCCGGCCTCGGTCTCGAAGTCGGCCTCCGCGATCGCGTCGAGGACGACGAGGTCGCCGCGCGACGCCTCGAAGGAGATGACGTCGGCGTCCATCGCGTCGATGTCGCGGATGATGTCGTTGAACTCCGAGTAGCACATGTGCGTGTGGATCTGCGTGGTCGGCTTGACGCCCGAATGCACGAGGCGGAACGCGGGGATCGCCCAGTCGAGGTACTTCGCATGCCAGTCGGAGCGGCGCAGCGGCAGCTTCTCGCGCAGCGCGGCCTCGTCGATCTGGATGATGCGGATGCCGGCGGCCTCGAGGTCGAGGACCTCGTCGCGGATCGCGAGCGCGAGCTGGCGCGTCTGCTCCTCGGCGGAGATGTCCTCGCGCGGCCATGACCAGTTGAGGATCGTGACCGGTCCGGTGAGCATGCCCTTCATCGGCTTGTCGGTCCTCGACTGCGCGTAGCGGCTCCATTCGACGGTGATCGGTTCGGCGCGCGAGACGTCGGACCATACGATCGGCGGCTTGACGCAGCGCGTGCCGTAGGACTGCACCCACGCGTTCTTCGTGAACAGGAAGCCGTTGAGACGCTGGCCGAAGTATTCGACCATGTCGTTGCGTTCGAATTCGCCGTGCACGAGCACGTCGAGGCCGATCTGCTCCTGCCTGCGGATCGCGTCGTCGATGTGCGCGCGGATGAACGCGTCGTATTCGTCGCGGCTGATCTCGCCCTTACGCAGCTTCGCGCGTTCGGCGCGGATCTCCTTGGTCTGCGGGAACGAGCCGATCGTCGTCGTCGGCAGCGCGGGCAGGCCGAGCGCCTCGCGCTGCAGGCGCTGGCGTTCGGCGCGCGCCGGGCTGCGCGTGAAATCGTCGTCGGCGAGCGCGGCGAGGCGGGCCGCGACGGTCTCATCGCGCGCCACGCGGCTGCCGTCGAACAGCAGCTGGTTGGCGGCGAGCACATCGGACGACTGCTTCGCGTCATCGTCGAGGTCGACGAGGTCGGCGATCTCGCGCACCTCGTTGAGCTTCTCGACGGCGAACGCGAAATGCCTGAGGACGTCGCCGCCGAGAGCCTCCTCACCCTTCGTGCTGAACGGCACATGCAGCAGCGAGCAGGCGGACGACACGGCGACGCGGTCGGTGACCTGACGCAGCGCGTCGACCAGGCCGATGCTCGTCGCATAGTCGTTGCGCCAGATGTTGCGTCCGGAGACGACGCCGGCGAACAGCGTCGTGCGTTCGCCCACGCCGTGCGCGCCGACGGCGGCGAGGTTCGCGTCGCGGCCCTCGACCAGATCGAGGCCGACGCCGTCGAACTCGAAGAGCTTGACGGTCTCGTAGATGTCGGCGATGTCGCCGAAGTAGGTGTTGAGCAGCACCTTGACGCGCTCGCCGCGGGCGGGGAGGATGCGCGAGTAGAGCGACTTGAACAGACGCACGTCCGCGTCGTCCTTATCGAGGACGAGACACGGCTCGTCGAGCTGCACCCATGCGGCGCCGAGGTCGGCGAAACGGCGCACGATCTGCGCGTAGACGCCGGCGACGGCATCGATGAGGCCCTCGTCGACCTTCAGTTCGCGCGCCTGGGAGTCGCGCGAGAGCTTGAGGAACGTGTACGGGCCGATAAGCACCGGCTTCGTCTGGTAGCCCAGCGCCTTCGCCTCAAGGTACTCGTCGAAGGGCTTCGTGCCGTTGAGCCTGACCTCGGTCGCCTCGTCGAACTCGGGCACGAGGTAATGGTAGTTCGTCGTGAACCACTTCTTCATCGGCAGCGCGGTCACGTCGCCACGCTCGCCCTGATAGCCGCGCGCCATCGCGAACAGCGTCTGCTCGGGGTCGGCGAAAGACAGGCGGCGGTAGCGCGCCGGGATCACGTTGAGCAGGATCGCCGTATCGAGCATCTGGTCGTAGAGGCTGAAATCGTTGCTCGGGATCAGATCGATGCCGGCGGCGGCCTCGAGCCGCCAATGCTCGGCGCGCAGCTCGCGGCCGACATGGCGCACGTCGTCGAGCGACGCGGCGCCCTTCCAGTACGCTTCGATGATCTTCTTGAGTTCGCGGTTCCGGCCGATGCGCGGGAAACCGGAGATGGACGTGGGAACGCTCATGGCTGCCTCCAAAAAATCGGGCTTGCTTGCTGCAACGTGCATCACGCTAGCAGACCCGGACGGGCGGCCACGCCCCCGTCTTGCGAAAATCCAGCGAAACGGCATACCGGTTATTGAGACGACGTCATAACCGCAGCTTATATCCCCGCCGCGGCAGCCCGGTCAGTCGAAATCCTTCGGCGCGAGCACGCAGATCAGATCGGCCTCGTGCGTGCCCCACTTGCGAAACGGCTCATCGGAGCCGAACACGGCCACGCAGGCCGTAGACATGCCCAAGGTGAGCAGGTCGGCGGCGTCCGGGTCGGAACCGGGGCCGGCAAGCCACTGGCAGGCCATCGACACGGTCGGCTCATGGCCGAGGACGAGCAGCGTGCGCCGCTTGTCCTTGCACGAGGCGAGCGCGTCGAATACCGACTGCATGCCGTCCTCATACAGCGACTTCGTATAGTCGACCTTCGGGCCGTCGCCGAACACCTTGAGCATGCGCGCGCAGGTCTGGCGGGCGCGCACCGCGCTCGAGCAGTCGATCTGGTCGGGCGTCAGGCCCATCGACTTGAGGCCCTTGGCCATGCGCTTGGCCTGCTTGAGCCCCTTGTCGAGCAGTTCGCGCTCGAAGTCGCCCTGCGCGTTCGACGGTTCGGTCTTCGCATGCCGCATGACGAGCAGCACGTGTTCGTAGTCCTTCGCCTTCTTCGCGGCCTTCCTGACGTTCATGCACGCTCTTTCATCCATCGGTGCCCCCGCGGGGGCTTGGGTCTATTGGCAGTATATCCCGCGCCCGGCGCGCCGCACGGCCATTCGCCTTCGGCGTCGCCGCCGTTGCTGCGCCTTCCGTTTGCTATTCGCGCTGTTCGCGCCCTTCGCGCTGTTCGGCGTCGCCGGTCTCGCCGATGACGCGCAGCTGCGCGTCGAGGTCGCGCAGCACCTTGCGCAGCTTGCGGTCGGAGATGTCGCGCAGCTCGAGCTCCTCGAAGGCCGCCTCGCGCTGCTCGGGAGTGAGCGAATCAATGTCGGTCGTCGTGTCCTTCGCGGCGCGCTCGCGGCGGCGCAGCGCCTCGAAGCCGTCGGCCATCGCGCGCGAGACGACGAGGAAACCGGTGTGTCCGATCATCTGGTGGTCGGGGCGCACGGCCAGGCCCTGCGCCTTCCAGTTGCGTTCGAGCGTCTCCTGGATCTGCGGCTCGCTCCAGCGTCCCGACTGGCGCAGCGCCTCGGCGAGGCGGCCCATCTGCGTCGTCGTCGTCACATAGCAGGTGAGCACGCCGCCGGGCGCGATGACGCGCTCGGCCTGCTCGAGCCGGTTCCACGGGTCGAGCATGTCGAGCATGACGCGGTCGAACCATCCGGCCGGCAGCGTGGCGGCGACCGAGTCGAAGTCGCCGGTCAGCAGCGTCCAGTTGTCCGGATGCTCCCCGTAGTACAGGTCGACGTTCGCCCGTGCGACGCGCGCGAACTCGGGACGCAGCTCGATCGTCGTCAGTTCACCCTCGGCACCGCACGCCTCGAGCAGATGCAGGCTCATCGCGCCCGAACCGGCGCCCGACTCGAGCACACGGTGGCCGCGGCGGATGTCGCCCAGTTCGATGACCTGCGCCGTGTCCTTCGGATACATGATCTGCGCGCCGCGCGGCATCGAGAGCACATAGTCGGCGAGGCGCGGACGCATGACGGCGTACTGCCAGCCGCCGATCGCGCGCGTGCCCTTCCACGGCTTGTTCGCGTCGCGTTCGGGATGCTCGGCGTTGACCTGCGCCTCGCGTTTGGCGGTCACGCTCGTCACGACGACGCCCTCGCTGCGCCCGATGACGTCGTCGTGCAGGATCAGGCCGTGCGCCGTCTGCGTCGAACCTCCCGCGACGAGCTGATCGGTGATCTTGTTCGACTTCCTGTCGGTGAACTGGACCTTCTCCCCCGCCACAAAGGGACCACGGCGCATACGGCGACTCCTTCACTCATATTCATCGGCGCGGCGATCTATGTTCGACCGCCGCACCGTCCCGCACGTTTCCAATGCCTTAGCGTACACGAGGACAGCGTACACGAGGACGTGGCGCAGCGATCTTGGCGCATGCGGGGCGCCTCAGGATATGCCGCCGCGCATCATCATTTGCTCATCATCCGCGCAGACGCGCGCTCCAGCGTCCCCCGTCGCGGCGCACCGCCAGATCGAGGCCGAACACGGCCGAGAGCCGTTCATCAGTCAGCCCCTCGGCGATGGGGCCGGCGTAGACGATTGTGCCGGGTGCCGGACCATCCCCGTCGGTGCCGCCCATGCGTCCCATGACGGCCACATGGTCGAATCCCGTAGGGATCTCCTCGAGCCGGTGCGTGACGAGGACGACGGCGCGCGGGTCGTCACGACCGATCGCGCCGAGCGCGCGCAGCGTGATCTCGCGGCCGCCCAGATCGAGTCCGGTCGTCGGCTCGTCGAGGATGAGCAGTTCGGAGCGCGCCATCAGCGAACGGCAGACCATGACGCGCGTGCGTTCGCCCTCGGACAGCTTCGCCATCGAGCCGCCGACGAGGTATTCAATGCCGAAGTCGCGCATCAGCGAGCGCGCCCGCGCGATCTCGTCAGGCGTGTAGGTGTCGCGCCAACGGCCGGTGACGGCCCTGAGCGCGGTGACGACGGCGTCGAGTGGGTCCTCGAGATCGGGCAGCGCGCGCAGCAGCTCCGCCGAGCTCAGTCCGATCAGATGGCGGTAGGAGAACACGTCGACCTTGCCGAGGCGGCGGCCGAGGATGTCGACGGTGCCGCACGTGGGGTGCGCGCGCGTCGCCATCATCCGCACGAGCGTCGACTTGCCGATGCCGTTGGGGCCGAATAGCACCCATTTCTCGCCGCGGCCGACCGTCAGGTCGACGTCGGAGAGGATCGTGCGCCCCGAACGGCGGAACCCGACGCCGCGCAACGCGACGGCGGCCGCGTCCCCGTAGCGCCCTTCGTCCGATCCGTCCCGCCTCGTCTCGCCCCGCGTGTCCATGTCCGCCTCCCTTGCGTGTGTCTGATTGTATGTATATGCGTGCCCTGTGCATGACTTGTGCATGCCCTGAAGCATGCACGTGGCTCGATATGCCACGGGACTGCGACGTGCGCGACGTCGCTCCTGCCTGCTCCACGCTAGCGCATCACAGGCGGCCGGCGCACGGCGTTTCCGGCATCCGGGAACGCGAGGCCGGGCAGCATACCACCCGTGCGCCGTCGCGCGCGCCCGGTTCTCCGTCGACGGCGCAAACTTCCCCTCAACGCGTATTTCGCGCCCGCGCGTCCGTTTTGCACTACCGTTGGTGGCATGAGCGAAACAAACATGGTACGCCTGACCAAAGGCGATGTGGCACCGAACTTCGAACTTGAATCCGACGAGTACAAGCATTACGCGCTCGCCGACTTCAAGCACCAGAACGTCGTGCTGTACTTCTACCCCAAGGCCGGATCCTCGGTGTGCACGCGCGAGGCGAAGGACTTCCAGGACAACCTCGAGCGCTTCGCGAAGGAGGGATACACCGTCATCGGCGTCTCCCCCGACGACGTGAAGGTGCTCCAGGAGTTCCGCGAGCACAACGATCTGGGCTTCGTGCTGCTGTCCGACCCCGAGTACACCGTGCACAAGCTGTACGGCGCCGCGAAGGAGCACTTCAAGGACGGCGAGAAGACCTACGAGACGATCCGTTCGACCTTCGTGCTCGACGGTGAGGACCGCATCGTCTTCGCCGGCTACGACGTGGACGTCAACGGCCAGATCGACGAGCTGCTCGAGCAGATCGAGAAGATCAAGTAACATCTCCCCCAAACGCCGGAAGGCGGGCGGACCGCCTCGCGCGGTCCGCCCGCCTTCCGGCGTTTGGGGGACACTGGGATCAGACGGCGGTGCCGTTCTGGTCGAGGTTCGGGTTGTTCTTCGGATCGCCGGCCGTGAAGAACAGGCTCAGCACGCCCGCGGCGAAACAGGCGGAGACGGTGATGATCGACCACAGCGGATGCTGCGGCAGCCACATGACGACGAAGAACATGATCGCCGAGACGACGATGACGACCCAGCTGGCCACGCGGAACCACTGGCGCACCGAATGCGGCGCACGGATGACCTGCGGCGGATCGAAGTCGTTAGGGTCGGTGGCCATCGCGACCTCCTCGGCATGTTCGAGCTCGCTGCTCGTCGGCTTCCACGGGCCGGTCTTGCCCTCCTTGAGACGGCGGGACTTCTCCTGCAGCTGGTACTCGTCGATCATGCCCGAACGTGCGCGGCCCTTCGTCGCGTCGTACTGCTCCGGCACGCCACGCTTCTTCTGCGCGCGGCGCTCCGCACGGTTTGCCATGGTTGCTCCTTTCGCCAAGCGTTTCGCGCACGCCGTTGGCGGCGCGCGCACCGTCCTCTACTGTACTGCAATCCACGGCATCGGGTGGGCGTCGTTGCGCCCAGCGTCGCAACGACGCCCACGCGCGCCCATGCACGGTGTACACACAACGCGCATGAAACGGAAGCAGTGGCCGGGCTTCCCTCGTTCATACGACGGAAGCCCGGCCCCTGCGATGCGTGGTGTTCGCTGCCCTATCGGCGTTATCGACGATGGATCAGACGCGCGGCAGCGACATCGGACGCTGCGAGGCGACGATCGGCGCCGGCAGTTCGGTCGGCTCGCCGGTGAGGTAGGCGTCGACGGCGGCCGCGCACGAACGGCCCTCGGCGATCGCCCAGACGACGAGGCTCTGGCCGCGTCCGGCGTCGCCGCACGAGAACACGCCCTCCTGCGAGGTGTGGAAGGCGTCGTCGCGCGCCACGTTGCCGCGCGCGTCGAGGTCACACGGCAGCTGCTCGCTCAGCGTCGACGTGTCCGGATGCAGGAAGCCGACCGAGATGAGCACGAGGTCGGCCGGGATGACGCGTTCGGTGCCCGGCTGGCGGGTGAACGGGCCGTCCTCGCCCGGCGCGACGGTCACGACCTTCAGTCCGGTGACGTGGCCCTGCTCGTCGGCGACGAAGCCCTCAGTGCGTGCCGCATGCTCGTAGGTGATCTTCGTGCCGTCCTCCTCGCCGACGAAGCCGACCGAGTCCGTGTTGTACACGTACTCGCCGCCCTCCTCCATCGACGACGTCTTCTGGTAGAGACGCGCGAAGGTCGGCCACGGCTGGTTGTCGGGACGCGACGACGGCTCCTGCGGCATGATCTGCAGCACCGTGACGTCCTTCGCGCCCTGACGGATCGACGTGCCCAGGCAGTCAGAGCCGGTGTCTCCGCCGCCGATGATGACGACGTGCTTGTCCTTGGCCGTGATGCCATGCACCGGCTCCTTGCCGTAGACGCGGCGCGTCGCGTCCGGCAGGAAGTCCATCGCGAAGTGGATGCCGTCCATCTCGCGACCCGGGATGTTCATGTCGCGCGGCACCGTCGAGCCGATCGCGACGACAACCGCGTCGTAACGCGAACGCAGGTCGTCCCACGTGATGTCGCGGCCAATCTCGGTGTTCGTGCGGAAGCGCGTGCCCTCGGCCTTCATCTGCTCGACGCGGCGGTCGAGGATGCGCTTGTCGAGCTTGAAGTTCGGGATGCCGTAGCGCATCAGGCCGCCGACCTCGTCGTCGCGTTCGTAGACGACGACGGTGTGGCCGGCGCGCGTCAACTGCTGCGCGCAGGCGAGGCCCGCCGGCCCCGAGCCGACGACGGCGACAGTCTGCGAGCTCAGTCGCGCCGGCGGCAGAGGCTTGACGTACTCGAGCTCCCAGGCCTGGTCGATGATCGTCACCTCGTCGTTCTTGATCATCGTCGGCGGCTGGTGGATGCCGAGCACGCACGCCGATTCACACAGCGCCGGGCAGATGCGGCCGGTGACCTCCGGGAAGTTGTTCGTCATCGACAGGCGGTTGTAGGCCTCCTCCCACTTGCCCTGACGCACGAGGTCGTTCCATTCGGGGATGAGGTTGCCCAGCGGGCATCCGGACATGCAGAACGGCGTGCCGCAGTCCATGCAGCGGGCCGCCTGTTCACGCGTCCAGTCCTGCAGGCCGTCCTCGGCGTGCACGTCGAACCAGTCCTTGATGCGCTCCTCGACGGGGCGTTCGGCCAGCTCCCTGCGGGTGCGGACCTTGAGGAATCCACGTGGGTCTGCCATGTCAGCGCGCTCCTTCCATAACCTGCTCGTACGTCTGCTCCCAGACGCCGGGCTCATTGAAATCGATGTCCTCGGCCTTGGCCCGCTCCATTGCGCGGGTCATCGCGACGAACTGCTTGGGCACCATGTGCGTGAAGCGTGTGCGCGCCTGGTCCCAGTCGTCGAGCAGGCCCTGCGCGAAGCGCGAGCCGGTGCGTTCGACGTGCCGTGCGACGAGGTCGTGCACATGCGCGGCGGTCTCGTCGTCGAGCGGTTCGAACAGCAGCGCGCCGGACGCCGAGGCCGGGTTGACCTTGTCCATGTCCAGGTCGAGGACGTAGACATGGCCGCCGGAGAAGCCGGCGCCGAGGTTGCGGCCGGTGGGGCCGAGGATGACGACCTCGCCGCCGGTCATGTACTCGCAGCCGTGGTCGCCGACGCCTTCGACGACGAAGCTTGCGCCGCCGTTGCGCACGCCGAAGCGTTCGCCCGCGCGGCCGGCGACGAACATCGTGCCGGAGGTCGCGCCGAAGCCCAGGACGTTGCCGGCGATGACGTTGTCGTGCGGGTCGTAGGTGACGTCCTTCGGTGCCGAGATCGCGATGCTGCCGCCCGACAGGCCCTTGCCGGCGTAGTCGTTGACCTCGCCGACGATGCGCAGCGTCTCGCCGCGCGGGATGAACGCGCCGATCGACTGGCCGCCGGTGCCTTCGAGCTCGAGTTCGATCGTGTCGTCCGGCAGACCCTCCTCGCCGTATCGGCGCGTGATCTCGTAGCCCAGCATCGTGCCGAGCGTGCGGTTGACGTTGCGGATGTCCTTGCGGATGCTCACGTGCTCGCCGCGCTCGAGCGCCGGCTCGGCCAGCGCGATGAGCTCGTTGTCGAGCGCCTTGTCGAGCTCGTGGTTCTGCTCGATCGTCTTGTGCAGGATCGTGCCGGGGACCGGGCCGGGCTGCATGAGCACGTTGCCCAGGTCGATGCCCTCGGACTTCCAGCGCCTGATCGCCTCGTCCTGATCGAGGCACTCGACGTGGCCGACGGCCTCCTCGAGCGTGCGGAAGCCGAGCTCGGCGAGTAGCTCGCGCACCTCCTCGGCGATGAACATCATGAAGTTGATGACGTGCTCGGGCTTGCCGGTGTAGCGTGCGCGCAGCTCCGGGTCCTGGGTCGCGATGCCCTGCGGGCACGTGTTCTTCTGGCAGGCGCGCATCATGACGCAGCCCTCGACCATGAGCGCGGTCGTCGCGAAGCCGAACTCCTCGGCGCCCAGCAGCGCGGCTACGACGACGTCGCGTCCGGTCTTGAGCTCGCCGTCGCACTGGACGGTGATGCGCGAGCGCAGGCCGTTGAGCACGAGCGTCTGCTGCGTTTCGGACAGGCCGATCTCCCACGGCGTGCCGGCGTGGCGGATCGCGTTGAGCGGGGCCGCGCCGGTGCCGCCGTCGTAGCCGGAGATGAGCACGACGTCGGCGTGGCACTTGGCGACGCCGGCCGCGATCGTGCCGACGCCGAACTCGGAGACGAGCTTGACGTGGATGCGCGCCTTCGGGTTGGACATCTTCGCGTCGTTGATCAGCTGCTTGAGATCCTCGATCGAGTAGATGTCGTGGTGCGGCGGCGGCGAGATGAGCTCGACGCCCGGCGTCGCGTGGCGCACCTTGGCGATCCACGGCGGCACCTTGGCGCCCGGCAGGTGTCCGCCCTCGCCCGGCTTGGCGCCCTGGGCGAGCTTGATCTGCAGATCGGTGGCGTGCACGAGGTAGTCGCTCGTCACGCCGAAGCGCGCCGAGGCGATCTGCTTGATCTTGCTGCACAGCAGCGGGTCGTTGAGGCGTTCGACCGCCTCGCCGCCCTCGCCGGAGTTCGAACGCGCGCCGATCGAGTTCATCGCGATCGCGAGCGTCTCATGTGCCTCCTTCGAGATTGAGCCGTAGCTCATCGCGCCGGTCGAGAAGCGCTTGACGATCTCGCTCGCCGGTTCCACCTCGTCGAGCGGCACCGGCTTGCGCGCATGGTTGAACTTCATCAGGCCGCGCAGCGTCATGATGCGGTTCGACGTGTCGTTGATGTGCGCCGAGTAGCGTTTGAACATCGCGTAGTCGCCGCGCTGCGTCGACTGCTGCAGCAGGAAGATGGCCTCGGGGTCGTTGAGGTGCTCCTCGCCGGTGCGGCGCCACTTGTATTCGCCGCCGGTGCGCAGCGTGCGGTGCGGCGTGGCCGTCCACTGATTCGGGTAGGCGACGCGGTGGCGGATCGCCACCTCCTCGGCGAGGTCGTCGAGGCCGCAGCCGCCGACGCGCGAGACGGTGCCGGTGAAGTAGGCGTCGATGACCTCCTGGTTGAGGCCGACCGCCTCGAACAGCTGGGCGCCGCGGTAGCTCATGATCGTCGAGACGCCCATCTTGCTCATGATCTTGAGCACGCCGGTCGACAGCGCGTTCCTCAGGTTCGTCACGGCCGTGGCGGCGTCGACCTCGAGGAAGCCGGTGCGCGCGAGCTCCTCGACCGATTCGAAGGCGAGGTACGGGTTGACGCAGGCGGCGCCGTAGGCGATGAGCAGCGCGACATGGTGGATCTCGCGCACGTCGCCGGCCTCGACGACCATCGAGATCTGCGTGCGCGTCTTGCGGCGCAGCAGATGGTGCTGCACGGCCGAGGTGAGCAGCAGCGACGGGATCGGGGCCATCATGTGGTTCGAGTCGCGGTCGGACAGGATCAGGAAGTTGCTGCCGTCCTCGATCGCCTGGTCGACCTCGTCGAAGATCTCGTCGAGGCGGTTCCTGAGTGCCTCGCCGCCGCCGGTGACCTGGTACAGGCCCTTGATGACGACCGGCTTGTAGTAGTCGTCGAGCTGGCGGGCGCGGTCGACGTTCTTGAGCTGCGCCATCTCGTCGGAGTCGATGACGGGCTGCTCGATGAGGATCTTCTTCGCGTGCGTCGCGCAGTCCTCGAGCAGGTTCGGCTCCGGGCCGATCGCCGATTCGATCGACGTGACGATCTTCTCGCGCTCCCAGTCGAGCGGCGGGTTCGTGACCTGGGCGAACTTCTGCGTGAAGTAGTCGAAAAGCATGCGGCTGCGTCCCGACAGCACCGACAGCGGGATGTCGTTGCCCATCGAGCCGAGCGGCTCCTTGCCGGTGTCCGCCATCGGCTTGAGCACCATCTTGAGCTCCTCCTGCGTGTAGCCGAAGGCGCGCTGGCGGCGGTGCACCGACTGGTCGGAGTAGTTCACGTGCTCGCGTTGCGGCAGCTGGGCCATGTTCACGGTGTTGCCCTCGACCCATGCGCGGTATGGATGCTGGGCGGCGAGCTCGTGCTTGATCTCGTCGTCCTCGACGATGCGGCCGGCGGCCGTGTCGACGAGGAACATCCTGCCCGGTTCGAGGCGGCCTTTGCGCACGATGCGCGCGTCGTCGACCTGCGGCAGCACGCCCGCCTCGGAGGCGAGCACGACGTAGCCGTCGTCGGTGACCTGCCAGCGGCCGGGGCGGAAGCCGTTGCGGTCGAGCAGCGCGCCGACCTGGACGCCGTCGGTGAACACGAGGTCGGCCGGACCGTCCCACGGCTCGATGAGCGCATTGTTGTACTCGTAGAAGGCGCGCACGTCGGGGTCGAGCTCCTTGTTCTTCTCCCACGCCGGCGGCACCATCATCAGGATCGCGTGCGGCAGCGAGCGGCCCGCGAGGTTGAGCAGCTCGAGGACCTCGTCGAAGGTGCCCGAATCCGAGTATCCGGGGGTCAGGATCGGCAGCAGATCCTCCATGTCGCCCAGCAGCGGGGACTTGAGGCGTCCCTGACGCGCCGAGAACCAGTTGCGGTTGCCCTGGATCGTGTTGATCTCGCCGTTGTGGGCGATCAGGCGGAAGGGCTGCGCGAGCGGCCACGACGGGAACGTGTTCGTCGAGAAGCGCGAATGGACGATCGCGATCGTCGTCTTCATGCGCTCGTCGGACAGGTCCGGGAAGAACGGCTTGAGCTGCATCGTCGTGAGCATGCCCTTGTAGGTGAGCGTGCGCGCCGACAGTGACGCGAAGTAGATGCCGACCTCATGTTCGGCGCGCTTGCGCACATGGTAGACGCGCCGGTCGAGCTCGATGCCGGCGAGCTTGCGCTCCGGATCGGCGAGCACGAGCGTCTTGAACGACGGCATGCTCGCGAGCGCCTGCAGTCCCAGTCCGTTGGGGTCGGTCGGCACGACGCGCCAGGCGAGGACCTCGAGGCCCTCCTCGGCGGCGATCTTCGCGATCGCCTGCTCCTGACGGCCGCAGGTGGCGATGTCGCGGTCGAGGAACGCGATGCCGGCCGCGTAGTGTCCGGCCTCGGGCAGTTCGGCGTCGATCGTCGCGCGCATGAACTCGTCGGGCATCGCCATGAGGATGCCGGCGCCGTCGCCGGTGTTCTCCTCGGCGCCGACGGCGCCGCGGTGGTTGAGGTTGACGAGCACTTCGATGGCGTCGTCGACGATCTTGCGTTCGGGCCTGCCGTTGAGGGTGGTGACCATGCCGACGCCGCAGGCGTCATGTTCGCTGCCGGGGTCGTACATGCCTTCCGGACGACGGATCGTCAAATCAAGCGGGGTTCCAAACGTCACCGCAATCACCTCTCTAGTCACAGGGGACGCCCATCCCCTATCGCACAGTTGTCAGCCCAGATTACCGTCGACCACGGGCGGGACGTCGCGCGCGACCGCATCGCGGAGCGTGCGCGCCCATCCATCGGGACCGTGCGCGCCGGGGGCATGGCGGCACGGCCGGGCAATCGGCCTTTTGCATTCTATTGGGCGCAATATTTCGGAAGTATGACGAGCGCGGCGGGCGCGGCGGAAAAAGTCACATAGTGAGACGGCGTGGCTACAGCAGCGCGTCGAAGAGCCGTTCGATGACGGCGTCGTTGAGCAGGCGTCCGCGCCGCGTCGCCACGATGCGCCCGTCGTCCGCGGCCCTCACGAGTCCTTCGTGCAGCAGCTCGTCGACGACGGCGGCGGCGTCGCGTCCGCTGATGCGTTCGATTTCGGACAGGTCGAGCCCCTCGCGCAGGCGCATGCCGAGCATGACGCGCTCCTCGACGTCCTCGGCGGCGTCGATCCGCTCGCTGCCGCTCCACGGCAGCTCGCCCGCGCGGATGCGCTGCGCCCATGCGAGCGGATGGAGCACGTCCCATGCGCGCAGCGAGCGCGCGGCGTCCTCGCCGTCGCCATCGACGCTGTCGGCGGCCAGCGTGTAGTGGCTGTGCGCGCCGGGGCCGACGCCGGCCCAGTCGACGTTCCTCCAATAGCCGAGGTTGTGGCGGCTCTCGTGACCGGGACGGGCCCAGTTGGAGATCTCGTACCATTCGAGGCCCGCGGCCGTGCACATGTCGTCGATGATCTCGTATTTGGCGGCCTCGTCGTCATCGTCCGGCGCGGGCAGTTCGCCGGCGGCGATACGCCGGCCCATCTTTGTGCGCGGCTCGACGGTGAGCGCGTAGGCGGACAGGTGGTCGACACCGAGCGCGAGCGCGGTCTCGACGCTCATGCGCCAGTCGTCGAGGCTTTCGCCGGGCGCGCCGTAGATGAGGTCGACGCTCGCCTCGAGCCCGGCCTCGCGCGCCGCGCGCACGCCGTCGACGACGTTGCGCGGCGTGTGCGTGCGGTCGAGTGTGCGCAGCACGTGCGGCACCGCCGACTGCATGCCGAAGGAGATGCGCGTGAAGCCGCCGGCGGCGAGCGCGCCGATCGCGGCGGCGCCGACGGTGTCCGGGTTCGCCTCGGTCGTGATCTCGGCGCCGTCCTCGATCCCCCACAGCCCGGCGATCGCGTCGAGGACGGCGATCAGGTCGCGCGGTGGCAGGACGGTCGGCGTGCCACCGCCGAAGAAGACGCTCGAGGCGGCCGGCTCGTCGATGCCGTGCTCGAGCTGCCAGCGGCGCAGCAGGCGCAGCTCGGCGATCACCGTCGACGCGTAGTCGCCGCGCGAGGCGCCCAGCCCCATGTCGGGTGCCGTGTAGGTGTTGAAATCGCAGTAGCCGCAGCGACGCAGACAAAACGGCACATGCACGTAGATCTCGTAGGTCATGCGCCCGTCTAGCCTTCGGTCTTCTGGGCGGCGCGGATCTTGTCCTTCGTGTCGCGGTCGTTGCCGGTCTCGCCGGTCGCCAGCGCGGCGACGAAGGCCTCCTGCGGCACCTCGACGTGGCCGAGCATCTTCATGCGCTTCTTGCCGGCCTTCTGCTTCTCGAGCAGCTTGCGCTTGCGGGTGATGTCGCCGCCGTAGCACTTGGCGAGCACGTCCTTGCGCAGCGCGCGGATCGTCTCGCGCGCGATGATGCGCGAGCCGATCGCGGCCTGGATCGGGATCTCGAACTGCTGGCGCGGGATGAGCTCGCGCAGCTTCTTCGTCATCATCACGCCATAGCTGTACGCCTTGTCGCGGTGCACGATCGCTGAGAACGCGTCCACCTTCTCACCCTGGATGAGGATGTCGACCTTGACGAGGTCGGCCGCCTGCTCGCCGTCTTCGTGGTAGTCGAGCGACGCGTAGCCCTTCGTGCGGCTTTTGAGCTGGTCGAAGAAGTCGAAGACGATCTCGGCGAGCGGGATGCGGTAGTGCATCTCGACGCGGTCGGCGGAGATGTACTCCATCGTGCCCATGACACCGCGGTGGTCCTGGCACAGCTCCATGACGGCGCCGATGAACTCCTTGGGCGTGATGATGTCGGCGGCCACGACCGGCTCGACGATCTTCTTGATCTTGCCTTCGGGGAACTCGCTCGGATTGGTGACGCGGTGCACGGTGCCGTCCTCGCTCGTCACCTCGTACGGCACGTTCGGCGCCGTCGAGATCAGGTCGAGGCCGAATTCGCGGCTGAGGCGCTCGGATACGATCTCCATGTGCAGCAGGCCGAGGAACCCGCAGCGGAAGCCGAAGCCGAGCGCGACCGAGGTCTCCGGCTCGTAGACGAGCGCGGCGTCGTTGAGCTTGAGCTTGTCGAGCGCCTCGCGCAGCTCCGGGAACTGCGCGTTGTCGATCGGGAACAGGCCCGCGTACACCATCGGCTGCGGGTCGCGGTAGCCGGGCAGCGCCTCGGCCGCCGGATGCGCGGCCGACGTGATCGTGTCGCCGACCTTCGACTGGCTCACGTCCTTCGCGCCGGTGATGACGTAGCCGACCTCGCCGGCGCCGAGCGCGCGCGTCGGCATCATGTCCGGGCTGATGACGCCGATCTCGATCGGGTCGTAGGTCGTGCCCACCCCCATCATGTGCAGCTTCTCGCGCGAGCGCAGCTCACCGTCGACCATGCGGATGTAGGTGACGATGCCTCGGTAGGAGTCGTAGACGGAGTCGAAGATGAGCGCGCGGGCGTCGCCGTCCGGGTTCCCCGAGGGTGCCGGCACGTCGACGACGATGCGGTCGAGCAGTTCGGCGACGCCTTCGCCGGTCTTGCCGGACACGCGTAGCACGTCGGACGGGTCGCAGCCGATGAGGCCGGCGATCTCCTCGGCGTGCTTGTCCGGTTCGGCGCTCGGCAGGTCGATCTTGTTGAGCACCGGGATGATCGTCAGGTCGTGGTCGATCGCCATGTACAGGTTGGACAGCGTCTGCGCCTCGATGCCCTGCGTGGCGTCGACGAGCAGCACGGCGCCCTCGCATGCGGCGAGCGCGCGGGAGACCTCGTAGGTGAAGTCGACGTGGCCCGGGGTGTCGATCATGCCGAGCGTGTACTCCTGGCCGTCGTAGGTCCACGGCACGCGCACGGCCTGCGACTTGATCGTGATGCCGCGTTCCTGCTCAATGTCCATGCGGTCGAGGAACCGGTCGCGCATCTCGCGCTCGGGGACGATGCCGCTGAGCTGAAGGATGCGGTCGGCGACCGTCGACTTGCCGTGGTCGATGTGCGCGATGATGCAGAAATTGCGGATCGCCGACTGATCGGTGAAACCGGGCTGATTGTGATGCTGGCTCAAGCCGCCCTCCTGTTGTACGATATTCGCGACCATTCTAGCGGCAACGCACGGCAAACGCCCCCACGCGCCGCCCGCGACTTTATCCGCGGTGCATGGTATGCTTCATATCCGTATGTCCTTATAGAAACCGTTGTTTGGAGAATACACAGTGGCAAACATCAAGTCGCAGAAGAAGCGCGTCCTCACCAACGAGAAGGCGCACAAGCGCAACGTCGCGGTCAAGTCCGCGATCAAGACCGCGATCCGTCACACGCGCGAGGCCATCGCCTCCGGTGACAAGGCCGCCGCCGAGGCCGCCTTCCAGATCGCCGGCCGCAAGCTCGATCAGGCGGCCAGCAAGGGCGTCATCCACAAGAACCAAGCCGCGAACCGCAAGTCCGGTCTGGCGCTGCGGATCAACGCGATGTGATCCGATTCACGCTTGACGAAGGGGCCCGGATGGGGTGATCCATCCGGGCCCCTTCGTCAAGTTCATAAGGTTGTTCCGGTTCCCAAGGTCGTTCCAATGTCGCGGACGTATGCCGTGCCGTCAGGCCCCATGTGACGCGTTGTGCGACGCGTCATGCGACGGCACGTCCGTTTCCGCCGAGGCCGTTTGCGCCGCATCAGCTCCCGCCGAGCCGGCGCCGCCCTCCCCGGCAGGTCGTGTGCCGTGCGTGTCCGGGGATTCCACCGATGCGGTGCGATGGTGGATGCGCCGTTCGAGCAGCACGCGCGGCAGATGCGCCTTCGCGCGCGGCACGGCCGTCGGCAGCTGCCAGTTGAAGCGCACCGATCCCAGACGCAGCAGCACGACGATGACGACGATCGCCACGTCGAGCGCCATCGCGACGCGTTCGCAGATCATGCCGCGCGCCCGCCAGCGCCACACCGGCACCGTCAGCGCGCTGCCGATGAGGGCGGGCACGATGTACCAGTGGCGGTCGCGGATGACCATCGGCACCTCGTTGAGCAGGATGTCGCGGATCATGCCGCCGCCCATCGCCGTGAACGTGCCGAGGAACACGGCAGTCATGCCGCTCGTGTTGTACAGCAGGCCCTTGCTCGCGCCGTTGACGGCGAACAGGCCGAGCGCGAGCGCGTCGATCGTCAGCATCGACCATTTGAGCCGGTCGACCTCCGGATGGATGATCGCGACCGTGCATCCGGCGAGCAGCGCCGTGAGCACCGAGACGCGGTCGGAGATGCCCACGGGAGGCACGGCGCCGAGCAGCACGTCGCGGATGATGCCGCCGCCGAGCGCCGTGAGCCATGCGGTGATGATGATCGCGAGGACGTCGTAGCCCTTGCGGATCGCGGCGAGGCCTCCGGCCATGCCGCAGCAGAAGATGGCGAGGTATTCGACGCCGCGGAAGAACGGCGTGCTCTGCAGCACGACCTCCATCGCCTCCCCTTTCCGTACACGTCGGCCGCGTCGAGCCGCGGCCTTCCCCATTGTACGGCCGCGTGCCTCCCCTCATCCGCGTGTGCGCGGACGGCTACGCGTTCGGCGCAGCGGCGCATATCGAGCATGTATGCGAAACGGGGCGCCCATCGCGATGATGGCCGCCCCGTCACTACGATTCAACGGGGGCGCTCAGCACACCTTCCACATCCAGTTGTGCGGATCGGCGATCTCGCCGAGCTGGATGCCGAGCAGTTGGTTGCGGATCGCCATCGTCAGTTCGCCCGGCTGGCCGTCGCCGACGGTGACGTCGAACTTCTCGGACTTGAAGCGGCCGATCGGCGTGACGATCGCGGCGGTGCCGCAGGCGAAGACCTCGGTGACCTCGCCGGAGCGAATCTCGTCGAGCAGCTGGTCGAGCACGATCATCGTCTCGACGACGTCATGGCCGTCGTCCTCGAGCAGCTGGATGATCGAGCGGCGCGTGACGCCCGGCAGGATGTTGCCGGTCAGGCTCGGCGTCTCGACGTGGCCGTCCTTGTGGACGACCATCATGTTCATGCCACCGAGCTCCTCGAGATAGGTCTTCGTGGCCGCGTCGACGAAGCACACCTGCTCGCAGCCTTCGGCGATGCCACGGTATTCGCCGAGCAGCGAGGCAGCGTAGTTGCCGCCGCACTTGGCGAAGCCGGTGCCGCCGGGGCCGGTGCGGAACCACTTGTCCTCGACCCAGATGCTCACCGGCTTGACGCCACCGGCGAAGTACGGGCCGGACGGCGAGGCGATGACGCAGTACTCGACCTCTTCCGGGGCGCGCACGCCGAGGAAGGCCTCGGAGGCGAAGATGAACGGGCGCAGGTAAAGCGTGTACTCACGGCGCGCCGGGACCCACTTGGCGTCCTTCTCGACGAGCGCGGCGCACGAGCCGAGGAAGTCCTCGATCGAGACCTCCGGCAGGTACAGGCGCTTGGCCGAGTTCTGCAGACGCTCGGCGTTCGCGTCCGGACGGAACAGCCAAGTGGAGCCGTCGGCGTGGCGGTACGCCTTGAGGCCTTCGAAGACCTCCTGCGCGTAATGCAGCACCGAGGCGCCCGGGTCGAGCTTGAGCGGCGCATACGGCTCGATGCGGCGGTCGGACCAGCCTTCGCCCTTCGTCCACGTCATGTGGGCCATGCTGTCCGAGAAGACCTGTCCGAAGGCCGGCTTGTCGATGAGCTCCTCGCGCTTGGCGTCCGAGGCCGGATCGGGGTTCGGCAGGACGGTGAACCGTTCGGCGAGGGAATCGATGTACGCGGGATCGTGATGGGATTCATTGGTCATGTTGATGCTTCTTTGGGGGGTGTCGTTGAAAATCGAAATCGTAGTGGTTGTCCTTGAGCGCTTTTGGCGCCGACATGCTTCACTTTTGCACAACCCCATGTCCAATGCGTTTCGCGCGTTCACATTCTGGCCTTCCACGCGCCGGATACGGCGATGCCCGCCCCGGGCTTGCGGGACGGGCATCGCGACGGTTTCCACGGCGACGACGCGCCGGGAGGGAGGGATCAGGCGGCCGGGTTCGACTCGTCGATGGCCGGGACGTTCTCCTCCTGCTCCTCGGTGACCTCGGTCAGCGGGGCATCCTGCGGCACCTCGACGGTGACGACGGACTCGTCGAGGTCCTCCATGTCGAGCTCGACGCCCTCGGGCAGCGCGAGATCCTTGAGGAAGACCTTGTCGCCGTCGGCAAGGCCGTCGACGGTCACGATGATGCGCTCCGGCAGGTTGCTGACGTCGGCGCGAACCTTGAGCTCCTGGATGTCGACGAACGCGACGGCGGCGCCCTTCGGCGTGCCCTCGACGAAGACCGGCACCTCGACATCGATCTTCTCGCCGGCCTTGACCTCGTAGAAGTCGATGTGCTCGACGATGCGCTTGACCGGGTTGCGCTGGACGTCCTTGACGACCGCAAGCTTGCTGTCCTCGCCGTACTTGACGGTGATCAGGGCGTTCGTGTGGCGCAGCGCGAGCGTCGTCTCCTTCATCGGGAGCTTGACGTAGACCGGCTGGTCGCCGCCGGCGTAGATCGTCGCCGGGATCTGGTGCGCGGCGCGCATGCGGCGCGACGGGCCCTTGCCGAACTCGGTGCGCAGTTCGCCTTCGAGGACGATGGTGGTGTTTGCCATGATGATTCTCCTTTATGCTCCGTCTTCGGCGCATCAACGAGCCGAAGACGCACGCGCAGGAGTGTCTCCGTGCCGAGTCGATAACGGAAGGCGCGCACGCCTTCCCTCGCCAAAGCAACGTTTCAAGGTTAGGAGCGGCCGTGGACAACGCGTGCCGTGTTCCCCTTGCGCGTGGCCCGTGCACGCGCCGGTCCGGGCCGTACGCCGGCATGTACAATGTGCAGCAGCCGATCGGACACGTCGCATATCGTCCGAGGAATCGAGGAACCGCCGGTCATGTCATCGTCATCGCCGTCATTGTCACCATCATCGTCGCAGCCGCATCCGTCTTCGCAGCCGTCGTCATTGTCATCGTCGACGCCGTCGCGCACCGCCCGCATCGCCGCCGGCGTCGCGGCGGGCGGGGCGCTCGTCGCCGCCACGGCCGTGGCCGGCGCCGGCGTCGCACTGCTGCGCGTCGCGCTCGACGCCGACTGCCCGCATTCGATCTTCGTGCGACGCAGCGGCAACCATTTCGACGACCACGGCGCGACGAACATCCCCGTTCCCGAACAGACGCAACGCTGGTTCGAGATGACGCGCCAGAGCGTCGTCATCCGCAGCTACGACCGGCTGCGGCTGCACAGCTGGCGCTTCGACCCGGACACGGCGCGACCGCTGCCCCACTGCTACGCGGTCTGCGTGCACGGCTACACCGGCGGTCCCGAGGAGATGGCGCCGTGGGCGCAGCACTACGCGGCGATGGGATTCACCGTCCTCACGCCTGCCCTGCGCGCGCACGAACGCAGCGAGGGACGCTATGTGACGATGGGCGCGCTCGAACGCAGGGACCTCAAGCAGTGGGTCAACCTCATCATCTCGCGTGACCCGCAGGCGCGCATTCTGTTGCACGGCAACTCGATGGGCGGCGCAAGCGTGCTGCTTGCCGGCGCCGACCCGTGCCACGCGCCGAACGTCAAGGCCATCGTCGCCGACAGCGCCTTCGTCTGCGCCTCGACGCAGCTGACGGGCAGCATGGCTGACGCGCTGCATGTGCCGCGCGCGCTCGCGCGCCTGTCGGTCGGCGTCGCGAACCTGCTGCTCGGTCGCGTGGCCGACGCCTCGCTCGCCGACGCGGATGTGCTCGACGCCGTGCGGCGTCTGACGCTGCCGACGCTGTTCATTCAGGGCGGCGCCGACACGATCGTCGACCCGTCGAGCGCGCGCCGGCTCTATGAGGCGTGCGCGAGCAACGACTGCGAGCTGCTCGTCGTGCCCGACGCCGGCCACGTCGCCTCGCTCGCGGCCGACCCCGCGCTCTACTGGTCGACGGTCGACGCGTTCCTGCGGCGCATCCCCGCCTTCGCCGACGCCGCCGACGGCACCACCAAAACCACCGTCAAGACCGCCGTCAACACCAACACCGCCGCCTGACGCCGCGGACGGCATCGTCGCACACAGCGGCATCATCCTGCACATAACGACACATAACAAGGAGGCCGGCCCCCGTGGGGGCCGGCCTCCTTCGCCATACGTACCGATGTCGTTCGGTCTATCAGGCGAGCAGCTCCTTGACGGCTGCGATGACGGCCTGCAGGCTCGCCTTCGCGTCGCCGAAGAGCATCTGCGTGTTGTCCTCGAAGTACAGCTCGTTCTCGATGCCGGCGTAGCCCTTGCCGCGGCCGCGCTTCATGACGACGACGTTCTGCGACTTGTCAACGTCGAGGATCGGCATGCCGGAGACCGGCGTGCCCGGCTTGCGGGCGGCCGGGTTCGTCACGTCGTTCGCGCCGACGACGAGCGAGACGTTCGCACTCGGGAACTGCGGGTTGATGTCGTCGAGGTCGACGAGCTCCTCGTAGGGCACGTTGGCCTCGGCGAGCAGCACGTTCATGTGGCCGGGCATACGGCCCGCGACCGGGTGGATCGCGTACTCGACCTCGACGCCGTGCTCCTTGAGCAGCTCGCCGAGGTCGGCGAGCTCGCGCTGCGCCTGCGCCTGCGCCAGACCGAAGCCGGGCACGAAGATGACCTTGTCCGCGTAGACGAGCTGGACGGCCAGATCGTCGGCGGAGGTCTCCTTCATCGTGCCCTCCGGACCCTCGGCGGCGCCGCCCGCGGCGTTCGCGCCGCCGAAGCCGCCGGCGAGGACGGACATGAGCGGACGGTTCATCGCCTTGGACATGAGCACCGACAGCGTCACACCCGCCGCGCCGACGAGCGCGCCGGCCACGATGAGCGCGACGTTGTCGATCGCCAGACCGGACATCGCGACGGCGGTGCCGGTGCAGGCGTTGAGCACGGAGATGACGACCGGCATGTCGGCGCCGCCGATCGGGATGACGAATACGAGGCCGTAGCACAGCGCGAACACCGTCGTCAGGATCGACCACAGCACGCGGTGCTCGGGCTGCACGCACAGCATGACGAAGGCGGCGACGGTGAGCACGATGAACAGGATGTTCCACGCGCTCTTGCCGGGCAGGCTCAGCTTCTTGACCCACTTGATGCCCTGCAGCTTGCCGGCGGCGACGAGCGAACCGGTGAAGGTGACCGAGCCGATCATGACGCCGAGGCCGGCGGTGATGAGCACGACGAGGCTCGGGCTGCCCTCGCCGGCGAGGATGTCATTGAGCGCGACGAGCGCGGCCGCGCCGCCGCCGACGGTGTTGAACACCGAGACGAGCTGCGGCATGTCGGTCATCTTGACCTTCTTCGCCGAGATGACGCCGGCGACGGCGCCGATGACGATGCCTGCGACGAGCAGGATGAGCGCGATCTTCGAGAAGCCACCGTCGATGAACAGCTTGACGAAGGCCATCACGACGGCGATGACCATGCCGACCGCGGACACGAAGTTGCCCTTGCGCGCCGTTTTCGGCGAGTTCATGTAGTGCAGGCCCATCACGAAGAGCACGGCGGCGAGCACGTAGACGCACCAGGCGACGATGTCGACGGTGGATGCGGGAATCCAGTTGTCGTAGATCACTTGTTGTCCCCCTTCTTCGCGTCGGACTTGTCGGACTTGAACATCTCGAGCATACGGTCGGTGACCACGTAGCCGCCGACGACGTTCATCGTGCCGAGCACGGCCGCCAGGAAGATGAAGACGTAGGACAGCGTGCTCGTGGCGTGCGCAGCGACGATGACGACGCCGACGATGACGATGCCGTGGATCGAGTTGGCGCCGGACATCAGCGGCGTGTGCAGCGTCGCCGGCACCTTGCCGATGACCTCGATGCCGATGAGCAGCGCGAGGACGAACAGCGTGAGCGCGATCACAAGATTAGGCATGATGACCTGCATGTCATTCTCCCTTCGTTTCGGTCGACGGCTTGTTGCCGGCGACGACCATGGCCTGGTCGATCTCGTCGGACGGGTCGACGACGAGCGCGCCGCCCTTGATGAAGTGCACGAGGATGTCGGCGACGTTGCGGCTCAGCAGGTTCGACGCGGTCGTGCTGACCTCGCTCGCCAGATACGGCGCGCCGATGATCGTCACACCGCCGTCGGTGGTGTGCGTGCCGACCGTAGAGCCCTCGACGTTACCGCCGAGTTCGCTCGCTGCGCAGTCGACGACGACGGCGCCGCGGTGCAGGCCGTCGACGCCGCGCGCGGTCAGCAGGACCGGAGGCTTGCGTCCCGGGACCTTCGCGGTCGTGATGATGATGTCGAAGCCGGCGGCCTTCTCATCGACGGCGGCCTGCTGCTGCGCCTGTTCCTCGGCGGTCAGCGCGCGCGCATAGCCGCCCTCGCCCTGGCCCTTCGAGAAGTCGAGGCCGAGCTCGAGGAACTTCGCGCCGAGCGATTCGACCTCGCCACGCGAGGCGGGACGCACGTCGTAGGCGGTGACGACGGCGCCGAGGCGCTTGGCGGTGCCGATCGCCTGCAGGCCGGCGATGCCGGCGCCGAGGATGAGGACCTTCGCCGGGCGGATCGTGCCGGCCGCCGTCGTCATCATCGGCAGGAAGGAGCCATAGGCGTTCGCCGCGACGAGGGCGGCCTTGTAACCCATGACGGAGTTCTGCGAGGTCATCTCGTCCATCGACTGCGCGGCGCTCAGCTGGCGCGGCAGTCGTTCGATCGCGACGGCGGTGACGCCGCGCCTGTCGAGCGCCTCGATGTAGTCGGCGTCGGTGAACGATCCGAGCATGCCGATGACCCACGTGCCCGGCTTGATGCGGGCGATCATCCGGTCATCGGGACGCTCGACGAAGCCGAGGGCGTCCGCGTTCTCGAGGATCTCGGCGGCGTCGACGACCTGCGCGCCGGCCTTCGTGTAGTCCTCGTCCGTGTAGTCGGAAGCCTCGCCGGCCCCTGATTCGATCAGGCATGCGACGCCTGACTTGCGCAACCGCGTGACGATGTCCGGCGTCAGCGCGACGCGGGACTCGTGCTCCGATGTCTCGTTGAAGACACCGAAGGTCACGGTTCCTTCTGGTTGTTCGGCCATGTGAACCCTTTCTATGCATCCCGCCCGTCGCGGGATGGTGAACATACAGCGTTACAGTGTAGCCAATCCCCGTGCCCCTGTTCCCATCCGTCCATCTTTCGGCCGGTCATGGCTTTTTCGCCCTGCGCGCACTCGGTCGCGTCGGCGTCGCCCACGCGTATGCGCAGCCGGTCGCGCGTGCCCGCGTGGCTACGCAAGCGTAGGGTGACGTGTCCCCCCGAAACGGCTACACTGCAAGGGAATAGTGTATTTTGCGGGTAAGGAGCAAATCCATGTCCATCTTCAAGTCCGTCAAGGACCGCGCGTCCGATCTCACGCAGCGGGCGCTGCACCTGGGAGGCGACTTCTCGCACCCGATCAGCGACGACGGCGACACGCCCGACTACGTCGACCCGGAAAGCCAGCCGCAGCACCACGACTACGAGAATCTCCCGCACGTCGACTTCTGGGGTCCCGACCGCCCGACGACGACCTTCATCGACGCCGACTCCGGCTTCATCACGGCGAGCACCGAGGGCAACGGCCCGCTGCCGGACAACTTCAACGTCTACCGCATCTACGAGGACCGCGCCGCACGCATGGGCGACGAGCCGCTCTACACCTTCAAGCGCGACGGCGAATGGATGTCGAAGACGGCGAACGAGACGCTCGCCGACATCCGCGCGGTCGCCAAGGGCCTGATCCACATGGGCTTCAAGAAGGGCAACGGCTGCGCGTTCATGTGCCACACGTCCTACGAGTGGGACGTCTTTGACGCCGCCGTGCTCGCCGTCGGCGGCGTGCTCGCGACCGTCTACGACACCGACTCCGCCGAGCAGATCCGCAACATCGTCGACAACTCCGACGCCACGCTCCTCGTCGTCGAGACGAAGGACATGCTCAAGAAGACGGAACTCGCCAAGCGCGACTGCCCGACGCTCAAGAACGTCATGTGCCTCGAGAACGGCGCAATCGACGAGCTCAAGGCCTACGGCAAGCAGGTGAGCGACCGTCAGCTCGACGAGCGCATCGCCACGGTCGGGCTGCACGACCTGTGCTCGATCGTCTACACCTCCGGCTCCACGTCGGCGCCCAAGGGCGTCGAGATGACGCATGCGCACTACTGCGCGACGGCCACGAACCTACCCGACTACATGCCCGAGCTGCTGCACAACAAGAAGCATCGCGTGCTGCTGTTCCTGCCGCAGGCGCATTCCTTCGCGCGCGCGATCAACTACATCTGCGTGGCGAGCAACATCCACATCTACATCGCCAACGGCATCAAGACGCTCACCGGCGACCTCAAGGTCGCCCGCCCGCACATCATGATCGTCGTGCCGCGCGTGCTCGAGAAGGTCTACAACGCGGCCTCGCAGAAGGCGGGCAACGGCCCCAAGGGCCGCGTCTTCGCCGCCTCGGTCGTCGCCGCGCAGAAGTACATGCAGGAGCTGAGCGAACGCGGCCGGGCGAGCCGTTTCGCCACGATGCGCCGCAACGCCTTCGACCCGCTCGTCTACGCGCAGATCCGCGACGTGCTCGGCGGCTGCGCGAAGTGGATCGTCACCGGCGGCGCGCCGCTCGACCCCGAGCTCATGGCCTTCTTCCGCGGCGCCGGCGTGCCCGTCTACGAGGGTTATGGCCTGACTGAGACGACGGCGCCGTGCGCGTTCAACCCGATTGGCGTGCCCTACCATCAGGGCTCGGTCGGCATCCCGTTCCCCGGCTTCGAGTTGCGCATCGGCGACGGCAGCGAGATCCAGGTCAAGGGCACCGCCGTCTTCCCGCGCTACCACAAGAACGAGGAACAGACCGAAGTCTCCTTCACCGACGACGGCTGGTATGCGACCGGCGACCTTGGCCGCCTCGACGACGACGGCTTCCTGTACATCATCGGCCGCAAGAAGGACCTCATCATCACGGCTGGCGGCAAGAACGTCTCCCCCGGCCCGATGGAGGAGGTCATCCAGCGCTGCCCGATCGTCTCGCAGGCGCTCGTGCTCGGAGACAAGCGCCCGTTCATCTCGGCGCTTGTCACGCTCGACCCCGAGTCGCTGCGCGCGTGGCTGTCGTCGAAGGGCCTCGACGCGGACATGACGATGCAGGACGCGGCCGCCAACCCGGCCGTGCGTGCCGAGGTGCAGAAGTGGGTCGACCAGGCCAACGAGGGCGTCTCGCGCGCCGAGTCGGTGCGCAAGTTCATCATCCTGCCAGAGGAGTTCTCACAGGAGAACGGTCTGATGACCGCATCGATGAAGGTCATCCGTCCCAAGGTCATCAAGCGCTACACCGATCTACTCAACACGCAGATGTACACGAAGCGCAACCCCGCCGAGAAGATGCAGTGACGCCGCACTGACGACGAACGACGAAAAGGACCCCCGGGAATCACTTCCCGGGGGTCCTTTTCGTCGTTCGTCTCCTTGCGTCCTTCGTCTTCGACGGCGGCACCGCGCGGCCGGCGTGTGCGGCCGGCATGTTCGGATATCCGGATTCAGAATCCGAGGCGGTTGAGCTTCTTGGGATCCGACTGCCAGTTCTTCGCGACCTTGACGTGCATGTCGAGGACCGCCTTGCCGCCGACGATCCTGTTGACGGCGGTGCGCAACCGCTTCTTGACGCGCACGAGATGCTCGGCCTTGTGACCGATGATGATCGGCTTCTGCGAATCGCGTTCGACGTAGATCGAGACGAGCACGCGCGTCTTGCCGGCATAGCCTTCGCCGGTCTCGTTGTCCTGCGGCGGCTCGATCGCGTCGACGACGACGGCGAGCGAATGCGGCAGCTCGTCGTGCAGCTCCTCGAGGAACGCGCCGCGGATGAGCTCGGCGATCTCGTCCTGCGGGCTCTCCTCGGTGATCTGCTCGGCCGGATACATTTGCGGGCCTTCGGGCAGATGCTCAACGAGCACCTTCGTGACCTCGGCGAGGTTGTCGTCCTTGAGGGCGCTGACCGGCACGATGTCACTGAAGTCGGCGAAGCCGTCGATCTCGATGAGCTTGTCGATGAGCTGCGCGCGGTCGAGCTCGTCGATCTTCGTGACGATCGCGATCAGCGGCACCTTCCAGACGAATTTGCCGGTGTCCGACTTCGTCGCGAACTGCGAGCGCAGACGGCTGAGGATGCGCCGGTCGCCGGGGCCGATCTCCTGGTCCGCCGGCAGCAGGAACGCAATCTCGTCGCTGTCGGCGAGCGATTCGTCGACGACGTCGTTGAGCCGCTGGCCGAGCAATGTGCGCGGACGGTGGATGCCCGGCGTGTCGACGAGCACCATCTGCGCGCCGTCGAGTGTGAGCACGCCGCGGATCGCCTTGCGCGTCGTCTCGGGCCGGGACGACGCGATCGCGATGCGGGTGCCGATGAGCGCGTTGATCAGCGTCGATTTGCCGACGTTCGGCCGTCCGACGACGGCCACGAATCCGGAGCGGTACGGCTTGTCCTGCGCCGTGTCGTCGTGCGTTGCGTGCTGCTGCTCAGTCATCGTCGTGCCCCTGTTCCTTGCCATCCTGCGATGCGTCATCGCCTTGTTGCTGAGTCGTATTGCCAGTGTCGTCGCCGCCCTCGACGGAAGCCGGTTCGACGACGATCGTCGAGACCTTCTTGCGTCGGCCGGCCGAGTCGACGGCCGTCAGGCGCAGCCCGTGCGTCGTCGCGCTCGCGCCGACGATCGGCACGCGCCCGAGCAGTTTGGTGAGCAGGCCGTAGACGGTGTCGACGTCGTCCTCGTCGAGGTCGATCTCGAAGATCTCCTCGAGTTCGGTGATCGGCGTGCGCGCCGGCATGCTCCACGTGCGATCGCCGATCTTCTTGGGTTCGGCGTGCTGCGTGCGATCGTGCTCGTCGTCGAGTTCGCCGACGATCTGCTCGATCGCGTCCTCGATCGTGACCATGCCGGCGATGCCGCCGTATTCGTCGACGACGACGGCCACATGGTTGCGCGTGCGCTGCATCTCGTGGAAGAGGTCGTCGACCGGCTTCGACTCGGGCACGTACATCGGCTTGCGCATGATCGATTCGACGTCGCGTGCTCCCGCCGCCGGATTGAAGGCCGTCGCACGCACGGCGTCCTTGAGGTAGGCCATGCCGAGCAGGTCGTCGATGTCGGCGCCGATGACCGGCACGCGCGAGAAGCCGGAACGCGAGCACAGGCACAAGAAGTCCTGCAGCGTGCCGTCGCGCTCGATTGTGATCATGTCGGTGCGCGGCACCATGATCTCGCGCGTGAGCGTGTCGGAGAGCATGAGCACGTTGCGCAGCATGTCGGAGACCTCGGGGTCGAAGCGGTTGCTTTCGATGAGGCGGTCAAGCGCGGCCTTGCCCTGCTCGTGGTGGATCTTCTCGAGCTCCTCGTCGTCGTAGATCGCGTCGGAGCTGCGTTCGCCCTGCGCGTCACCGCGGCGGCTGCGGATGAACGGCGTGAGCCTGACGCAGGCGGCGGCGAGCGGCGAGTGCGCGATGAGGACGGACAGCGGCTTCGAGCTGCCGACGGTGCGCGGCCGCATGAGTACGGTGACGCAGGCGATGACGAGCGCGACGACGAGGCCTGCGACGAGCTGCACCCACATCGCATAGCCGAGCGTCGCGGCGATGCATGCGACGAGCACGCCGGTGAGCACGTTGCCGCAGATGCGGAAGAACGCGCACGAGTTCGAAGCGGCGTAGCGGTACATGACGATGCGCTGCGCCGCCTGCAGGCGCCTGATCTTCTTGTGGCGTATGAAGTCGGACAGTTCGCCGTCCGACTGCACCTCGATCATCAGGTTGTTGAGATTGGCGCGCGTGACGCGCGAGATCGCGCTTTCGAGCGCGGCGAGCATCATCGAGAGCCATGCGAGCAGCACGGCCGCCACGCACAGCGCGACGATGAGCACGATCGTGAGTTCTTCGGACATCGGTCGATCCTTCTGAAAATGCCGCGGTCTCAGTGGCCGAGCTGACGGTCGGTGCCGTGGCGGCGCTCGTAGATCGCGAGCGCGTCCGGCGCGTCGTCCGGCACGAGCGCGATCCACGACGTGTCCGGCCTGAGCGCGAAGAACGTGAGCAGCAGCTGGCGCTGCAGCCCGAACATCTGGTGTTCCTGCTCGGGCGTGGCGTGGTCGTAGCCAAGCAGGTGCAGGATGCCGTGGATCGTCAGCAGCAGCATCTCCTCCATCGTGCTGTGTCCGGCTGCGGCGGCCTGCTGGGCGGCGACCCATGGGCAGATGACGATGTCACCGAGGCAGCCTTCGCTCGGAGCGCCGTCGTCGCCGGGGCGCAGCTCGTCCATCGGGAAGCTCATGACGTCGGTCGGCCCCTGCAGGTTCATCCAGCGTTCGTGCAGTTCGGCGATCGGCTCGGGATCGACGAACAGAATCGCCAGATCCGACTGCGTGCTCACACGCATCTGGTCCATGACCCATACGCCGAGGTCGGCGAAGACCTTCGGGTCGATGATCCAGTCGGTTTCGTTGTTCACTTCAACGCTCATCGCGCGTCCCTCCTTGTGCCGTCGCGGTCCGTTCCCTTCGCCGCATGCGCCTCGTCGTAGCGTTCGTAGGCGGCGACGATCCTGCCGACGAGCTCGTGACGCACGACGTCGCCGGCGCCCAGATGCGCGAATGCGATGCCGTCGATGCCCTTGAGGACGCGTTCGATCGAGACGAGCCCCGAGCGCGGGGCCGCCAGGTCGACTTGGGTGATGTCGCCGGTGACGACCATCGTCGTGTTGAAGCCGAGCCTCGTGAGGAACATCTTCATCTGCTGCGCCGTCGTGTTCTGCGCCTCGTCGAGAATGACGAAGGCGTCGTTGAGCGTGCGGCCGCGCATGTAGGCGAGCGGCGCGACCTCGATCGCGCCCTCCTCGATGAGCCGGTGCATGCGTTCGGGGCCGAGCATGTCGGACAATGCGTCGTAGAGCGGACGCAGATAGGGGTCGACCTTCTCGTTGAGCGTGCCGGGAAGGAAACCGAGGTTCTCGCCGGCCTCGACGGCCGGGCGCGTCAGGATGATGCGGCGCACGCGGCCGTCCTCGAAGGCGCTCACGGCCTTCGCGACGGCGAGGTAGGTCTTGCCGGTGCCCGCCGGGCCGATGCCGAAGGTGATCGTGTTCGCCTCGATGTCGTTGACGTAGGCGACCTGTCCGGCCGTCTTCGGACGCACCGGCACGCCGTTGGCCCAGGCGATCGTCCCGGGCATGCTGGGCTTGCGGTATTCGGCGCGCGTCTCACGCGCCGCGGCGCGCCTGTTTGCGCGGATCCGGCGGATCTCGTCGGTCTGCGCGCCGTGTCCGGGCGCCTCGTCGCGCACGTCGTTGGACAGCACGCGCTGGTCGAGCATGCGCCGCAGCGTCGGCGCGTCCATCGGATGCCCATAGGCGGCGTCGATAATCAGGTGGAGCAGGTCCTCGGCCTCGGCGGCCTGGGATTCCCCCGCCTTCGACGTCGAGCGGATCGTCACCCGGTCGCCCCGGATGTGGATCGTGATCTCGTCGAAGGCGCGCTCGAGTTCACGGATGACCTCGTCGCAGGGTCCGAAGACGCGCACCGGGTCGAGCTGTTCCGGCACGATCACCGTTCGTGTTGTAGTCGCCACCACACCTCTCTCTGACGGCGCTTCCTGCGCGCCGGTCGTTCAAAAACAAACATTTCCGACGGCGCGCGGCATGCGCGTCCGTCGTCAACAACACTGATTCCGCTCCCTGACGCGGCAGCCGCATGCATGCAACGCGCGGAGCGCCGGCGGCCTACTCGTCGAGCGGCTCGCCGGTGAGCACGTGCGCGTGCACATGGAAGACGGTCTGCCCGGCGCTTTCGCCGGTGTTGAAGATCAGACGGTACGAGCCGTCGTACTCCTGATCGGCGATGCGCTGCGCCACCTCGACGATGTGCGCGAGCAGCTGCGCATCGGCGCGCGCAAGCTCGTCGACGTTGCGGTAGTGTTCGCGCGGCACAACGAGCACGTGCACCTTCGCCTTGGGATTGATGTCGCGGAACGCGTAGACGCTCGCGTCCTCGTACACCTTCTCGCTGGGGATGTCGCAGTTCACGATCTTGCAGAACAGGCAGTCCGGGTCGGTCATCGTCTTCCTCTCGTCGATACGGGATACACGTCCGCCGTTGGCGGCGGGCGCATCCCATCGTATTGCCGCACCGGGATAAACAGCGCGGCCGCGCCTCCTATTCCGCGCCGCCGTCAGCTGAAGCGTCCCAGCTCGCGCGACAGCAGGCTGAGCGCGACCGGACCCGCCGTCGAGGCGCGCAGGATGTTGCGCCCGAGCACGCAGACCTCGGCGCCGGCGTCCTTGAGCGCGTCGACCTCGGCGCCGGAGATGCCGCCCTCGGGACCCACGACGACGTAGATGCTGCGCGCCGCGCCGTCGCCGAGGCTGCGCTCCAGCACGCCGCGCACGCGCGCCTCCACCTCGTCCCATCCCAGCGTGGCGTCCTGATGGAGCACGACGACGAGGCTGCCGCGCACGCATGCACGCCTGCACAACGCGATGAGCTGCTTGCCGCTCAGGCAGTCGTGCAGGTCGGGCATCATGGCGCGGCGCGACTGCTCGGTGGCCGCGGCGAGCGTGGCGCGCCATTTGCGGTCGGTGCGCCCGTCCTTCCATCGTGCGATCGCGCGTTCCGACTGCCACGGGTAGACGTCGTCGACGCCGATCTGCGTGCTCACGTCGATGGCCTGCTCGTCGTGCCCGTTCTTGGCGAGGGCCTGAACGAGCGCGAGCCGGACGAGCGGCGGCTCCTCCTTGACGAATGACTCCACGCATACGTCACCGGAGCGCTCGTCGACGACGGTCGCGTTGATGCGCAGCCCATGGCCGTCGGAGATCTGCAGTTCATCGCCCGCGGCAAGGCGCATCGAACCGAACGCATGCCTGCGCACGCCCTCCGGGAGCGTCATGATCCAGCCGATGCGGCCGGACTCGATCTGCTCGGACGCCATCGGGGCGTCGTCGTGGCCGGAATCTACGAGAAACAAAGGGATTGTCATAGCCCCTAGGCTACTCGAACGATGCGCGACACGCCGAAGTTGCGCACGTCGCGCATCTACCCTATAGTATTCAACTGTTGCCGCTGAGAACACAGCACAGTGATCAGCACAGCGACCCGGGTCCGGGTGGCGGAATGGTAGACGCGCTAGCTTGAGGTGCTAGTGCCTATTTATACAGGCGTGCGGGTTCAAGTCCCGCTCCGGACACGACCAAGACCGGTGGTTCTCTTCGAGAATCGCCGGTCTTTTCGTTTATCCATACATCCATCATCGGCCCCGCTCCCCCGCGGACGCGGCGGCCAGCCGGGAGGTCCAGCTTGCGGTTCATCCATCTTGACTCCGTCGACGATCCACGCGTCGATGCGTACACGAATCTGACGGAGCTGCAGCTACGCAACCGTCTCGAACCTGCCAAAGGCGTCTTCATCGCCGAATCGCCAAAGGTCATCACGCGGGCGCTCGCCGCCGGCCGCGAACCGCTGTCGCTGCTCGTCGAGGAGCCGTGGATCGACGGCATGGCGGACACCTTCGCGACGATCGACGCGCGGTGGGGCGAGGATGTGCCCGTCTACGTCGCCTCCCCCGAACAGCTCAGGAGGCTCACCGGCTACCGGCTGCACCGCGGCGCGCTCGCGGCGATGCGCCGCTGGCCTCTGCCGAGTGTCGAGGATGTATGCGCCGGCGCGACGCGCGTCGCCGTCCTCGAGAACATCGTCGACCACACAAATGTCGGCGCAATCATGCGTTCGGCCGCGGCGCTCGATGTCGACGCCGTCCTCGTGACGCCGTCGTGTGCCGACCCGCTGTACCGGCGCGCCGTGCGCGTCTCGATGGGCACCGTCTTCCAGGTGCCGTGGACGCGCATCGGCGGCGGCGATGTGCACTTCTGGCCGTGGAAGGGCCTCGCGCAGCTGCATGATCTGGGCTTCACGACGGCGGCGATGGCGCTGAGCGACGATTCGATCTCGCTCGACGACCTCGTCGAACGCCTGCGGCCCGACGCCGCCGCCGACACGCGCATCGACCGCCTCGCGCTGATCTTCGGCACCGAAGGCGACGGCCTATCGAAGCATACGATCGCCAACGCCGACCTCACCGTCAAGATCCCGATGAGCCATGACGTCGATTCGCTCAACGTGGCCGCATCGAGCGCCGTCGCCTTCTACGCGACGCGCGATGCGCGCCGTGCATAGCGTGAGATGGGTGGGACGGCGTCGCTGAGGAGCGTCCGTCCGCCCCCAATGCGGCGGCGTCAGTACCGCGGCATCGCGTCGAGGTTGAAGCCGAGCGCGGCGAGCTGTTCGCGGCCCTCGGGCGTGATCTTGTCGACGGTCCAGCGCGGCGTCCACGTCCAGTCGATGCGGAACTCCTCGACGAGGCCGGCGAGCGTGCTCGCGCATTCGTCCTCGATGAGGTCGGTCAGCGGGCACGCCGGCGTCGTCAGCGTCATCGTGATGATCGCGCGGCCGAGTTCGTCGATCTCGATGCCGTAGACGAGGCCGAGGTCGATGACGTCGATGCCGAGCTCCGGGTCGATGACCTGATGGAGCGCCTCCATGACGTCCTGCGCCGTTGCGCGTCCGATCTCGTCGACGCCCTTGAGCGTGATGCCGTCGTCGGTACCGCAACGGCAGCCTGCGCCGTCATGGCCGCCGCAGCAGCCGCCCTCCCCGTGCGCCGCGTCCGTGCGTGTCTCGTCGGCGTTCCGATTCACGTCCTTCGCCAGCGACGGGTTGGCGATGATCGCCTGCGCCTGCGCCTCGTCTCCGACGACGCCGCTGACCGCGTCGAGGATCGTCGCCTGCGGTCCGGGCACCAGATTGTCGCTCATCATCTTGTCCTTCCTAACAAACACCTACAAAGTCAAGCATCTGCAAACGGTTGCAAAACCGTCCATGTCGTCCCGTGCGGCCGCCCGCTCAGGACGCCTTGCGCTGCGCGGCAAGCGCCTTGGCAACCGAGTCCTTGAGGCCTTCCCAGCCGAGCAGCGCGCATTTGATGCGCATCGGATACTTCGAGACGCCCTGGAACACGGTCGCGTCGCCGAGCTCGTCCATCGCCTCCTCGTCGTCGAGCCCCGCGCCGCGCGAGGACATCAGCGCATGGAACTCGTCAAACAGGTGCATCGCCTCGTCGACGGTGCGTCCGCGCACGAGGTCGACCATGATCGACAGGCTCGCCTGCGAGATCGAACATCCCTGCCCGTCCCAGACGATGTCCTCGATGCGGTGCGGCTCGTCGCGACCCACCTCCACGTGGACGGTGACCTCGTCGCCGCACGTCGGGTTGAACTGGTGCGAACGCGCCGTCGAGCACGCCTCGTGCCTCGCCGTGACCGTCGCCTCGCCGTCGGTCGCCGCCGCGTCCGTCTGCGGAAGCGCGCCCTTGCCGTGCGGGTGACGAGAGGCATCGAGGATGACCTCCTGATACATCTGTTCGAGTTCGTCGGTGCCGTTGTCGGCCATCGTGCCTTCCTTTCCGTGCGGCCCGTCAATCCGTCCGCCCTATCGGGCCAACAGTTCGCGGGCCGCATTATTCCTTTTCCGGCCTTCCTACCGCCGCGTTCAGCGCAGGAAGAACGGCCTGACGCCCTTGACCGCCTCGATGAGCGCGCGTGCCTCGTCGGGGGTGTTGTAGACACCCGCCGACGCGCGGTTCGACGCGAAGACGCCGAAATGCCGGTGAATCGGTTGCGCGCAGTGGTGGCCGACGCGGATCGCGATGCCGGAGGCGTCGAGGTACTGCCCCACGTCGTGCGGGTGCACGCCGTCGACCTCGAAGGCGACGGTGCCGATGCGATCCTTGTTCGTCTCGGGTCCCAGGATGCGCACGCCGTCGACCTGCCCGAGCTTGAGCAGTTCGTCGGTGATCAGCCGTTCGTGCGCGGCGATGTTCTCCATGCCGACGTCCATCATCCATTGGGCGGCCACTCCGGCGGCGACGACCTGCGCGACCGGCTGCGTGCCGGCCTCGAAGCGCGCCGGGGGCGCCATATACAGCGCCGGACGGTCCATGTAGGCGAGCTCGACCATCGAGCCGCCGAAGCGCGCCGGCGGCAGCGCCTCGAGCAGTTCGCGCCTGCCGTACAGGAAGCCGACGCCGGTCGGCCCGTACATCTTGTGCGCACTGAACGCGGCGAAGTCGACGTCGAGCGCGTGGAAGTCGACGGGGATGTGCGGCACCGACTGGCAGGCGTCGAGGACGAAGAGCGCGCCGACCTCGTGCGCGCGGCGCACGATCGGCGCGATGTCGGTGATCGCGCCGGTGACGTTGCCGATGTGCGTGACCGCGACGATGCGTGTGCGTTCGCCGATCGTCTCGGGCGCGAGGTCGGCCATGACACGGCCGTCCTCGTCGACCTCGAGCCATTTGAGCGTCGCGCCGGTGCGCGCGGCGAGCTCCTGGAACGGCAGCAGCACCGAATGGTGCTCGGCGCGCGAGACGACGATCTCGTCACCGGGCTTGAGGACGAAGCGTTCCGCCTCGGTGCCACCGCGGCCGAGCGAGGCGTTGCCGATCGCCGTGGCGAGCATGTTGAGCGCGTCGGTCGCGCCCATCGTCACGACGAGCTCCTCGCCTCCCTCTTCGCTCGAGGCGCCGACAAGACGCGCGACCTGAACGCGCGCCTGCTCGAAGGCGACGGTCGAGCGTGCCGCGAGCGTGTGCGCGCCGCGATGCACGCCGGCGTTGATCGTCTCGTAGAACCGCGATTCGGCGTCGATGACGCTCTGCGGCTTCTGCGCCGTCGCGCCGCTGTCGAGGTAGACGAGCGGATGCCCGTTGATCCGCTGGTTGAGGATCGGGAACTGCGCGCGTATCGTCTCGATGTCCTTCATCCGCGTTCCGCTCCCCCGCTCAGGCGAGCGCCGACTCGGAGTCGGAGCCTTCGGGCAGGTACTCGTCGTAGCCGCGCTCCTCGAGTTCGTCGGCGAGCTCGGGGCCGCCGGTCTTGACGAAGTGGCCGTCGGCGAAGACGTGGACGATGTCAGGCTTGATGTACTTGAGGATGCGCGTGTAGTGCGTCACCATCAGGATGCCGAAGTCGTCGGCCGCCTTGGCGCGGTTGACTCCTTCGGAGACGATACGCAGCGCGTCGACGTCGAGGCCCGAGTCGGTCTCGTCGAGGATCGCGAACTTCGGCTTGAGCAGTTCGAGCTGGAGCACCTCGGCGCGCTTCTTCTCGCCGCCGGAGAAGCCTTCGTTGACCGAACGCGTCGCGAACTTCGGATCCATCTTCAGGCGCTTCATCGCCTCGGTGAGCTCCTTCGTCCACGTGCGGATCGCCGGCGCCTTGCCGTCGATCTCGGTCTTCGCGGTGCGCAGGAAGTTCGTCATCGACACGCCCGGCACCTCGACCGGGTACTGCATCGCAAGGAACAGGCCGGCCTTGGCTCGCTCGTCGGGGGTCATCGTCAGGATGTCCTCGCCGTCGAGCAGCACCTGCCCGGAGTCGACCTCGTACTTGGGGTGGCCGGCGAGCGTGTACGCGAGCGTCGACTTGCCCGAGCCGTTGGGTCCCATGATCGCGTGCGTCTCGCCGGAGTTGACGGTCAGGTTGACGCCGCGCAGGATCTGCTTGCGGCCCTCCTTCGTCTCGACCGATGCGTACAGGTCCTTGATTTCGAGCGTGGACATTACTTCTCCTCCAATGCGTGTTGCGTGTCTTCGTCTTCACCGCGCGCCAGACGGCGGTCGATCGCGTCCATCAGATGGGCCGCGAGTTCGTCGATGCCGATCTCCTCGACGAGTTCGCCGAAGAAGCCGCGCACGACAAGCTTGCGCGCCTGACGTTCCGGGATGCCGCGCGAGCGCAGGTAGAACAGCTCCTCGTCATCGAAGCGGCCCACGGAGCTCGCGTGGCCGGCGCCGATGATGTTGCCGTTCTCGATCTCGAGGTTCGGCTCGGAGTCGGCGATCGCGCCCGGCGTAAGCACGAGGTTGCGGTTGAGCTCGTAGGAGTCGGTACCCGGCGCCGTCGGTTCGATGAGCGCGTTGCCGACCCATGTCGAATGCGCGCCCTTGCCGCTGAGCGCGCCCTTGTAGACGACGCGCGAACGGCATTCGGGATGGTTGTGCACGACCATCGTGCGATGCTCGATGTGTTCGCCGGGGTCGACGAAGTAGATGCCGAGCATGTTGAGGTCACCGTGTTCGCCGCCGAACTCCTGGTCCATGCGGATGCGCACGAAGGCGCCGCCGAGCGTGACGACCGAGTGGCGCAGCGACGATTCGGCGCCCAGCCGGATGCGGTGGTTCGCCACATGCTTCGAGTCGGCGGACCACTCCTGGATGAAGGTCGTGCCGATGTGCGCGTCGCGTCCGGTGACGATCTCGACGCCTTCGGCCAGCCGCGCGTCGCCGTCGTGTTCAACGACGACGTCGCCGTGCACCTGGTCGCGCGCGACGATGACGAGGTGCAGCGCGTCGGGGTCGAGCCCCTCGCCGTGCACCTGCACGAGCACCGGATGCGCCGGCTCGCGCTTGAGTTCGACGACCCATGCCCTCCTCGCGCTGTTCCATTCGACGGCCGCGGCGCGGTCGGACGGCTTGCCGACGGTGCCGCACGGCGCCTCGCCGATCGCGACCTCGCGCACGTCCACGTCGTCATCGTCCAGCGGCGAGCCGTCGATGTAACCCACCGAGATGCGCGTGGCGCCGCTCGGCTCGAAGGGTTCGAAGAACTCGGGGATGCGTTCGACCGGAGTGAAGCGCCAGTCGTCCTGCTTGCGCGTCGGCGTGGCGAAGTCGGCCACGTCGAAGGAGCGCGGGCTCGTGTCGGCGCTCGACGGCATCGCCGCCGGCACCGCGTACGGATCATCGGGATCCGCGACCGGGATGTTGATTTCCGCGTTGTCTGCCATCGGTCAGCCCACCGATCCTTCCATCTGCAGTTCGACGAGTCTGTTGAGTTCGAGCGCGTATTCCATCGGCAGCTCGCGGCTGATCGGCTCGACGAAGCCGCGCACGATCATCGCCATCGCCTCCTTCTCCTCGATGCCGCGGCTCATCAGATAGAAGAGCTGGTCCTCGGAGACCTTCGAGACGGTCGCCTCGTGCGCCATCGAGACGTCGTCCTCGCGCACGTCCACATGCGGGTACGTGTCGGAGCGCGAGAAGTCGTCGACGAGCAGTGCGTCGCACACGACGTTCGAGCTGGCGCCCTCGGCGCCGTCGACGATCTTCACCAGTCCGCGGTAGGCGGAGCGTCCGCCGCCGCGCGAGATCGACTTCGCGACGATCGTCGAGCTCGTGTGCGGCGCCAGATGGATCATCTTCGCGCCGGTGTCCTGATACTGCCCGGCGCCGGCGAAGCCGAGCGACATCGTCGAGGCGTTCGCGTACGGCTCGGCGAGGATGCACGCCGGGTACTTCATCGTCGCCTTCGAGCCGATGTTGCCGTCGACCCATTCCATCGTCGCGCCCTCGCGCACGTAGGCGCGCTGCGTGACGAGGTTGTAGACGTTGTTCGACCAGTTCTGCACCGTCGTGTAGCGCACGCGCGCGTTCTTCTCGACGATGATCTCGACGATGGCCGCGTGCAGCGAGTCGGTCGAGTAGATCGGCGCCGTGCAGCCCTCGACGTAGTGCACGTAGGAGCCTTCGTCGGCGATGATGAGCGTGCGCTCGAACTGGCCCATGTTCGGCGTGTTGATGCGGAAGTAGGCCTGCAGCGGGATGTCGACGTGCACGCCCTTGGGCACGTAGACGAACGAGCCTCCGGACCATGCGGCCGTGTTGAGCGCGCCGAACTTGTTGTCCTCCGGCGGCACGACGGTGCCGAAGTACTTCCTGACCAGATCGGGGTATTCACGCACCGCGGTGTCGGTGTCCACGAAGATGACGCCCTGCTTGGCCAGATCCTCCTGAATAGAGTTGTAGATGACCTCGGACTCGTACTGCGCGGCGACGCCGGAGACGAGACGGCTCTTCTCGGCCTCGGGGATGCCGAGACGGTCGTAGGTCTCGCGAATGTCGTCGGGCAGGTCCTCCCAGCGGGCCGCCTGCTTGCCGACGGGCTTGACGTAGTATTTGAAATCCTGCGCGTGGAAGCCGGACAGGTCGACGCCCCACTTGGGCATCGGCTGTTCGACGAACGCCCGGTAGCCGCGCAGGCGCATGTCGAGCATCCATTCGGGTTCGTGCTTGTCGGCCGAGATCTCGCGCACGACGTGCTCGTCGATGCCCTTCCTCGCCGCCTCGCCGGCCGCGTCGGAATCGTGCCAGCCGTACGAGTATTCGCCGAACTGACCGATGATCTCGTCATCCTGTCTTATCTTGTCCTCGTTGACGCGGCCGCGATCAGCCAGATACTGATTCATCTCCACGTCGGACGCTGCGTTGGGCATCTGATCGTCTGCCACAGGTCGCCGCCTCTCGTTCTTCTTGGTTGTTCCGCATTACATGGTAACGGACAGTGTATGGACACGCCAGAGCGTTTCGCGGCCGCCGCATGCCGCATCCGCCGCGCACCGCGACGTCCACGAAAACGGCGGCAGGCCGGAACCCTGTGGGGTCCCGGCCTGCGATGCGCGTGGGGCCGCGAAGAGCAGCCTACTGTTGGACGTGCACGGTGACGCCGTGGTCGGCGCCCTGCACGGCGAAGTCGTAGAACCATTCGGCGGCGTCCCAGCCGATGCCCACGCAGCCGTGCGACGTATTCGCGCCCATCGCGGCGATCTGCGCGTCGGTGTACGGCGTCTCGGTGGCGATGCGGTGAATCGCGCAGCCGGTCTTCGAGAAGTAGTTGACGAAGCCGACGTCGGGCGCGTCCCACGTCTCCTTCGTGCCGTCAGCGAGCGTGAGCGTGCCGCTCATGTGCTGCGACGGGTACTTGAGCCAGACCTCGAAGTCGCCCAGCGGCGTGCATAGGTCGCCGCTCGGCTGGCATGCGCCAGTGGCGTAGTCGTTGCCCTGACCGGCGGACATGTTGAAGGCCTTGATCTGCTTGCCGTTCTCGTAGGCGTAGACCTTATGGTCGCTCAGGTCGACGACGACGTGGCGCTTCGTCTTCTTGACGACCATCGGATCGACCTCGCCATCCACCGTCACGTCGCCGTCGCCGGCGGCGAAGGCCTTGGCGGCCTGCTCGCCGATCCGCGCGTCGGCACCGTCCTTGATGCGCACGCCGTCATGGCCTTCCTTGAGGACGACGACGTCCTCGTCGTTGTTGTTGACGATGACCTCGCGGTCCTCCTTGGTCGTCGAGTAGTGCGGCTTGATGTCCTCGTCGTAGTGGCTCTGCAGCTTGTTCGCGTCGAAGACGACGACGCCGGCGCGCGTCTCGCCGTCCTTGAGCGTCGATTCCTCGTTCGGCTCGATGCGCGAGGCGTCGAGGATCGCCTCCGGCGAGAAGGTCGCGACCTTCTCGCCCGCGATCGCGACGCCGGCCTTGGCGTCGATGAGCCGGTTGAGCGCGTCCCTGGCCTGATCGGCCGTCGCGTCGGGCACGTTCGGCTCAATCGTGTCCATCGTCAGCGCCACCGTTTTCGCGCCGTGCGAGCCGAGCGACTCGATCGCGGCGACGGCCTCGTCGGCGACGGCCTTCGCGTCGGCGCCGGAGCCGTTCGCGCCGGCGACGGTCTCGACGTGCGTGCCGTCCTCGGTGAGCTTGAGTGTGGCATCGACCGGCTTCGCGCTGTTCGTGCCGAGCTTGGCGTCGAGCACGGTCGGATCGGTCTCGGGCGTGATCGTCGGGGCGACGTCGCGGCGCTCCCACGGCAGGTAGCGCGTCCAGAAGGCGCCGTCGCGCTTGGCGTCGACGGCCTGCTTCGCGATCGCGTCCGCGTCGACGTCGATGCCGAGGTCGGCCGCGTCAATCGTCGCCTGCGTGCCCTCATAGGTGACGGGCACCTGCACGGCGGCGACCTGGTCATCGATCATGCGCGCGATCTGCTGCTCGTTCTTGCCGGCGACGGAGTGCCCCCACAGCGTCGTGCCCGGCAGCGCGCGGTTCTGGAAATAGGCGTAGGTCCCGCCGCACGCAGCCGCGGCGAGCACGGCGACGCCGAGCACGACCCACGGCCATACGCGGCGGCGCTTGCCCGTCTCGGGATCCTGCTGCGCGATCGCCAGTTCGTCGACCTGCGGCGCCGGCGGCACTGCGGGATTCGCGCGGAAGCCGTCCCCATCCGCGCCCATGCCATGGTTTCCATTGGGAAAAGACATAGAGTTCCTTGTACGAAAAATACGATGATTCGCTTCGATAATAGGGGAAGGTCGTGAACATGGCGAGCTTCACGGCCGAATGATGACAAAACATCCACGTTTGGCGTATATCCGCCCGGCGCATCCACTGCCGACCGGCCGGTCCCCGCAGAAGATCGCATGCGGGAACCGGCCGGCAGAGTGCATGAAGTGCGCGGAGTAGGCGGAATGCGCGGCGCGCCCGGGATGCGCGGGCGCGCCGCGCATGCTCAGCGCTGCGCCTGATGGTCGAGCGCGGCCTTGACGAGGCCCGCGAACAGCGGATGCGGCTTCGTCGGGCGCGACTTGAACTCGGGGTGGGCCTGCGTCGAGACGTAGAACGGGTGCACGTCCTGCGGCAGCTCGACGAATTCGGTCAGCTCGCCGTCCGGGCTCTGGCCGGAGATGACGAGGCCGCCCTCGCGCAGCCGGTCCTTGTACGCGACGTTGACCTCGTAACGGTGGCGGTGGCGTTCGGTGACGTGGGTCGTGCCGTACAGGCGGGCGACGAGCGAATCCTCGAGCAGCTCCGCCGGGTACGAACCCAGACGCATCGTGTGGCCCATGTCGCCGTTGCCGGCGACGATGTCCTTCTGCTCCTCCATCGTCGCGATGACCGGGTTCGGGCAGTCCGGATCGAATTCGGTCGAGCCGGCGTCCTCGATGCCGAGCACGTCGCGCGCGTATTCGATGACCATCGACTGCAGGCCGAGGCACAGGCCGAGCACCGGCAGCTTGTGTTCGCGCGCGTAGCGCAGCGCGCCGATCTTGCCGTCGATGCCGCGGATGCCGAAGCCGCCGGGGATGACGATGCCGTCCATCTGGTCGAGCGCCGCGGCGGCGCCCTCCTCGGTCTCGCAGCGGTCGGCCGCGACCCACTTGACGTTGACCTTCGCCCAGTTGGCGAAGCCGCCGGCCTTGATGGCCTCGGTCACCGACAGGTAGGCGTCCGGCAAGTCGATGTACTTGCCGACGATCGCGATGCTGACCTCGTGCTTGGGATGGTGCACGCGCTCGAGCAGGTCCTCCCACTCGTCCCAGTCGACGTCGTGGAACGGCAGGCCGAGCTCGCGCACGACGTAAGTGTCGAGGCCCTCGTCGAAGAGCACCTTCGGTACGTCGTAGATGCTCGCGGCGTCCACGCAGTTGACGACGCCCTCGGGGTCGACGTCGCACATCAGCGAGATCTTGTCCTTGATGCCCTGGTTGAGCGGACGGTCGCTGCGCAGCACGAGCGCGTCCGGCGTGATGCCGAGTTGGCGCAGCATCATGACCGAATGCTGCGTCGGCTTCGTCTTAAGTTCATGGGCGGCGGCGATGTACGGCACGAGCGAGACGTGGATGAACATGCAGTTCTCCGGCCCCAGTTCGCGGCGCACCTCGCGCGCGGCCTCGAGGAAGGGCTGCGATTCGATGTCGCCGACGGTGCCGCCGATCTCGGTGATGATGACATCGACGTCGTCCGACGCCTGCGCGCGCATGCGCGACTTGATCTCGTTGGTGATGTGCGGGATGACCTGCACGCACTGGCCGAGGTATTCGCCGGCTCGTTCCTTGCGCAGCACCTCCTGATAGATCTGGCCGGTCGTCACGTTCGCCTTCTGCGAGAGGAAGACGTCGAGGAAACGCTCGTAGTGGCCGATGTCAAGATCGGTCTCGGCGCCGTCCTCGGTCACGTAGACCTCGCCGTGCTGGAACGGGTTCATCGTGCCCGGATCGACGTTGATGTACGGATCGAGCTTCTGCTGGAGGACGCGGATGCCGCGACTGCGCAGCAGGCGTCCGAGGGAGGATGCGGTCAGTCCCTTGCCGAGGGAGGACACGACGCCTCCGGTGACGAAGATGTGCTTGGTGACGTGTTCCTGAGCATTGCCATGTTGTCTTCTTGCCATGGGTCTTCATGGTATCGCCGCGTCGTGACATGCACAAGAAGGCGTTTCCGCTTCATCTCGCCTCGATGATCAGCTCGCTCGCCACGCCGTTGAGCTCGACGACGTTGGGCGAATCCTCGTCCACATGCACGCCCGCGCCCACGATCGTGCGCGTGCGCAGCCCGCGTGTGCGCACGGCGAGCGGACGGTCCTTCGGCACCGTGATGCGCGAGGTCGCGGACAGCTGGTTGACGTCGACGCGGCCGTCGAGCGACAGGCATGCGATGTCCATGTCGAGGTTGCAGTTCACCTCGACGTGCGCGTGCACGTCGTCGAGCGTGAGCCGCTGCGTGCGCACGTCGAGTTCGACGCCGGCGCAGTCGAGGCCGTGCACCTCCACCTCGTACGCCTTCGCCGCGCATTCCATCGTCGTGACGTAGCGCAGCGGCACCGACAGCACGACGGAGACGTCGTCCTTGGCGAGCGTCTCGCTGATGCCCGGGCCGCGGTTGACGACGACGTCGAGGCGTTTCGGGCGGTCGTCGATCGAGACCTTGAAATGCCGCGCGAGCGTCGCAACAGTATTCGACACGACGCGCACGCGCAGCTGTTCGCCGTCGTAGCCGCGGACCGTGCACGCGTAGAGCGACCCGCAGTCGATGTCGAAATGCTTGGCCTGCCCGATGTCGTAGTTCGTGACGCTTTCGTAGCGGTATTCGCCGGCGCCGCCGGCCTGGTCGATCGCGATGCCGAGCAGCGCGTCGACGCTGACGGCGAACACGTCGGAGAGCGCGACGAGGTTCTCGAGTTCGGGGCGGCCGGCGCCGCTCTCCCATTTGGAGATCGCCTGCCTGGAGACGCCGACGCGGTTCGCGAGCTGCTCCTGCGAGAGTCCCGACTGCCTGCGCAGGTCCTTGAGTTTTGTCGTGAAATCCATGGATGTCTTATTCCTTTTCTTGCATTGCCGTGGTGTTGGAGTGCATTGACGACATATATTGTTTTGTCTCGGCATGGGCGCGGCCGACGTCGCTCACCGGGTGATGAGCGCATAGAGCAACGTGGATTTGCCGGCGCCCGACGGTCCCATGATTGCCGTGACGTCGCCGCGGCGCATGTCCAGATCGAGGCCGTCGAGCATCTTCTGGTCGCCGCCGACGCCGGCGAAGGTCTGCGTCTGGCCCCCGGGCGCTGATGATCGTCGATCCGAGCATGCGCCCCCTCGGCTTCGGCGCGCCGCGGCTGCGCAGTGCGCTGCTGTGTCATCGTGGTTTCCCATCTGCTTGGCGGGAATGCCCTGATGGCGTTCCCACATCGACGGCTCCACGTTAGAGGGGCGGTGCGCGGCCGTTCCAGCAACGGACACCGGCACATGCGCCCGCGGACGCAACGATGCGTAGCATCGACGTCATTGCAACGTTTGCAACGCCTCGTTCATCATTGCGACGTCTCGTTCACCACTGCGGGGTCGACGGGTCGACGGCGCGCGACGCGGCCGGGTGCGTCCCTTTCGTCGCTCCCGCGTACAGCGCGACGGCCGAGGTCGGCGCAAGCGTCACCTGCACCTTGCCCTTGCGCACCTTCACGGTCTTCGAGCAGTCCTCGACGGCGTAGACGTCGCAGTACTCGCCGTCGGGCATCGTCGTGGCGAACTCGTGCGTGACCTCCTTTGCGCCGTTGTTGAACGCGACGAAGCCCTTGTCGCCGCGCGAGAACGCGAGCAGCGACGAGTCCGGCTCCTGCAGATCCTCGACCTTCATGCCGTGCACGTAGTTGTGGAACGCGATCATGCCGCGCGTCGGCGTCCAGCGCTGCTGGCAGTTCCAGTCGCCGCCGGCGGCCGCGCACGCCTCGTCGAAGTCGACGGCCGGCACCGACGTGTCGGTCGCGCCGGGAGCCCCGGCGTCGCGGTCGGCGAAACGGTAGTCGGAGAGCAGCCGCGGCGTGCCGTAGTCATAGGCGAGCAGGAACGCGTTCGCGAGCGCGTAGAGCGCGCCGTCCTTGTAGGTGATCGCCTGACCGGGGTTGCGCGCCGTGTCCCAGTTCGTCACGAAGACGTTCGCGTCCTTCGAGGCGATCGCGAACTTGTTGCGGCCGGTGTCGCCGAGGCGTTCGCCGAGGTCGGCGAGCGCCGAGACGTCGCCGCGCAGCGCCGAGTTGAGGTTGGAGACGTAGGCGAACTGCGTGACGGAGCCGGTGTTGAGGTAGTTGCGCGGCTGGATTCCGGACGCCTCCGCGGCGTTGCCGATGACCTCCTGGATCCAGTAGATGTCGTCTGGATCCTTGCCGACCTTCTCGGCCATCTGCGTTTTGACGGCCTGCATGTCCTCGGCGCTGATGTGCTTGACGGCGTCCATGCGGAATCCCTTGACGCCCATGTCGTAGAGCTTGGCGAGGTAGTCGGTCTGGATGTCGCGCACCTTGTCGCTGGACGTGTCGAAGTCCCACATGCCGCTCAGGCGCCCCTCCTGCACCTCCTGCTGGTCCATGTACCCGGAGATGCTCGCGCCGTGCTCCCAGTCGTGGAAGTCCTTCGCATCGACGCCCTGCGGGTACTGGTCGTGGCCGCCGGTGAAGGCCGGGTATGCGCCGGTCGTCGGATCGTACTTCGAGCCGGCCACGCCCTCCTTCCATCCGCCGTCGTGCGCGGCGCCGGTCGTCTGGTTGAGCACGACGTCGGCGACGATGCCGACGCCCGCGGCAGCGCACGTGTCGATCATGTCCTTGAATTCGGCTTCGGTGCCGAGTTTCGAATCGAGCCTGTAGCTCACCGGCTGGTAGCTCGTCCACCACTGCGTGCCCTGAATCGACTCCTGCGGCGGCGAGACCTCGACATAGGCGACGCCTTCCGGACCATAGGTGTTCGTGCATTCCTTCGCGATTGACGTCCACGGCTGCTGGAACGCGATGACCTCGACGTCGGTGCGTTTCGGCGTCGCCGTGCTGCCGGTGTCCTTTGCGCCGCACGCCGGCGCCGCCGCGACGACGAGCGCCGCGCATGCGCATGCCGCCGCCGTCCTGATCGAGGCCCCGCGCCTGTTCCCGTATGCCATGTCGACCGCCTTTCCTCCCGCCGTCGACCTCGACGACGTCGCACCCACTCTAGCGCATGGCCGTGCATGGCGCGTCACATCGCCGGCAGGCGGATGGATATCGATGGAAGGAGAAAAAAGATGATTGATGATCGATATAGAACATCGATACCAAAAAGAGGAGGAAACCCGCTGTGGGTTTCCTCCTCCCCTGTCATCCGCGCTTGTCATCCGCGCTGCGTCGTCATGCGCGCGTCATCGGCGTGCGGATGACGGCCGAATCAGTTACGCGTCGCGCGCTTTGAGGCGAGCAGCGTGACGCCGGCGAGCGCCAGAGCGGCGATCGCCGCAAGCGCCAGCGCGATCGACGAGCCGGTGCTCGCGATGTCCGCGGGGGTCGTCGTCGCGTCCGACGGCGTCTGTGCGCCGTCCGCCTCAGGCTTCACGGCAGGCGTGGCGTCCGGCTTGCCGGCGTCGCCGGGCTTGTCGGTGTCGCCGGGATCGTCGGTGTCGCCGGGATCGTTAGCGTCGCCGCCGTCGGCGCGTTCGAAGACGGCCTCCACGTAGACGGCTTCGCCCGGCATCGCGAAGGTACCGTCGGCGCCGACCTCGACGCCACCCTTCGTCACCTTCCAGCCGGCGAGTCGGTAGCCCTCGTCCGGCGTCGCGGTCAGCGTCACCGTCGTGCCGGGCGCGACATCCTGCATGCGGTCGGCGCTCGCGGTGCCGCCGATGCCGGCGGTGACGTGCACCGGGAACATCGTGTTCGCCACGCGCCACAGCTGGGTGCCGTAGAACGGGTTGGCGGTGCCGATGAGCATATGGTCATCGGTGTTCACGAAGATGCGCAGGCCGTGGTTGAAGGGGTCGCCGAAGCCGTCGTCGGCGACGGTCGTCACGTTGACGCCGCCGTCGGCCTGTTCGCTGATCTCGAAGAGGTTGAAGCCGCGCTTCGATTTGGCCAGATACGGCAGCGACTTGAAGAAGGCCTTGAGGTTGTTGACGCTGAGCAGCTTGACGAGCGTCTCGTAGATCTTCTTGAGGTTCTCAGGCATCTGCGGCGCGGCGGCGAGCAGCTGCTCGGTCTCCTCGTACATCTCGGCGAAGTCCTCAGAGGCCTTCTCGTCGAGCTGCGTGCCGAGCACGGTGAGCAGGTCGTTCGCCTGCAGCATGCGGGCGGCGGACTCCTCGTCGTTCAGGCTGCCGGGGACGATCGAGCCGTCGTTGATGCCGTCGACGAGCGCCTTGCGCTGCGCGTCGCTCAGCGTGACGTGCTGCGCCTCCTCGTCGGCGTCGTCCATGTCGGCGAGCGTCGCGGCGTTCAGGCGCGCGTCGGCGGCCTTGACCGCCCAGTCGACGAGTGCGTCGGCGTCGTCGGAGCGCGGACGGTCGTCGTTCTGCGCAGTGTCGCCGTCCTCGGACGCAAGCGTCGCAGCGGACGCCGTGTCGCGGTTGAGGATGAGCTCGACGAAGGTGCGCAGGTAGTGGACGGTGTTGTTCCAGTCCTTCTCGCTCATGTTGAGGATGTCGCCGTTCGTGAACTGCGCGATCGGCTCGAGCAGCGTCGTCGTGTTCATCGTCGACAGGTACATCTTGCCCTCGTGCACGGTCGTCTGCCACGTGTACTGGTTCATGTGGTTGCCGTATCCAGAGCCCAGGCCCGTTGTGCCGCCGTCGGGGAAGGTCTCGTTCGGGTCGCCGACGAGCATTTCGACGTTTTCGTCGGCGTCCATGCGGTACAGGTTGATCGACTGTTCGAGGTTCGTCGCCTGCGTCACGAAGTTCATGCGCAGCGCGAAGCCCTGCAGCGCGCTCGAGACGTCGTTGTAGTCGCCGATGTACAGGTGGTCGTTGTAGATCTGCAGCGTGCACGCGCCGGCGCTCACGCGGCTCGCGTCGAGGCCGAAGGTGTACTTCGCGCCCTTCGACTTGTCACCGACGAGCGGACGCCACGTCCAGTCGGCCTTCTCGGTCGGGTCGCCGGAGTTCTCACCGACGTAGATCGCGAAGGAGCGCACGGTGCCGGTCTGCTCGTTGCGCGTCTCGACACTGCCGGTGCACACGACGACGTACAGCTTGCCGTTGAACTCGAGCACCTGATAGATGCCGCCGCCTCCGTTGACGTCGGAGCGGTGGATCGCCGGCAGGCCGTCGAAGCTGGCCATGTCGGCGATGACCTTGTAGGAGCCGGGCTCCGAAGGCGTGTTTGACGCGACGAGGTAGGCCGCGCCCTTGCCGTCGGCGGTCGGCTTCAGGTCGCCGGCGATGAGCGTGTCCTTGAACGAGCCGATCGCACGCGTCGACGTGAACACGTTCTGCTTGACAAGTTCGCGGAAACCGGCGGCGTCGACGCTGTCGTAGACCTTCGTCAGCTTGTCGCCGTTGGCCGGGTCGACCTCGTAGATGCACGGGAAGCCGTTCTGCATCGCCATCGCCGTGCCGATCTCCTGGGCGGTCAGGTCCTTGTTGTTCGTGTCCATGACCATGCCCTCGAAGTACAGCTTGCCGTTCATCTTGAACGCGCTGCGGAAGGTCGGGATGACGCCCTTGCCGCCTTCGATGCCTTCGGACTGGGACATGAGGATCTGCGTCTCGCCGGTCTTCACGTTGAATTTGAACAGCGTGCCGCCGGCGCTCTTGCCGTCCGGCTCGCCGAGGTACATGTTGCCGGCGTAGAGCGTCTGGATGAGCGCGGTCGCCTCCTCGACGCTCATGCCCATGTTGGCCGACAGGCTGCCCTTGAGGATCGCCTGGACGCCGAGGCCGCCGTACATCGTGCCGATGTAGACCCAGTCGCCGACCGATTCGGCGGCGTAGCTGTAGGACTGACCGCGGTCGCCCTGACCCTTGTCCTTGGCCGAGATCGCACCGTTGCCAACGTAGTCGACGACGCCGTCGGCCGTCTCGAGGCCGTTTTCGGGATGGCTGACCTTCTGGAAGGCCATGCCGTTGCCGGCCGTGTAGACGTTCGTGATGTGTCCATCGAGATCGGTCTCCTGCGCGCCGGCGGGGCCGACGAGCGCGCCGATGAGCACGGCGCATGCCGAGACCGCGCCAATGGCGGCGCGTAGTTTGGTGGTCATTGTTCTCCTCGAAGTTCGCTCGTTGGGGGAAAAGGACGGCGCGGGTGATTGCGCCTACGGCGAACAAGCATAGCATGCCGGGATGCATCCGCAGGCCCTATTCACGCAACGTTTGCTTCCTTGCCACGCAACGTGCCCTCGATGCCACGGGGCGTGTCCGGTGCATGGCCGTGCACGACGGGCGCATACGCGAAAGCGGGCAGACGGACCCGAAGGTCAGTCTGCCCGCTTTTGGTTGCCGTGACGCCGTTCAGGAGGACGACGTCATGTCAGCGTCCGACGCTCAGTGCGAGCGGCGCTCGCGGTTCACCACGAGCAGCACCGCGGCCGCGATGATTGCGACCACCGCGACGACGATGACGATGGCGACCGAGGAACCGGTCGAAGCCATGTCGCTCACCGTGCCGGCGGCGTTCGTGGAGCCCGTGTCCACATGGTCGTTCGCGCCCGGCTGTCCCGGCTTGCCCGTGTTGCCCGGATTGCCCGGCTGGTCCGGGTTGTCCGGGTTGTCCGGCTCGACCGGGTCGACGAGCGCCGACTCGGGGCCGAGCACGAGCGCGCTGTTGGCCGGCACGACGACCGAGTCGCCGTCATGCACGGCGATCTTCGCGCCGGCGACCGACGCGTCGACGCCCTGCACGGCCTCGTCGGCCTGCGCCGCGGCCTCGGGGGCGTGGCGGTAGGTGCGGCCGTTCGAGACGAGCACGCCGTAGTCGCCGGAGGTGACTCCCGGCAGCGCGACCGCGTCGGCGTTGTTGTTGAGCGCGACGACGTAGGTGCCGCTGTCGTCGGAGATCTCGTAGGCCACGACGCCATCGGCGGACTTGAGGACCTTCGAGTTCCTGCCGATCGCGTCGTAGTCGCCGATGCGGAACGCGGCGGTCTTTTTGCGCAGCGCGATGAGGTCGGCCACATACTGGGCGTTGTCGCCGTAGGCGGCGTCGTTCATGCGGTCCCAGTCGAGCGCGTTCTTCGTGGCGGCGTTCTTGTAGCTGTTGCCATCGCCGTCCTTCGAACGCAGGAACTCCTGGCCCAGCTGGATCTCGGAGATGCCGTTGGCAAGGAAGATCGACGAGTTCGCGAGCTTCGAGGCGGCCACCTTCTGCGCGACCTGACCCTCGTCGAGTCCGTCGTCGGTCTTGGCGCCGAACATCGAGACGTTGAGCTTGTCGTTGAGCGTCAGGTTGTCGTGGATTTCGACGTAGTTGACGATCTGGTTCGCGTTGTCGTACTTGACGTTGGCGTTGCCGTTCGTGCAGTACGCACCGTCGAACTCCTCGCCGTTGCGGCAGCCGAGCATGTTGTTGAGGATCAGCTGCTCGGTGTTCGCCTTGCCGGTCGCGAAGCCGGTGTCCTCGTCGGAGAACACGGAGCCCTTGAGCCCGTCGCGGATCGAGTCGTTGAAGAACGCGACCGTCGAGTTGTGGGTGTCGAGCTCGTAGGCGTTCGGCTGGATCGACATGAGGGACTTGTCCATCGTCGTATTCATGTCCCAGCCCTCGCCGACGATGACGATCGACGGGTCGATCGCGTCGAGCGCGGCGCGCACGGCCTTCATCGTGTCGAGGTCGTGCAGGCCCATGAGGTCGAAGCGGAAGCCGTCCATGTTGTATTCCTTCGCCCAGTAGGTGACGGAATCGACGATGTACTTGCGCATCATCGCACGTTCGGACGCCGTGTCGTTGCCGCAGCCGGAGTTGGAGACGAGCGAGCCGTTCTGGTAGCGGAAGTAGTATCCCGGCACCGTCAGGTTGAACGGGTTCGTGTTGACGTCGCCGACGTGGTTGTAGACGACGTCCATGATCACGCGAAGGCCGTTCTTATGCAGCCCGTTGACCATCTCCTTGGCTTCGACGATGCGCGCCTTCGGATCGGCGGCGTTCGACGAGTAGGAGCCTTCCGGAACGTTGTAGTTCTCCGGATCGTAGCCCCAGTTGTAGTTGTTGTCGTCGGTCGGCTTCGTCTCGTCGACGCTCAGATAGTCGTACATCGGCTGGATCTGCACGTGCGTGACGCCGAGCTCCTTGAGGTAGTCGACGCCGGTCGCCTTGCCCTCGGAGTTCTTCGTGCCGTTCTCGATCATGCCGAGGTACTTGCCGCGGTTGGCCTCCGAGACGCCGGAGTTGGCGTTGCTCGAGAAGTCATGCACATGGGTTTCGGCGATGACCGCGTCGGTGTTCTTCGAGAACGGGGCCATGCGGTCGGAGCCTTCGACCTTCGTCTGCTCGTCGGAGAGCACGACGGAGCGGCGGCCGTTGATGACCGAGGCGCGCGCGTACGGATCCGGCGAGTCGTTCTTCGTGCCGTCGGCGAAGGAGACGCGGTAGACGTAGGCGGTGCCCGGCGCGACCGTTTCGGTCACGGACCACACGCCACGCTCGCCGCGCTTCATCGCGACCGTCTTGTCCTCGGCCGCGTCGGCAGTGTCGGAGGCCTTGAACGTGACGAGCTCGACCTTGGCCGCGGTCGGCGCCCACAGCTTGAACGTGGAGCCGGCGTCGTTATAGGTCGCGCCGAGGTCGTCGCCGTCATAGGCGTATTCCTTGTCGAATTCGTCGGTGCGCACGACCGAGCCGGCGACGGCGTCGGCGGAGCCGAAGCCTTCGATCTCGACTGTGTACTTCGCGGTCAGGTCGAGGTCGTCCTTGAGCGTGATCGTGACGGTCGTGCCGTCGGCCTTCACGTCGGCGACCGCGACGGCGTTGCCGTCGGCGTCGGTGACCTTGACGTCCGAAGCCTTGACGTCGGCCGGCTTCGTCAGCTTCGCGTCGATCGCGTTCTTCTGCGCGATCTCGGCGGTGGAGATGCGGGCGCCGAGCGCCGGACGCGCCGTGTAGACGATCGGGTCGTCCTGCATGAGCCACACTTCGGCCTTCGCGGTGCCGTCTGCGGAGAAGACGAGCGCGTCGGCGCTCATCTTGATGTCGCCGTCGGAGCCGTCCTTCTTCTTCCACTCGTCGACGCCGTAGCGGCGCAGCAGACCGAAGTCCGAATCGCCGTTCGTTGCCTGGTAGGTGTAGTTCGAGAAGGAGGCCGTGGCGAGCTCGCCCCAGTCGTCATGCTGCGTGAACTTCGAGGCGAAGCCGTTGCTGTTCGAGTTCCACATCCACAGATCCCACTGCGGAATCTTCGTCTCGGTGTCGGCGGCGTTGAAGTACAGGCCGTCGTTGCGCATGTAGTGGACGGTGACGTCGACCTTGTCGGCCTTGCACTTGTAGTCGGCCGGCGCTTCGGCGAGCGTCGTGTCCGCGTCGCCGGTGCCGTCGATCCACACCTCGGCGGTGCCGGTCTTGGACACGACGGCCTTGCGGTCGCCGCCGAACTTGTTCCAGTCCTCGGTCGTGATGATGAAGCCGAGGTCCTCGAACTTGCCGTCGAAGGTGAGGTCCGCGACCTTGCCGTAGCAGTCCTCGCCGGTGAACGGATGATTCACGGCCGTCATGTCGGCGCCGGTGGTGTCCTTGCCCCAGACGTAGACGCCGCGGTTCGCGGTGGCCTCATCGGCCGCCGGCTTGTAGTGCACGACGAGACGGGTCTGCGCGCCGATCGCCTCCGGGTTGCCCACGCTGAGCGCGCCGTTCTCGACGCCGACCTGCGTGATGCCCTTGGCGATCAGGTAGTTGGAGCCGTTGTTGCTGTCCCAGTCGCTACCGCCGTCGTTGAAGCAGATCTGGTGCTCCTCGCCCTTGGTGTCGATCGTCTTCTTGTAGTAGCCCTGCGCGTCCGGTCCTTCCATCTCCTCGCCGGGGGCGGCCGTCCAGTCGCTGCCGGCGCCGTGGTGCACGAAGACCTTGTCCCACTTCTTGGTCGGCTTGTACCAGACGGTCGTCGTCTGGTCGTCCGGCTTGACGGTGGTGTCCGGGATCACGACGTCCGGGGTGCTCGGATCGACGGCCACGTCGGAGGCCGGGTGCGTCGCCTTCGTGGCGCCGCCGTAGATCGCGACGGCCTGCATCGCCGGCACCGTCGTCTTGACCTTGCCGCCGGAGACGGTGACCGTCTTCGAGCAGTCCTGCACGGCGTAGACGTCGCAGTACTCGCCGTCGGGCATCGAGGTCGCGTATTCGGCCTCCTTGTCCTCGGTCGAGTTGTTGATCGCGACGAAGCCCTTGTCACCGCGCGAGAACGCGATGTTGTTGGCGCCGTCGTCCTGCCAATCGGAGACCGACGTGCCGTCGACGTAGTTGTGGAAGGCGATCATGCCGCGCGTCGTCGTCCAACGCTGCTGGCAGTTCCAGTCGCCGTCCTTCGTCGAGCACGCCTGGTCGAAGTCGACGTCCGGCACCGAGGTCTCGGTCGCGCCAGGGGCGCCGGCGGCGTTGTCGTCGTACTTGTAGTCGGAGAGCAGACGTGGCGTGCCGTAGTCATAGGCGAGCATGAATGCGTTCGCGAGCGCGTACATCGAATCGTTCTTGTACGTGATCGCACCGTCGTTGCGAGCGGTGTCCCAGTTCGTCACGAAGACGTTCGCGTCCTTGGACGCAATCGCGTTCGGATTCGACGACAGGTCGCCGATGCGCGCCGAGAGGTCCTTGAGTTCGGCGATCTTGCCCTTGAACTTCGCGTTGAGGTCCGACTTGTAGTCGAACTGCGTCACGGTGCCGGTCTCCAGGTAATTGCGCGGCTGGATGCCGGGCGCTTCGCTCGCATTGCCGATGACTTCCTGGATCCAGTAGATGTCGTTGGCGTTCTTGCCAACCTTCGTGGCCATCTGGTCCTTGATGGCCTTCATGTCCTCGTTGTTGATGTGCTTGACCGCGTCCATGCGGAAGCCCTGCACGCCCATCTTGTAGAGCTTGGCGAGGTAGTCGGACTGGATGTCCTGCACCTTGGCCGACGACGTGTCGAAGTCCCACATCGAGTTCAGGCGGCCTTCCTGCACCTCCTGCTGGTTCGTGTAATCGGAGACGCTTGCGCCGTTGTTGTAGTCATGGAAGTCGGCGGCGGTCACACCTTGCGGATATTGGCCGTTTTCGCCGGTGAAGCCCGGATAGTCGCCGGTCAAGCCGTTGTACTTTGTGCCCGCCACACCGGTCTGCTCGCCTGCAGCGACATCCAAACCGGTCGTCTGGTTGAGCACGACGTCGGCGATGATGCCGACGCCCGCCGCGTCGCAGGTCTCGATCATGTCCTGGAACTCGGCTTCGGTGCCGAGCTTCGAATCGAGCCTGTAGCTGACCGGCTGGTAGCTCGTCCACCACTGCGTGCCCTGGATCGATTCCTGCGGCGGCGAGACCTCGACGTATTTGACGCCCTGCGGCCCGTAGGTGTTCGTGCATTCCTTCGCGATCGACTTCCAGGTCTGCTGGAACGCGATGACCTGCACATCGGTCGCGGCGGGAAGCGCCGTGCTTCCCGTGTCGGCAGGCGCGGCGTTGGCCGCCATCGGCACCGTGAGCAACGCACCCGAGCAGGCCATAGCGAAAGCCACGCCCATCCCGGTCGTGCGGCGCATCGCAGTGCGGAACTGCTGATTCACCATATGTTGTCCATTCCCTTTTTCTCTAACCGGCCGGGTTCGTCGGCGACATCGGGATGCCGACCGTCTCACCTGTCCGGTTTGCCAATGCATGCAGACCTCGCTTGCATATCATGCAAGGATTTCCGAGGCATTCGTCAACGAATGATGCATACGTTTGCAACGAAATCACCCTTCATGATACCTCAGCTGTAAGCAAAAATCCACCGGAACGCGCCTACGTGGACAACCCACGTCCATAGCCGCCCCCCCACCGTGAGACCCAACGACCTGTACCGCAAGTCCCCACCGCAATCTCGTCATGCCGGCGATGCCCTCCAGCGATCGGGCGACCGGTGCAGATACGACGGCGGCCCCGGAACCGCAATCGGTTCCCGGCCCCCCCTCGTATTGCCGATACAGTCAGAGCCCGCTCAGCCCTTCGTCAGTTCGGCGACGGCCTCGAGCGCGAGCTTGTAGCCGAGGAAGCCGAGGCCGGTGATCGTGCCGGTGGCCACCGGGCTGATCACCGAACGCTTGCGAAACTCGTCGCGCGCCGCCGGGT
>NZ_AUJM01000017.1:0-90896 GCF_000424225.1 Bifidobacterium sp. AGR2158
GGAGTCACACGATACAAGCATCAACACGAAACCGCAACGAACACCCGTTCCTTCCATACGAACACCTGCGCCCGCGTCCACCATCCGGTCCCCGAACCACCCACCAACCCCCACCCGGGGGTCGACCATGAATAACACAATACAGTCTTGCGGCGGTCACAGCCCAGGGGAGACGCCCGGTCCCATTCCGAACCCGGAAGCTAAGACCTGGCACGGCGATGGTACTGCACCCGACAGGGTGTGGGAGAGTAGCACGCCGCCGCACCCACACTTCACACGAAAGCCCACCACACGGTGGGCTTTCCCATATCCGGCGACTTCCACAGCCCACCCACACGGCGGGCCTCGTCATATGCAGCACCATGGCAGGACCGTACGATCAACGCTGCAGACGCCGTCGTCATCGACACCACCACCGTCATCGACACCATCACGATGATCACGATCGTCGAAACAAGCAACGCTCTACAATGGAAGTCATCAAACGATGGCCATTGCATTCGAATCGGGGAAACACACATGAGCAGGCGCGTGACGCTTAAGGAAGTCGCAAAGGAGGCGCAGGTGTCTCCGGCAACGGTGTCGCTCGTGCTCAACAACAAGCCGTCGCGTATCGCGAAGGAGACGCAGCAGCGCATCCGCGACGTCGCCGCACGCCTCCACTACGTCGTCAACGAGAACGCGCGCGGACTCGTCACGAACGAGACACGGCTGATCGCGCTCATCGTCCCGGACATCGAGAACATGTTCTTCGCATCCCTCGCGCGGCACCTCGAAGACGCCTGTCAGGAGGCCGGCTATGCGCTGTTCCTGTCGAACTCGGATGATCGGCGCGCGAATGAAAGCGCGCTGATGACGAATTACCTCGCGCGCGACATCGACGGCATGCTGCTGATTCCGTCGCTCGAATCGTATCGGCAGCCGCGGCAACTGCAACGGCAGATCGCGGCTGCGCACTGTCCGGTCACGCTCATCGACCGTCTCGTCACCGCGCGCATCTGCGACGGCGTCGGCTTCGACAACGTTCAGGGCGGCAGGCTCGCGGCGAGACGACTGCTCGAAGCGAGGCACCGCCGTTTCGCGTGCATCAGCGGGCAGACGGACGATATCAACGCGAGTAATCGTATGCAGGGATTCGTTGACGTACTGCGCAGTCATCACATCGACGCCGATGACATCCTGCTGCTCAACGGCAACTATCGTTTCACTGGCGGTTACGAACTCGCCGACTGTGTGCTCGACTTCGGTGCGACCGGCCTGTTCTGCTGCAACGATCTGATGGCAATGGGCGCCATGCAGCGCCTCGCCGAACATGACCTGCATGTGCCGCAGGCGTTGTCGATCGTCGGGTATGACAACATCATGCGACGCTTCGGCATGACGTCGCAGCTGACGACGGTCGAACAGGACGTCCATGAGCTCGCCGTGCGCAGCTGGGAGTGCCTGTACCGCCACATCCGGCTGCACGATACCGGCCGCGACTGCGCGACCGCGACGTCGGTGACGCTGCTCGAGCCGCGCATCGTCGAGGGGGCGACGGTCGCCGATGCGCCGGCGAAGGTTTTCGCCTGACGCGTACACCTTCACGTCCTTCTTGATGCCGACTGCCGCCCAACAGGCGGCGTTTTCGTGCGACACGCCGGCCCTTCGTCGTTTTGGCGAATCCTGATTCATCGGATATGATGAACGTAGTTCTTTGATAAAACGTTTTATCAAAGGGTTGACAAGGAAAGGTGAAGGAACGTCCGTCGACGATGACGGACGTCTTCAATGAGGAAGGACACAGCAATGAAGAAGCTCATCCTGGATCTGGACACCGGCGTCGACGATGCGTTGGCGATCTCCTACGCGCTCGGCAGCCCCGAAATCGAACTCATCGGCATCACCGGCACCTACGGCAACGTTCTGATGGAGCAGGGCGTGCGCAACGCGCTGGCGATCACCGACCTGCTCGGGCATCCGGAAGTGCCCGTGTACAAGGGCCTGCCGCACGCGAGCACGAAGGACTCCTTCGAAGTGCTGCCGATCTCCGCGTTCATCCACGGCGACAACGGCATCGGCGACGCCGTCATCCCGGATTCGACGCGCGAAGCGGAAAGCGAACCGGCCGTCGACTTCATCATCGACGCCGTGAAGACTTACGGCGACGATCTCGTCTACGTGCCGACCGGACCGCAGACGAACCTCGCAGCCGCGTTCAAGAAGGCGCCGGAAATCGCCGACGAACTCGGCAGCGTCGTCCTCATGGGTGGTGCGCTGACGGTCCCCGGCAACGTCAACGCGTGGACCGAAGCGAACATCTCGCAGGATCCGGACGCCGCGAACTACGTGTTCCGCCACACGAAGAACGCGACGATGGTCGGCCTCGACGTGACGCTGCAGACGCTGCTCACCTACAAGGAGACGCAGACCTGGCGTGATCTGCACACCGCCGCCGGCACCTTCCTCGCTGACATGACCGACTTCTACATCAAGGCCTACGAAACCACCGCGCCGCATCTGGGCGGCTGCGGCCTGCACGATCCGCTCGCCGTCGGCGTCGCCGTCGACCCGACGCTCGTCGACATCCATCCGATCAACATGAAGGTCGACATCGAAGGCCCGACGCGCGGCCGCACAATCGGCGACGAGGAACGCCTCAACGACCCGCACAAGACGATGGGAGCCGCGCTCGGCGTCGACGTGCCGCGCTTCCTCGACGAATTCATGACCCGCATCACCAACGTCGCCCGGCAGGCGGCTTGACCCGAATCCAATTCACAGGTGTGCTGAACGCGTGCAACGTGCTCGGCGCACATCGCCGGCAATGACGCCGACAGCAACTGAAAGGAAACATCATGAGTGACACCACCGCTGTGGCGACGCATGAGGTCACGCCTGAGCAGAACAGGATGGCAGTGCATGCCCTGATTTTGCTGCTCATCACATTTATCCTAGGCACGCTGTGCCTCCAAGGCTTCAATCTGGTCTTCACCGACATCGGCGCCGAGGTCGGCGCGCCCGATCAAGCCGCATTGATCACGAGCCTGCCATCCATTGTGCTTGGTATCGTCTGCTTCATCTACGGCTCGCTCGGCGATTTCGTCTCGTTGAAGAAGCTCATCGTATTCGGCTTGGTGACGTTATTCGTGGGCTGCATGTATGGCTTCTTCATCAACATGTTCATGGCGCCGAACCTGTGGAACGTCATCATCGCACGTATTCTGCAGACTGCAGGCGAGCAGGTGGCCGGCTCCGTGTATTTGGTCATTGCCACCAAGTACCTGCGCAATAATCTGAAGGTCATTTTCTTCGGCCTGTTCACCGCAGGGTATCAGGTTTCCGCGGCCATTGGCGTCTTCGCCGCCGGCCTGCTGAGTTCCATTGCATGGCAGTACCTGTTCCTCATTCCGTCGGTGACAATCATCTTCCTGCCGTTCCTGCTCCGTCTGCTGCCGAACCGCGGCGGCGACGCTAAGCACGTCGACTGGATCGGCTTCATCATCTTCGGTCTGGCCTCCGCGTTCCTGTCTCTGTTCTTCTCGTATAACGCATGGTGGATGCTCATCGTCTGCGTCGCGCTGTTCGCGATCTTCGCCGTGTACATCAACCGCGCGGCCGATCCGTTCATTACGCCGGGCTTCTTCAAGAACACCCGCTGGCTCGCCGCGATCATGCTCATCGTGCTGTTCTACTTCACGAACTACTGCATGTCGCCGATTTTCAACGCGCTCGGTGGCTCGCTGTACGATATGGATTCCAGCAAGGTTTCGCAGTACATTGTGTGGGCCTTCCTGGTGGCCGCGCTGTTCGGTACGACTTCGGGCTGGATCGTTGGCAAGATCGGCCGTACTTCGGCCATTGTGTGCGCCTCCGTGTTTATGATGATCGGATTTGTAGGCTCCGCGTTCTGCATCAACACGAACTTCGGCGTGCTCACCGCGTTCGCCTGCGTGTTCTATGCAGGCTGCGGCCTAATGTACTCGCCGGTCGTCTCCACGGTGCTTGACACGCTGTCTGTTGACGAATCCGGGCGTGGCGTGGGCATGAACGATCTGGTGATGAACGTCACCGCCTCAATCGGCATCGCCATCTTCGGTGCCCAGCTCGGCGGCAATGCGCTCAGCCATGGCAGCCTGATCGGTGCCACCGGTCCGGCGGCTGTGTACTCCAACCTCCTGTTTATCGCCGCCTGCGTCGTGCTTGCCGGCCTGATTTGGTTCCTGTGCTTCCGTCGTCACATCTATGGCAAGTCGTCGCATGATGGCATTGCCAAGAAGGACGAAGAAGAGATCGTAGCCACCGAGGCCTGATACCCAATGCAGTCCAATGACGATTCTGTGAAAGGATTGATATGACTCGTGAGGAAACGCTTGCTCTGCTGAACAACATCCATGGCTCGGTCTCCGTGGTCGGCTCGATGAACGCGGACTATACGGTGACCACGGAACGTCTTCCCGGACCGGGTGAGACCGTCGCCGGCGGTCCGCTGCAGGTGCTCCCGGGAGGAAAGTCCGGTAATCAGGCCGCAGCCGCTGCCAAACTCGGCGCCAATGTACGCATGTTCGGTGCTTTGGGCTCAGATGCGAACGCCGACTTCCTGCTCGGCCAACTCGTCGACGCCGGTGTGGACACCTCGGGCATACGCACGGTGCTCGGACCAAGCGGCACCACGGTAATCACCGTGGATGCGAATGGCGAAAACACCATCGTCTACTCTCCGGGCTCGAATGCCAGTGTGAGCGTGGAATACGTGCATGCGCAGAAAGATCTGCTCACGTCGTCCCAAGTGCTTGGTCTGTGCTTGGAGTCGCCGCTGGAAACGGTGACCGCCGCCGCAAAGATGTGCCACGAAGCTGGGCTCCGTGTGCTGCTCAACGATTCGCCGTTCATGGCCGAACTGCCTGCGCAGCTCGTCGAGAACGCCGATATCCTGTTGGTGAACGAGCACGAGCTTGTGCAATTGCTGCGCATCGACGAACCCGAAAACGACGACTGGGATTTGTTCGATTGGCAGGACGCCCAGAAGCGCCTGCGTGACTTCGGCTTCAGTCAGGCCATCGTCACGCTCGGCGGCGACGGCTCCGTGGTGCTCGACGCCACTGTTGACCCGTCGATCATTCGCATCGCGCCGGTTCATGTGGACGCTGTCGACACCACCGGCTGCGGCGACTCGTTTATGGGTACCGTGCTCGCGGCGCTCGCCTCGGGCCTGTCGCTTGAAGCCGCCGCGCAGCTTGCCTCCTACGTTTCCGCATACGCGGCGACCAGCTACGGCGCTCAGGCATCGTATGGCACCGCCGTGCAGATCCGTGAGAAGTTCAAGTAATCAAGTTAATACTGCATGAATAATGCATGAATAAAGGGGCGCCCCGGTACGAATGTACTCGGGGCGCCCCTTGTGAGGTAGAACATGGGTCTGGTTATCTGATCTTCGATAACCCGCTCACGCGTAGATGTTGCGCGTGCGCATGTCCTCGGGCAGCCCGTTGAGCAGATTCGAGACGGAACGCGACTCGAAGACCGAGCGGATGCCGGCGGCGAGCAGCGGCGCCGTCGACAGCACCGTCATGTTCGGCAGACGCTTCTCCTCGGGGATCGGCACCGTGTCCATCAGCACGATCTCCTTCGCGCCGCTTTCGCGCAGACGGTCGACGGCCGGACCGGAGAGCAGGCCATGCGTTGCGACGAGCGTGACCGACTTCGCGCCGTGCTCATGCAGTGTGCGGACGGCTTCGCAGATCGTGCCGGCCGTGTCGATCATGTCGTCGACGACGACGCAGTCACGGCCCTTGACATCGCCGATGATGCCGTGGGCGACCGCATGGTTTGGCCGCGTCGTGTCGCGGGTCTTGTGGATGAAGGCGAGCGGCAGGCCGCCGAGCTTCGCCGCCCACTGTTCGGAGACCTTGATGCGGCCGGCGTCGGGGGAGACGATTGTCGTGTTGTCAAGCGGCAGCCGGTTGCGCATGTAGTCGAGCAGCACCGGCATCGCCGTCAGATGATCGACCGGGCCACTGAAGAAGCCCTGTTCCTGCGCGGCGTGCAGGTCGACGGTCATGACACGGTCGGCGCCGGCCGCCTGCAGCAGCGAGAACATCAGCTTCGCCGTGATCGGCTCGCGTCCCAGATGCTTCTTGTCCTGACGAGAATAGCCGAAGAACGGCGCGACGACGGTGATCGAACGCGCCGAAGCGCGTTTGGCGGCGTCGATCATGATGAGCTGTTCCATGATCCATTTGTTGATTGGTTGCGTATGCGCCTGCATGATGAACACGTCGGCGCCGCGGACGGGCTCGGTGAACCGCACGTACATCTCGCCGTTCGCGAAGTCGTAGGCCGTCGTTGGCAGGACCTCGGTGCCGAGATAATGTGCGGTTTCCTCAGCTTGTTCCGGATAGGCGCGTCCGGTGACGAGTGCGAGTCGTTTATCGGGTGTGCCTTCGAGAACTGCAGACATGGTTCGCCTTTCAAATGCGTGGGAGTACCCGTGGTTCAAGCAACACCAATATAACAATGCGGCTGTATGTGCGCTGGGTGTCGTTCAGCCTGCGGCGCGAAGCGAAGGGCGCAGCGCGAGGGGATGGGCGGCGAAACGCGCGGGGACGCCGTCGCGCCCGTCGCCCGCAGGTGTCCCGCGCCGCGGCTATGCTATGAAAGTTGCTCTGAATCGGGCATGCCTTCAGGCGCTTCCGATTCAGAAGCACAACGCATACACACTCCTGTCACGGAACGTCCGTGGCCGAAAGTCCGAAGGAGGTGGGTGATGTCTGCGCATAAGTACGAAATGATGTTCATTGCCGATCCTGAACTGGATGAGAACGGTCTGAAGAAGCTGACTGATCAGCACATGGAGATCGTCACCAAGGAAGGCGGTTCCGTCGAGAACATCGATATCTGGGGACGCCGCAAGCTCGCTTACGAGATCGATGGCAAGAACGAAGGCAACTACGTCGTCGTGACGTACAGCTGCGAACCGCAGGTCAGCGACGAGCTCGACCGCGTCATGAATCTGAACGAAGCGATCGTTCGCACGAAGATCATCCGTAAGTAATTCCGCTGTAGGGTTTTTGCACAAGGATAGGCAGGCAAGACATGGCAGGTGAAACCATCATCACGATCACGGGCAATCTGACCCGCGATCCGGAACTGCGCACCGTCGGCAGTGGCTCGACGGTCGTCAACTTCACCATCGCTTCGTCGACGCGTACGTTCAACCGGAACACCAACCAGTGGGAGGACGGCGACACGCTGTTCATGAACTGCTCGGCTTGGGATTCGGCACGCACTTCGCTTGCGTCGAACATCGCGAACACACTGTCCAAGGGCATGTCCGTCATCGCTCAGGGTCGTCTGACGCAGCGTTCGTATCAGGCTCAGGACGGCTCGCAGCGCACCGTCGTCGAACTGCGCGTCGAGGACATCGGTCCTTCGCTGCGCCGCGCGACCGCGCAGGTCCAGCGCCAGTCCGCAAGCTCCGGCTTCGTCGGCAACCAGCAGGGCGGCTACAACAACGCCCCCGCCGGCAACGCAAACCGCGGAGGCTATCAGGGCGGCGCCGCCTACAATGGCGGCGCGAGCAGCTACGGCGCTCCGCAGCAGCAGGCTCCGGCTACCGACCCGTGGGGCGAGGCCTCGCAGTCGTCGGGCTCGAGCTTCGGCAGCTTCGGCACGAGCGAATTCGGCGGCAACGGCGACGAGGACGATTTCTAAAGCCTTCGGGATCGCACGCCGAACCCAACATCCGCAATACCACAGCATCACATCATTTCATTTGTAAGGAGACCATAGATGTCACGCAAGAGGCCGCAGCCGCCGGTGAAGCCGTTCAAGAAGAAGCCGAACCCGCTCAAGGCTGCCAAGGTTACCAAGATCGATTACAAGGACGTCGCGCTGCTGCGCAAGTTCATCTCCGATCGTGGCAAGATCCGTTCCCGTCGCATCACCGGCGTCACCGTGCAGGAGCAGCGCGAGATCTCGAAGGCGATCAAGAACGCCCGCGAGATGGCCCTGCTGCCGTACGCCACCAACGGCCGCTGATTCTAGGAGGAGTTGAAGATGGCAACCACCAAGGTTATTCTCAAGCAGTCCGTCAACAATCTGGGCCACGCCGGCGACATCGTCGAGGTCAAGCTCGGCTACGCCCGCAACTACCTGATCCCGCAGGGCTACGCCCTCGCCTGGTCGAAGGGTGCCGCCGCTCAGGCCGAAGCCATGAAGCGCGCCCGCCTCGCCAAGGCCGTCGCGACCCGTGAGGGTGCCGTCGAGGCCAAGGGTCTCATCGAGGGCATCGCCGTCGAGATCCCGGCGAAGGTTTCCGAGTCCGGCAAGCTCTTCGGCGGCATCTCGAACGAGCAGATCGCCAAGGCGCTCGCTGACAAGGTCGCGGTCGATCCGAAGGCGATCACCGTCGAGTCGATCAAGACGACCGGCGAATTCCCGGCCACCGTCGCCCTGCACCCGGAGATCACTGCGAACTTCTTCGTGAAGGTCGTCGCCGAGTGATCATGCCGGCCGCGCACACCGCGCGACCACCACAGACCCAAACCGTCTGAGCTTAAGCAATGGGGAAGGCCCCGCAGCCAACCAGCTGCGGGGCCTTCCTGTATCTTGTTGTCTCGATCAGCCGCGAACGATCAGTCGTCGCTGTCGCTGATCTCGATCGTGAGCTTGTCGCCGTCCACGCTGAAGGTGCCGGACATCGACGACATCGTCGTATCGCCATCCTCCGGCTCCCAGCCGTCCGAATCCTTGTGCTCGTAGGTGTACTTGACTTCGGTGCCGTAATCGGTCTGGAACGTGCCGTAGTCGGTGTCCACCTCCACTTCCGGATAGTCGCTGATCGACCATGTGAAGTTGCGCACGTTCTTCGTGTCGCCGTAGGTGTACACGCTGAACGGGCAGCCCTTCGGATCGAAATCGGTCGATTTCTCGCAGGCGTCGAGCTTCTCGTCCACCTTCTGTTGGATCGCGTCGCTCAGCGCGTCCGTCGCCTCCACCGAGATCGATGCGTACGAATTCGTCGATTCGTCGCCGCTCGCGATGATCTGCGCGGCCTTCGACGTCAGATACTTCGACTTGCCAGCCGACACGCTGTAGGTGCCCGGATACACGGTGAACGACCACGCGTTGTCGTCGGCGTCCTTCGCGTTCTTCTCGGTGACCTCGACGCCGTTGACGTCGAGCGCCGAAATCGCCTCCGGCTTCGTGACGTTGATCGTCGTCGTCATCGGCTCGGCGACGCCCCAGTCGGTGAAGAACACCGCCTTGCTGCCACGCTTGATCATCTTGAGGTCATGGGTGACCTCCTTGCCGTCGAGCGTGTACGAGACGGTAACGATCTTCGAATTGCCGTTCGCCTTCTCCTTGATGACCTGTGCGTTCGAGATGCGGCCGTCCTTCGGCGCGGCGTTGTTGGACAGCAGTTTCATCTGATCGTTCTTGACCTGCGGCTTGGCGATGCTGTTCGCACGGTTGAAGTCGCCCGATTCGATCGCCGCGATGTACTGCTTCGCTGTGGCCGATGCGCTGAAGGTCGACGAATTGAGCGCCGAGAAGACGATTGACAGCACGATGATGAGACTGACGACGACACCGCCGATGATGAGCCACATCTTCGTCTTCGGCGACATCGGCTTGCGCGTCGCCGCGGCGGCCGGTGCGCCTGGCACAGCGGGAGCGATGCCCGGGGTCGGCACCGCTGACGTCGGCATCATGCCAGGAGTCGGCACGGTGGGCGCAGGGACGGCGAAGGTCTCGGTCGCGCTTGCGACACCGGACGGCGTCGCCATCGTCATCGATTCGGTGACGACGACCTCGTTCGCGTCATGGCGCGTCGAACGCAGACCCAGACGCACGGTGCCGCCGACGAGAATCGGCCAGATGCCGGGCAGCGACTGGATGACGGTCGGTCCGAGCAGACGGGAGACGACCTCGATGATGAAGGACCACAGCGCCGCGATCAAGCAGAACCACAGCGCCGGCACGATCTGATACGACATGCCGGTCGCGGTGCCGACGCCGCTGGCACCGGTGAGCACACCCATGAACAGATACGGCGTGATGAGCCAGAAGGCCAGCCAGAATAACGGCGCCTGCCAGCAGAACCGCCAATCGGCGTAATACGGGTCATAGGCGTTGCGTGCGGCGGCGCGCAGCGCGACATAGAAGCCGCACAGCAGATAAAGGACGAACATCAACCACAGCGCCCACATGTAGTCGAATCCGGCCGTCATATCGGAGCTGAACAGCGAAATCGAAATCGTGTTGGTGCCGGTCGACGCGAATTCGATGGCGCCGAAGGAGCCGATGACGATGTTCCATGCGCTCAGCGCAGGCAGCACGACCGGAAGGAACGCCCACAGCGCGGACACGTTGCCGCCCTGCGAGCTCAGCTTCGTCGTCGTGACGATCATGATGATGAGCGCGACGACGGTCGACACGGCGACGTAGCAGGCCGCCGATTCGACGACGGTGCGGCGGAAGCCGCGGACGCGATGCGCCCACGTCCACGCGGCAGTGAAGACGTTCGACTCGTCGGCGGTCGTATCGGCGAGGAAATAGCCGATGAGCGCGCCGAGCGTCGCGAGGATGAACACAAGCGCGAAGGTGCGGAACGTCGCGCCGGACAGCGTGATGTAGTTCGAATCTTCGCTATAGGAGTAGCGCATGATCGCCGTGAGCAGCAGCATGACGAGGCCGGAGACGATGCCGACGGCGAAGGAGCTGAGGACACCGACCCAACGGAAGCGGATCGCCGCCTTGCGCGCCATCAGGAACGCGCCGAACGCGCAGCCGATGGCGAGCGCATAGCCGATCCACGACAACGGCGTCGTGATGGAGAAGGAACCCACCAGACCGCCGTCGGAACCGATGTTCGCCGTGATTGAACCGGAGTTGCCGAGCGCGAGATAGACGCCCAGACGGTGGAAGAAGTTGAGATTGGTCAGCGGCTCGTTCATGCCGGAGGAATCGATGACGTTCTGCAGCGAGCTCCACGAGATGAGCAAGCCGAACAACGCCATGACGATCGCGGCGCCGAGTCCGACGCCGGTGGAAGTGCCGAAGGTGGCGAGCTGCTGCGGCGTGACCTGCACCGGAGCCTTCGGCGTAGCCGGCTGCGGAGCTGCGGCCATTGGAACTCCTGGAACGGGCGGGACGGTCGGTGCGCCCGGTGGTGCTGGAGCGGACGGTGCTGCTGGCATTGCAGGTGCGGGTGCTGCCGAGGCCGGCTGCGGTGCCGGTACGGCGGCGTACGGTGGCAGCATCGTCGTCGGCTGATAGCCGGTCGGTGCGGCCGGGGCTGCAGGCTGCGGCGGAACGGCAGGCTGCGTCTGCTGATTCACCGGCGTTCCGCACGACGGGCAGAACTGTGAACCAGCCGGGACGGCTGTGCCACAATGCGGACAATACATCTGGAAGCTCCTTCTCTCCTCAGTTGGTGGGGCGATCCCCCTAGTGCCGATTGTATCCCAGAGGGCCGTGCCGCCGTCGGCGGTCGGACGCACGGCGTATAGCAAGGTGCATATATGCATATATATTGGGAGGATGGGGCCGGAGGCGGCCCTGCATGAGCGGATGCCATAAGAACGGGGCAACCGCTGATTGGATGCACAAATCGGCGACGAGGAAGGGAAGTGACCGACGATGCAATGTCCACAATGCCATGCACAGGTCGAAGAGGGGGAGGGCTTCTGCTGGAACTGCGGCACACGACTGCAGCAGACGGCGCCGATGCCCGATACGACACGCGTCGCCGGAGTCGCCGTGTCGCCACCGGCGCCGGCCGCGCCGTCCGCAGCGGCGGAAACGAGCGTCATACCGCCCGCGCCATCCTACGACGCATCGATGTACGAGGAAACGGTCCTCGGACCGACACCGACGGTTCCGGTCGCCCCTCCTGCGGCGTCGAGCGTGCCGCCGGCAGCTACTGTGCCTCCTGCGGCCGCCGTGCCACCGCCGATGACGCCGCCGACTCCGGGCGATAACGGTGGCAAAAAGCCGAAATCAAACCGCGGACTCATCATCACGCTCATCGTGCTCGTCGTCATCATGATTGCAGCAATCGGCTTCTGGATCTGGCAGTCGACCCGCACAAACGACGGCGCCTCCACACAGCCGACGACGCAACAGCAGACGACGGACGACGCTTCGTCAGGCGACGTCGACGGCAATGACAAAGACGACAAAGACGACAAAGACAAGAAGAAAGACGCAAAGTGCACGGCGACACCAGACGTCGACGTCGACGACCTCAGCGTCAACGGCAACTCACTCATCGCCACACTCGCACTCAGTGCCAAATCATGCGACAACGGCACCTACGCCGAACCCAACATCAAAATCACCGTCAAAAACGACGACGGCGACGTCATCGCCGTAGCCGTCTACGACTTCACCAAAAAACCCATCACCTTCCAAGACGGCGAAGCAACCACACAAATCGCCTTCAACTCACGGCAACACTGGCAGCCGGCCGACGAAATCACCTCACCGACGAACGCCAAAGTCATCTGGCAAACCGGACAAAAAGGCGAAGGCAATGCATCCGCAGACGTCGCCGACGCGCGCGGCGGCGCATCCATCGACACTGCCGATAACGAACGCTACGCACAACTCGCCCTCAAACGGCAACTCAACGACGACTCATCACTGACCTCGCCGTTCTACTCCGACTACACCACACAGCTGTCCAGCAAAAAATACAACATGAACATCGACGGCAAAGCGTGGAAGTACACCGACATCTACGAACAATTCCTCAAACTGCACTACAAACACCCCAATGCGATCCTCATCTGGGCCGCCGACTACTACAACTACACCAAACACGGCCACGCAGCCGACTACTACGTCATCCTCTCCGGCGAAACATTCTCACGGGCAGAGGATGCCACGGAGTGGTGTTCGGCAAACGGATATGCGGCTCAGGACTGCGTAGCGGTGGATCTGCAGTAGGGGTTTGTGACTGCGTGCTTGCTTGAGCATGCTTAAGCGGGCTTCTTGTGTGCTTTCTGTGTGCTTGAGTATTCTGCTGCGGCTGTGGCTGCGGCTGTGGCTGTGGCTGCGGTTAGGCGAAAGGCGGCGCGCAGACGACGAAGGGAAATGTTATTCGTCGTCTGCGCGCCGCCTTTCGCGGGTTTGCGATGACGTGCACGTTTTCTGATGACGTTTGCTGAGCGTTGTGGGGACGTGCGCGTTGTCTATTTGTTGATGACGGGGACTGCTGGGGGGCGACGCAGTGCTCGGGGTGGGGAGGGCAAGGTAAGAAGGGAGACAAATGTGAAGGAATTGTGAAGATGTGGATGGAGTGAGAGGATGAGGGGGTGTAAGAGGGGGTATGAGAGGGGTGGTGGAGGTGGTTTTGAGATTTTGGGAGAACGTTGGAAAATCAGGGTTTTTGAGGCGCGACACGCCGGGAGTTGCGGTGGGGGAGAATCCGAGTATATTTATCTCTCGGTTCACGAACCAACGCCCCTTTAGCTCAGTTGGTTAGAGCAGCTGACTCTTAATCAGCGTGTCCAGGGTTCGAATCCCTGAGGGGGCACAAACGAAGGCCTCGGTCGCACGGCGACCGAGGCCTTCTTCGTTTCGCGCCGGGGATGTGGGTGCGGCCGGCTGGTGTGAAGAGGCGGCGTTGGCAGGCGGTTGGGTGAGGCAGGAGGGGCGGACTGGGCGCATTGCTGTGAGCGAAGCTTGGTTGGGCGCGACGCATACGATGAAAGGGAACCACATCAATCACTGCGACGACGCACTGCCGAAGACTGGATCATGTCTCGAAGACTGGATCAGGCCGAAGGCAGACATGCTGAAGGCATGGTGGCGCAGCGGTACAGCAACGAAAGGAGGAAGTGTACGATGCAGCAGCATCAATGGGAATCGACCTTCGCGGCCCTCGACAGGCTCATGACGCAGGTTGATGACGAGTCGACGGTCGCCGTCATGGAACAGCAGTACGGCGAATGAGATGACAGGTCGATCGAAAACGACAGACAGCAGATAGCAACAGACAGACACAGATAGTATCTAGCCGATAACAGAAGGATGGTCGTATCGGCGGCCAGTATGAAGCTCGCGGGCATGCGACCCGGCGAGTTTTTTTATGGGCCGCGCACAACGACGTGCGCGGCAGGGACCGGGTACGGCAGAGACGTGCGCGTGTGTCTTGGATGGGAAATATGAGAGCGTCGAATGGTATGGCGGGGTGTGCGAACGATTGCGGGTGATGTGGTGCGCGGGAGACGATGTTGCAGGCAGAGGGTGCTAACGTTTGCGGCGGGAGAGGGTCTATCGGCGGCTCACGGTATGGACGGGCGGCGTTTGTCGGGGGACGCCTCGGCGTACGCTGAACTAGCTCGCTGCGTCCTCGGGAGGCCGCGAGATCGATCGAGAGTAGAGAAAACAGAAATAAGGAAATTCCTCGTGGAATACTCATTGTTCACCAAGTTGGCGGCCGAATTCGTCGGAACCGCCGTGCTCATGATCTTCGGCAACGGCGCTGTGGCCAACGTCGAGCTGAAGAACACGAAGGGACACAACGCGGGCTGGCTCAACATCGCGATGGGCTACGGTTTCGGCGTCATGTTCCCGGTGCTCATGTTCGGTGGCGTCTCCGGCGCGCACATCAACCCGGCGATGACGCTTGCGCAGGCCGTCAACGGCATGTTCCCGTGGAGCCAGGTCCTGCCGTACATCTGCGCGCAGATCCTCGGTGCCGCCGTCGGCCAGCTCATCGTCTACATCTGCTACTACCCGCACTACAAGGAGACCGAGAGCGCCGAAGCGATCCTCGGCACCTTCTGCACGACCGACGCCTACGCGACGCGTCGTAACTATTTCATCAACGAGTTCGTCGGCACGATGATCCTCGTTCTCGGCGCGCTGTGCTGCCTCGAGCTGCAGTGGGGCAAGACGAACTACGCGGCCGCTTCGATCGTCGTCGGCTTCATCGTCTGGGGCCTCGTCTGCTCGCTCGGCGGCCCGACCGGCCCTGGCCTCAACCCGGCCCGCGATCTGATGCCGCGTCTGCTCCACCAGATCCTGCCGATCCCGCACAAGGGTTCGTCGCGTTGGAACGAAGCGTGGATTCCGGTCGTCGCGCCGATCCTCGGCGGCATGCTCGGCTGCTGGCTGTTCAACGTGCTGTTCGCGATCTGATTCGCGTTCCGTCGATTCCGTCTTCCTCAAGCGGCCCGTGGGTTACCCGCGGGCCGCTTTTGTGAGTCTATCCGCCCTCTGCTTCGCCGTCATTGCTATAGTGGGGGCATCGATTTCGCGTCCGCGGGCGACGCGACGGCGGATACGACGACAGTGCAGAGCAGGCATTACAGTGCAGACAGTGCAGGCATACGGAACGGATGAGTCATGGGTAGTGCGAACATGAACAGGGCCTCTCGTCGGCGCCACCACAGGCGTCTGCACCAACGCTACATCGTGCGCCGCGTCGTTGCGGCGATCTCGCTCGTGCTGCTCGTTGTATCCGTTGTCGCGAGCGCCGGCGCATCGGTCGCGCAGGTCACGGCAGCACCCGAGGAAGGCGGCGCCGCGTCGGCGAACATCGATTTCACGAAGGCACTGCGCATGGCCTTCGCGAACGGGCAGATTGAGGAACCCGAGCCGCTGCACCCGAAAAGCGACGAGGATCGCCGCAAGGAGGCAGCGCAACGCGAAGTCGACGCACTCGCCGCGCCGATGTCCGCCGAGCAGCGCAAGGAAATCTACGACAAGGCGAAGCAGACGGCCGAGCAAAGCGGCGCGCAGGCTACGAAGATGACGTACTGCGTTGCGACGAACGGCGACGTCGGCGACAAGGCGGCCTTCGCGAACACCGTCGACCGCGTACTCAACGACTCCCGCGGATGGCCGCGCGCCGGCGTCGTCTTCCAGCAGGTCGACGATGGCTGCGACGTGACGGTGACGCTCGCCGCGCCGGAGAAGCTGCCGACCTATTCGACGTATTGCTCGAGCGAATACAGCTGCCGTGTCGGTGCCGACGTCATCATCAACAAGAAACGCTGGGACGGCGCCGTCGACCACTGGTTCCAGGAAGGCGGCACGCTCGCCAGCTACCGCACGATGGTCATCAACCACGAAGTCGGCCATGCGCTCGGACATCTCGACAACGAACAGCCGTGCGGCGGCGCGGGGCAGGCGGCGCCGCTGATGCAGGAACAGTCGATGTTCCTCAACGGCTGCACGATCAACCAATGGCCGCTCGACGGCGAACTGTGGTCGACTTTCGCCGGATCGCCGGCGTGACGGCGGCGGAAGATAACAGATGACAGCAGATGACAGTAACAGCGATCGAAAGGCGGCGCATCGATGAGCGGTAGGTTCGCGCCGACGCCGTCGGGACGCATGCATCTGGGCAACGCCTACGCGATGCTCGCGGCGTGGCTCTCCGCGCATGCGCGCGGCGAGGACGTGCGGCTGCGTATCGAGGACATCGACGTGCCGCGCATCATGCCGGGAGCCGACGAGTGGATTCGCGACGACCTCACATGGCTCGGGCTCGATTGGTCGGGCGACGTCGTGCGCCAGTCGCAGCGCACCGCGCTCTACGACGAGGTTTTCGCGACGCTGCACGACGCCGGACTGCTCTACCCATGCTTCTGCTCGCGCGCCGAAATTCGCGCCGCGTCCGCGCCGCAGGAGGGCGACCGTTTCATCGTCTATCCGGGCACGTGCCGACGGCTGCACGACGGACACCCCGACGAGGCCGCCGCGCGCGTGCGCGCCGGCGAACGCCACGCATGGCGGCTCGCCGTGCCGCCCGCCGGCGCGCAGGACGGTCGCATCCTCTTCGACGACCGCGTCTACGGGGCGCAGGACTACGATCTCGGCGCCGCGCTCGGCGACGTCGTGCTGCGTCGATCGGACGGCCTGTACGCCTATCAGTTCGTCGTCACGCTTGACGATCTGCTGATGGACATCGACGATATCGTGCGCGGCCGCGACCTGCTGCGTTCGACGGCGCTGCAGATCTGGCTGCGGCAGCGATTGATCGACTGCGGCGTCGGCGGCCGCGCATGGCAGCCGGCGCAGACGCCCGACTACGCGCATCTGCCGTTGCTCGACAACGCCGCCGGCGTGCGGCTCGCGAAACGCGTTCGCTCGCTCGACCTCGGCCATCTGCGCGCGCAGGGCGTGCGCCCGGAAGCTGTCGTTGGCTACTGCGCGTGGGCGCTCGGAATCATCGAACAACCCGAGGCGATCGACGCGCGCGAGGCGCTCGCGTGCTTCGACTGGCGTCATGTGCGCGCGGTGCGCGGCCGCGATTTCAAAGTGCCCGGCGACGTCGGCGCGCGGCTGCTGGGGATGTGAACGCCGTACGTCGTGAACATGACGTAGGAACATCGAGGGACGACTTGTGTGCATGATAACGAATTGCGGTAAGGTAAGGTCGTGCGGGACGGAGAGGAAAGCGTGCCGCACGACCCCGGAATATTAGTGATGGGAACGTCATGACGGCCTATATGGATTACAAGGACCTCGCGAACGAGTCGATCGACGATACGCGTGCCGGCGAGATCGCCGACGGCGTGCACCGCGTGCTCGACCGCGTCGCACGGGCGCAGATGGTCAGCGGACGCGAGGAGGGTTCAGTCACGCTGCTCGCGGCGACGAAGACGCGCGACGTCGGCGAGATCATGGCCGCGATCGATGCGGGCGTGCATATGATCGGCGAGAACAGGCCACAGGAGATCGCCGTCAAAATCGACGGACTGCGGTATCTGTGCGCGCAGCGCGGCATCGTGCTCGGCACGAGCGACGTCGAAACGGTCGGCAACCTCGAACTCACCGACGATCCGGAGGCGCTCGACCATCTGCCGCTGCATCTGATCGGACAACTGCAGAGCAACAAGATCAACAAGGTGCTGCCGGACGCCGACGTCATCGAATCGGTCGATTCCCTCGATCTGGCATGCAAGATCGGACGACGTGCCGCGTTGCGCGGCGCCGACGTCGGTGTGCTGCTCGAGGTCAACGAATCGGGCGAGCCGACGAAATCGGGATGCGACCCCGACGAAGCCTTCGAGCTGGCACTGCAGATCGCCGAGATCGACGGCATCGAGCTGCAAGGACTGATGACGGTCGGCGCGCATGTGGACGACGAGGCCGTCGTGCGTCGCGGCTTCGCGCATCTGCGCGACCTGCGCGACCGCGTGCGCGCATCGGGCGCCGAGGGCACCGCCGACTGCGTCGAGCTGTCGATGGGCATGAGCGGCGACATGGAGTACGCGATCGCCGAAGGCTCGACGATCGTGCGCGTCGGCACGGCGATCTTCGGCGAGCGCGCGTTCAAGTAGACGCCGCGCGCGCCGGACGAGGCCGTTGTGCAGCCGTTGTACACTGTGCCGTATGAGACTTGCACGTTTTTCCAACGATGACACGCCCCGGTACGCCTTCGTGCAGACCGACGAGGCGGAGGACAAGGACTATCTCGTCGTGCTCGAGGGCTACCCCTTCGGCGGTCAGGTGCGGCCGACCGGCGAACGCATTCCGCTCGATTCGGACGGCGTGCGGCTGCTCTCGCCGGTCATCCCGTCGAAGGTGTACGGGCTGGCGAAGAACTACGAGGCGCATGCGAACTACATGTTCGAGCAGGGCCAATCGACGGTGCGGCATGCGCCCGAGGAGATGGTCATCTTCATGAAGCCGTCGACCTCGGTCATCGGCCCGGACGATCCGATCGTGTTCCCGGCTTGCTCCGACGACATGAACTTCGAGCCCGAAGTGGCCGTCGTCATCGGTCGCATCACGAAGAACGTGTCCGTCGAGGAGGCGATGGACCACGTCCTCGGCTTCACCTGCGTCAACGACGTGACGCTGCGCGACCTGCAGGGCTCCGACCCGATGTGGACGCGCGCGAAGGGCTTCGACACGTCGTGCCCGCTCGGCCCGTGGATCGTGACGCGCGACGACTTCCATTGGCGCGACGCGGCAATCTCGTTCACGCTCAACGGCGAGGACGTGCCGAAGGCGAGTGGCACGACGGCCAATCTGATCCATTCGATCCCCGAGCAGATCGCGTTCATCTCGAGCTTTTCGACGCTGCTGCCGGGCGACGTCATCCTCACCGGCACGCCGGACGCATCCGGCAGTCTCAAGCCGGGCGACGAGGCGGTCGTGCACGTCGACGGCATCGGCGATCTGCGCAACGTCGTCGTGCGCGCATAGGAGGCGCGCGGTGCTCGCGATCGTCTAGTGCACGGCGCTGAAAGAAAGCTGAAAGGAACATGAAGAAGGCTGTCCGCTGAAAGCGGGCGGCCTTCTTCATGTTCTGCGTCAGAATTGCAGAGGATGGTCCGTCGAAGCGGTAGCCTTCATCAAATCTCAAAACTTGAGCGAGATTCGCTCAAGTTTCGGGAATAAGTGATCTGCGGCGTCGGTTGACAATATCAGACAAATGAAGCCGTGGGCGCGCGGGCCCCGTCGTGCGCGACGCACAGCCGGGAAGGCGCGCCCATGTGCAGCAATGGAGGATGATATGGAACAGAAGTTTACGACAATGGCACAGGAGGCGCTCGGCGACGCGATCCAGAGCGCTTCGGCGGCCGGAAACCCGCAGGTCGAGCCGCTGCACCTGCTCGACGCGCTGCTGCGTCAGGAGCACGGCGTCGTCCGTGGCCTGATCGAGGCCTGCGGAGGCAATGTGCAGACGATCGGCGCCGCCGTGCGCAACGCGCTCGTTGCGCTGCCGAGCGCGTCGGGATCGTCGACGACGCAGGCACAGGCGAGCCGCCAGCTGACGGCCGCGATCGCGAAGGCCGAGGCCGCGATGAAGGAGATGGGTGACGAATACGTCTCCACCGAGCATCTGCTGCTTGGCATCGCCGAGGCGACGCCGAACGACGCCGCGAAGATCCTCGACAGCAACGGCGTGACCGCCGCGAAGATCCGCGAGCAGATCCCGGGCATCCGCGGAGGCGCAAAGGTGACGAGCCCGGACGCCGAAGCCTCGTACAAGGCGCTCGAGAAGTACTCGACCGATCTGACGGCGCGCGCGAAGGAAGGCAAGCTTGATCCGGTCATCGGCCGCGATCAGGAGATTCGCCGCGTCATCCAGATCCTCAGCCGCCGCACGAAGAACAACCCGGTGCTCATCGGCGAGCCTGGCGTCGGCAAGACCGCTGTCGTCGAAGGCCTCGCGGAGCGCATCGTCGCCGGCGACGTGCCGAGCACGCTGCAGAACAAGCGCCTGATCAGCCTCGATCTGGGATCGATGGTCGCCGGTTCGAAGTACCGCGGCGAATTCGAGGAGCGCCTCAAGAGCGTGCTCGACGAGATCAAGCAGTCCGACGGGCAGATCATCACGTTCATCGACGAGATCCACACTGTCGTCGGCGCCGGTTCGGCCGAAGGCTCGATGGATGCCGGCAACATGCTCAAGCCGATGCTCGCGCGTGGCGAACTGCGTCTGATCGGCGCGACGACGCTTGACGAATACCGTGAGAACATCGAGAAGGATCCGGCGCTTGAACGCCGCTTCCAGCAGGTCTTCGTCGGCGAGCCGTCGGTCGAGGACACGATCGCGATCCTGCGAGGCCTCAAGCAGCGCTACGAAGCGCACCACAAGGTGACGATCGGCGACGACGCGCTCGTGGCTGCCGCGACGCTGTCGAACCGCTACATCACCGGCCGTCAGCTGCCGGACAAGGCAATCGATCTCGTCGATGAAGCCGCCGCGCATCTGCGCATGGAACTCGATTCGCAGCCGGAGGAGATCGACGAGCTGCAGCGCAAGGTCACGCGTCTCGAGATGGAGGAGATGCAGCTGAAGAAGGCCGAGGATCCGGCGTCGAAGGAACGGCTGATGAAGCTGCAGTCCGAACTCGCCGACAGCCGCGAGAAGCTGCATGGTCTCAAGGCCCGTTGGGACGCCGAAAAGGCGGACCGCAACAAGGTCGGCGACCTGCGCGCCAAGCTCGACGAGAAGCGCGTCGAGGCCGACAAGGCGACGCGCGCCGGCGACCTCGCGCAGGCGAGCCGCATCCTCTACGGCGAGATCCCGCAGATCCAGAAGGAGCTCGCCGCCGCGGAGACGGCCGACGAGCAGGCCTCCGAGTATGCGCACAAGGAAGAGCCGATGGTCCCCGACCATGTGGACGCCGACTCGATCGCCGGCATCATCTCGGAATGGACCGGCATCCCGGTCGGCCGTCTGATGCAGGGCGAGAACGAGAAGCTGCTGCATATGGAGGAGTACCTCAACGAACGCGTCATCGGACAGCCGGAAGCCGTCGAAGCGGTCTCTGACGCCGTGCGCCGCTCGCGCGCCGGCATCTCGGATCCGAACCGTCCGACCGGTTCGTTCCTGTTCATGGGACCGACCGGCGTCGGCAAGACCGAGCTCGCGAAGGCGCTCGCCGAATTCCTCTTCGACGACGAGAAGGCGATGGTCCGCATCGACATGAGCGAGTACATGGAGAAGTCCTCCGTGTCCCGCCTCATCGGCGCGGCCCCCGGCTACGTCGGCTACGAGGAGGGTGGCCAGCTCACCGAGGCCGTGCGTCGTCGTCCGTACTCGGTCGTGCTCTTCGATGAGGTCGAGAAAGCGAACCGTGAGGTCTTCGACATCCTGCTGCAGGTGCTCGACGACGGCCGTCTGACCGATGGCCAGGGTCGCACCGTCGACTTCAAGAACACGATCCTGATCATGACGTCCAACCTCGGCTCGCAGTTCCTCGTCAACCCGGACCTGAACGAGCAGGAGAAGCAGGACGCGGTGATGAACGCCGTGCACACGCAGTTCCGTCCGGAGTTCATCAACCGTCTCGACGACCTCGTGATCTTCCATCCGCTGACGCGTCAGGAGCTCGGCAAGATCGTCGACCTGCAGGTCAAGCAGGTCGCGTCGCGCCTGACCGACCGTCGCATCACGCTCGACGTGACCGAAGCGGCCCGCGAATGGCTCGCCGACACCGGCTACGACCCGGCCTACGGCGCCCGTCCGCTGCGTCGCCTCGTGCAGACCGAGGTCGGTGACCAGCTGGCGCGCATGCTGCTCGCCGGCAAGGTCCACGACGGCGAGACGGTGCTCGTCGACCACACCGGCGGCGACCATCTCGAACTGTCGGTGCATCAGCGCAACCCGATGGATGGCGACGACAACCCGCTCGACACCGAAGTGCACATCGGCGGCGACACGAAGTCGGACGATGCGAAGTCGGATGATTCGACGAAGTGACTTGGTCGCGATGACGAATGGTCATCGATAGGCGCGGATAGTCACCGATGAACGATGCCCCGGCGGGCGCTCTCTGCAGCGCCCGCCGGGGCATCGTCGTATATCGTCAATGTGCGCGGCAGCGTTCAGCGGTCGATGCGCGCGCGGCGCAGTCGCAGCGCGTTGAGGAGGACGGCGAGCGACGAGAGGAACATCGCGATGCCCGCGAGACTCGGGTCGAGCATCCAACCGGTGAAGGGGTAGAGGACGCCGGCGGCGATCGGAATGCCGATGAGGTTGAAGACGAAAGCCCAGATCAGGTTCTCCTGGATGTTGCGCACCATCGTCTTCGACAGGCGGATCAGCTGCGGGACGCATGCGCCGCCGGGCACGTCGGTGACGACGTCGGCGTGCGTGAAGTTCGCGTCGATGTCCTTCGTGACGACGACGGCGATGTCGGTGGCGTTGCGCACGGTGACGTCCTCGGAGCCGTCGCCGACGAACATCAGCGCGGCGTCGGCGCTCGCACGGCGTTCGTCGATGCGGTGCACGGCCTCGGCGGTGTAGGAGGCATCGACGACGTCGACGCTCAAGCCGCGGTCGAGCAATGCGTCGATTGTTTCACGTGAAGCTTCGGCAAGCGTGGACGAGAACACGACGGCGCGCACGTCCTTCGCCTGCTGGAGCGCGCCCGTCGTCAGCACACGCATGCCGGCGCGGCGCGCGCGGTCGGTCGCGAAGGTCGCGGCGAGCGGCGCCGCCCAGCCGAGCGAGACCGGGCATGCGATGATCAGAACGCCGATCGCCATCAGCAGCGCGGGCGCGAGGGCGGGCTGCCTGCCGAAGATCATCCAGACGACGAAGGTCCACACGGCGATCAGGAAGACGATCGGCACGAGGACGCGCGACAGACGGTCGACCTTCGTCTGCAGCGGGAAGGCGGCGCGTCGCGGCAGCCAACGGTCGCTCATCAGACGTGCGAGCAGCACGAGCGTGATGATGACGCCGGTCACCTGGAAATACACGTCGTGCATCGAATCGGGCAGCACATCCTCGGCGAAGCAGACGACCAAGCTGTAGACGTAGGCGGCGCCCGCGCCGACGGCGGCGAGCGAGTTCATATTCGGCACGCGCCGGCGGATCGCCGACCAGCCGTCGATGTGGATCGGGTAGCCGCTGTAGAACATGACCGGCGTGATGATGATCGCCTGCAGCCACGGCGCGATCAGCCACGGGGGGATCAGCGACGGGCGCATCATGTGCAGCAGATCGGGGATGACGACGAGCAGTGTGAGCACGACGGCGACGATCACCTGCGCCGTCAGCAGCCGCACGCTCGCAGCGTTGTCGGAACGGCGGGTGCGCAACGTGTCGCCGGCGTGCACCGGCTCCTGTTCCGGCTGGTCGCGGAAGGCGCCGGCCTCGGCGTCGGCGGCGCGCGCGGCGGCGCCGAAGAAGAACCGGATCGTCAGGAACGTGATCAGCAACGCCACGACGACGCACAGCACCGCGATGAACAGATTCAATCCCATAGACGCTCCCTGCGTTTGCGTGAGGCGGCCGTCACCGGCGACACCAACTCGTTTCGAGACACCACCACTGTACGCGATGGTATGTGCGGAAGGCATGTGTGATTTGGCTGTGTGATTTGGCTGTTCGATTTGACGGGGCGCACGGCTACGCTGGCGTACATGAGTGAAGAAGCTTCCACGTTCCGCAAGACCGCATCCGCTTCCCGACGCGACGAGGGTGCCGCGCCGACGACGGCCGACGAGGCCGCCTTTGCGCTGATGGAGCCGCGCGACCAGCTCAAGACGCTGCTGCGCGCCCATATGGCCGACCGTCCGTTCTCCGAACTGTCGCCGGTCACCTTCGACCACCGCGGCGCGTCGCTGATCGGCCACATCATGCTTGACACGCTCGAGGAGCAGGGCTATTCGATCGCCGACTTCGACGCCGTCGGCGCGCTGACGGCCGCCGCCGTGCCGATCGTCTGCTCGATGATGCACGCCGCGGCCTCGCGCGGCGAGGCGCTCGACGGCTTCGTCATGGACTTCGTCTATCCTGCCACGAAGGGTCCGTCGATTGAAGGCCGCCGTGTCGTCCTCGTCGATTCGTGGCTGTCCGAGAAATCGTATGTGCAGACGTCGTCGCTCGTCACACTGCGCAACGGCAACGAACTGAGCCTTGATTTCGGCATCGTCGACGCGGCCGGCGCCGAGGTCGTCGCGATCACGTCGCTCATCGGCGGCGTCGACATGGAGCAGCCGACGGTGCGCGTCATCGACCCGGTCAGCGGCGAGGCCACCGAAGTGCCGTTCGTCGAGACCTTCCACGAATCCGAGCTGCACTGAGCGGCTCCCGGCACGACGCGCAGACGGGAGGGACGTACGATGCACGAACCGAATCCGATCGATGTGGCGGCAAAGGCCTCGGGCGAGCCGTCGTTCCGCGAAGTGGGTGTGGGGCCTTGGGAGCAGGCGCATCCGGGCGAGCCGCGTCCTGCCGACGCGCGCTACGATACGGCGCTGCTCGACGAGGGCGACCGGCGCAACGTTCTCGACCGCTACCGCTATTGGAGTGTCGACGCGATCCGCGACGATCTCGACATGCGCGGGCGTCACTTGTTTGAAGTCGCGATTGAGAATTGGACGCACGATTTCAACATCGGGTCGATCGTGCGCACGGCGAACGCGTTCACGGCGAACCGCGTGCACATCGTCGGTCCGCATAAATGGAATCGCAAGGGCGCGTTGATGACCGAGCTGTATCAGCACGTCGTCAATCATCCGTCGATTCATGATTGCGTCGACGACTGGCGGCGCCGCATTGCGAACGAGCGCGACGAGGCGCATTCGCGCATCGCCGCGCTTGAACGCGCGCGCGACGCGGGTGTTTTGGACGCCGCCGACGCGGAGCGTGAACTGCTGTATGCATGCCGCGACTTGCGCACCGCCGAGGACGCGAAAGTCATCGCGATGGACATCATCGACGGCGCCGTGCCGATCGAGACCTACCGCTTCCCCGAACGCTGCCTGCTGCTGTTCGGCGCCGAAGGGCCGGGACTGTCCGAGAAGGCGCTCGAGCTCGCCGACGACGTCGTCTACATCAGTCAGTTCGGCTCCGTGCGTTCGATCAACGCCGGCGCCGCCGCCGCCGTGGCGATGCATGCATGGATCGCACAGCACGCGGCTGTGTAATCGATAAGCACAGGACACAGCACGCGGCTGTGTAATCGCCGGCCGTAATCTCATCTTGCCGCCGTATCGTGGTCGTGCGGCATCGCTTGCGGCGTGCGCTTGCTACGATGCGGCCTCATGATGGAACTCAACGGCGTCTGCAAATCATTCGGCGCCAAACCAATACTCGATCATGTCAGTTTCACGGCGCCCGACGGCGTCGTCACCGGCTTCGTCGGGCCCAACGGTGCCGGCAAATCGACGACGATGCGCATCCTGCTCGGCCTCATCGCGCCGAACGAGGGCACCGCGCTCGTCGACGGCGTCCCCTACACGCGCTGCGCGTCGCCGATGGCGTGCGTCGGCGCCGTGCTCGACGCACGCTGCGCGCCGAAGAATCGTTCGGCCTACGCGTATCTCAAATCGCTCGCCTACACGAACAACATTCCGAAGTCGCGCATCGACGAAGTGCTCGATCTGACGGGATTGGCGAGCGCGCGCATGACGAAGGCCGGCCGTTTCTCGCTCGGCATGGGACAGCGTCTCGCAATCGCCGCCGCGATGCTCGGCGATCCGAAGAACCTCGTGCTCGACGAGCCGGTCAACGGCCTCGACGCCGAAGGCGTCAAATGGGTGCGTGACCTGTGCCGCAACAGCGCGGCCGCCGGACGCGCCGTGCTGCTCAGCTCGCATCTGATGAGCGAGGTCGCGCTCACCGCGGACACGCTCGTCATCATTGGCCAGGGACGCATCCTCAAATGCACGACGGTCGCCGATTTCGTCTCCGAACATTCGCGGCCGCTGATCTCGGTCGTCACGCCGGACGTCGACAAGTTGCATGCGATGTTCGCGCATTCGCCGGGTGTGCGCATCACCGAGACGGCGCTCGCGGACGGCTATCCGCACGATGCGCGCGCGTTCAGCATCGAAGGCGCCGATCTGGAGACCGTCGCGCGCGGCTTCGTCGCCAATCAGATCGTCGCCTACCGTTTCGCGCGCGAACAGGTCTCGCTCGAGCAGGCGTATATGGAGCTCACGCATGCGCACGCGCAGTACGTCGCGGCGCCGATCGGCGCGATGCCGCCGCAGCAGGCGATGCGGCAGCCGCAGCCGGCGAATCCGACGATTCCGACGATGAACGGAGGTGCGCGATGAGCGCGATGACAACGACCGCGCGGCGTGCACCGCGACTGACCTTCGGCGGCGCGCTGCGCGCCGAATGGTGCAAGATCTGGAGTGCGACGTCGACCTATGTGCTCGGCGTCCTCACGATCGCGTTCCTGCTGATCAACAGCGCGATGATGGGATGGCTGCTGTCGCTGCTCGCCTCCGATATCACGCCGGTCGGCCATGAGGACATCTGGTCGACGGCGAGCGCCGGCGCCTCCAATGCGCTCGTCATCGTCGGCATCCTCGGCGTCATGGCGCTGACGGGCGAGTTCAGTTCATCGTCGATCGTCTCGTCGCTCACCGTGGATCCGCGGCGCGCGATGTTCATGCATGCGAAGGCCCTCGTCGTCGCCGCCGTCACGTTCCTCGCGTCCCTCGTCGGCGTGCTGCTCGCGTGGGGCGTCGCCGCGGCGATGGTTGGCCCACATCTGACGACCGGCACGAAATGGACGCCGGCTGCGATGCCGGTCGTCACATTGCTCGGCCTGCCGCTGATGATGGCCTTCGCGGCCGTGCTAGCGATGGGGCTCGGCGCGATCTGCCGTTCGACGGTGGGCGGAGTGTTGTGCGTCGTCGTGCTGTTCACGATTGTGCCGTCGGTGCTGCAGATGGCGCAGCTGCTCGGCCGCCGTTATCTGTGGATCACGTCGATCAACAACTGCCTGCCGGCGAACGCGTTGACGGCCTTCCTCAGCGCCGGCGCGAGCACCTTCGCGAACGACGCGGCGGCGGTCCTGGACATCGACGGCGCGCAGCCGTTCCAGCCTGCATGGGGCATGGCCGGCCTGATCTTCGTCGTCTGGAGCGTCGTGTTCTACGCCGTCGGTGTGCTGATGATGTGCCGCCGCGACGTGAAGTGACGATGTCCCGCCGCTGATATGGTGTTGCAGCGCGGCGATTGCCCGACGACGTCGGCAATCGCCGCGTTTCGCATCGTGCGCCGTTCGTGTCCGTCGACTCTCGCCTCGTGGTGGAGCCTCGTCACATTTGGTTCGTATAGTTGAAGGCATGCCTACATTCACACGTGAAGAAATCATGCATCTGGGCGATCTCGCCCGGATTGCGCTCACCGACGAGGAAATCACCCGCATGCAGAGCGAGCTCAACGTCATCGCCGATTCGATCAATTCGGTCCAGGAGGCTGTGACCGACGACGTGCAGCCGACCGCCAATCCGGTGCCGCTCGAGGCCTATCTGCGCCCGGACGTGCCGGCCAAGCCGCTCGACCGCTCCGAGGTGCTCGCCTCGGCGCCGGCGACCGAAGACGGCATGTTCGTCGCGCCGCAGATCCTGGGGGAGGAGTGAGATGACCGACCAGAACGAACTCGTCAAGCTGTCCGCATACGACATGGCGCGCAAGCTGCGCGCGAAGGAGGTGTCGAGCCGCGACCTCGTGGCCGCCGAACTCGATGTCATCGAAGCCGCCGAGCCGAGCATCAAGGCCTTCCTCAAGATCGCCGGCGAAGCCGCGCTCGAGCAGGCCGACGCCTTCGACAACCTGTCCGACGACGAGAAGGCCGAGCTGCCCGAGCTCGCCGGCGTCCCGATCGCGGTCAAGGACATGATCGTGACGAAGGGCATCGAGACAACGGCCGCCTCCCGCATCCTCGAAGGCTGGGTCCCGCCGTACGACGCGACCGTCATCGAGAAGCTCAAGGCCGCGCATATGCCGATCCTCGGCAAGACGAACCTCGACGAATTCGCACAGGGCTCATCGACCGAGCATTCGGCCTTCCAGCGCACGTCGAACCCGTGGGACGTCGACCGCGTGCCCGGCGGCTCCGGCGGCGGCTCCGCGGCGGCCGTCAGCGCCTTCGAGGCGCCGATCGCGCTCGGCACAGACACCGGCGGCTCGATCCGTCAGCCCGGCGCGCTCACCGGCACCGTCGGCGTCAAGCCGACCTACGGCGGCGTCTCCCGCTTCGGCGCGATCGCGATGGCCTCGTCGCTCGACCAGATCGGTCCGGTCTCGCGCACCGTCCTCGACTCGGCGCTGCTGCAGGAAATCATCGGCGGCCATGACCGCCGCGATTCGACGTCGATCCCCGAAGGCCCGCGCCCGATGGTCGCCGCCGCGCGCGACGGCCTGCTCAACCGCGATCTCAAGGGCATGAAGGTCGGCCTCGTCAAGGAACTCAACGGCGACGGCTTCCAGCCGGGCGTCGAGGCGCGCTTCAACGAAGCCGTCAAGAAGCTCGAGGCGATGGGCGCCGAAGTCGTCGAGGTCTCGTGCCCGCACTTCAAGTACGCGCTCGGCGCCTACTACATCATCATGCCGTCCGAAGTCAGCTCGAACCTCGCCCGCTACGACGGCATGCGCTACGGCCTGCGCGTCATGCCGCCCGAGGACGTCCCGCAGACGGCCGCGAACATGATGGCCTACACGCGTGAGGCAGGCTTCGGCGACGAAGTCAAGCGCCGCATCATCCTCGGCACCTACGCGCTGTCCGCCGGCTACTACGACGCGTGGTACGGCTCGGCGCAGAAGGTGCGCACGCTCATCATCGACGATTTCCGCAAGGCCTTCGAACAGGCCGACGTCCTCGTCTCCCCGACGAGCCCGTCAACGGCGTTCAAGTTCGGTGAGAAGATGGACGATCCGCTCGCGATGTACATGAACGACATCGCGACAATCCCGGCGAACCTCGCCGGCGTGCCGGCGATGAGCATCCCGGCCGGCCTGTCCGACGACGGCCTGCCGGTCGGCTTCCAGTTCATCGCGCCGCAGCAGCGCGACGAGGTCATGTACAAGCCGGCCGCCGCGCTCGAAGCCGCGCTCGAAGAGGACTGGAACGGACCAATCTGGCAGTCACTCAAGACGCCGTGGCTCGATGGACTCAACAAGTAAGGGTGACAGGAAGAGAATATTATGGCTGAAAAATTGATGAAGTATTCCGAAGCCGTCAAGAAGTTCGATCCGGTCATCGGTCTCGAGACGCACGTCGAGCTGTCGACGAACACGAAGCTGTTCTGCCCGGCGCCGATCTCCTTCGGCGCCGAGCCGAACACCGAGCTGACGCCGGTGAGCCTCGGCCTGCCGGGTTCGCTGCCGGTCGTCAACGCGGCCGCCGTCGACTACGCGATCAAGCTCGGCCTCGCGCTGCACTGCCAGATCAACGAGTGGAGCCAGTTCGCCCGCAAGAACTACTTCTATCCGGACATGCCGCGTGACTACCAGATCTCGCAGTACGACAAGCCGACGAACGGCGAAGGTTACCTCGACGTCGAACTCGAGGACGGCACCGTCTTCCGCGTACCGATCGAGCGCGCGCACATCGAGGACGATGCTGGCAAGAACACGCACGTCGGCGGTTCCGACGGCCGTATCGAAGGCGCCGACCATTCGCTCGTCGACTACAACCGCGCCGGCGTGCCGCTCATCGAGATCGTGACGAAGCCGATCGAGGGCGCGGGCGACCGCGCTCCGGAGATTGCCGGCGCCTACATGCGCGCGATCCGCGACATCGTGCGTGCGCTCAACATCTCGCACGCCCGTATGGAGCAGGGCAACATGCGCGCCGACGTCAACGTCTCGCTGCGCCGCGACCCGTCCGACCCCTTCGGCACGCGTTCCGAGACGAAGAACGTCAACTCGTTCCGCGGCATCGAACGCACGATCCAGTACGAGATCCGCCGTCAGGCCGCGATCCTCGAGGACGGCGGCGAGATCCTGCAGGAGACGCGTCACTGGGACGAGGCGACGCAGACGACGGCCGGCGGCCGCGTCAAGTCGGACGCCGACGACTACCGCTACTTCCCGGATCCCGATCTCGTCATGCTCCACATCACGCCGGAGCACGTCGAGCGCATCCGCGCGATCATGCCGGAAATGCCGCGCGAACGCCGCAACCGCCTCAAGGACGAATGGAAGTTCTCCGACACGGAGATGCGCGACGTCATCAACGCCGACGCGCTCGACCTCATCGAGGAGACCGTCAAGCTCGGCGCGACGCCGTCGGGCGCGAAGAAGTGGTGGCTCGGCGAGCTCTCGCGTGAGGCGAACGCCAAGGGCGTCAGCCTCGAAGAGCTGCCGATCGACGCGCAGGAGGTCGCCGACGTCGAGGCACTCATCGCCGACGGCAAGCTCAACGACAAGCTCGCCAAGCAGACGGTGAGCCTCGTGCTCGCCGGCGAAGGCACGCCTGCCGAGATCGTCGAGAAGCACGGCTTCAAGGTCGTCTCCGACGACGGTGCGCTGCAGGCAGCCGTCCAGGAGGCGCTTGACGCGAATCCGGACGTCGTCGAAAAGCTCAAGGGCGGCAACATGAAGCCGATGGGCGCAATCATCGGCGCCGTCATGCGCGCGACGAAGGGCCAGGCGGACGCGAAGGCCGTCACGAAGATCGTCCTCGAGAAGATCAAGGGCTGAGTACTTCGGCAATCGCCCACGCAGGCCGGGGCGGCGGACATCGATCGTGTCCGCCGCCCCGGCTCGCATTTGGACGCGCCGACGCCGAGGACATGGGCGTACACTACAATGGCAGGACTGGAGAGCATGGGAGAACGCTCCAGTCGCCAAACAAAAAAGGAACAACATGACGCACAGTGATGAACGTCGCGAGGAGGAACGGGAACGGTCGCGCGTGCTGCCCACGCGTATCACGATTCCCGACATTCTGGGGGAGATGGTGTATCTGCGGCCGGCCACATCGAAGGACCTGCCGCTCATGGACAAGCTTGACGCCTACGTGAACGCGTCAGGCATCACCGGCAAGGACCGCGTCGCCGAACGCGCGGCCGTGCACGCGTGGGTGAGCCGTTCCGAAGCATGGACGCAGGGCGCCGACGTCGGCGACGGCGTCGACGACCCCGAGCACCGCCGCACGATCGCGTGGGCGCTGATGACGACGCCCGACGACAACGACGAAACCGTCAACGCGCAGAACGCGACCGAATTCCTCGGCATGATCTTCCTGATCGACATCGACGGCTGGGCGCGTTCGGCGCGCATCCAAGTCGTGCTCGGCAAGGACTTCCGCGGACGTGGCTATTCGCGCGATGCGATGCCGCGCGTCATGACCTACGGCTTCGCCGACCAGCCGGAAGGACTCGGGTTGCACCGCATCTGGGTGGCCGTGCCCGAGAAGAACACGCGCACCTTCTCCGTCTACCAGTCGCTCGGCTTCGTGCCCTCGGGCACGTCGCGCGACGCGCTGTGGGACAACCGCCTCGGCAAATACCAGGACCTCAACGTGCTTGACACGCTCGTCGACGAATTCGACCCGGTGCGCGCGATGGACGCCTTCGGCATGCACGTCATTACGTCGAACCCCGGCATGGAGAAGGCGTTGTCGCTCCACCAGCATTCGATGGCGATCAAAAAGCAGGAGCTGCGCGAGGCCGGACTGTTGAAGGACCTCGACGACGAACGCCAACGCGTCGCCGACGCCGTGACGGCGCGCGACGACGTGCAGGCGCCGACGCTCGGCGAGACGCTGCACCGCGACGCCGAACGCATCGCCGGCGACGACGTCGATGCCGAGAACGCATGGCCGTACAACAACGCCGAACGCAACACGTCGAAGAAGGCGTGGTGGCGTACGCTGGGACGCGACCGCAACCGTCACGGCGCGGCCGCGCACGACGATCAGTGAACGGGCGGATGAAGGCAACAGACACGAAGGACACGAAAGACACGAAGGACAGGAGCATGAGCGAGTAACCATGAGCGCCGAAGACCTCGACAACTATGAGACCGACGCCGAACTGGCGTTGTACAAGGAATACCGTGACGTCATCAAGCTGTTCACCTACGTCGTCGAGACGGAACGGCGGTTCTATCTGGCGAACAAGGTGGATTTCAACGTCCGTTCGGCCGGGCAGGACGTCTACTTCGACGTGCAGCTCTCCGACGCATGGGTGTGGGACGTCTACCGGTCGAATCGCTTCGTCAAGAACGTGCGTATCGTGACCTTCAAGGACGTCAACGTCGAAGAGGTGCAGAAGAGCGACATCGACATCCCCGACGGCATCTGAGGAGTCCGAACAACGTGATGCAGTGCCCCCTATGGCCTTCCTATGGCCATAGGGGGCACTAGACTGCTGCGAAGCGCGATATTCCATGCGCACGACAATCCCAAGACTTGCGCGGTACCGGCGCGAGGATGCGCGATGCGAAGTTTTCAGCAGCGATCGATCGGCAGAACCAATGTTGAAGGAGAACGTGAACGTGTCTGACAAGCAAACCGTAGTGATCATCGGCGGTGGCCCCGCCGGTCTCACGGCCGCCTGGGAGCTCGTCAAGGACGGCGGCGCCGACAAGTACGACGTCACGGTCCTCGAGGAATCGCAGGAATTCGGCGGCATCGCGCGCACCGTCAAGCACGACGGCAACCGCATGGACATCGGCGGCCATCGTTTCTTCTCGAAGGACGATCGCATCATGCGCTGGTGGGCGGATACGCTGCCGCTGCAGGGCGCCCCGTCCTACGACGACAAGAAGCTTGGCCGCGTGCATGAGCTCGAGCCGGGCGGACCCGATCCGGAGACGACCGACAAGGTCATGCTCAAGCGCCACCGCGTCTCGCGCATCTTCTGGAACAAGCATTTCTTCGACTACCCGATTTCGCTGTCGATGAACACGTTGAAGGCGATGGGCCCGAAGCTCACTGTCGTGGCCGGCTGCTCGTACCTCAAGTCGGTGTTCCACAAGCTGCCCGAGGACAATCTCGAGAACTTCTACATCAACCGTTTCGGCCGCAAGCTGTATTCGATGTTCTTCGAGGGCTACACCGAGAAGCTCTGGGGACGCCATCCGTCGGTCATCTCGGCCGACTGGGGTTCGCAGCGCGTCAAGGGCCTGAGCATCATGGGCGTGCTCAAGAACGCGTTCCGCAAGCTGCTGCCGAAGAAGCGTGACGCCGAAGAGGTCGAGACCTCGCTCATCGAGGAGTTCTGGTACCCCAAGCTCGGTCCGGGACAGCTGTGGGAGACGGTCGCGAAGAACGCCGAGGACGCCGGCGTCACGATCATCAAGGGCGCGAAGGTCGTCGAACTCGATCAGCAGGACGGACACATCGCCTCGCTCGTCTATGAGGATGAGCACGGCGTGCGCACGACGCTCGAAGCCGACGAATTCATCTCGTCGATGCCGATCAAGGATCTCGTCGAGGCGATCGACGACGGCACCGAGCATGCGCCGAAGGACATCGTGCGCATCGCCGATGGCCTGCCGTACCGCGACTTCGTCACCGTCGGCCTGCTTGTCAAGCACCTGAAGCTCAAGAACACGACCGACATCCCGACGCTCGGCAACCCGCCGATCGTGCCGGACTGCTGGATCTACGTGCAGGATCCGGGCTACAAGGTCGGCCGTCTGCAGATCTTCAACAACTGGAGCCCGTACCTTGTCAAGGACGTCGACGATACCGTCTGGATCGGCCTCGAATACTTCTGCGAGGAAGGCGACGATTTCTGGAACATGAGCGACGACGAGGCGACGCGCTTCGCGATCAGCGAGCTGACGCGCATGGGTGTCATCAACGGCTCGCACGAAGTACTCGATGCGCATCGCGAACGCGTCAAGAAGGCGTATCCGGCGTACTTTGACACCTACGACGAGATGCCGGAAGTCGTCGACTATCTCGACTCCTTCGGCAACCTGTACTGCGTCGGCCGCAACGGCCAGCACCGCTACAACAACATGGACCATTCGATGGCGACGGCGATCGAGGCCGTCTGCAACATCAAGTCCGGCAAGCCGACGAAGGAGAACATCTGGTCGGTCAACACCGACAAGTCCTATCACGAATCCAAGTGATTCCACGATCCCGGGCGGCCCGCGCGCAGACGACGTGCGGGCCGCCCGGAATCGTCTTCCGGCTCGTCACAGCCGGTTTCGTCGCGCGCTCCGGCTAAGGTGTGTCCTGTCCGGCATGAATGCGGACATTCCCTTTCGCGAACATATGACGCATGACATATGTACGTATGTGCTTTCCGTATATGTTCATATATTCGCAAACCCTGTGTGAAGCCATCGCGCCGTCTCTGGGCGCATGGTCGAAGAAAGGCACAACCAAGTGGTTACAACCTCGAAACTAGAAGACATGAAGCTTCCTGAGCTCAAGGAACTCGCCAAGCAGATGGGTCTGCGTGGCGTTTCGACGATGCGCAAGGGCGCATTGCTTGCAACGTTGCAGGCCGCGCGCAATGGTGAGGCCGCGCCGGCGGGGGTCACCGTGCGCGCGCCGAAGCAGACCAAGGATTGGCAGCCGGTCGTGACGGAGCCGTCGGCGGCCGCGCGCGCCGCACAGGCCGCAGCGGCACAGTCCGCGTCGACACAGTCCACGTCGAAGCAGCCGGAATCGAAGGAATCCGCATCGTCGACGAAGGTCGTCATCGACGAGCCGAAACCGGAAAGCAATATGGAGATGCACGTCACTGCCCGTCGTGTGCGCAAGCGCCACGACGAGGCCGCCGCGCAGTCCGAACAGCGTCAGCCGCAGCAGCAGAACTCTTTCGATATCGACGACCAGCCGAAGCGCCGCGCGCGCCGCGGACACGAGGAACAGCGCGCCGTCCGTCGCCGTCTGCCGGCGCCACCCGCCGGCGAGAACGTCAATCTTGACGAGATCCTCGACGCGCTACCGGGCGTGCCGTCGCACAGCCATGACGAGCAGCGCGAGAATCGTCGCGGACGCAACGATCGCAATGATCGCAACAACAATCGCAATGACCGCAACGATCGCAATAACAACCGCCGCGGACGCGGCCGCGACAACGAGAACCGCCGCGACGACGCGAGCGCGCAGCGCGACGACCTCGTGCCGGTCGCCGGCATCGTCGATGTGCTCGACTCCTACGCGTTCATCCGCACTTCCGGCTATCTGCCCGGCCCGAACGACGTGTATGTGAGCATGGGTCAGGTCAAGAAGTACGGCCTGCGCAAAGGCGACGCCGTCAAGGGCTCGATCCGCACGCCGCACGAGGGCGACCGCCGCAATCAGCGTCAGAAGTTCGTGCCGCTGCAGTCGATCGATTCAATCAACGGCATGAGCGTCGAAGAGGCCGCGCGACGCCCGCAGTTCAGCAAGCTCACGCCGCTCTACCCGAACGAGCGACTCAAGATGGAGACGACGGCGAACCGCCTGACCGGACGTCTCATCGATATCGTCTCGCCGATTGGCAAAGGCCAGCGCGGCCTGATCGTCTCGCCGCCGAAGGCCGGCAAGACGATCACGCTGCAGAACATCGCAAACGCGATCGCGACGAACAACCCTGAGGTCTATCTGATGGTCGTCCTCGTCGACGAACGACCCGAAGAGGTCACCGACATGGAGCGCACCGTGCAGGGCGAGGTCATCTCGTCGACCTTCGATCGCCCCGCCTCCGACCACACGACGGTCGCCGAACTCGCGATCGAACGCGCGAAGCGTCTTGTCGAACTCGGCCAGGACGTCGTCGTGCTGCTCGATTCGATGACGCGACTCGCGCGCGCCTACAACATCGCCGCGCCGGCTTCGGGACGCATCCTGTCCGGCGGCGTCGACGCGCAGGCGCTCTATCCGCCGAAGAAGTTCTTCGGCGCGGCGCGCAACATCGAAAACGGCGGCTCGCTGACGATCATCTCGTCGGCGCTCGTCGAAACCGGCTCGAAGATGGACGAGGTCATCTTCGAGGAGTTCAAGGGCACCGGCAACATGGAGCTGCGCCTGAGCCGCGAACTCGCCGACAAGCGCATGTTCCCGGCCGTCGACATCAACGCGTCCGGCACGCGCCGCGAGGAGCTCATCACCGATCCGCAAACGCTGCCAATCATCTACCGTCTGCGCCGTCTGCTCGGCGGTCTCGAACCCGAGCAGGCCTACCAGACGCTCGTGCCGCGCCTGAAGAAGACGATGACGAACCGTGATTTCTTCGCCGCGCTCGTCCAACAGGGCGGCGGCTCGCTCAACAGCAACTGATCTTTTCGGTCAGTTGATCATCCGATTGCTGACGGGGGACGGCACTGCCGCCCCCGTTTCGCATATCCGCGCCGCGTCGCGCTAACCACACCGCGCGCTAAGGTGGAACGCATGACTACCACGGAGGATGGCTGGCGCGCCGACGCGCGCGAGGAGGCGACCGACATCGACGCCTTCGCACAATCGGATGACCCGCAGATGCAGCACATTGTAGAACGCATCGACACATTGCGCGCATCGATCGACAACATCGACATGGCAATCGTCGCACTGCTCGCCGAACGATTCAAGGCGACCGCGCAGGTAGGTGCGCTCAAGGCACGCGCCGGTTTCGCCGCCGCCGACTATGCGCGCGAGGAGCAGCAGATGGAACGGCTGCGTCTCATCGCGCAGGCCGCCGGCCTCGACGTCGAAATCGCCGAACAGTACCGTGAATTCGTCGTAACCGAGACGAAGCGGCGACATCGTCGCATCGCCGAGCAGGGAGGCGACGCCGGCGTCCTCGACATCTTCGCGTGATCTGCGCTTCGCCGACGGAGGAGGCGGCCTCAGCGGCTGCGACTAGGGTGGAGGAGACGTGGGCGGCGGCGCGCAAAGCCGTCCGCACAACGACTCATGAATGACCCATGAACGATTCATGAATGACTCACGGCGAACGGGACGGCGGAGGGAGCACGGGATGCGACGAGCGTGGATACGGGTGTGCGCGGCGGCGACGGTGGCGGTATGCGCCGCCGTGCCGTGCGCAGTCGCAATCGCCGATGCCACAGCGCGCGCTGCGGCATCCGTCGTCTCCGCCGATGCCGCCGCCGAGCGTTTCGCCCAACATGACGTGTTCACGATGGCGACGACGAGCGGCGGCGCGCACCGCTACTATCTGGCTGCTGTTTCCCAATCTGCGTCTGCCAACAGCGACGTGACGTCGATGACGGCAGACGGACGGCTGCCGTGGACGATTGACGTCGATTACGCGCTCAACGGACCGAACGTCGACGCTTCCGCGCTCACGAACGCCAAAGGCACCGTGCAGATCCATGTGCGCGTCGCGCCGGACATGCGCGTCGACGAGGCCGCGCGCCGCTATGCGCGGCGGCTGCGGCCATTCGTGACCTTCACGTTGCCGGCGCAAGGCGTCAAGGACGTGAGCGCCGACGAAGGCGTCGCGATCAGTCGGCACGGCGACGCGATCGTCGTCTCGGCGACGGCCGCGCCCGGCACAACGCTCGATACGCGAGTCTTCGTTGAGGCGACGAAATTCTCGATGGGCGACATCGCCGTCGCCGCATTGTCCGCTGATTCGACGGCCGCCTACGGCGACGGCCTGCGCGCGCTCGGTGCACAGTCGGCGACGCTCACCGCGGCAATCAACAATGATGACGACCGCGACGACGACAATGCGAACGCTGCGTTCCTCGCGACGCTGACGCAGCTGCGCGATCAGGAACGCACGCTCGCCAAGCAGCAGATCGCCAAACTCAAGAAGGCACATCAACAGGCCTTCCACGACTACATGGCCGCCTACGTCGGCTCGTACACGAATCATCTATCCGGATCGATCGGCACGAAGACGCAGATGACGGCGCTGATGGGCACGGCCGGCGAACTCAAAGGGGACACGCCGCTCGCGCACGCTGTCACCGGGCTGGCGGCGGCCGTCAACAACGTCTCCGACGCCTATCAGCACATCGGTGCCGCCGACGAAGTCGACAGGATCATCACGCGCATCCGGCAGCAGGGCACCGGCGGATTGGTCGACGAACTCAAGCGGACGGCCGGCGAACAGGCGCGCATCGGCGCGCAGATGTACGCGGACGGCCAAGGGCAGCTGTCGCGCGCGATGATTCCGTATTCGATGGCGTACACCGATGTCTATACCTCCGAACTCAACGACCTGACCGGCGGCGACCTCGCGCGCGCAGGCACGGCGTCCGCCGAGGCGATCGCGGCGACGAACGCGCGCAACGGCTCCGGCACGCTCGGCGACGACATGGCCGGCGTCGACGCGGCGATGGCGACGCTCGCCTCGGCGCGCGAACACACCGGCGCGGCGAACGCGGCCGAGCAGATACTGCAGCGGTTCCCCGACGAACTCGCCGACGGCGGCAGCTCCGGCGGCGTCGCGGACGTGCGCATGCAGCTGCAGCCGGTTTTGCGCGATTCACCGCTGATGCAGGCGGCTTATGAACAGTGGCTGCGCAATCCACTCGGCGGTCAGGCGCGTGCGCGGCGCGCGGCGCGCATCGCCGACGCCGAAAAACGGCAGCAGGCGGCACACGGCGCGAAGGACATGTCGACGCTTGTGACGCCGTCGGCCAACGATGCGTCGGCAGAGATCTCGAAATACGCCGGATCGGTGACCTCGTCGCTTGGCGGTGACGGCGGCGGCGATAAATTCGCTGGCGGCGACGGCGACGCATCGCACAAGCAGGCGGCGTCGAAGGCGATCTCCGCGGACGGGTGGATGGCGCTCGTCGACGCGAATCCGTGGGAGCGCGAGTTCCTCGCCGCCGACACGCAGCCGGTCATCGACGAGACGGTGCGCATCGCGTCGGTCAGGTCGGCGCTCGACGCAACGGCCGACGACCTCGCGAAGGGCGGCGCGCTCGCCGGCGAAGTCACGGGAACGCCCGATGCGCTCGGCACGCGCTTCCTGATCGTGCACGCGGCGAGCTGATGGCGAACGTCCCCGCTGCGGTTGGTGACTGAGCGCACAGGCGGACCGCATCAGCGGCACAACAACGGGAAAGCCCCGGACCTGTTGGGTCCGGGGCTTTCTGCATGCGGCTGATCGGAATCGTCACTGCTTCGGCTTCTTGGCCGGCGGTTCGCCGAGCTCGCTGTCGGCGACGACGATCGTCTCCTCCTCGGTCGTTGCGGCCGGGGCGTCGGCGTTCTCAGCGGGCTGCTTCGGGCGTGCGTACTTTTCCATCAGGTCGCCCGCCTTGCGCAGCGTGATCCGTCCGGTCACGCGCGCCGCTTCAGCAATGTCGCCGAGCGCCGGCGTGAGCGCGTCGCGCATCTCGTCGCTGACATTGAGCATGACGGACAGGATCGGCGTCTTCATCGAGACCTTCGCCTTCGACTTGATGCCGCGCAGCGCCGTGAGCGCATGGCCCGCCTGCGCGAGCAGATCCGGCGATGCCTTGAACGCGGCGGCCGCATAGGGCAGCGGCTTCGGCCACGGCGCGCGGTGCACCGAACCTTCGCCGGCATGCATCCAGCTCCACACTTCTTCGGTCGTGTACGGCAGGAACGGCGCCAGCAGACGCGTGAAGGCGTCCAGACCGAGGCCGAGCGTCGTACGCGCCGACTTGACGGCCTGTGGGCTCGGCGTGTTGCCGGTCGATTCGGCGGTGCCGTAGGCGCGGTTCTTGACGAGTTCGATGTAGTCGTCGCAGAACTGCCAGAAGAAGTCCTCGATCGTTTCGAGCGCTTTCGAATGCTCGTAGTTCTCGAGCGATTCGGTCGCGTCCAGCACGACCTTCGCCATCTTCGCCATTGCGGCGCGATCGAGCGGTTCGGTGACGTCCTGCGGATTCCACGTGGCCGTCGCCGCCTCGCCGACATGATGCTGCTCGTCCTCGCGACCGATCGCGAGCGCGAACTTCGTTGCGTTGAGCAGCTTGATCGCGAGCCTGCGGCCGATTTTCATCTGGCCTTCGTCGTAGGTCGCGTCGAGGCCGAGGCGTGCCGAGGCCGCCCAGTAGCGCACGGCGTCGGCGCCGAACTTCTTGATCGGTTCGTTCGGGACGACGACGTTGCCCTTCGACTTCGACATCTTCTTGTGGTCGGGGTCGAGGATCCATCCGGAGAGCGTCGCGTTCGCCCACGGCAGGCAATGGTTTTCAAGGTCGGCGCGGTCGATTGTGCTGAACAGCCACGTGCGGATGATGTCCTGTCCCTGCGGGCGCAGATCCATCGGGAACGTCGACTTGAAGAACGATTCATTCTCTTCGCCCGGTTCCGCCCACTTCGTGACGATCTGCGGCGTCAGCGACGAGGTCGCCCACGTGTCCATGATGTCCGGCTCGGCCATGAAGCCGTTCGGCTGGTTGCGCTGTTCCTCGCTGTAGCCTTCCGGCACGTCGATCGACGGGTCGATCGGCAGACGGTCCTCGCTCGGTGTCAGCGGGTTCGCATAGTCGGGCTCGCCGTTCTCGTCGAGCGCGTACCACAGCGGGAACGGGACGCCGAAGAAGCGCTGACGCGAGATCAGCCAGTCGCCGTTGAGGCCGTGCACCCAGTTCTCGTAGCGCACGCGCATGAAGTCGGGGTAGAAGTTGAGTTCCTTGCCGCGTTCGATGAGTTCGGCGTTGAGACGCTTGTTCGTGCCGCCGTTCTCGAGGTACCACTGGCGCGAGGTGACGATTTCGAGCGGCTTGTCGCCCTTCTCGTAGAAGTTCGTCATACGCATCGTCGGCTTCGGCTCGCCGTCCATGTCGCCGGCGGCCTGCAGCTGTTCGACGACCTCCTTGCGCGCCGAGAACGTCGTCTTGCCTTCGATCGCCTCGAAGTAGGCGCGGCCCTGCTCGTCGCGGATCCAGTCCGGCGTGTCCATGATGATGCGGCCGTTGCGCTGGATGATCGAACGGGTCGGCAGATGCAGGTCACGCCACCATTCGACGTCGGTCATGTCGCCGAAGGTGCAGCACATCGCGATGCCGGCGCCCTTGTCCATTTCGGCGGCCGGGTGCGCGAGGATCGGCACTTCGACGTGGTAGAGCGGCGACGTCACCATCTTGCCGAAGTACGGCTTGTAGCGTTCGTCGTCCGGGTGCGCGATGAGCGCGACGCATGCGGAGAGCAGTTCGGGGCGCGTCGTCTCGATGTAGATCGGCGTGCCGTCCTCGAAGCGGAACGCGATGCGGTGGTAGAAGCCCGGGTATTCGCGCGATTCGAGCTCGGCCTGTGCGACGGCCGTCTGGAACGTGACGTCCCACAGGCCCGGCGCGTCCTTCTGATAGGCTTCGCCGCGCGCGAGGTTGCGCAGGAACGCTTTCTGCGCAACACGGCGCGGATGCTCGCCGATCGTGTGGTAGGTCTGCGACCAGTCGATTGACAGGCCGAGGCTGCGCCACAGGTCCTCGAAGAGCTTTTCGTCCTGCGCGGTGAGCTTCTCGCACAGTTCGATGAAGTTGCGCCGCGAGCACGGCACCTGATCCTTCGCCTGCAGCTTCTTGCCTTCGGTGCCTTCGAACGGCGGCTTGAAATCGGGGTCGTAGGGCAGCGATGTGTCGACGCGCACGCCGTAGTAGTTCTGCACGCGGCGTTCGGTCGGCAGGCCGTTGTCGTCCCAACCCATCGGGTAGAGGACTTCGAAGCCGTTCATGCGCTTGTAGCGTGCGATGATGTCGGTGTGCGTGTACGAGAACACGTGGCCGACGTGCAGATGGCCGGAGACGGTGGGCGGCGGCGTGTCGATCGAATAGACGGCGCTGCGCTCGCCGGGATTGTGGAAGGTGTAGGTGCCGTCTTCGTCCCAGACGGCGCGCCACTTGTCCTCAAGACCGTCCACGCCTACGCGGTCGGGGAGGGGGGTGAGATTGGCGCTGATGGAGATGTCTTCGCTATCAGTCATAACCGTCAGTGTAAAAAGCGTCTATGACATCATCGCCGCCGCGCATACGGCTCGCCGCTTGCGTTTCGCGGTGTGCTGAACCGTGCGGCGAGACGTGTGATTTCGTCGATGTTTCCGGCTGTGCCGGCGGCTGTCTCGTCAGCCGCGCGACGCCAGCCCGGCGAGCGGCAGCCGCCACGACGAATTCTGCGCCGCGACGCCGCTGACCGCGCGTTTCGCGACGACGAAATCCTTGTTCTCGTACAGCCATGCGCTCGCCGCGTCCTGGCTGACGACGCGGTCGAAGTCGCGCATGCGCTCGCGGTACTCGTTGTAGTCGGTCTTGGCGAGCGCATCCTCGTAGATGCGCTGCGCCTCGCCGTTCTGATAATGGAACATCGGCGATCCGTCGACGAAGTTGCGGTAGTCGTCGATTCCCTCAAGCGTGACGAGCGCGCAGTCGTAGTCGCCGCCGGCGACGCGTTTCGTCAGCTCGTCCGTATCGACGACCTCAAGCGTCGCCGGCATCGACAGCACATCGTTGAAGGTCGCCGTGATCTGTTCGCCGACCGCGCGATGCGTCTCATCGGTGAGCACGGTGAACTCATGGAAATACGCGTAGGGGAAGTAGGCGCGCATCGACGCTGCCTTCGCCTCGTCGTAGGGGAACAGGTCGTTCAGATCGACGTAACCCGGCTGCAGCTGCCCGATTGGCCCCGACAGCTGCGCCGCAGACTCCGGCTGCGTTTTCGCGATGCCGGCCGCGTCGATCGCGTAGCGCGTGAGCTGCCGCACCTGCACATCAGAGAACGGGCTCTCCTGCGCGCTGTTGAGCGCGAGCAGCGTCTGGCGCATCCCCAACCCGTCGTCGACGCGCAGCCCGTCGTGCTTCGCGAGCCGCCGCGCCGTCGCCGCCTCACGCGGCAGCGCGACGTCGAGATTGCCCGCCTCAGCCGCGTCGGCGAGCGCCGCCTCGTCCTTGTAATACGCGAGGCGGATGCGCGCCGCCGCCGCCTTGCGCCCCCAGTAGTGGTCGTTACGCGTCAGCGTAATCGACGATCCGTCGCTGGCCGCGACGTCGAAGGGGCCCGAACCGTAGGCGTGGCGCGCGTAGTCGTCGCCGGCGCGCTGCGCCGCGCGCACGTTGTAGACGATGCCGGCGCGTCCGGTGAGCGCCCACAGCAGCCGCGGATTCGGCTTGTGCAGATCGATTGTGAACTGCGAGTCGCTCGTGTTGCGCACGGTGGCGACGTCGCCGAGTTCCTCGTAGCCGACATGCTGATCGGTGATCGTGCGCTGCAGCGACGCGACGACGGCGCTCGCGTCGAGCGCGCTGCCGTCGGCGAAGGTCAGTCCGTCGCGCAGGATGAATGAATAATGCAGCCCGTCGGTCGACGGCACCCAGCGCGCGACGAGGTTCGAGGCGATGGAGACGTCGTCGCCTGTCGTCAGCAGTGTCTCGTAGACGTTGCCGACGAGCGCCTGCTCGACGCCGCGCTCGTCGTTCGTGCGGATGTCGAGCGATGTCGGCTGGTCGGTCAGGCCGACCGTGTATTCGCGTGAGCGGCCGCTCCATGGCGTCGCGCCGCCGTCGCGTCCTCGCATGAAGAAGAACGCTGCGACGATGGCTGCGACGGCGATGATCGCGGCGAACACGATCCATGGCGCGACGCGCGCGCCGCGGGATTCCCGGGTATGCATGAGTGTGCAGTATATCGGTAGACGACTACTGTGGTATGGGTTTGTCCGTGGCGGCTTTGCGTGTGGCGGTCGACGACGTTCGTTTCGTCGATGACGATGATTTGCGTGTCGTCGATTTCGTCGTGCGCTTCGTCGATTTCGCCGATGTCGTCGTGCGCTTCGCCGGCCGCCGTGTGCCGGTGCGCGCCGCGGGCATATCGAGGAAGTCTGTGGCACTCGGGCACGAGCCGTTGAGCGGGCACCATGCGCATTGCGGCGCGCGCGCCGTGCACAATGTGCGCCCGAAGATGATGAGGCGGTGCGACAGATCGGTCCACTCTTCGGGCGGGAATGCGGCCGTCACATCATGTTCGATGTCCTCGGGGGCGATTTCGTCGCTGTCACGCCAGCCGAGCCGTCCGGTGACGCGAATGACATGCGTGTCCACCGGGAATCCCGGAATGTGGAACGCGTTGCCGAGCACGACGTTCGCGGTCTTGCGGCCAACGCCGGGCAGCGACGTCAGCTCCTCCATCGTATGCGGCACGCCGCCGCCGAAGCGCGTCACAAGCACCTGCGCAAGCTCGATGATGTGTTTGCTTTTCATTCGGTAGAAGCCCAGCGTGCGGATGATCGATTCTACATCGGCGATGTTCGCCTGCGCGAGTGCATCCGCGTTTGGATACTGCGCGAACAGTGCCGGCGTGACGCTGTTGACGCGCCGGTCGGTCGTCTGTGCGCTGAGCACCGTCGCGACGATCAGTTCGAAGGGCGTCGTGTAGTCGAGCTGGCATTTCGTGACCGGAATGAATTCGCACAGCTGATCGTATTCGCGGTGCATGCGCGTGACGCGTGCACGTTTCGATTCCCGTTTCACGGCCATCGCCGCACCTCCCGTCCAACGCGTCGCCGGCGGCGGCGCCGATAGTCCCGAGCCTACACTGGCTGTGGACGCGGAGCGAAGAAATCAAAAAAATAAAATGTGGCGGGGGAGCGCTGCTCGGCGTTGCTGCGGCGCTCAGTGTCGCCTCGACGAGCCGTGGCCGGCGGCTTCCTGCGCCTGCTCGCGTTCCTCGTCCTCCTCGGGCGGGTCGAAGCGGTAGCCGACGTTGCGCACGGTGCCGATGACGTGCTCGTATTCGCCGCCGAGCTTGGCGCGCAGGCGACGGATGTGCACGTCGACGGTGCGCGTGCCGCCGTAATAGTCGTAGCCCCACACCTCCTGCAGCAACTGCGCGCGTGTGAATACGCGCCCCGGGTGCTGCACGAGATACTTGAGCAGCTCGAACTCCTTGTAGGCGAGATCAATCGGGATACCGCGCAGGTTCGCCGTGTAGCCGTTCGTATCGACGACGAGGTCGCCGGAACGGATCAGGCCGTCCTCCTGCTCATCGGAGGCCTGCGCGGCGCCGATGGCGGTGACGACGGTCGCGGCGCCGCGTTCGGCGACGAGCCGCAGTCGTCCTTCGACCTCGGCGGGCGAGGCGGTGGAGACGACGACGTCGGTGACGCCCCATTCAGCCGTGACGACGGTGAAGCCGCCTTCGGTGAGAATCAGGACGATCGGCGTCGACAGTCCGGAAGCGTGAATGAGACGGCACAGCGTCTTCGCGGTGGCGAGGTCGTCGCGGCCGTCGAGGAACAGAATCGTGTTCTCCGGCATCTTGACGAGGCTCGCGGCGTCCATCGGCAGCACGCGCACACGGTGGGAGAGCAACGCAAGCGAGGGCAGCACGGAAGCCGGATCGTGCGAGAAGGTCATCAGTGTCAGATCCGTCACAATGTGCCCCTTATTTCGGATGGTCTCATGTGGTCGTGCGCCTTCGGCGCGCTGCCTCATATTGTAACGACAGGCACCGTACCAACGGGTGAAGCGTTCCAGCATGAGAGCGGCGCGCGGCCATAAGCGCGTGTGCGAGGCGAACGCGGGGCGAATGTGCGCGGCGGCGACTAGATTGGTCATCGATTGACGACAGCTGTGCGTCCGTCGCGCCGAAGCGACCGCGGCGCGCGCACAAGACGACTCGAGGTGAGAAGCCATGACCGATCTGAACAACGTCGACGTCCCACAGGGCGGCGCGCCGCTGACGCGGCCCGTCGTCCGGCCGCTGCTGGTGCAGGTGGCCGCGTACATCGTCCTCGTGGCCGTCTCCTGCCTGCCCGGCAGCGAGAATGTCGGCTCCGTCGCCTATTCGCTGCTGCTGTTCGTCGTCGGCGTCCTCATCATGCTGTCGGCGTTCTTCACGCCGCTGCGCGACGGCTTGCCCGGCCGCATCACGGCGTGCGCGCTTGGCTGTTGTTCGATGATCTGCGCGGCGACGCCGTTCCTCGGCGAACTCGTCTTCGGCGTGCACCCCGACGTCATCGAAGGATCGATCTATCTGTCCGCCTCCGCATGGCTCGCCGGCTGCGCGACGCTGCTCGTCGTACTGCTCGTCGTCTCCTTCGCCCGTCAGATGGCGCGCAATCCGCGCACGAACATGATCGTGCAGATGTCGCATATGGTCATGGACGGCGTGTGCTGCATCGCCGCTGCTGGCTGGTGCTTCCTGCCGATGCTGATGCACGCCGGCGACGTGCGGCTGCTCGCGCGCGCCCTGGCGCTCGCCGCTGTGGCCGTCGTCGCCATCGCGCTCGGCGCCGTGTCGTGCCTGTGGTCGCGCGATGTGCGCCCGTTCGACGACGCGCGTTCGCCGTGGATCGGCATGGGCATGATGCCGGTGATGCTCACCGGAGCCGCCGTTGGTATCGCGGTCTTGGTACTGTTGCTCGTGTGATGGCGGCACAGGGCGTCGTCGCTCTCTCTAGAATAAGAACGATGAACCCCCGCCGTGGATGGCGGGGGTTCACCTTTTACTGATCATTGACGCGGTTGCGGTGCCGTCATGTGCCGCTCAGGGCGGCACGCGGACGGCGGAAAATCAGCGAATCAGGAAATCAGTTGTTGAGATCGGCGTCGTGCTTGGCCTTCTCCTTGGCGGCGAGGCGTTCGCGCGCAGCCTTGATTTCCTTGTCCGCGGTCGCAGCGTCCGCCCAGTAGTCGCCCGGCATGACTTCCTTGCCCGGCTCGAGCGCCTTGTACTGCTCGAAGAAATGCTTGATCTCGGCCTTGTGGAACTCGGAGACGTCGGAGATGTCCTTGATGCTGTCGTAGCGCACGTCGTTCGGCACGCACAGCACCTTGTCGTCGCCGCCTTCTTCGTCCACCATGTGGTACAGGCCGACGGCGCGGCACTCGATGACGCAGCCCGGGAACACCGAATCCGGGATCATGACGAGCGCGTCGAGCGGATCGCCGTCCTCGCCGAGCGTGCCGTCGATGTAGCCGTAGTCATCCGGATAGCCCATCGCCGTGAACAGCGTGCGGTCGAGGAAGACGCGGCCCGAGGCCTGGTCGACTTCGTACTTGTTCTTCGAGCCGCGCGGGATCTCCACAACGACGTTGAAAGTTTCTGCCATGGTAGTTCTCCTTGGTTGATGAGTGTTGAAACCCGCTACCACCATACACCGCGCGCGTCCGAGCGGCGCATGTGCACGCCGTGCACGAACAGCGGCGACGACGTTGCGCCGATGTCCCGCGGCGGCGGCGAAAACGACGATGAGAGACCGCTGCGGCGATCTCCCATCAGTATTGATATTGATTGTCGACTCAATCATCCGTTATCGGTATCGCATCCGCCGGCGTGCATGTGACGCCGGCGGCGACGCTCAGTATTCGACGCTGAGGATGTGCGCGACGTCCGCCCACGGCGCGAGCGCGACGAAGTTGTCCCAGCTCCAGTCGAATTCGCGGCCAGTCAGCTGGTCCTTGACGCGGTACGTGCCGTCGGTCGGCAGGCCGAGTGCCGTGAGATCGACGTGCACGCTCGACTGCTGCTCGTGGTAGCCGTCGAGGTTGACGACGACGATGAGCGTGTCCGGCTTGCCGGTGCCGGTGTATTCGGCCGGCGTCTGGCGTGCGAAGGCGAGGATGCTCGGGTTCGCGCTCGGCAGTACCGTGAGGTTGTGGTAGCTGCGCGTCGCTGGATGCGTGCGGCGGATCGCGTTGAGCGATGTGACGAGTTCGGCGATGCCGTAGTCGTCGCTCTTGTCCCAGTCGCGCACGCGGATCGCGTCGAATTCGCTGACGGCCGGCTGTTCGGCGCCGTCGCGCTGCGTGTTCTCGACGAGTTCGTAGCCGTTGTACACGCCCCACGTCGGCGAGCCCATCGCGGCGAGCACGGCGCGCACCGCGTAGCCGGCGATGCCGTTGTCGCGCAAATAGTTGCTCAGCGAATCCGGCGTCGTCGGCCAGAACGCGTTGTGCTGCCAGAACGCGTCGTCCGAGTTCGTGGCCGTCAGGAAGGCGTCCACTTCCTCCTTCGTGTTGCGCCACGCGAAGGTGCCGTAGGACTGCGTGAAACCGGCGCAGGCGAGCGCGCGCGTCATCGACGGGCGGTCGCCATCCTCGGCGAGGAACAGCACCTGCGGATGCGCCTTGACGACATCGGCGATGACGTCCTGCCAGAAGCGTGTCGGCGTCGCTTCGGGCGCGCCGACGCGGAAGGCGGTGACGCCGAGGGTGATCCAGAAGTCGAGCACTTCGGCGGCCGCCTTCTCGATGCCGGTGAAGTCGTTGTCGTAGTCGATCGTGCCGTCGGCGCGGAACCACTGCGGATGCTCGGCCTTCCACGCATGGTCGGCGGCGAAGGCGAGCGTGAAGTCGAGCGCGACCTCGAGGCCGAGCTCATGGGCGCGGTTGATGAAGGCGCGCAGGTCGTCGACGGTGCCGAGGGCCGGGTCGACGGCCGCGTGGTCGGTGACGACGCCGGCGGCGTCGGTCGGCAGGATCTGCGGCAGATAGACGATGCCGAAGCCTTCCGCCTTCGCGCGTTCGAGACCATGCGCCGCCGTATGCAGATCGCCCGGCGTGACGGTGCCGTCCTCATGCTTGACGGCGCCTTCGGAACGCGGGAAGAACTGGTACCACGAGCTGAAGCTCGACTTCGGGCGTTCGACGCGCAGCGGACGGTCGGCGCTCGCCGTCAGGCCGTCGCGCAGCGGATTCGTGCGGTGCAGCGTGAGGATCTCGTCGGCGTGTGCGATCGCGATGCGGTCGGCGGCGTCGACGGTCGTGTCGAGCATCTCCTTGGCGGTGTCGCGCAGCATCTTGCGCTGCTGCGCGTCGAGCGCGGCGTCGCGTGTGCCGGCCCAACGGTTCAGGATCTCGGCACCGTCCTGCGCGAGGGCGTTCGAAGCCGGCTCCTCGTCGGCGCGCTCGAGCCAGTCGGCGAAGGTGTCGGCCCACCCTTCGACGGCGAACTTCCAGTTACCGAGCTGCTTGGTCATCTCGGCGAAGCTCTCGTCCCACGGTGCGATGTCGGTGTGCTCACCGGCCTGCAGCGTGACGGCATACGATTCGAGGTTGGCGTTCGCGAGCGCCATCGGCTTGCGCGCCATGATGCGGCCGCGCTGGCTCTTGAGGACGCCGGTGGCGCCGACATGGCCGGTGCCTTCCATGAAAACGCGGGCCGTCACCGTGAACGGCTCGCCGAGTTCGACGCGTGGCGCGAAGGCGCCGTCGGCGCTCGCGGGGGTGACGTTCGTGATCGCGATGCGGCCGAACTGGCCGGGTTCCTTGGTCGCGATCGGAAGTGCAGGCGCATCCCCCGTGAACTGCGGCTGCTTCTTCGTCGCGCGCGGCTTGCGCGTGCGGGAGGTCGTGCTGGTCGTTGTTTCCTGAGTGTGTTGTGCTTCTCTCATGCCCCTCATTGTATTGACATGCTGTGAACAGGGGGCGGATTTGGTCACATCGGTGAAACATCCTGTATCACGGGGCGTCCAAAGCACAATCACGGCGCATTGTCATATCGGGCGTGATCCGATGTGGGAATGTGGATGGATTCGCGCGCGTATGCACCGATGTGGATGGCATGTGGATAAAGCACAGTGTGGATAACAGTCCGTGTCGTCCCCAAATGGCCGCCGAGCCTGCCTTCCGGTCACAACGCCCGGTTGTGCTTGCGCCTCCGAAGCGGCCGGTGCCAAGCTCGAGCCAGCCGTCGCAACGGCGGCGATCAGCATGCACCAACGGAAGGAACTGCAATGACGCGATTCACATCGATCCTGCATCGCGCGGCCGCCACCGTGGCGGCCTGCGCGGCGGTCCTCGCGCCGGTCGCGGTCGCTGACGCGGCCGAAGGCGAGAAGCTCACCGAGGCGAGCCCCTACAACTTCACGTATTTCAACGGAGGCGTCCTGTACGAGATCGGCCCCGTGGGCCATGACGGCGCGGGACTCGACTACTACTGCATCCAGCAGGACAAGAACACGAACTACACGGTCGGCGCGGCGACGACGATGCAGGATTCGCTCAACGCGCGCAAGGCGGCCGTGCTCATCAGCCGCTACCCGCACACCGAGGTCAAGCAGGACGTCACGCACGCGGCGATCGCCGTCATCCTGCATGATTTCTTCGACACGAGCACCGGACCGCAGGGGTGGCCGTCGTCGCGCGCGAGCCTCAAAAAGCGCTATCCGCAGATCTTCACGCGCGTCGACGAACTGCTTGCTGAAGCCGACGCGCTGACGCCGGCGAAGCTCAACACGAAGCTGTCCTATGACGAAGGACGGCGCAACGGCGACGTGACCGTCTCAATCGACAACGCGCGCGGCGCGCCGGTGTCCGGCATCGGCTACACGCTGACGCTCGACGGGCCGGCCGTGTTCGCCGACGGCTCGCGCACCTGGCGTGGCGTCTCCAGCGACAAGGCCGCCGTCATCCGATGGGTGTCGACCGGCGACGGCGACGTGCGCGTCTCCGGATCGGCGAAGGCGCCGTCGGTCGATGTCATCACGTCGTCGCAGCGACTCGTCCGCGTCGGCGAAGGACAGGCGAAGGCCTTCGACGGAATCCGATTCCCGGCGAAGAAGACCTTCACGCCGACGATCCGCACCGTGACGACGCCGACGCTCATCGAAGCGGGCGTTCGCGTCACCGACGCCGTCGCCGTCGGCATGGCCGGCCCCGACGACGTCTGGCCGCGCGGCGAGACGCTCACCGTCGACGGCTGGTACTTCGACGGCCTGAACGCCGACGCCGTCACGCGGCGCATCGAACGGCACGACGGCGAGCGCGCCGACGACTTCGTCAAGCGCGTCGCGACGACGCTCGGCCATCAACCCGTCGCGACCGCGCGGCTGAGCTTCGACGCCCCCGGCGAACAGACGGCCGTCGCGCGCGACGCCGACGGCGACTACCATGCGACGGCCACGAGCGGCTTCGGCACATGGCTGTGGGCGGCGCGCCGCGACAAGCAGCACGGCTCGATGGGCGAATACCTCGCGCAGGACATCGTCACCGCGATCGTCGACGGCACCGAAACGAACGTCACGCGCCGCGACACCGTCGAAGTGCGCTCCGAAGCACATGAACACACGGCGCACATCGGCTCGCAGCTCATGGACACGATCTGGGTCAGTGGATTCCCCGACGACCACGGCAGCTGGAAGGGCGACGAGACGATCGGCGTCGGTGCCGACGAGGAACACGCGCAGGTGAGCGTCTGGTGGGCCGGCGACGGCGATGGTGGCGACGACGAGCAGTGGCGTCCGGCAGGGGACAAGCAGCCGCAGCCCGACGAGCACCACCGCCTCATCGGCGTCTGGGACTACGCGGCCGTCAACGGCGAACTGCGCGTCGGCGGGGGTGCGCCCGACGCGCACGGCGAGCCGGTCGACATCGTCGCCGAAGAGCCGGGCTGGTACGTCTTCGTCTGGAACTTCGCCGGCGACGATCGCGTCGCGCCCGCGGCGAGCTCGTACGCGGACAGCTGGGAACGCGTGCGCGTGCACGCGGAACCGGAGCCGACGCTGACGCTGACGACGCAGGTCGACCATGCGAAGGTCAAGGTCGGCGAGCCGTTCCACGACGTCGCGACCGTACACGGCAACGTGCCCGAAGGCGCCGTCGTCGTCTTCGAGGCCTACGAGGCCGTCGACGAGGATGCGCAGCCCGGCAGGAACCGGCTGCTGCTCTCCGGTGCGCGGCAGCCGCTCGACCCGACGCTCGAGACGCAGCAGGCGACGAGCGAGGAGGCGCGTTCGCCGACGGCCGGCCTCGTGTACTGGAAGGCGACGTTGCTCAGCCGCGACGGCGACATCCTCGCGACGCACGAGATCGGCGCGCCCGGAGAGGTCGTCGAGGTCGTCGAAGAGCCGCCGGCGTCCAGCCGCGCGCAGCCGAAGGAGCAGCATACGCGCAATCCGAGGCCGGCGCTCGCGGCGACCGGCGCGTCCGCGGCGGCGCCGTTGACGGTGACATGCATCCTGTGCGCGGCCGCGGGCGTCGCCGCGATTAGGATGCGCCATGATGCGAAGTGGCCGCCGCGCAAGCATTGAGCACAAGCGCCGAGCGCGCAGCCCGATGGCGGTTGCGGCTTCATACCGCGGCCGTCACGGCGCCTGCACGCTGTCGGATGGAATCGCCACCGGCACTCGCCGCAGGCTGTACGATACCGATGTACAACGGCGGCCGCACCGGACGCGGCCAACGGCGTGGAGGAGATCAGGCAGTGAGCACAGGGCATCCGCAGCGCAAGACGGACAGCGACGCGCAGCTGGCGCCCACGTCGAAGTGGGTCCTGCGGTTCAACGTCGGGCAGGCGGCCCGACATCTGCTCTATGCGCTCGTGTGCGGCATACTGTGCGGATTCGGATCGATCACGCTGTGCATCGTCGTCGACGGCGCGCGGCATGTCTTCGAACGCCTGCCGTGGCTCATCTGGCTGCTGCCGGTCATCGGCATCGCGCAGCTGCTGCTGTACCGCTGGTGGAAGCTGCCGCTCGATCTGACGACGGACGCCGTCATCGAACGGATGCGCGGCGGCCACGAGATCAGCGGACTGCTCGCGCCGGGCATCCTCATCGCGAACGCGATGACAATCCTCGCCGGCGGCACCGTCGGCAAGGAGGCCGGCGCGATGCAGATGGGCGCGAGCCTCGGCACAACGATCGCGCGGCCCTTCAGGCTGCACAACGTCGTGCGTCGACCCAACCACGACGATACGCAGGACATGCACCTGTACGTCGCGGCGACCGGCATGGCCGCGACCTTCTCCGCGCTGTTCTTCGCGCCGCTCGGCTCGTGCATGCTCGTCCTCGAGCTCATGCGCTTCGCCGGGCTGCGCTACGTGTGCTCGATGCTCGTCGCATGCTTCGCCGGATTCGTCGTCGCGCGCCACTTCGGCATCGGCGACGTCATCACGAAGGTCGGCGTGCCACAACTGAACTGGCACGGCGTCGGCATGTGCGTCGTCATCGGCGTGGCGGCGGCGCTGTTCGGCAGTCTGTTCGCGATCGCAATCCGCCTCGTGCAGGGCGTCACGAAGCGGATCCGGCGCAACTGCTATCTGTGGGTAGTCGTCGGAGGCTTGCTCGTCGCCGTGCTCGTGACGGCGTGCGGATGGACGCGCTTCACCGGTTCGGGAGGCACGCTGCTCAACGACGTGCTCCGGAGCCCGAACGTCTCCTTCGACTTCCTCATCAAGATGCTGCTGACGATCTTGTGCCTCGGATTCTGGTTCAAGGGCGGCGAGATCATGCCGTCGCTGTGCATCGGCGGCATGATCGGCTCGGCGTCGTTCGCGATGACCGGCGGCGACGCGCTGTTCGGCGCGGCGGTCGGCTCGATCTGCTTCCTCGCCGCATTCAACCGCTGCCCGCTCTCCGCGTTCCTGCTCGGCTGCGAGATCTTCGGATGGGCGGCGGCGCCGTTCCTCGCGATCGGTGTGTGCGTCGCATTCATGTTCGGCTATCCGGTCGGCATCTACGGTTCGGGCATCGACCTGCTCGCCCGCTCCGGCTGGAAGCAGTTCTTCCACGGCATGCGCCAAAGCGCATTGCGCAATGAGCATGAGAAGGACGCCGGATTCATCGACTTCGCGGTCGCGGCGGGATCGCAGATCCAACAGGTCGCGTCGACGGCGCAGCAGGCGGCGCGCAGGGAGGGCGAACAGTGGCGCCATGAGGTCAGCACGTGGCGCGGCAAAGGCCGCGCGGGCCGCCGACGGCGGGGATCGGACGGTACGGCAAGCGGCCGGGGAGGGACGCACAAATAGCGATGAGCGAATAAATACGCTGAGCGCAAGCCTTCTCAGTATATGAGATATGCGACCTTAGAATCGGTGGTAATCATATCGCGATAACCATATCCCGATTGGAGGAAGACATGACAGATTCCACAGCTCAGGCCGCGGTCGCGCCAACGCAGAACCTGACGGATTCGCCTCACTACCTTGCTGAGGCGCTTATAAAGAACGGCATCAAGAATATGTACGGCGTCGTCGGCATCCCGGTCACCGATTTCGCACGTATCGCCCAGGGCATGGGCATTCGTTTCATCGGTATGCGCCATGAGGAGGACGCGGTCAACGCCGCCGCCGCCGAAGGATTTCTGACGGGACGCCCGGCCGTCGCACTGACCGTCTCGGCGCCTGGTTTCCTCAACGGCCTCGCTGCGCTGCTCGAAGCCACCGAGAACGGCTACCCGGTCATCATGATCGGCGGCTCCTCGACACGTCACGTCGTGGACATGCGCGAAGGTGAATATGAAGGCCTCGACCAGATGAACTACGCGAAGGCGTTCTGCAAGGAATCGTTCCGCATCGACAAGATCGAGGACATCCCGCTCGCCGTCGCACGCGCGATGCACATCGCATGCTCGGGCCGCCCGGGCGCCGTCTACATCGATTTCCCGGACGACGCGGTCGCTCAGACGATGGACAAGGACGAGGCCGCGGCCAAGCTGTGGGTTGCGAACAACCCGGCCCCGGCGATGCCGCCGGCGCAGTCGTCGATCGACGATGCGCTCAAGCTGCTGAGCGAGGCGAAGAACCCGCTGATGATCGTCGGCAAGGGCGCGGCGCTCGCGCAGGCCGAGGACGAGATTCGCGCGTTCGTCGACAAGACCGACATCCCGTTCCAGCCGATGTCAATGGCCAAGGGCCTCATCCCGGACGACGATCCGCACTGCACGGCGAGCTGCCGCGGACTCGCGCTGCGCACGGCCGACGTCGTGCTCGTCGTCGGCGCGCGTCTCAACTGGATGCTCAACTTCGGCGAAGGCAAGGAATGGAACCCGGACGTCAAGTTCATCCAGATCGACATCGATCCGGCCGAGATGGAGAACTCGCGCTCGATCGCATGCCCGGTCGTCGGTGATATCAAGTCCGCGATGACGATGCTCAACGCCGGCCTTGAGAAGACGCCGTTCAAGGCCACCTCCGCATGGCTCGGCATGCTGCAGGCCGACGCGCAGAAGAACGACGAGAAGTTCGCCGCGCGCGTCAACTCCGGCAAGGTGCCGATGGGGCACTACGACGCGCTCGGCGCGATCAAGAAGGTCTACGACAAGAACAGGGACCTCATCCTGACGAACGAGGGCGCGAACACGCTCGACGATTGCCGCAACATCATCGACATCTACGAGCCGCGCCACCGTCTCGATTGCGGCACGTGGGGCGTCATGGGCTGCGCGGTCGGCTATTCGATCGGCGCCGCCGTCGCCACCGGCAAGCAGGTCCTGTACATTGGCGGCGACTCCGGATTCGGCTTCGACGGTATGGAGGTCGAGGTCGCCTGCCGTTACCACCTGCCGATCACCTTCGTCGTGCTCAACAACGGCGGCATCTACCGCGGCGACTTCGAGAACCTCGGCGCCGACGGCGATCCGTCGCCGCTGACGCTCACCTACGACGCGCACTACGAGAAGATGATCGAGGCCTTCGGCGGCACCGGCTACTACGCCACGACGCCGGACGAGGTCGAGCAGATGGTCGGCGAGGCCGTCGCCTCCGGCAAGCCGAGTTTCGTCCATGTGCAACTCGCTGACTACGCGGGCAAGGAATCGGGCCACATCGGCAACCTGAATCCGAAGCCGGTCGTCGGACCGCTCGCGACCTCCGAAGTGACGGCGAACCCGTACATCGAAGGTGCCCGTATGTGACGATGACGTCACCGCCGGCCAGGGCCGCCGGCCGCCGACCCCATGAGGGAGGACGGCGGCCCGCCGACCTGGCCGGCACCCGTCGTCCCCACCAGTCATGGCCGGTGCACGCCGCGCGACGCATCGGCATACCAAGAGAAGAAAGCATCCATCATGGGAAAAATACTCATCGATGACATCGTCCCGATCATCGTCATCATGGCGTTGGGCTATGTCTGCGGCAAATTCAGCTACTTCGACGATGATCAGCGTCAGGGCCTCAACAAGCTCGTGCTGAACATCGCGCTGCCGGCCGCGTTGTTCATCTCGATCGTCAAGGCAACGCGCGAAATGCTCGCGCAGGACGTCGTCCTGACCGTGCTCGGCTTCGTGGGCATCATCGTGATGTTCATGCTCAGCTACTATCTGTGCCGCCTGATGTTCCACCGCAGCATCCAGGAGGCGGCGGTGTGCGCGTTGATCGCCGGCTCGCCGACGATCGGCTTCCTCGGATTCGCCGTGCTCGACCCAATCTACGGCGACACCGTCTCGACGAACCTCGTCATCGCGATCATCTCGATTGTCGTCAATGCCGTCACGATCCCGATCGGCATGTATCTGATCAACGTCGGTCAGGCGAAGGATCGCGCACGCCTGTCCGCGGCGACCGTCGCCAATTCGAAGGGCGACGTCAAGGTCGCCTCCGCGTCCGCGAAGACGCCGGCCATCGTCGCCACGAAGGACGACGAGGCCGTCGATCCGAAGAAGGACGCGACGAAGGACCGTAACGCCGAGGTCATGGTCTCGAAGTCCTCGAACAAGGGCAAGAAGAAGAACCAGAACCTCGAAGCGCTCATCAACGCGCTCAAGCAGCCGGTCTGCTGGGCCCCGCTGCTCGCCATCGTCATCGTGCTCGTCGGCATCCGCATCCCGGATGCGGCCGCGCCGACCTTCGACCTCATCGCGAAGGCCAACTCCGGCGTCGCGGTGCTCGCCGCCGGCCTCGCGCTGTCCACCGTGAAGTTCTCGCTCGGCTGGGAGACGATCTGGAACACGTTCTACCGCCTCATCCTGACACCTGCCGCGTTCCTCGGCGTGGGCCTGCTGTGCGGCATGGGCTCCAATGTGAACAAGCTCTCGATGCTCGTGCTCGCCGTCGCGCTGCCGCCGGCGTTCTCCGGCATCATCATCTCGAGCCGCTACAACATCTACGTCAAGGAAGGTGCCTCGACGACCGCGGTCTCTACCGTCGTCTTCGCCGTCACCTGCCTGCTGTGGATCTGGCTCGTGCCGCTGTGCTGCCACTGATGCGTTGCCGTTTCTGACGGCTTCGCGCACGTGCACTGCAAGGGAATCCGCTTCGGCGGGTTCCCTCTTTTTATGTATGTATTCTATTCTTCGTCGACCGCCATGTATGTTCGCCGTTGATTGACGACAGCTGATTGGTACGCAGTTGACGCAAACAGAAGGAGCCCCGGAAGCGTTCGCTTCCGGGGCTCCTTCCAGGACCGGGCGTTCTGCCCGGCGTGGGACTCAGGCCTGCGCCGGTGCGGCGGTCAGGTCGGCCTTGACGCCGTCGTTGGAGCCGATGACGCCCTTGGCGGCGAGGTCCTTGATCTGATCCTCGGTATAGCCGAGGGAGCCGAGGATCTCCTCGTTGTTCTCGCCGAGCTTCGGCGCGCGCTGGTAGTCAGGCGCGTAGTTGCTCATCGTGAACGGCAGGCCGATCGTCTTGAACTTGCCGCGGGCATCGCCCTGATCGATCGTGATCAGCGTGCCGTCCTCGTTGAGATCCGGATCGTTCTCGAGCTCGTTCCAGTCGAGCACCGGGCCGACCGGGACGCCCTTGGCGCCGAGTTCCTTGGTGAGCGTGTACTTGTCGTACTGCATCGTGTACTCTTCGACGCGCTTGTACACCTCCTGCTTATGCTCGTCGCGCGCGTTCGGCGTGCTGAACTTCGGATCGGTGAGCCAATCCTGGAAGCCCAGCGCGTTGCAGAAGTTCTCGAAGCCCTTCTGCGACTGCTGGATGACGATGTAGACGTAGGCGTTCGGGTCGGTCTCCCAGCCCTTCGCGCGGTAGCACCAGCCGAGCACGAGGCCGCCCTCGGCGTTGGCCGCACGCGGAATCGCCTTGCCGAACTTGTAGCCCGGATAGCAGTCGTAGTAGGAGAGCTGATGCAGATGGTCGAGGATGAGCTGGTCGCGCAGCTTGATGCGGCACAGGTTGAGCACGGCGTTCTGCATCGACTGATAGACGAAGACGCCTTCGCCGGTGCGTTCGCGCTGCAGCAGCGCGGTGAGGATCGCGATCGTCAGATGCATGCCGGTGTTCGAATCGCCGAGTGCGGCGCCGGACTGCGTCGGGATGTTCTTGTCGCCTTCCCACCAGCCGGTCGTCGAGGCGGCGCCGCCCGCGCACTGCGCGACCGGCTCGAAGGCCTTGACATGCTCGAAGCGGCTGCCCTGATTGAAGCCTTTGAGGGAGGCCATGATGCATTTCGGGTTAATCTGATGGACCTCGTCCCAGCCGAAGCCGAGCTTCTCGACATCGCCCGGGCCGATGTTCTCGACGAAGACGTCGGCGTCCTTGAGCAGGTCGGTGAGGATCTGCTTGCCTTCCGGCGTCTTCATGTCGAGCGTGATCGACTTCTTGTTGGCATTGAGCTGCAGGAAGTACAGCGAATAGGAGCCGTCAACATCGTTCATCTCGTTACGGGTCGGGTCGCCGCCGTGGACCTTCTCCAGCTTGATGACCTCTGCGCCGAGCCACGCAAGGATCTGCGTGCAGGACGGGCCCGACTGCACCTGCGTCCAATCGATGACCTTGATGCCTGCAAGCGGCGCGGTATTGGTTGCCTCTGCCATATGGCCTCCTTTGTTATATAGCCAATCGTGCATTCAATATACGCATCTGTGCTTGCACGTTTTCTCTGATTCAGCTACTGGTCGTAAGGGTTCCGCCAGAGGACGATTTTGCTATGGGCCTGTTGCGGTGACGGCGCCGACGGCTGTGCCGGCATAATGCAAAAGACCGGAGATCCGTGAATCTCCGGTCTTGTCAGTAGCGGGGCAAGGATTTGAACCTTGGACCTCTGGGTTATGAGCCCAGCGAGCTACCGAGCTGCTCCACCCCGCGTCGGCTGTTTTGTACAGCTCTCACCAATATACACGCATGAATCCGCATGTCAATCATCGGCGTGTCGCAGCGGTTGCGCGGTGGTGATCGGCGTTTTGTTATGCCGTGCGCACATAATAGGAAACTATGCCTATCAAAATTCCCGAAGGCCTTCCGGCGCGCGACATTCTCGACTCCGAACGCATTTTCGCGCTCGAGAAACCTGAGGCGGAGCGCCAGCGTGTGCGTCCGCTCAAGATGGTCATCCTCAATCTGATGCCGAAGAAGATCGAGACGGAGACGCAGCTGCTGCGGCTGATTTCGAAGTCGCCGCTGCAGGTGGACATCGATTTCATGAAGACGGGCACGCACGAGTCGACGCATGTGAGCGCCGACCATCTCGTCAAATTCTACGAACCGCCGGAGTCCTTCGCCGACAACTACTATGACGGTCTCATCGTCACCGGCGCGCCGGTCGAGCATCTGCCCTTCGAACAGGTCGACTACTGGGATGAGTTCAAGCGGATCCTCGACTGGGCCGCGAGTCACGTGTTCTCGACGATGTATCTGTGCTGGGGTGCGATGGGTGCGCTCAACCATCGCTACGGCGTACGCAAGATCGACCTTCCGGAGAAGATCTTCGGCGTCTTCCCGCAGTATCTGCAAGACGAATACTGCTTCCTGACGAACGGTTTCGACGAGATCGCGCTGCAGCCGCATTCGCGTGTCGCCGCCGTCGACGAGCGCGATGTGGCCGCCAATCCTGAGCTGCAGGTGCTCACATGGGGGCCCCAGACCGGCCCCGGCCTCATCGCGACGCGCGACTTCTCCGAGGTGTTCGCGCTCGGCCACTGGGAGTACGGCAAATACACGCTCGCTGAGGAGTACCGCCGCGACATGGATCGCGGCCTCGACAACGTGCCGTTTCCGACCAACTACTTCCCGAACGACGACCCGACGATCGAACCGTTGTTCTCGTGGCGCGCGCACGCGAATCTGCTGTGGCGCAACTGGCTCAACTGGGTCTACCAGATGACGCCGTACGACCTGACCGAGGTGCCGCAGCTGCGTGCGCAGCGGCGCCCCGGCACCGACCACGTCGTGCGTCACGCGCCGAGCTCGCCGCGTCAGGACGGGTTCCGGCCGTTCCTCGACGACGGCTACGGCCTCATCGTGCCACGCGATTGAGCCGGTGCGCGTCGGCTGCCACTGTGATGTGTGATACAGATCGGGGCCCGCGTGTCGCGACGCTGAGGGCTGGGAGGACTGCGACCCCATAAACCCTATGAAACGACGGCGTTTTGACGCGAAGGGGACGGGAGGGCGCATGAATCGTCGATGTCCACTATCAGGCCAATAATCGCCGTCAGTGGAAAGAAAGTTCCGAATACGCTTCACGGCGCCGAGGTGGCCATCACCCCGGCGCATGAGCACCGGCGCATAAGGAAGACGAGGGAAGAGGACGTCGTAGAGCGCGCGCGTGATAGCGCATGACGCGCATGTTCGCACGCTGCTGAAACGACGTCGGCATATCGGCGCAACGCCGCCGATGCGGTAATCTCGCCGTCACATACGCGGTACGTAGTGGACATTAGTCGGACTACACTGTCATCAGACAATTCGTAACATCAGGAGGCATGAATGGTTGATGCATTCGCCGCAGGCGCCGTCACGCTCGCAGAGTCGTCGATGCATATGCCGAGCATCGACGACTTCCTTCCTCCGGAGATCCTGTTCCAGGGCACTCCGTTCGCGATCAACCGCATCATCCTTGTGCGCATCCTCGCCACGATCATCCTGATGCTCGTGCTGGGCATCACGGCGGCGCGCGCGAAGCTTGTGCCGGGACGTTGGCAGAGCGCCGTCGAATGGATCGTCAACTTCACGAAGACGGACATCGTCTATCAGGTCATGGGCGAGGCGCGCGGCAAGCGCTACGTGCCGATGATCACGACCGTGTTTCTTACGCTGCTCGTCTTCAACCTGTGCGGCGAGGTCCCCGGCATGAACATCGCGGCAAGCGCGACGATCACGTTGCCGCTCGTGTTCGCGATGTGGTGCTTCGTCCAGTATTGGATCGCCGGCATCCGCGAGAAGGGGCTCGGTCACTTCCTGCGCGACGAGCTGTTCCCGAAGGGCGTCCCGTGGCCGATCTACATCCTGCTTTCGCCGATTCAGCTGCTTGAGCTGCTCGTCATCCGTCCGTTCTCGCTGACGATCCGACTCTTCGCGAACATGGTCTCCGGCCACCTCATCCTCGCACTGTGCCTTTCGGCGACGCAGTACTTCCTCATCGACGTTGTGAATAAGGTGATGATGCCCTTCGGCGTCGTGACCTTCGCCGCAGGCATGTTCATGTACCTGTTCGAGGTGTTGGTGAGCTGCCTGCAGGCCTACATCTTCGCGATCCTGACGACCGCGTACATCAATATGAGCTATCCGGAGATCGACTGACCGCCGGCATGATTTTGTTGCATTAAGCAATGAACCAGAAAGGAAACAACCATGGATATCGTTACCCTCGCTGAGGTTGCGGGCAACCTGAACGTCGTCGGCTACGGTCTTGCCGCCATCGGACCTGGCATCGGTCTGGGCATCCTGATTGGCAAGACGATCGAGAGCACCGCGCGCCAGCCCGAGCTGGGTGGCCGTCTGCAGACGCTGATGTTCCTGGGTCTGGCGTTCGTCGAGGTCCTCGCGCTGCTCGGCTTCGTCGCGGCGTTCATCTTCCAGTGATCCGAGTCGAGTAGCAACCCGAATCATCACTCGAGGACATGAAAGGAGGAGAACGAATCATGGACATGGCGGAAAACGACGGCATCCAGCTGTTCCTTCCCGAAACCTATGACATCGTCTGGTCACTGATCATCCTGATCATCGTGGCCGCGTTCTTCTACAAGTTCTTCCTGCCGAAGTTCCAGTCCATATTCGATGAGCGCGCCGCCAAGATCGAAGGTGGCCTCGCCAAGGCGGAACAGGCTCAGAAAGACGCCGAGGAAGCCAAGAAGAAGTACCAGGCGCAGCTGAGCACCGCCCGCGTCGAGGCATCGAAGATCCGCGACGACGCGCGCGCCGAGGCGTCGCACATCATCTCCGATGCACGTTCGCGCGCCGAGACCGAGGCCGCGCAGATCACCGCCAATGCCGAGCGTTCGCTCGAATCGCAGCAGCAGAAGGCGATGGTCAGTCTCAAGGGCGAAGTCGGCACGATCGCCACGTCGCTCGCGGGCAAGATCCTGCAGACACAGCTTCAGGATCCAACGGTCCAGTCGGACATGCTCGACAAGATGATCGCCGATCTGGAACAGTCCGAAGACAACAAGTAGCACGTATCTGCAAGGAGGGAGGTGACAGTTGCAAGGAGAAGCATCACGAGTGGCCGATCGCGAATCGCGCGACTCATTCGCCAAGAGGCTCAGCGCCTCGGGCGATGACGCGTGGGAGATCGGCAACGAACTGTTCACGATCACGTTCGTGCTCGACAAGAACCCGCGCCTGCAGCGCGCGCTGACCGATCCGGGCCGTCCGACCGAGGATAAGGTCCGCCTGCTCAACGAGCTGTTCGGCGGCAAGGTCCTGGACATGACGATGGCGATCCTCGTCGATCTCGTCGGCCGCAGCTGGAGCCGCGCCCGTGACATCGACAACGCCGTGGAGGACTTCGCGGTGGACGCGATGATGTATCAGGCGGACAAGGACGGCAAGACGCTGCAGGTGTCGATCGAACTCGCGCAGCTGCAGTCGGCCCTGCTCAACCTGCCCGTCGTGCGCGCGGATCTTTCCGACGCCGACGGACCGCTCGAGGCGCGCTACGACCTGCTGCACGCCCTCATCGACGACGCCCACTTCGATCGCATCACCGTGCGTCTCGCCGAACACAGCACGCGCAACCCGCGCAACCGCCGTTATCTCGAGACTATCCAGTGGCTCATCAACAAGTTCTCCCGCCATATGGGGGAGTCGATGGTCACGGTGACGGCGGCGACCGAGCTGAGTGACGCGCAGATCGACCGCCTCGTGAAGATCTACACGAAGAAGGTCGGCCGTCCGGTGCACATCCACCTCGTCGTGGACAGGAACGTCATCGGCGGCATGCGCGTGCAGGTCGGCCACGAGGTGACCGACAACACCGTCGTCGCGCAGCTGCAGGCGCTCAGGCGCAGGGTGAAGGCGGGCACCGCCGAGTGACGCGGGACGGCTCATGCCGCAGCGTCCCACGGGTCCAGGAAGAGGACCCACACGAATGTATACACAACAATAAGGAGTGATCATGGCAGAACTGACCATTGATCCCGCCACGATACGCAAGGCGCTCGATGATTTCGTCGAGGCGTACACGCCGTCGGAGACGCCGACCCAGGAGGTCGGCCATGTTGCGACGGCCGGCGACGGCATTGCGCATGTGACGGGACTGCCTGGTTGCATGGCCAACGAGCTGCTGACCTTTGAGGACGGCACCCTTGGTCTGGCGTTCAACCTTGACGCCCGCGAGATCGGCGTGGTTATCCTCGGCGATTTCGTCGGCATCGAGGAAGGCCAGGAGGTCCGCCGTACCGGAGAGGTGCTTTCCGTGCCGGTCGGTGACGGATTCCTCGGCCGCGTCGTGGACCCGCTGGGCAACCCGATTGACGGCCTGGGCGAGATCAAGAGCGAAGGACGCCGCATTCTCGAGGCGCAGGCCCCCGACGTCATGCACCGCCACCCGGTCGACGAGCCGATGTCCACCGGCCTTAAGGCGATCGACGCGATGACGCCGATTGGCCGCGGCCAGCGTCAGCTCATCATCGGCGACCGCCAGACCGGCAAGACAGCCATCGCAATCGACACGATCATCAACCAGAAGGCGAACTGGGAATCCGGCGACCCGAAGAAGCAGGTGCGCTGCATCTACGTGGCCATCGGCCAGAAGGGCTCGACGATCGCCTCCGTCAAGCAGAGCCTCGAAGAGGCCGGCGCGATGGAGTACACGACGATCGTCGCGTCCCCGGCATCGGATTCCGCGGGCTTCAAGTACATCGCGCCGTACACTGGTTCGGCCATCGGCCAGCACTGGATGTACAACGGCAAGGACGTCCTCATCGTCTTCGACGACCTGTCGAAGCAGGCTGAGGCGTACCGTTCGATCTCGCTGCTGCTGCGTCGCCCGCCGGGACGTGAAGCGTACCCTGGCGACGTCTTCTACCTGCACTCCCGCCTGCTGGAACGCTGCGCACGCGTCTCCGACGATCTGGGTGGCGGTTCGATGACTGGTCTGCCGATCGTCGAGACGAAGGCGAACGACGTCTCCGCGTACATTCCGACGAACGTGATTTCGATCACCGACGGACAGATCTTCCTGCAGTCCGATCTCTTCAACGCCGGCCAGCGTCCCGCTGTGGACGTCGGCATCTCCGTCTCCCGTGTCGGCGGCGCGGCGCAGACGAAGGCGCTCAAGAAGGTCTCCGGCACGCTGAAGATCTCGCTGGCGCGCTACCGTTCGCTCGAGTCCTTCGCGATGTTCGCGTCCGATCTGGATGCCGCGTCGAAGGCCCAGCTCAACCGTGGCGCACGCCTGACCGAGCTGCTCAAGCAGCCGCAGTTCTCCCCGTTCTCGATGGAGCAGGAGGTCGTCTCCGTGTGGGCCGGCACCCATGGCAAGCTCGACGATCTCGAGGTCGTCGACGTGCTGCCCTTCGAGAAGGGACTGCTCGAGTACCTCGACCGCAACACCGACATCCTCAAGACGATCCACGACACCGGCGATTTCACCTCGGAGACCGAGGCGGCGCTCGATAAGGCAGTGGACGCCTTCCGTGAGACCTATGTGACGAAGGCCGGCAAGCCGCTCGTCGACAAGAAGCCGACGCCGAAGGGCGTCACTCCGGTCGATCAGGAGCAGATCAAGGCCCAGGGCCGCAAGGCCAAGGACGCCGAAGCGCAGGAAAAGAAGTAACCTATGGGATCGCAACTCGCATTAAAGGGCAGGATCGCCTCCACGGGTTCGTTGGAGAAGATCTTCAACGCCCAGGAGATGATCGCGGCTTCGCATATCGCGCAGGCCCGTGAGGTGGCGCTCAACGCGAAGCCATACACCGATGCGATTTTCGATGCCGTCCAGACACTGGTATCCCACTCCCATATCTCACATCCGATCGTCAAGAAGGAGGGCGACAACCCCCGCGTTGCCGTCCTCGCCCTGACGGCGGACCGTGGCATGGCCGGAGCGTACACTTCATCGATCATCCGCGAAACCGAGGATCTGCTGGCACGTCTCGACGAGGCCGGCAAGGAGCCGGAACTGTTCGTCTATGGTCGCCGCGGTGTTTCGTACTACAAGTACCGCAACCGCCCGCTCGCACAGACCTGGGAAGGCGATACCGAGAGGCCTGGCGTCGAAGTCGCCGACGCGATCTCCCGCGCGCTGTTGGACGCGTATATGCTTCCCGCCGACCAGGGCGGCGTATCCGAGCTGTACATCGTCTACACCGAGTTCATCAACATGGTCGTGCAGAAAGTGCGCGTGCTGCGCATGCTGCCGGTCGAGATCATCGAGGACAAGGACGCGCAGCGTCCCGATCCGACAGCGACGACGGCGATGCCGCTGTACGCCTTCGAACCGAGCCTCGACGAGGTGCTCGACGCCGTGCTGCCGAAGTATGTGCGCTCGCGCATCCACGAGTGCCTGCTCGAGGCGGCCGCCTCCGAGGTGGCCTGCCGACAGAACGCCATGCACACGGCCACCGAGAACGCGCGCGAACTGATTAACGACCTGACCCGCAAGCTCAACGCATCGCGCCAGGCATCGATCACCCAGGAACTTACCGAAATCATCGGCAGCGCCGATGCATTGAACAAGAAGGAAGAGTAGGAACGCGAAATGGCTGAGAAACAGACCACTGCGGCCGCCGATACCGCCGCGGAGCCAATCGTCGGTCATGTGACGCGTATTCAGGGATCGGTCATCGACGTTGAGTTCCCTGTCGGTCACATGCCGGACATCTACAACGCGCTGAAGGTCGAGATCAAGCAGATGGGCCAGCAGGAGGAGGGCGAGGTCAAGGACGTCGTCATCACCCTCGAGGTCGAGCAGCATCTGGGCGATTCGACGGCGCGCTGCGTGGCCCTCAAGTCGACCGACGGCCTCGTGCGCGGCGCTGAGGTGCGTGACACCGGCGGCCCGATCGAGGTGCCGGTCGGCGATGTGACGAAGGGCCATGTCTTCGACGTCGCCGGCAACATCCTCAACAAGAAGCCGGGCGAGAAGATCGTCATCAAGGAACGTTGGCCGATCCACCGCAATCCGCCGGCCTTCGACCAGCTGGAATCGAAGACGCAGATGTTCGAAACGGGCATCAAGGTCATCGATCTGCTCACGCCGTATGTGCAGGGCGGCAAGATCGGCCTGTTCGGCGGCGCGGGCGTCGGCAAGACCGTCCTCATCCAGGAGATGATCCAGCGCGTGGCGCAGAACCACGGCGGCGTCTCCGTATTCGCCGGCGTCGGCGAACGCACCCGTGAGGGCAACGATCTGATCGGCGAGATGGACGAGGCAGGCGTGCTCGAGAAGACCGCGCTCGTCTTCGGCCAGATGGATGAGCAGCCGGGCACCCGTCTGCGCGTCCCGCTGACCGCACTGACGATGGCGGAGTACTTCCGCGACGTCGAAAACCAGGACGTGCTGCTGTTCATCGACAACATCTTCCGCTTCACGCAGGCGGGTTCCGAGGTCTCGACGCTGCTCGGCCGTATGCCTTCCGCAGTCGGCTACCAGCCGAACCTCGCCGATGAGATGGGCGCGCTCCAGGAGCGCATCACGTCGACGCGCGGCCACTCGATCACGTCGCTGCAGGCGATTTACGTCCCTGCTGACGATTACACCGACCCGGCGCCGGCGACGACCTTCGCCCACCTCGACGCGACGACCGAGCTTTCACGTGACATCGCGTCGAAGGGCATCTACCCGGCCGTCGACCCGCTGTCCTCGACCTCGCGAATCCTCGACCCGCGCTACGTCGGCCAGGCGCACTACGACTGCGCGAACCGTGTCAAGGCGATCCTGCAGCGCAACAAGGAACTGCAGGACATCATCGCCCTGATTGGCATCGACGAGCTCGGCGAAGAGGACAAGATGATCGTCAACCGCGCGCGCAAGATCGAGCAGTTCCTCGGCCAGAACTTCTATGTCGCTGAAAAGTTCACCGGCGTCCCGGGTTCCTACGTGCCGGCGGAGGAGACGATCGAGGCGTTCACGCGCATCTGCGACGGCGTCTACGACAACGTTCCGGAGCAGGCATTCTCGGGCATCGGCGGCATCGACGACCTCGAGAAGAAGTGGCACAAGATGCAGAAGGAATACGGTGAGTGATCATGGCCGGCGCGACGATGGACGTGAATATCGTCTCCGCTGACCATCCGGTCTGGAGCGGCGTGGCGAAGTCCGTGCTCGTGCCCGCCTACGCGGGCGGCATGGGCATCCTGCCGGGCCACGAGCCGGTGCTCTCCGTCATCCAGGAGGGCCCGCTCGTCATCACCGAGCCGGACGGCACGAAGCATTCCTTCGAGGTGACCGACGGATTCATCTCCTTCGACTCGAACAGGCTGACCGTCGTCGTCGAGCATGGCCGTACGATGGCGAACCAGCCGATCGACGAGACCGGCATCCAGTGACCGTCAGCGACCTTCACGTCGCGAAGGGCCCCGGATTCCACGTTTGTACGTGGAATCCGGGGCCCTTCACTGTTTGTTGTAGTGCCGCTGCCGTTGTGCGCTTCGGTGGCGCGCGGTATCGTGGTGCCTCATGCGAATCATTGTTGCCGACTGCAGTGCGGAATACACCGGACGACTTCAGGCGACGCTGCCGCTCGCGCGCCGCGTCCTGCTGATCAAAGCGGACAACAGCCTGCTCATCTTCTCCGAACTCGGCTCATACAAGCCGCTCAACTGGATGGCGGCGCCGTGCACAATCAAGGACATCACGCCGAAGGACGCCGACGATGATGCCATGACGCCGGCACCTCAGAAGGTCATCCGCGCGTGCGCGACGAAATCGAACGACGTTCTCGAAGTCACGTTGCAGCACATCTACTCCGACGAAACCTACGACCTCGGAGAGGATCCGGGACTGAAGAAGGACGGCGTCGAGGACCATCTGCAGCGTTATCTCGCCGAACAGATCGAACGCATCGGCAAGGGCGCCAAGCTCGTGCGGCGCGAATACCCGACGCCGATCGGCCCTGTCGACATCATGGCGGTCGATGCCGAAGGCATGCACGTCGCGATCGAAATCAAACGGCACGGCGGCATCGACGGCGTCGAGCAGCTCACACGGTATTGCGAACTGCTCAACCGTGACCCGCTCATCGCGCCGGTGCGCGGCATCTTCGCGGCGCAGACGATCGCCCCGCAGGCGCGCACGCTCGCTGCGGACCGCGGATTCGAATGCCTGATTCTCGACTACGACGACATGCGCGGCGCCGACGACGACTCACTGCGGCTGTTCTGAACGCCGTCGCGGCGCACACGCACACCCGTGCAAAAACGGCGGTGGCCGCCATCCCCAGCCCGGGGAGGCGGCCACCGCCGATTTTGCTGTTTCGATGTACGATCGAGCGTCCGTCAGTACTTCGCGAGGATGTCGACGACGAAGACGAGCGTCGAATTCGCCGGGATCTCGCCCTGCTCCTGATCGCCGTAACCGAGGTCCGGCGGCACGACGAGCAGCACCTGCGAGCCGACCGTCTGGCCGACAAGGCCCTCCTGCCAGCCCTTGATCATGTTGGAGAGCACGGCGTCGAAGGTCTGGTTGCGGTCCCACGACGAATCGAACTGCTTGCCGTCGAGCGTCCAGCCGGTGTAGTTGACGACGGCCGCATAGGTGTTCTCATCGATCTTCGGGCCGTCGCCCTTGATGAGCGGCTGCACGACGAGCTTGTCCGAACCCTTGTAGCCGTTCATGTCGATCGACGGCTTGCCGGCGGAGTCCAACGTGACCTTCGGCAGATCGGACGGGATGTCCTTGACCTGCTCGCCCTCGGCCTTCGTATAGTCCTTCGACTGCGAAACCGGCGTCATGATAAGCATGTACGCGTTGTCATTGCCGGAGCCGTCGTTGATGCCGATGCCGATCGTCGTATTGAGCTTCTTGCCCTTGAACGTCGTGTTCGCGATCTGCGCGAGCGTCGCGCTCTCCACGCTGGTGACGCCGTTCTCGGGATTGAAGACGAGCGAGCAGTCGGGTACGTTCTGTTCCCACGTCGTGGCGACCTCCTCGCCGGAGCTCGCGCTGTACTGCGTGAGCTGCGCGCAGATGCGGTCGCCGCTCTTCATCGCGTCGCCGTCGCCTTCCTGCAGCACTGCGACGCTGTTGTTCTCGATCTTGAGCCCCTTCTTGAACTCGACCTTCGGCTTCTTGCCCGGAGTGCCCGTCAGCTTGACGCCCTCGAGCTTCGGCAGCTTCGCGCTTGCGGACGAGCTCGACGAGGCGCTCGCCGAACCGTCCGGCGAGCCCGAACCGCAGGCCGCCATGCTTACGCACAAAGCGAGCGCGCCGACGACTGATGCGGCGCGTGTGATAGAAGTTACTAGAGAAGTATGTTGCATAGCCACCACAGTAACGCCTCTGCCCGATTTATCCGTCCGGATGGTAAGGGAGTTGTGAAGGGCCGCGACTTGTAGAATGGATACGTGATGAACGACGGTCAAGAAGAAGAAACGCGTGTGCCGCGCAGACATCCGGTGCCTTCCCGGCATGCGAAGATCATGCGTGGCATCGTGACGCCGATTTTCGGCCTGCTCGCCGTGACCTGCATCGTGTTCGGCATCCTCAACCAGACGATCTGGAAGCCGAGCAAGGACGTCACGGCCCTCGCGCACGTGGACGGCACGCGCTACGCGGTCATCGACCCGGGTGTGCTCGACCTCGTTGACAAGAGCGTGCAGATCCGCGTCGACGCCGCCTCCGTCGAGCCGCCGGCCGCGACCACCGCAGATGACACGGCCGCGAACAATGACGCGAACGCCAATGACGGCAATACGGACGCGGCCAACGAACCGCAGACGTGCATCGCAATCGGCAGCCCGAAGGACGCCTCCGGATGGCTCGCCGGCGAATCGTACATCCGTGTGACCGGGCTCGACAGCTGGAGCGCGCTGTCGACGGTCGCCGAAAAGGCGCACGGCAACGCCTCCACTTCGCGCCAGCAGGTCGCCTTCGCCGATTCTGACATGTGGGCGGACACGGCGTGCGGCAAGACGAGCGCGGCGCTGCGGCTGCCCGATGCGAAGGCGACGCAGGTCGCGATCATCGATTTTGGCGGCAACGCGTCGGACGCCACAATCAGCATGCACTGGGTGCGCCAGAGCGTGCCGGACTTCGCACTGCCGTGGTATTTCGCCGGCGGCCTGTGCGTCATTCTGGCGATCCTCTCGGCGTCGGTCTTCGCGATGGATCCGGCCACGCGGCGCAACCGCTTCGCCAAGGTCATCAAGCCGCGCAAGGAGAAGGAGCCGGTCGAGGAGACGACGACGATCGCCGCCGCCGTCGCCGGCACCTTCGCCAGCATGAAGCCGCGCAAACGCACGAAGGCCGCGAACGGCAAGCCGCGCGGACGCCACGGGCGCCATGCGGGTGCCGCCGCGGCAGAGACGGACGAAACGCCGCAGATCATCGATCCGACGTCGCGCAACCTCGTCGCCGAACAGGCGCGCCGCGCGGACGCCGAGGACGGCGGCGAGCCGCGCAGCACGACGTCGTCGGCCGCGTCCGACGAGGCGACGTCGGTCATCACGCCGGAGGAGCTGCAGGCCTACTTCGCGCGCCTCGTGCGTGAGGAGACCGGCTCGATTCCGGTCGTATCGGCGGAGACGACGGAGACGACGACTGAATCTGCAGAGAATGCGGAGCCGGCGGCGGAGTCTGCGGAGACTGCGGAAACTGCAGAGACCACTGAGCCGACGACGGAGACCACGGAGTCGGACGATGACGGCACGGGACAGGTCTCGATGACCGTCGAATCGGCTGAATCGGCTGAATCGGACGGCGATACTGACGCCGAAACGACCGCCGACACGGACAATGAATCGGACGACAATGCGACCGCCGACGACGAAACGGACGCGGACACCGACGCAGACGCCGACGCGGACACGAACAACAAGGAGAACGACTGATGACACGACGTTCACTGACCGCAGCCACGGCTGCCGTGCTGGCGCTCGGCATGACGTGCGCGCTCGGCGCATGCGAGGGAACGGTGCCGACGGTGAACGCGCCCACATCGGCCGCGTCCGCGACGCCCGACCTGACCGAAGCGCAGGAACAGCGCATCCGCGCGGGACTACTCGCCACGATCAAGGAATGCAACGACACGAAGGATCCGGCGAACCTCTCTCAGGCGATGAGCGGCCCGGAACTCGAAATCCGCACGAGCGAACTCAAGGTCGCCCAGAAGAACGGCAAGCTCGACCCGAAGACGACGATCCCGGACGATCTGACGCAAACCGTCATCCCGACCGACAACGGCTGGCCGCGCGCCGTGTTCTCGATCACGACGACAACCGAGGACCAGCAGTCGGAGCGTTTGCTCGTGTTCACGCAGGGCGACGCGCGCGAAAACTACCGTCTGTGGGGCGTCACACGCTTGTTCCAGGGTGCGAAGATGCCGAAGTTCACGGTGCCGTCAATCGGCTCGCAGATGGGTCATGAGGACGACGGCAACCTCGTCATGACGCCGAAGGAAGCCGTCACGCGCTACGCCGACGTGCTGCAGAACGGCACGAAGAGCCAGTACGCGAACGATTTCGGCGACGACTACTTCCGCGACAACCTCACGCAGCTGTCCGCGACGGTGCAGCAGGGCATGGAACGCAACAAGGGCACGCAGGAGCAGACCTTCACGCCAGTCGACGGACAGATGCAGATCATGCGCTCGTCGGACGGCGGCGACCTCGTCGTCGCGCAGATCGACTCGGTGTGGACACGCGCCGCCGGCGAAGGCCGCGAATCGCAGCCGGCGTCGGACGCCGAACGTGCGATCTTCGCGGACGGCAAGGCGACGAGCACGATGAAGGCAACCTACGTCAACGTCGTCGCCATCTACGTCCCGCCGGAGAAATCGGGACAGAAGGTGCAGGCGGTCGGCGCCGAACGGCAGGTCGTCAAGGTTGAAGCCGTCTGACGGCTGTAACGGCCGCGCGGTCAAGCGACGGCCAAACGATGGCCAAACTCAAAGACTTACGAAAAGAGGCAAACAATCATGGCACAGGATTTCAAGCCGGGCATCTCCCTCGCGGGAGCCGTCGATCTTGAATCGCTCAAGCATCAGACGAAGGCGGAGCCGGGACAGGCGGGCGGCGCGCCCGCGGCCGGCGGCTACGTCATCGACGTGACCGAACGCAACTTCCAGGCGATGGTCGAATCGTCGACGACGTTCCCGATCGTGCTGCTGCTGTGGGTCGAGACGGACGACCGTTGCTTCCCGATGGCGCGTGCGCTCGGCGACGCAATCAACGGCATGAACGGCCAGCTGCAGCTCGCGCGCATCGATGTCGCGAAGGATCCGGCGATCGCACAGGCCTTCGGCGTGCAGGGTGCGCCGGCGCTGTTCGCGCTCATCGCAGGACGCCCGATGCCGATCATCGAGGGACTGCCGACCGATGACGAACTCCAGCAGATCACGACGCATGTGCTGCCGCAGCTCGTGCAGGTCGCCGCGCAGGCTGGCGTGACCGGCACCGCACCGTACGTCGAGCCGGCCGCCGCCGACGACGCGAAGCCCGCGGAGACGCAGGTGCCGCCGGCACACGCCGAAGCGCACCGCCTCGCGCAGGAAGGCGACTACGCCGGCGCGGCCGCCGCCTACGAGCAGGTGCTCGAAGCCGACCCGTCCGACGAACTCGCGCGCCGCGAACGCGCGAAGGCGCTGCTGCTCGCCCGTTCCGCCAACGCTGACGTGCGCGCCGTGCGCAAGGCGGCCGCCGACAATCCGGACGACCTCGACGCGCAGCTTGCCGTCGCCGACGTCGACATGATCGGCGGGCAGATCGACGACGCCTTCGGCCGTTTGCTCGACTTCGCCGCCGCCCACCGCGATCAGATGGATCCGGCGCGCGAACGGATGCTCGAATACTTCCTCATCCCCGACGCCGGTGACGAACGCGTCGCGCGTGCGCGCCGCCGCCTCGCGACGCTGATGTACTGATCGACGCTGCAGCGCCGACCGTGCGGGCTGTCATTCCATCGTGTTTCTGCCGAAGGACTGTTGGAATGACGGCCCTTCGCGTTCGAGTTCGCGTGCGAAATCGTCGGCCCACTGCGAGAACGGACGCCGCGACAGTTCGTCGTTGCTGAAGCGCGCTTCATCGGTGATTTCGGTGACGCACAAGCGCGGGATGATCAGGTTCGTCACCGGTGTGCTGCGCTGCGCGGCGGCGATGACGAGCGGGGCGTTCAGGCCGCCGAAGACGTCGATGTTCCAGCCGTCGGCGCCGATCCACGCGGTATAGCGGTTCTTGATGACGACGTCGCCGCCGCGCAGGACGAGCGAGGCGGCGATCTGCGCGTCGATGTCGCGCGATGCCTCGTAGCGCGTGCCACCCACCGACGGACCCTTGACGACGAGCGTGGCCGTGCGGAACGCGTCGCGATGCTCGCGGAGCACGTCGCGCGCGTCGAGGTCGGCGCTCATCGCGATGCGCAGCGCTCGCGTCGTCAGGCGCACACGCAGCGCGTAACCGTCGGCATGCACAAAATGGCTTTGGATGATGAGCGCGGGCGCGTCGCCGTCGTCGAGCTCCGCAGGCATGCTCGTGCAGAAGAAGCGGCGCTCGTACTGATACTCGTCGAGCAGCGGCATGCCATCCATCGTCATATCCATAGTCCCAGTGTAGTGCGCGGGTTTCGCTACGTCAGGCTTTCGTGTACAGTAGGGGAAGTGCAAACGGGCTTGTAGCTCAGTGGATAGAGCGTTCGCCTCCGGAGCGAAAGGTCGTGGGTTCGAACCCCATTAAGCCCACCGATGCCCCGTCCTGTCATCCACAGGGTGGGGCTTTCGTCGCCTTATGTCCCCTGCGAGCATCGTGGGTGCGCAGCATAGTCGGGATGTTCGCAATCGGGTGGGGTGGCGAACCATTGGTGTGACAACTGCGACGGTCATGTTCACAAAGTCGACGGCACATGGGGCATGGCTGCCCACAACGTGACCGTTGGGGGTCGGATGCGTCGTCGACGCCGTTATGATGCCGAATAATCAGTAGTCGTTCCCGCACGCGCGACCGACGCGCAGGAATCCATCGATGAAAGGACCACATATGTACGAAAATCTCAAGGCGATCGCGACGACGGAGGCTCCGGCCGCGCTCGGCGCATACAGCCAGGCCGTGCAGGCGAACGGATTCATCTTCGTCTCCGGTCAGCTCGGCATCGACCCAGCGACCGGCGAACTCGACGGCGTCGAGGCTGCCGACCAGGCCGCCCGCGCGCTCAAGAACATCACGAACATCCTCGCCGCAGCCGGCTGCGGCGTCGAACACGTCTGCCGCGCGACGATCTATCTGCGCAACGTTGAGGATTTCGCCGCTGTCGACGCCGTCTACGCGAAGACCTTCACCGGAACCGTCAAGCCGGCGCGCGTCGCGTTCGGCAACAACATGATCCCGAAGGGTGCGCTCGTCGAGATCGACGTCATCGCCGCCTGCCCGGACGCCGCTTGAGCGAACCGGCCGCTGTCTAAGCGATACCCGCTGAGCGCACTGTATTTTTCGCGAGCCGATTGCGCGATACAGTGTGCTCATGCGGATGTTCACCAGCTACGCCAACGGCGACGATACGGCGCTCGCCGCCGCATTGCACGCGGTCCCGCCGTCCGAATTCCTGTTACCCGACGCGGGTGATGGCTCCTTGCCGACGACCAACCCGTCGCTGACGATCGACACCGCCCATCCGCGTCAGCGCATCGACGGCTTCGGCGCGTCGCTGACGCAGGCCTCGGCCGCTCTGATCTCCCGACTGCCGGCCGCCACGCGCCGCGCCGTGATGACCGAGCTGTTCAGCGTGCACGATGGCATCGGCATCTCGATGCTGCGTCAGCCGATCGGGCCATCCGACCATGTGACCCGCCCGTACCGTTTCACGCGTCGCCGCGCCGATCCGCGGCTCGAATCCCTTGATTTTTCGCCCGAATCGCGCATGATCATCCCGCTGCTCACACAAGCGCAATCGATTCGTGCGCATAGCCGTCTCGCAGATCCCGCAGACCCCGCGGCCGATCCGCTCAATATCATCGTCTCGCCGTGGAGCGCGCCGGCGTGGATGAAGACGAACCGCTGCATCCTCGGCAAATGTCCGCTCACGCAGATGACCGGCTATCTGCGCCCGCGCATGTACGCCGCCTATGCCGAATACCTCGCGCGTTTCATCACGCATTACCGTGATGCCGGTCTGCACGTCTTCGGCGTCACGCCGACGAACGAACCCGACTATCCGCAATCGCGCTGGCCATCGATGGCGATGACGCCGGCGCAGCAGGCGCGTTTCATCGCCGATTTCCTCGCGCCGTGCCTGCGCGCGCACGGGCTTGGGGACGTGCGCGTCCTGTGCTGGGACCACAACTATTCGACCGACCATTATCCCGACGGCCGGTTCGTACGCGAACTGTACGCGTGGCCTCGCGCACTGCGGGCCGTTGCCGGCTCGGCATGGCACTACTACGGCGGTGCATCCCGCACGATGAGCGACATCCACCGCATCTGGCCGGACAAAGGCATCTGGGTGACCGAGGCCTCGGGAGGCGACTGGGGGCCGCACAACTGGGACGACGCGCTCGTGCACATGTCGGCGCGCGTCATCGCAATGCTGAACAACTGGGCGCAGTCGGTCGTGTTGTGGAACATCGCGCTCGACGGGCGCGGAGGCCCCGACTACTACTATCTGCGTCACGACCACCGGCATTCGAGCAACCGCGGGCTGCTGACGATTGACGCGCGGACACGCACCATCACGCGCAACGCCGACTATTACGTGCTTGCGCACTGTTCGCGCTTCGTGCAACCTGGCTCGGTCGTGCTTGAACACCGGCTGGAACATGCCGACGGCCTGCATGCGGCCACGTTCCGCACGGCCGACGGCTCGCTCGCCGCCGTCGTCACGAACGAACGCGCTGAACCGACGCCTCTGCGCGTCCAGGGCGTGTCCGTGCTGCTTGCGCCGCGCTCGCTGACGACGCTGTTAGGTATCCATCTTCCAGATATGTGATGCAACTATGCTGATAGGAACACGGCAAAATGTGCCAGGACGTGAATTGTCAGCTCACGTTGGAGATGGAGTCTTCCGATACGACCATCATCGAGGAAAATATCCTCAGATAGCCGATGTTGCTTTGTCTGAAGTGATGTGTGATTTCCTATCCATCGTGTCGAGTCGAATGATAAGTCGCTGACATATGGGGGTCTGCTTAATGGCATCCCATAGTTTGTCGAACCAAGCGCCTTTATGGCGGTTGATAGTGAAAGCGAAGAGTCGCTGTCTCATAAGATCAATAAATACACATGCTATGAATGTGGCGAAAATACTTCCGAAGGCTGTGATTATTGCTACCCAAGCGGATTGACGGGTTAGGGGCGCAAAGTTCAACCAATACTGCCATAGTGGTGACCTTACGAATGGGTCTTCGTGAATGAGATAGACTCCTAATGTCGTTGATGCGATTGTATTCACAATACGACTGAAGAACTTTTTTTGTATTCCTATATTAAATAAAGCGAATCCAATCAATAATGCAGATGCTTTACCGCTTCCAGCGAATACTGCAGAATGAAGGCGCAATGCTTCAATATGCAATGTGATTCCCAGTATTTGTAAAGTAATTATTGGAATGAAGAATACTGTCAGTCCAACGATAAGAACAAGTTTGGTGATATGCATATTTAAAATAGGGAGATACCATCGGTAGTATGAGATAATAATATATAGGAGTATGAAAAACATAAAATTATGAGCCTGAATCTGCAATAGATTAATAGGAGATAGCCCTGATATTCCTAGTATTGCTATTGTGATGATACATAATACGCCATGGAGGCGTGGTCCTATATGTCGCAGGCCAACGGTGAGGGAAGGGTAGAAGGCGAGAAAGACGATATAGGCAGTCATGTACCACCACATACCCGTGATGCCCGGCAGCAGAGAATGGGCGATAAGTGATGCGGTGGGCATTGTGTGGTTCGATAGAACGCGAAGGAGGAGAATTCCCCATGCGTAAAAAAGCATCTCGCGTTCCGTAAGCCATATGCGTTTCAGTGATGAACGCACGGAAGGCGTTTTGTTGGCGCTGAGGAACCATGCGCTGATTCCGAAGAAGACGATGACTCCGATTGATCCGGTTGTTTCTGACTGGAGTATCAGGAAAAGGAACGCCGATATGGAAGGCGGCATTGCCGTGACGGAGAAAGCATTGTGCACGATGCTGTGATGTGCCACAATCAGCAGCATCGCGATAATGCGTAGCAGCTCGATGGAGGAGTTGCGTGTTGGGTGATGCGGGCATGCGTGGCTGCGGGCCTGTGGCATGATGTCCCTTTCCTGTAAGGGCTGCTGTGTGCTGCTGGTGTAACGCCGTCCATCATACGTGGAAAACAGACAAATGTATCAATTATGATATTTTATCTATTAAAGATTGTAGAATGACCTTGATTTTGATGGGATTTGTTTTGTGTTCTTCGCCTCTGTCTGCTTGGCCGGTAGACTTGGTGGAATGAGTCCTGAAGCGTTAAGTGAACTTATCTACAACATCGCCCGGCAGCTCGTCGACGACGGTCAGGCGGGCGACCTGACCGCCGATCTGCTCCCCGACGAATCCAAATTCGCGGTCATGCGACCCAAGGACCGCGCGCACGGCGACTGGGCCTCGAACGCGGCGATGCAGCTCGCGAAGAAGGCCGGCATGAAGCCCCGCGATCTGGCTGAACTCTTCGCCGCGCGCCTCAACGAGGCCGATGGCGTCGACACCGTCGAGGTCGCCGGCCCCGGCTTCATCAACATCACGCTCGATTCCGCCTCGGCCGCGCAGATCGTCGATCAGGCGCTCGCCGACGGCGCCGATTTCGGCCGCAACAAGCATCTGAGCGGCCGCACGCTCAACCTCGAATTCGTTTCGGCGAACCCGACCGGCCCGATCCACATCGGCGGCACGCGCTGGGCGGCCGTCGGCGATTCGATGGCCCGCATCCTCGAGGCGAATGGCGCCGACGTCGTTCGTGAATACTACTTCAACGACCATGGCGAGCAGATCAACCGCTTCGCCAAGTCGCTCGTCGCGGCCGCCCATGACGAGCTGACGCCAATCGACGGCTACAAGGGCGCCTACATTGACGAGATCGCGCGTCGTGTCATCGCCGAGGCGAACGCCGAAGGCGTCGACATCCTCAACCTGCCGCGCGTCGACGGCGGCGTCGACGAGAAGGGCGAACCGCTCGGCGAGGGCGACTCCGAGCAGCGCGAGGAGTTCCGCAAGCGCGCCGTGCCGATGATGTTCGACGAGATCCAGCAGTCGATGAAGGAGTTCCGCGTCCACTTCGATGTCTGGTTCCACGAGAACAGCCTCTACGAGGACGGCGAGGTCGAGAAGGCGATCGACGACCTGCGCGCACGCGGCGACATCTACGAAAAGGACGGCGCCACCTGGTTCGCGTCCACGAAGCACGGCGACGACAAGGACCGCGTCATCATCAAGTCCGACGGCAACTACGCGTACTTCGCCGCCGATATCGCCTACTACCGCAATAAGCGCCATCGCAAGGACCATCCGGCCGACGTCGCGATCTACATGCTCGGCGCCGACCACCACGGCTACATCGGCCGCATGATGGCGATGTGCGCGGCCTTCGGCGACAAGCCGGGGGAGAACATGCAGATCCTCATCGGCCAGCTCGTCAACGTCATGAAGGACGGCAAGGCCGTGCGCATGAGCAAGCGCGCCGGCAACGTCGTGACGATCGACGACCTCATCGACGCGATCGGCGTGGATGCCTCCCGCTATTCGCTCGCCCGCACCGACTACAACTCGCCGGTCGACATCGACCTCAACCTGCTCGCGTCGCATTCGAACGAGAACCCGGTGTACTACGTGCAGTACGCGCACGCGCGCTCCTGCAATGTCGACCGCAACGCGGCCGCTGCGAACATCACGCGCGACGGCGCCGACATGGCGCTGCTCGACACCGAGGCCGACGGCGAGGTCATCGCGATGCTCGCCCAGTGGCCGTCCGTGCTCGCCCAGGCCGGCGACCTGCGCGCACCGCACCGCATCGCGCACTACCTCGAAGACCTCGCGGCCGCCTACCACAAGTGGTACAACGTCGAACGCGTCGTGCCGATGGCGCTCACCGAAGCTGAGGAACGCGCCGACGAGGCGACCCGCGAGGCGACGCGCATCGCGAAATGCCCGGAACCCGCGCGCGCCGCGGCACGACTGCGGCTCAACGACGCCGTGCAGACCGTCATCGCCAGCGGGCTCGACCTGCTCGGCGTCTCCGCACCGGACAAGATGTGACCCTGTCCGCGCCGGCGACCACCACACGGTGGCGCCGGCGCGCTGCATACCGCACCGACGATCACGACGACCGTATGCACCCGATGACATGCGCTGACCGCATGCACCCGACGATGACATGCACCCGACGAAAGGACCCGACCGACATGGCCATCAGCCCGATTTGGCCGCAGGACACGGCGCGCGACGCCGCAGGCGAACTGACCTTCCACGGCATCACGGCGAGCGCGCTTGCCGACGAATACGGCACGCCGCTCTACATCTACGACCTCGACGAGGTGCGCGCCCGCGCCCGCCACTTCGTCAAGGCGGCAGCGACCGCGTTCCCCAACAGCACGACGCATGTCAGCTATGCGGCGAAGGCGTTTCTGAGCAAGGAGATGGCGCGCATCGTCACCGAGGAGGGCATGTACGTGGACACATGCACGCTCGGCGAGATGAGGATCGCGCTCGCGGCCGGCGTGCCGGGGCGCCGCCTTGTGCTGCACGGCAACAACAAGAGCGACGAAGAGATCGAGCTGGCGATCACCGAGGGCTTTGTGAAGATCGTCGTCGATTCGCCCGACGAGCCGGCGCGCATCGCCGCGATCGCCGAACGTCTCGGCAAACGCGCGCGCGTCATGTTGCGCGTGACCTCCGGCATCCACGCCGGCGGCCATGAGTTCGTTTCGACGGCGCATGAGGACCAGAAGTTCGGCGTCGCGCTGCTGCCCGCCGGCGCGGACACGACAATCGTCGACGACATCGACGCGCTTGAGGACGTCACGCCGGCCGCCGCGAACGCGCTGATGAAGGAGAACGAGCTCGAGGAGTCGGGGGAGACGAAGGCGCAGGCGCAGCGCGAGCTGCGTTACGATGTGCGCTATCCGTACGATCTCAACGCGGCCGACGTGACCGAAGGCGACCGTCGTCTCGCCGCGGCGATGGAGCTCGTCGCGAACGGTCCGGCGATCGCCGTGCTGCGCGACATCGCGACGTACGCGAATCTCGAACTCGTCGGCATCCATTCGCATATCGGCTCGAACATCCATGATGCCGAGGCCTTCATTCAGGCTGGCCGCCGCATGATGCTGCTGCGTAAGACCTTCTATGCGACGAACGGCTACACGCTGCCCGAGGTCGATCTCGGCGGCGGCTATTCGGTCGCCTACACCGATGACGAGGACCGCATGGACGTGGACCGTGAGCTGACGCGCCTCGCCGACGCTGTCGCGAAGACGAACCGTCTGCTCGGCATGCCCGCGCCGGTCATCTCTTTCGAACCCGGCCGCTGGATCGTCGCCCCGGCAGGTGTCACGCTGTACACGGTCGGTGCGATCAAGACTGTGCATCTGGGCGAGGGTTTCACCAATCATGCCGGCGAGCCGATTGACAAACGCAGCTATGTGGCCGTCGACGGCGGCATGAGCGACAATATCCGTCCGGCGCTCTACGGCGCGCAGTACACAGCGGTCCTCGCGAATCGCGTTTCGCAGGCGCCCGCGCGGCTGTCGCGCGTCGTCGGCATCCATTGTGAATCCGGCGACATCGTCGTCGACGAGGTCATGCTGCCGGCGGACGTGCATCGCGGCGACCTGCTCGCCGTGCCGGTGACCGGAGCTTACGGCCGTGCGATGGCGAGCAACTACAACATGGCGCTCTTCCCGGCCGTCATCGGCGTCGACGCGCATGGCGCGCATCTGATGATGCGTCGCGAGAGCGTCGACGATCTGCTCTCCTACGATGTGAGCGAGTGATTCCCGAACGATTGCATACATTTCATACAACGGAAGCGTGGGCGCCGCGCTCACGGCTTGCCCGTACAATATGGCGGGTAGTGACCGCCGCGAAGAAAGGAACGGACAGTGGCAGAACAGAACGCACCGATTCGAGTCGGCCTGCTTGGCGCAGGAACGGTGGGCTCGCAGACCGCGCGCCTGCTCGTCGAACAGAAGGATGAGCTCGCGCAGCGCATCGGCCGTCCGATCGAGCTGTCCGGCATCGCCTGCCTTGACCCGGATGAGGTCGATTTCCCGTGGATTGACAAGTCGCTGCTGACGAGCGACACGATGAGCGTCGTGAAGAACGCGGACATCGTCGTCGAGCTCATCGGCGGCACCGGCGTCGCGCGCACCTTCGTGCTTGAGGCGATGAAGAACGGCGCGTCCGTCGTCACTGCGAACAAGGCGCTGCTTGCGAAGTACGGTCCGGAACTGTACAAGGCAGCCGAGGACAACGACGTCGACATCTACTTCGAGGCGGCCGTCGGCGGCGCGATTCCGATTGTGCGTCCGCTGCGCGAGTCGCTTGTCGGCGATCAGGTCAAGGATATGCTCGGCATCGTCAACGGCACGACGAACTACATCCTCGATGAGATGACGACGAAGGGCCTCGACTTCGACGTGGCGCTCAAGGACGCGCAGGCAAAGGGCTATGCCGAAGCCGATCCGACCGGTGACATCGAAGGCTATGACGCGGCGAACAAGGCCGCGATCATGGCGACGCTCGGCTTCCACACGGAAGTCGGCATCGACGACGTGACCGTCGAGGGCATCACCCATATCACGGCCGATGACATCGCCGCCGCGACCGCCGAAGGCAAGGTCGTCAAGCTGCTCGCCGTCGTCGGCAAGGACGAGCATGGCGTCTCCGCGCGCGTCTACCCGGCGCTCATCCGCAACGAGCATCCGCTCGCCTCGGTGCGCGGCTCCTTCAACGCCGTCTTCGTGCGCGCCGAATACGCCGACGATCTGATGTTCTACGGCCGTGGCGCCGGCGGCGCGCCGACCGCGTCCGCCGTCGTCGGCGACATCGTGACCGTCGCACGCCATATCGCCTCCGGTTGCACCGGTCCGGCGATCCGCATGTACAACGATTATCCGATCGCGCCGCTGAGCACGTCGAAGGCCGCCTTCGCCGTGCGTTTCCTCATCCATGACAATCCGGGCGTGCTCGCGCAGATTTCGACGATCTTCGCGAAGAACGGCGTTTCGATCAACGGCGTCAATCAGGACCTCAAGCCGACGCTCAAGGATCCGGGATACGACGGCGAGATCCAGCAGCTGCGTCTCGTCACGCATATGACCGACGAGACGACGCTGCGCGCGACCGTCGCCGAGGTGTGCGAGCTTGACTGCGTAACCGGCGATCCGTCGATCATCCGCGTGCTTGACTGATCAGTAGGCCGTCGCTGACGCTGCAAGGCTGGTCCCGTCATCGGAGGGGACCAGCCTTCTGTGTATCATGAACGATGATTCGCCGTCCGCGCCGTTGGCTGGGGCGGTAGCCCGTGGCCGCCCGTGGCGACGGACAGGGAGAGACGAAGTAAGGCAGGACATATCCGATGGATCCGGTAACGCGTAAGGTGCACGTCCGTGTGCCCGCGACGAGCGCGAATCTCGGCTCCGGTTTTGACACCGTGGGGCTCGCGCTGGATTATCACGACGAACTGGAATTCACGCTGAGTTCCGATCCGCTCAACATGGCGGCTCAGGTGCTCATCGACGGCGAGGGCGAGGATACGCTGCCGCGCGACGAATCCCATCTCGTCGTCTCCACGTTCCGCCGTGCATGCTCGCGTTTCGGCCTGAGCAAGACCGGCTTCATCCTCGAGGCGCACAACAACATCCCGCAGGCGCGCGGCATGGGTTCGTCTGCCGAGGCGATCGTCGCCGGCATCAGCGCCGCTTATGCGTTCAGCCATGACGGCGAGCTCGACCGTGACGAGATCTTCGCGTTCGCCGCCGAGCTCGAAGGCCACCCGGATAACGTGGCGCCGGCCGTCTATGGCGGCATGACCGTGTCGTGGACCGACGAGGGGCTGCATAAGACGCTTGAGAACGGCGTCGTCGTCAAATCCGGCTACCGCACCGTCAACTACATCGTGGACCCGTCGATCACGACGTCGGTGTTCATTCCCGATTTCGAACTGTCGACGAGCAAAGCGCGCGAAGCACTGCCGCCGCTCGTGCCGTTTGAGGACGCCGTCTTCAACGTGTCCCGTGCGGCGCTGCTCATCGGCGCGATGAACCCGGGCGCGCTCACCGGCGCGCATGACGTCAACGCGCTGCTGATGGAGGCGACCGAGGACAAGCTGCACCAGCGGTACCGCGGTCCGTTGATGCAGCCTTCCGCCAATCTTATCGCGAAGCTGCGCCGCAACGGCTATGCGGCGATGGTCTCCGGCGCAGGCCCCTGCGTGCTCGTGCTCCATTCTGGCGATGCCGCCGGCGGAATCGCCGCCGTGGCCGCCGACGAGCTCGCCTCTGGTCATTGGCGCGTGCTGCATCTCGGCGTTGACACGCTCGGCGTGCAAGTGGCGCGCCTGTAACTGCGTCGAGCGTAAAAGATACGATAAAGAAGCTGATTTACGAGACAGGCCGCCAACCGCGTTCCGTGCTGTGAAGGGCACCCGGTACGGTACGGTCTCACCTCTCAGATGGGAACAAACCTAGATGGCTGAAAACACTATCGAGCAGCAGGCCCCCGGTGCCGCCGGCGCGAAACCGGAAAGCGACGGCATGACGCTGTCCGGCCTGTTCGGCATCATGCGCAAGCATGTCATCACGATCTTTGTCACCTTCACCGTCGTGCTCGGCGCCGCGATTGGACTGACCGCGATGTCTCCGGTGAAGTATTCGACGACGTCCCAGCTGTTCGCGACCTACAACGATTCCTCGGACGGCACCGCGAACTCGTCCGACCAGAACAGCGGCAGCTCGTACATCATGAGCCAGATTAAGTCGTATCCGGCGTTGACGACGACGCAGTCGGTGCTGCAGCCGGTCATCGAGGACCTTGGACTGCAGATGTCTGTCGGTCAGCTCAAAGGCGAGATCAGCGTCACCAATCCGGCAAACACCGCATTCGTCAACATCACGGTGACCGACAGCGACCCCGCACGTGCCGCTGACATCTCGAACGCCGTCGCGAAATCACTCAGCTCCGTCGTTGAGAACACGCTGTACGCGTCAGGTTCGCATTCGTCGGTCAAGCTCTCGATCGTGCAGCCGGCCACGGCCCCGACCGCTCCGAGCTCGCCGAAATGGAAGCTCAACATCCTCATCGGCATCGTCGGCGGCCTGATCCTAGGCGTTTTCGCCGCATTGCTCAAGGACGTGCTGTCCAAGCGCGTGCAGGATGATGATGAGGTCGGCGAATACCTCGATGCGCCGGTCATCGGCCGCATCCCCGAGGAGGAACTGCTCAAAGGCACGAAGCCGGCCGTCGTCAGCGAACCGGGCAGCCCGGTCGCCGAGGACTTCCGCCGTGTGCGCACTAACCTGACTTTCATGGCCCCGGTGGATGGCACGAACTGCCGTCTCATCGTCGTCACGTCGACCGGTGCGAGCGAAGGCAAGACGACGATGTCGGTCAACGTCGCCGCCGCGCTCGCCGAGAATGGCGCGAAGGTCCTGCTCATCGACGCCGATCTGCGTCATCCGTCGGTCGCGAAGAAACTCGACCTTGACGGTTCGGCGGGTCTGACCCATGTGTTGTCCGGCCAGGCTTCGGTCAAGGACGTCGTGCAGCGCTACTGGAAGCCGAATCTGCATGTCATGCCGGCCGGCCCGAAGCCGCCGAACGCGTCTACGTTACTCAACTCGCCGATTATGGAGGAGCTGCTCAACAACGCGATGGAACAGTACGACTACGTGCTCATCGATACAGCGCCGATGGTCGTCGCGAACGACGCCGTCATCTTCGTGCGTCGTGGCGGTTCGTTGATCATGGTCTGCCGTCGTGACCAGACGCTCAAGCGCGATCTGCGCGACATTTCGGAGGAACTTACGACGCTCGACCTGTCGACGACCGGCGTCATCTTCAACTGCGCGCGCGATTCGAAGAAGTCGCTCGAACACACGAATTATTACTACTACTATTCGAGCCGCAGCACCGACCACCGCAAGAAGCGTCGTTTCTCGCTCAAGTGACCGATTCCGATTCGTTTCGCGGATTCCTGATTTTCAAGGAATCCGCGCTTTTCATTGTGTCTAATCATTGTGCCTAAGGAGCGCCATGTCGCATATGCACGCGCAACCACACAGCCATCACCATCATCACCATCATCACCGCCGGAGGATCTGGCCGTGGGTCGTCGGTGTGCTGACGGTTCTTGTGCTCGCCCTCGTCGCCTGCGGCGTCGTCGGGCTGCAGCTGTTCCGCCAGGCGAAGCAGGTGCAAGCGCATGAGTCGAAAGCGATTTCAATGCTTTCGCAGCTCGCGTCGGCGGATGCCGACAAGCTTGCAACTGCTGGCGACACGTTGCCGCAGATCGCGCAGGAGACGAAGCAGGCGAAGGACATCGCGCACGGCGGCCTGTGGAATTTCGCCGCGAAGATGCCGTTTGTCGGCGACGATATCGCCACTGTCCAAGGCATGACGAGCACTGTCGACGGCATCGTCGACGAATCGCTGCCGCAATTCGTCGACGTCATGAAGACGCTCAGCGAGGCGCAGATCGCGAACGGCGATGACGGCGTCAATCTGCAGCCGATCATCGCCGCTTCCGAGCCGCTCGCCAAGGCAAACACGTCCTTCCAGCAGCAGGTGCGCGCCTATGACGCCCTCAAGGAACCGAGCATTGGCATGATTCGCAGCGCCTATGACGAAGGTGCGACGAAGCTCAACGCGCTCGCCGACCGGGTCGATGCGTTGTCGAACACCTTCCGCATCCTGCCGGCGCTGCTCGGCGATGGCCAGTCACGTACTTACGCCGTCATGGCGATGACGCCTTCCGAGATGCGCTCATCGGGCGGCTTGATCGGTTCGGTTGGCGAACTGACGACCTCGGACGGCACCGTGCACATTGGCGACTTCCGCCCGAACGGCGACTACCTGTCCTACGGCATCGGCGACCATTCGCAGGATATGGACCGCGTGTTCACCAAAGAGGGCCCACTGCATATGTCCTTCGACATCCGAGATCTAGCCGTGTTCCCAAACACCGCCGACTCGGCCGTCGCGATGCGTTCGATATGGGACCGCACGCCGTGGGGGAAGGAGCAGCCGCTCGCCGGCGTCGTCATGGTCGATCCGGTGTTCCTACAGCAGCTCATCGCGATCAACGGCAATGTGACGCTGCCCGACGGCACCGTGCTCACCGGCGACAACACCGCCGAGTTCCTGATGAACACCGTCTACCAGAAGTATCCGGAGAACGAGACCGATGCGTTGTTCGGCGTCGTCGCGAACAAGGCGATGGAGTCGATGTTCTCCGATATGAGCATCGGCAAGCTGTACCGGACCGGCGAGATGATGGGCACGATGGCGAAAGGCCGCCATGTCACGATGTACGCTTTCGACGAGCAAATCGAACAGGGCATCGTCGCCGCGGGATTCACCGGCCAGACCCCGAACAGCGAGACCGACCCGTCCGTCGGCATCTACCTGACCGAGCAGAACCCGTCGAAGATGGGCTGGTACATCAAGCGCGAGGCGAAGATTCAGCGTGTGAACTGTGATGATGGCGCCCTCTATCATGTGGAGTTCACGATCCACAACACGATGACCGAGGACGAGGCGAAGTCGCTGCCGATGTACATCACAGGCAACAACAAGGCCAACACCGGTAAGGCGATGGAGAAGATCCTGTTCTATGCGCCCGAAGGCGGTTCGATCACCAATCTGATGCAGCTCGGCGGCAAGGTCGACGCTGCCAAGGAGACGACGATCGACGGTGCCAAGGCCTATCAGGCCTATGTGCAGGTCAATCCGGGGCAGCTCGCAACCTACACCTTCGATGTGCGCGTGTCGAAGAAGGCGACGGCGCCGCTGACGATCGATCAGACGCCGATGGGCTGGGCCGATGACGGCGTCACCTATCTCGAACCGAAGTGCAAGGCCGACTAGTCGTTCGCGCACGTTCCGGACAACCGACGATCCGAAGGCGCCGGCGCGTGGGGAGACCCATGCCGCCGGCGCCTTCGGCGTGTCGGGGGTGTGTCCGTCTCGTCGCGATGGGACGTCCGGCGCCGGTGGACTTAATCGGTTAAGTCATTGGGGGATGGTCGAATCAGCCGCATGCGTCGCATGATGCGGTTCGGCATGCAGATGACAGCGTTTGCGATATGGAAGCTCTGTGTTGATGCTGTGGAAGTTTTTGCATATAATAGACGACATGCGAACGGTTGCACAATGATTGTGTCGACTGAAGTGTCTGTTCGCTCAGGGAACATGTGGCATGTTCACGATGGGCAGACATGTGCAGTGCCATCCGGCTATGCGGACGGATGGTCATAAGGAAAGAAAGCACCTTATTCTAGAGAAGAAAAGGAGACAGCGGTATGGTTCCTCTGTCTGAAACCGAGCAGCAGCTCGGGAAGACCAAGCGTTCAGGAGGACGCGGCTTCGCGGCCAAGGCGGTCGCCAGCCTTTCCGCCTTCGCGACGCTCGCCGGCGGCATGGCGCTCGGCATGGTCGCCGCTCCGGCGGCGTCCGCGGCGAACACGCCGACGACGAGCTATGATCGCACGCTCGGCAACGCGCAGTTCGAGGCCGCCCGAGAAGCCAATGGCCTGTCCAAGGAAATGAACTACGGCGCGATTCTGCATGCGTGGATGTGGTCGGCCAATACGATCAAGGCGCATATGGACGAGATCGCCGACGCCGGCTACACGTCGATCCAGACCGTGCCGATCAGCAACATCGTCGGCCCGAACCATGGCATGCAGTTCACTGAGAACTGGTACTACGTCTACCAGCCTTCCGGCACCGGCATCGGCAACAAGGTCATCGGCACCGAGCAGGAAATCAAGGACATGACCGCCGAGGCTCATAAGCATGGCATCCGCGTCATCGCCGACGCCGTCATCAACCACTTCACGGCGGACTGGAACGGCATCAACTCCGATTGGAAGAACTCCAGCCTGTTCCACACCCGTTCCGAAGGCGGCTGCGGTGACAACGGCACCGCCATCAACTACGGCAACCGTTGGCAGGTCACGCACTGCCATCTGCTGAGCCTGTGGGATCTCAACACCGAGAACCAGGAAGTCGGCAACCGCATGAAGGATTACCTGACCCGTGCGGTTGCGGACGGCATCGACGGCTTCCGCTATGACGCGGCGAAGCATATCGAGCTTCCGGACGAGTTCCAGACGCATTCCCCGTATTATGACACGATCCTGCCGAACGGCGCCCAGTACCAGTACGGCGAAGTTCTGCAGGGCGACGCTGGCCTGAATGCTCCGGCCTATCCGGCGTTGTTCAACAAGTACTCCACCAATGGCGGCGGCAACACCGGTTCCAAGTACGGCGGTCTCATGCGCGCCGTTGTGCAGGACAAGAACCTCGACGCCGGCCGCGTCAGCAGCCTGCAGGGCGATGGCGTGCGTGACAACCAGCTCGTGACTTGGGTCGAATCACACGACACCTATGCCAACACGAACGAATACTCCAGCCAGCTGTCCGCGTGGCAGATCCGTATGGGCTGGGGCATCGTCGCCTCGCGTGCCGGCGGCGCACCGCTGTTCTTCAACCGTCCGCAGGGTTCGGGCGGTTCGAATCCGCGCTTCGCTGAGGTTTCGTCACTTGGTGATATTGGCGATGACGAGTGGAAGCATCCCGAAGTCAAGTGGGTCAACAAGTTCCGCAACGCGATGGAGGGCAATGCCGAATACCTGCGCAACTGCCAGGGCAACAACTGCCTGATGATCGAGCGCTACAAGTCCGACGGCAATCCGAACAACGACGGCGTGACGATCGTGAACATGGACGGCGACAAGAACCTCGCCGGCATGAACACGGTGCTCGATGACGGCGAATACGTCGATCAGGTCTACGGCGGCAAGCTTACCGTCTCCGGCAAGAAGATCACGTCCGGCAGCGTGAAGAGCGGCAAGGTCCACGTTTTCTACAACGCGTCGAACACGCCGCGTGCCTCGCTCTCCATTACCGGTGCGAAGTCCTTCAAGACCGACACGACGCAGGTGACGCTCAACGCTCGCAATGTCAACAACGCGCGTTACAGCACATCCGAAGGCGATTCCGGTTCCTTCACCGACGGCCAGAAGATCACGATCGGCGCCAAGTCTGCCGTGAACACCCAGATCACCGTCACGCTGACCGGCACTGATCAGGACGGCAACGCCGTCAAGGCCGAAGAGACCTTCACGAAGAAGGATCCGAACGCGGTCATCTCCTACACGGCTTACGCGAAGAAGCCGGCGGCGTGGAACAAGATCTACGCCTATGTGTATGTGGACAACAACGCCGCGGCCGGTTCCGTCATCGAGAACGCCGCTTGGCCGGGCGAACTGATGACCGCCGAATCCGGCGCCTGTGACGGCACCGCCGATCAGGTCTACGAGATTCCGGAGGACATCATCGATCAGGCCGGTGACGACCCGATCCGCGTCATCTTCAACAACGGTGGCGCCGGCGAAATCCCGGGCAACAAGTTCCCGGCCGACTCGGCGACCACCGACCCGGACGACCATGTGGACGCCGCGGGCCTGCTCATCGACGGATCCTACGTCTGGGACGGCAACATCACGAGCGGTACCTGGGAAGAGGCCTCCTGCCTCGCTGTGACCGTCGACTCGGTCACGATCAGCCCGGCCGGCACGATCAACCTTGATCTCGCCACCGGCGCCACCGCCCAGCTGACCGCCACCGTCGCCCCGGCCGCGGCCGCCGGCAAGCCGGTCAACTGGACCTCGTCGAACGAAAAGGTCGCCGCCGTCAAGAACGGCCTCGTGCAGGGTCTATCCAAGGGCACCGCGACGATCACCGCCTCCGTCGGTGGCAAGTCGGACACCGTGACCGTCAACGTTACCGGTGAGGCGCCGGTTGTCCATGACACGACCGTCTACTATCCGGCCTCGAAGTTCGGCGCGAATTCCACCTATCTGCACTATCGTGTGAACAAGGGTGGTGTGGCCGGCACATGGACGACCGCGCCCGGCGTGAAGATGGACGCTGCCTGCGACGGCTACGTCAAGTACACGATCGCGGGCACCGAAGGCGACGAGGTCGAGTTCGTGTTCAACAACGGCTCGGGCACTTGGGACAACAATAGCAAGAAGAACTACAAGGCCAGCGGCGCGAGCATCGTCGTCGAGAACGGCACGATTGGTTCGGTCGCTCCGTGTGTGACGGTCGTTCCGGTGACGTCGGTGTCGATTTCGGGTGGTGACTTCGAGCTTAAGGAAGGTGCTTCGAAGCAGCTGTCGGCGACGGTGGCTCCTGCGAACGCGACGGATCGTGCGGTGTCGTGGAAGTCGTCGAACACTTCGGTGGCGACGGTGGACGCGTCGGGCAAGGTGACTGCGGTCGCTGCCGGCACGGCGACGATTACGGCGACGGCGGGTGGCAAGTCGGCTACCGTGATCGTGACGGTGACGAAGGATGCCCCGGTCGTGGTTCCGGTTACCTCGGTTGCGATCTCGGGCACTGGTGTGTCGGGCAATAGGGCGACGATCAAGGTCGGTGCCGGTCTGGCGCTGTCGGCGACGGTGCTTCCGGCGAATGCCACTGATAAGACGGTGACGTGGAAGTCGACGAACGCTGCGGTCGCGTCGGTTGATGCGAATGGCAACGTGCGTGGTCTCAAGGCTGGTAATGCGGGTATCACGGCGACTGCGGGTGGCAAGTCCGCTTCGATCATCGTGACGGTCCAGGAGGATGGCCCGGTTCTGCAGTCGATCCAGATCACTGGAGAAGGCGTGGAAAACAACGC
>NZ_AUJM01000018.1:0-89045 GCF_000424225.1 Bifidobacterium sp. AGR2158
TGATGAAGTAGTACAGTACACACTATTGAGTTCTCAAACCACCACACACACCCACAACCCGACCAGTCAACCAGACCAGCAAGCCGTGAGCGGCAGCAAGAAGAAAACTTACACCACCCCAAACCAAAACACAAACCCACACCACCAAAACCCAACAAACACAACCCCTCCACGGCGTGTCGCAAACCACCACAACCACACCCCAACCCGTCCAGCCCACCCACGCTACGCCCCACCCCAGCGAACGCCACCGACGCAAACCACGCCAACCGTGATCACTCAAGGGGTGCCCAGCGAACGTCACCGGTACCCCCCCGCTGGAAAAGGTCGCAAACGGGCTGGCGTCGTCAACTCGGCAGGTCACTATGGATGACATGAGCAGACAGCAGCCAGGGGAACACCACGAACCACGTAACGAGACGGCAGACACCGCCTCCGCGGACACCATGCCCGCCAACCCCGCCGCCGCCGAGGGCCCGCAGGCCTCTGCCAGCACCGCGAACCCATCCACACCGCTCACCACACGCGCCCACCGCCACACCGCGACCTTCTGGACGATTGTCTGGGGCGCGCTTGTGGTCGTGTGCGTCATCGTCGGTATCGTCATCGGCGGCCTCATGCGCAGCGGCGCGGACGAGCGGAACGGCAGCGGCGAAACGTCCGTCGTCGCCACGCAGCACGGCAGCGGCACAACCGTCACGCTGCCCTCCTTCTACGGCGACAACATGGTCGTCCAACGCGACGAACCGTTCACCATACGCGGCACCGTCCACGCGGCCACCTCCCCCGAATCCACCGAGTCCACCGAATCCGCCGCCTTCAACGCCTTCAACGTACGCGCCGTCAGCGCCGACGGCACGAAGGAGGCGGTCACCCATGTGAACGACGACGGCACCTTCACCGCCGAGTTCACGCCGACCGCCGGCTCGCAGACGCCGTACGTCATCGAGTTCCGCGACGGCGCGACGCCGGTGCATGTGCTCGCGAACGTTGTCTTCGGCGACGTCTTCCTCGCGTCCGGACAGTCGAACATGGAGCTCAACGTCGACCAGTACTACGGCGATGCGAGCAAACAGCAGGCCAACCTCGGCGGCCAGTTCACGATGAACGACCTGCCGAAGCCGCTCGTGGACGCCGATGTGCGCTTCGTCGCCGCCGACCGCGTGGCTGGCGACGTCGGTTTCCCGGCGCGTGCCGTCACGAGCGGCCGTTGGCTGCCGGCGTCCGACGCGCAGCAGGTGCGGCCGATGAGTCTGCTCGCGCAGCAGTTCGCCGCGCATGTGCGTCAGGCGCAGCCGCTGATTCCGGTCGGCGTCGTGCAGACGGCGTGGGGCGGCACGCCAATCGCGCGTCATGAGGCGGGCGGCGATATCTACGCGAGCCATATCAAGCCGTTGCGCGGCATGCGTTTCGCCGGCGTCCTGTGGTATCAGGGTTGCGCCGACGCGTCGCGTACAGCTGATGTCGACGCCTACACACAGCGGATGATCGCGCTCATCAACCAGTACCGTGACGATTTCGACGATGCCGATCTGCCGTTCCTCTACGTGCAGCTCGCGCGCTACGCCACGGATCAGGATTTCCGTGGCATCCGTCAGCGGCAGCTCGATACGCTCGGCGATGCGCGGCTTGCGAATCCTGAGAACGTTGCGATGACCGTCGCAATCGACACCGACAAAGGCACCGACGCTGTCATTCACCCGCTCGGCAAGGACGTGCTCGGCGCGCGCATGGCCGCACAGTGGCTTGCGATGACGCGCGGCGAGGCGGTGCCGAACGGCCCGATCATCGAAAAAGCGACAACGGGCGCGACGAAACCGGGCACGGTGCGCCTGCGTTTCGTCGATGGCACCGCCGACGCGCTCAACGTGCGCGTGCCCCGTCGCGACGTCAGGACGGGCGTCGACGACATCGCGACGCCGACGACGGGCACCATTGAAGGATTCGAAGTCGCCGGATCCGATGGCGTGTTCGTGCCGGCGCGCGCGGCGATCGACGGCGGCGGCGTCGTGCTGCGGTCGGATACCGTCGACGAGATCCGCGCCGTGCGCTACCTCTACGCGAACGATCCGCAGGCGCGGCGGCTGTTGTACAACGACGCACTGCCGGCGAGTCCGTTCATCATTGACGTCTCATGACAACGGCGACAACAATGTAACGACAACAAAGGCCGGGCGTGATTCCGCGGAATCACGCCCGGCCTCGCCGATGATGACGACAGATACGATTGAGATTACGCCGCTCAGCGCTGCTCAAGCAGCGGCGCGACTTCTTCTTCGAAGGACGTGAGCGCCTGATCGAAGACCTGATCCATGTCGTAGTACGCGTACGTGCCGAGACGTCCGCCGAACACGACCTTCGGCTCGGCGGCGGCCTTCGCCTTGTACCGCGCGTACAACGCCTTGTCCTCGTCGGTGTTGATCGGATAGTACGGCTCATCGTCGCGATCGGCGAAACGCGAATACTCCTCCCACACCACCGTCTTGTCCGGATTCTGCTCGGCCGCGCGCTCCGGATTGAAGTTCTTGAACTCGATCGCACGCGTATACGGCACATCGGCGTCCGAGAAGTTCATGACCGGGCAGCCGAAATGATCGCCCTCGTCATAGCGCACCTCCTTGAAATCGACGGTGCGCCACTTGAGCTCGCCCAGATCATAGTCGAAGTAACGGTCGACCGGACCGGTGTAGACGACCGGCACGCCCGCCTCGAGCAGCGCCTTCTTGTTCAGCGGCTGCGTCTCATCGAAGAAATCGGTCTCCAGCTGCACAGTGATGCGCGGATCGTCGATCATCCGCTCAAGCCACGCCGTATAGCCGTCCTTCGGCAGACCCTCCCACGTGTCCTTGAAGTAACGGTTGTTGTAGTTGAAACGCACCGGCAGACGCTTGATGATGCTCGCCGGCAGCTCGCTCGCGTCCGTCTGCCACTGCTTGGCCGTGTAGTTCTTGATGAACGCCTCATACAAAGGACGGCCGATCAGCGAAATGCCCTGATCGTTGAGATTCGCCGGATCGGTGCCCGCCAGCTCGCCCGCCTGCTCCTCGATGAGCGCCTTCGCCTGCGCCGGCGTGTAGTTCGCACGGAAGAACTGGTTGATCGTGCCCAGATTGATCGGCAACGGGAACACCTCGCCGTCATGCGTCGCGTACACACGATGCACGTAATCGGTGAAATCGGTGAAACGATTCACATAATCCCACACGCGCTCGTTCGACGTATGGAACAGGTGCGCGCCGTACTTGTGGATCTCGGCACCCGTCTGCGGATCCATATACGAATAGGCGTTACCGCCGATATGGTCACGCACGTCGATGATCGTCACATGCGCGCCGAGCTTCTCAACGGCCTGCTGCGCGATGGTCAGACCAAAGATACCGGCGCCGACAATCACCAGATCGGGCATGGCATTGCGCTCGTTCGAGGTCATAGATGTCCTTCCGAAAAACATACGAATCGATGACGTCCGCAAAGCGTTACCGCATGGACGTTCACGTTGCCGCGCCGGCGTGGCAAGACGCGGCGCGCATTCGGCACCAGCTTAAAACGCGGTATGCACACGACGGGACGAGGTCGCGCGCATTCCGCATCGGACCGCCGATTCCGCCGGCCGTGGCCGCCGTCCGCGCGCTTGCGGCGCCGCAAGCGGCCACGGCCGTGGTTTACGATAGGTTGCATGAACCAAACGGAACGCCGGGAGACGACGCCCCCCTTCACGCTGCTGATGGCGGTGTACGGGGGCAATTCGTTGCGTGAGGTGGAGCGTTCCGTCCAGTCGAGCACGATCGAGCAGACGCTGCCGCCGTCGCAGATCGTCATCGTGCGCGACGGCGCCGTGCAGGAGCCGGTGCAGCGTTATCTCGACACGTTGCAGTCGACGATGTCCGTGTGGTTCACGGCTGAGCATCCCGACGAGCCGGTGCCCGAAGTGACGATCGTGCCGCTCGACGAGAACCGTGGACTTGCGCATGCGCTCAACGTCGGGCTGCAACATTGCCAATACGATATCGTCGCGCGCGCCGACAGCGACGACGTGTCGCTGCCGAACCGTTTCGCGACGCTCATACCGCTGTTCGTGCGCCGTTCGAACGCCGCGCATACCGATGAACAGTCGCGTCGCCCGGTCGATGTGATGGGCAGCGCGATCCGCGAGTTCAGCGACGACGAGGACGACCCCGGTCAGATCCGCATGCTGCCGGCCGAAGGCGCCGACCTTGAGCGGTATGCGCGCCTGCAGTCGCCGGTGCATCATCCGAGCGTCGTCTTCCGCAAGTCGACGGTGCTCGACGCCGGCGGCTATCCCGAGCATTCCGGCAGATTCGAGGATTACATGCTGTGGGAGCGGCTGATGCTCGCCCATGCGCGATTCCTCAACGTGCCGCAGCCGCTCGTGCTGTACCGTACGAGCGAGGCCGCGTACGAGCGCCGCGGCGGCAGCGAGATGTTCCGCGACGAACTGAAGCTGCAGTGGCGTTTCCTGCGTGATGGTTTCACGACGCCGTGGCAATTCCTGCGCAACGTGTTCGTCCGCGCCGCCTACCGCGTGATTCCGACGTCGCTGCGCAAGCGCGCGTACCGTTCGATGACGTCGCGGCACAACACCGCGATCGCTACGTCGCCGCAGCCGCCACTGCCGCCGCAGCACGGCCGTCACAGCGCGGCGCCGCGCGAAGACGCGAGAGCGACGTCCACGTCATCAACAATGCCCGCGTCATCAGCGACGTCCGAGCCGCACGCGCCGCCGCTGCAGTGACATCATCGTTCAGACTTCGATCCAGTCGACGTAGGTCGCGATCGGCGGGTAGACGTCGGCGAAGATCGTGCTGTTCGATTCCGGTCGCGTGTGCCAGCCGTCACGCCATCCATCGCGCAGGCACTGCGTGATCTGCGCGCGGTCGCCGGCGCGCAGCCATGTGAAGACCCAGCGGCGCAGCGTCTTGAGCAGCAATGTGATCCTGCCGCCGAACGTGAAGTCGTCGCCGCAGAATCGGAACATCCAGATCTTGTTGCGCACCTCGTTGTAGAAACGCTCGCCGGGATCAGCGTCGGAAGAGCCAAAACGCTTCGTTTTATGGACGACTTCGCTCGTCGGCACGTAGTAGCCGATGCCGTCGCGCAGCAGTCTGCTCGTGTATTCGAAATCGTCGTTCCACAGGAAGAACGCGCTGATCGGCAGCCGATGCAGCCCGCGGACGGCGCCGGCGTTAATCAGGCAGGAGACGAAGGACAGCGAGCGCACCTGGAACGCGCCGTCGCGCATCGTGCGCGCGCCCTTCGCGAGCGCGGCGCGCGGACGCGGCCTGTTCATCCGATGTTCGCGGCCGTCGACCCACACGGCCTTCGAGCCGAGGACCGTCGGCAGGCAGCCGTTCGTCTCGACGCACAGGTCACAGGCGCGCAGCAGCGCGGCGAGCGCGTCGGGCGTCGGCACCGTGTCGTCGTCCATCAACCACAGATAGTCGACGGCTCCCGGCTTCGGCAGGTTCTTCTTGTTGCCCATGCCTCTGCCCACCGCGTAGGCGATGCCGGCGCAGAAGCCACCGGCGCCGCCGACGTTCTGCGGAAGTCCGATGACTTTCGTGACGATCGGCGAACGCTCGGCGAAGTCGTGGGCGACCTGACGTGCGCCGTCGGTGCTCGCGTTGTCGACGATGATGATGCGGTCGGGGCGGCGCGTCTGTCCGAGGATGCCGTCGAGGCATTCTTCAAGCAGCTGCTTGCGGTTGTAGGAGACGACGACGGCGGTCACTGAGTATTGCATAGCCGCCATTATATGGGCGTATATGGGCGATAGCCGCCGGCACCCGACATATGCGCGGCGACGGGACGTAATCAGGTGGCGACGTTACAATGGCCTGTCATGAGTCGGAAACGCGGCGTCGCACGCGATGCCGCACGGTCCGCCACGCCGTGTCCGCCGAATCACGTTTCCGTTACCGTTTCACCGCAATGCAGTGTCCGCGCTGTTGCGATCCCATGCAGAAAGGCCCAGCACGATGCGTGATTCCGAGCTGCCGCAGTCGACGAATCGACGTTCCGACGACGCGGACGAAGCCGCCGTCGACATCGAGGACGTCGAGATCATCGATCTGGACGCCGACGACGCGAACGACGATGTGAACGACGACGGGAACAACAACGCGACGACCGTCGGCGAGAAGACGACTCAGGATGCGGACGCGGGTGTCGATGCGAGTGACGGGGACGCAGACGTGGACGTCGCCGCAGCTAACGAAGGCGATGCCGCAGATGCCGGCACGACGAGCGACGGATCTGCAACTGCTGACGAATCCGCAGCCGCCGAATCCAAAGAATCCACCGAATCCACCGAACCCACGGACACCGCCCCCGCGAAACCCGGCTTCCATCCAATCGCGACGGTCAAGCGGCAGTGGAAACGGTTCACCGACACGAAGTTCTACCGGATCTGGAACAAGCGGCCGAAATACTCATACGGCGCGTATCTGTGCGTCGCCTTCGCGCTTGTGCTCGTCGCGGACATGATGCTGCTGTGGAGCATCGACACAAAGCACATGTACGATCCCGAACTCGAGCATTCGTTCTTCCGGCAGATCCTCGACAGCTCGTATCACAGTCTGTCGTCGGTCGCCGGCATCCTCAACTTCTTCGCGCTCGCGATGATCTATCTCGTGTGCGTAACCGTCATCAACCGTTTCTGGGTCGGTACGGCCATCTTCGGCGCGCTCGCCGGCGTCTACGCCTTCGCGTGCAAGATCAAATACGCGATGCGCACCGAGCCGATCCTCCCCTCCGATCTCGGCTTCCTCAGCGGCGGCGGCGACGGCGAAAGCGTCGCGGGCTTCGTCACCGACGAGTACCGGCCGATCATCGACCATGGCGTGCCGTTGATCATCTGGTTCGTCGTCATCTGCATCGTGCTGCAGTTCCTCGATCGCCGCCGCGCGTTCATCCACTGTTCGTGGCTCCACCCAATCAGGAGCGTGAAGAACATCTTCGGCAACATCTGCCGCATCCTCGCGCCCGTGCTGAGCATCTGGCTGATCGTCAGCTACGCGAGCGGACTGTCGTCGGCGCATTCGTCGATCCGTGAATTCGTCAACGAGATCGGCTACTCCCCGATCATCTGGAACGTCGGCGACGACGCACGCGCGAACGGTGCCGCGACGACCTTCCTGTCGCTCACGCGAGTCAAGGCGATGGAGGAAGAACCTGATTACGACGAGGCGATGATGCAGAAGATCAACGACCGCTATGCGAAGCAGGCGGCGACAATCAACGCAGAACGCAATGCGACGCTCACCGACACGACCGTCATCAACGTGTTGTCGGAGACCTTCTCCGACCCGAACCGTGTCCCCGGCGTCCATTTCAACGTCGACCCGATACCGAACGTGCACGCCCTCGGCGAGACGACGACGAGCGGCCTGATGCTGTCCCCCGGCTACGGCGGTGGCACCGCGAACATCGAATTCCAGCAGATGACCGGCCTGTCGATGGCGAACTTCAATGGTTCGCTGCTCTCGCCGTACCAGCAGCTGCTGCCGACGCGTCCGGAGGTCTTCGCCTTCAACCAGATGTGGAACAAGGCTTGCGGCTCCGACGCCTGCTCGGTCGGCTTCCACCCGTTCCTGCAGCGCTTCTATCTGCGCAACGCGAACTACAGGAAGTTCGGTTTCTCGCATCTGTACACGCTCGACAGCGACCCGAAGATCAAGTACGCCGGCACCTATCAGGGCAAGAGCGGCAAGTCGGACACCGTCACCGACGAGCAGGCGTACCGCAACGTCATCGACGAGGTGAAGGCGAACGCGGACGCGAACAAGCCGGCGCAGTTCATCGAACTCGTCACGATGCAGAACCATGCGCCATATCCGGGCATCTACGGCGACGAGAACGAGTTCTTCGCCGCAAACGAATCGTCGGTGCCGGACGGCGAGAAGGGCGTCATCGCCAACTACGCGAAGGGCCTGCAGCGCACCGATGAGGCGACGCAGCAGTTCCTCGACGAACTCGACGCGATCGACAAGCCGATCACCGTCGTCTTCTATGGTGACCATCTGCCCGGCATCTATTCGACGGCCGTCAACGATCCGAAGAACAGCCTCGCGCTGCACGAGACGGACTACTTCATCTGGTCGAACAAGGCGTCGGCGACGCACGGCACGAAACTGCCGGCGTCCGACGCGGCGTATTCGTCGTCGAACTATTTCATGGCGCAGACGGCGCAGCAGCTCAACGCGCGCGTCTCGCCGTACCTCGCACTGCTCACCGAGCTGCATCAGGAGATCCCGGCGCTGTCGCGCGCCGTGACGAACGGCGGCACCTGGTCGGCCGATTCGTCGGTCACCTATCTCGACGCCGAAGGCAAGGAGATGGATCCCAAGCGGTTCTCGAAGAAGGCGAAGCAGCTGCTCGCCGACTACAAGATAGTGCAGTACGACATGATGATGGGCAAGAACTATCTGCACGGCATGGGATTCATGGATCTGCCGAAGCAGTGAGCGCCGGCCGCCTCCCCTACTACTATGGGCGGGTATGACAGTGACTTCTTCCCCACAGCATGACGAACGGCACGACGAGCGCACGCAGGAGGCCGCCTCCTGGCAGACCGTCAGCCGCGTCGTGTTCCCGACGACCGATGCGGATATGACGATGCCGCTGTACGCGATCGAGTGGACGCGTCCGGTACTCAGCGACGACGTCGTCAACGCGTTCGCCGATTTCTATTCGCTTGATTTCGACGCGATGAACGAGGCGGAGCTACGTCGGCTGCTCAACGCGAACCGACGCACGCCCGCGAACACATCGTCCGCCGTGTTCACCGTCGACGGCCGCGACGCCGTCACCGTGCACGCCGGTCGTCACGCCTCGTTCTGCACGTATTTCAACGCGTTCCCGGCGAGCTACTGGCGTCGCTGGACGCGCGTGGCCGCTGTCCGTTTCACGGCGGATGTGCGCGGCGCCGGCGTGCTGCAGCTGATGCGTTCGACCGGCCGCGGCCTGATCCACCCGGTGCGCGAAGTGCGCGTCGACGCGACCGACGCTCCCTCGACGGTGAGCGTCGACATCACGATGGACGGTCTGCTCGACGGTGGCTTCTTCTGGTTCGACGCGAAGGCGGATATCGACGCCGAACTGCACGTCGCGCACGCGCAATGGGCGGTGCCGCAATCGGCGCGCCGCGAAGCCGAGGTACGGCCGTTCTCGATCGCGATCGCGACCTTCAACCGCGCCCCCTACTGCCTGCGTCAGCTGCGCGCAATCGCCGCCGATGCGAACGTGCGCGCGCGCCTCGACACGATCTACTGCACCGATCAGGGCACCGACCATGTCTGCGACCAGCCGGGATTCGCCGACGTGAGTACCGAGCTCGGCGAACAGCTCACCTACATCCAGCAGGCGAACCTCGGCGGCTCCGGCGGCTTCTCGCGCGGCATGTTCGAAACGCTCAAGGCGTCACGCAGCGCCTACACGATGCTGCTCGACGACGACGCGATCAGCGAACCCGAATCGATCATCCGCGCCGTGCAGTTCGCCGACTACTGCACAACGCCGACGATCGTCGGCGGCGGCATGCTGCACCTCGACAACCGCACCGTCATGTATGCGCAGGGCGAGCGTTTCGACAAGACCGAAGTGCGCATGTTCCCGTGCGTTGGTGCCGAATACAACCATGACTACGCGCAGTTCCCACTGCGCGACTGCCCGAAGCTGCACCGCCGTTTCGACGCCGATTTCAACGGCTGGTGGCTGTGTCTGATCCCGACGGCCGTCATGGAGGAGATCGGCCTGTCGCTGCCGGCCTTCATCAAATTCGACGACATCGAATACGGACTGCGCGCGAAGGAGCACGGCTATGCGACCGTGAGTCTGCCGGGCGTCGCCGTCTGGCATCAGGCGTGGCATGACAAGGATCCGGGACGCTCGTGGGAGGAGTATTTCAACAACCGCAACCGTTGGGTGTGCGCGCTGCTGCACATCGACCGTCCGAAGTGGCAGATGTTCTACCAGATGGCCTACGGCGACGCGAATCTGGGGTTGCGGCTCGTGTATTCCGGCGTGAAGCTGCGGCATCTGGCGCTGCGTGACGTCATGCGCGGCCCGCAGTACATGGTCGACGCGCTGCCGACGGCGCTCGCCACCGCACGCCGGGAGCGTCAGGGATTCTCCGACTCCGATACGCGCGCGAATCTCACCGATTTCCCGCAGGCGGAAAGCGAATACGAGCCGCAGGGGCGTCCGAAGAGCCGCAAGCGCGTGCAGCGGGAATGCTTCGGCGCCGTCTTCGAATCGCTGACGACGCATCGTGACGGCACAGCGGACAAGCGTCCGCAGCGCGCCATCGCGGCCAAGGACGCCACGTGGCGTGCGTTCCGCGGCGCGACGTCGGTGCTCGTGACGTCGGCGGACGGCAATTCGGCCGCCTGGTGCCGCCGCGACAATGCGTTGTTCCGTACGCAGTTCACGCGCGGACTGTTCCTCTCGAAGGAGTTCTTCAAGCGTTGGGACCGTCTCGCCGCCGACTATAAGGCCGCCGATCTCGGCAGCGTCGCGATGTGGGAGCGGATCTTCCGCGGCTGAGCACGGTCTTTGACCATGTCCTGCGATCATCCTGTGCACACCGCCGCTTCGGGATGATCGCAAGAGGGCTGGAACGCGAAAGCGGGAACCTGTCGAACAGGTTCCCGCTTTCAATTGGGCGGAGGATGCGAGATTCGAACTCGCGAGGCTGTTACACCAACACGCTTTCCAAGCGTGCGCCATAGGCCACTAGGCGAATCCTCCAACTGCGATGCCCTAAGACACGCAACTTGAAAAGGATATACCACTTCCGGTGACACACGCAACTTCGGTGTGTCGCGTCGATGACGCCGCGGCGGCCGGCGTCAGACGCCCAACCGGTTACCGAGCCGATGCAGGAACGCCGCCATGTCCTGACGGTAGACGACGGTCATGCCGCGGAACGTGCCATCCGCATAGCCCTGCGCAATGCCGGCACCGGCGAGCCAGCCGATTTCGGCGGCATGCGGCGTGGATCCGTTCACGTCCTTGAATCCCTTCGCCGTCACGCCGGCGCTTTTGTGCGCTTGATCGGCAAGCCGCTTGAGGAACGCAGCCATATCCTGACGATATACCGGCACGGTGCCGCGGAACGTGCCGTCCGCATAGCCGTCGGCGATGCGCGCATGGGCAAGCCACAGAATGTCTTCGGCATGCGGCGTGCCACGGTTCACATCGCAGAAGCGCTTCCAGTCGGCGTCCGACGGCTTCCATGTTTTCGCGTCACCGACGTTGTACTGCGCGGCGAGACGCCTGAGGAACGCGGCCATGTCCTGACGCACGACGGTGTTCATGCCGCGGTAAGTGCCGTCGGCGAATCCCCGCGCAATCTGCTTGTTCCAAACCCAGACGATATCCGCGTAATGCGGCGTCGAACGGTTCACGTCCTTGAACACCGTCATATCGAAGGCGTTCATATCTACGGCTCCATCAATGCCATTCACGTCGCCTGACTGCGTGTACTGCCATCCGCGAGCGCCCCCATAGCCGGGGAACATGTAATCGCAGCGACTGTTGTACTGTGCGACCCATCCGGCGCGCGACATGATGTTCGGATGGTTGAGCCGCGTGTTGAAGTAGTAGAGGTAGCTGTAGATGCGCACGTTGCTTCGGCCGTTCTTCGCCATCGCATTGAGGAAGGCGTTGACGACGGTGTTGTACTGCGCCGTCGTCGTCGGTACGCTGTGTTGTCCGTCCTCCCAATCCCATGTCGACCATTCCTCGAGATCGTAGAACATCGGGTAGGTCATGTCGTCGAGCTTGTACCGGTTCATCTGCCTTGCGACGAAGTCGCCTTCGATTGCGCCCCATTTCGCGTTGTCCGCATAGCTGTACAGATAAATGCCGTAGGGAATCTTCAGGCGGCGCACTTCGCGCAGATTGCGCTCGAAGTACGAATCAAGATTGTTGCAGTAGCCGAGACGCAGGATAACGCCGTCGATCCCCGACTGCTTGACCTTGTCCCAGTCGATTGAACCTTGCCATGCGGAGACGTCGATGACCTGCGCGGCCGGCGATGCGAAGACCTCGTTGTTGCCGTGCAGGAAGGTCTTGACGCCGTCACGCGTCGTCCACTGCGTTCGCATGGCCAAGCGTGCGCGTGGACGCGCCTGTGACGCGTCGTCGTTCTGGTTCCACATATGCTGCGGATCGGCAATGGCGTCCTTCGTTGAGCCGTCTGCCACCGCTTCCGCCGCAGCATCCGCCGCGGTATCCGTGGCATCCGAAGCATCTGCCTGTGCGTCGGTGGTCGTGTCCGTCGTCTGTACGGTGTCGGGAACCGCCAGCGCCGTCTCGTCGGCGAACGCCGACTGCACCGTGCACATTGTGAAGGTCAATGAAGTGACGAGCAGACCGACGATGGCCCGCGTCGAAAATCGTTTGCGCTGCGTCATGCGACTCATTGTAGAAAGACGACGTGGATATTCCGCCGATCCGTCGTTCATCGTCAGAGAACATGGCAACAGTGCAGCGCACCCCTCGAAAACGCGATGTGGTGCCGATTCGTCAGAATCGGCACCACATCATTGTCTAAGCAGACAGTCGACGCCCATGTCCATATCTATGTCCGCGGCTGGCACTGTCATCCGCGCTGACTGAGCACCTCAGTCCATCTGCAGGTAGGCCTTCCAGAACTCGACTGACTCCATCCGCGGAGCGGCGGCCAGGTATTCGCGCGACAGACGGTCGGCGTGCTTCTTGTAGTAGGCCAGATCACGCTTGTAGCGCTTCTGCACCTCCTGGTAGCGCTTGACGTCCTTGACGCGGATGACGCCCTTGCGCGTCGCCCAGTCGATCGCGATGATGATGTTCTCGTTGTGGATCATGCCCGCCGGATACAGCCAGCCGGCGCTCGGGATGATCGTGTATTCGACGCGGTCGGCCGCCGCATCGCCGTCGATCTTCTTCGCGGCGAACTTGTCGGCGCCGAAACGCTGACCGTTGCGCGTCAGGAAATCGAAGGCGCGCTGCTTGAGCGTGCGCGGCTCGTCGAAGTCGATGACCTGACGCGTGAGCATGTCCGGATCAAAATCATCGATGCCGAGCTGACGCGCCTGCTCGCGCAGCTCGTCGAAGGACACAAGCTGCTCCTTCTCGCGGTTGGCGCGCATGAAGCATTCCTGTGCGACCGGCTGCATGATGAACTTCGGCCCCTTGAGGAAGTCCTCGAAGCCCTGCAGCGCGAGTTCGGCGTCGGTGTAGTTGAACTTGCGGCACTCGAGATCGACCATATGGTGCAGGCTGTGCAACATCGTCTTCGTATCGGGCACGAGGCCGGTCGTCATCTGCCCGATCATCTGGTTGCGGATCGTCTGGTAGCGTTCGACGCCGGCGTTGTAGCGGATGTCGAACTTCGCATGCCACACGCAGATGCCGTTCATCGTCATGAACTTCGGATTGCAGCGGATGCCGTACTCGACGTCGTCGAAGCGCACGAAGACCGGCAGCGGCAGGCCGTTGCGCTCGATGACAGCCGTCGGGATCACGCAGTACCACCAGGCGGCGTAGCGGTGCGCGTCCGCGGGCACGCTCAGCTGCTCGTCGTAGCACTCGTTGTACACGACGTCGACGAACTTCGTCACCTGCAGCGGCGGCTTCGCCGGCACGCACGAGCCGTCGTACGTCGAGATGAAGCCGGTGTCCTCCTTCTGGTCCTGCGTGTCCTCGATGTTGAGCATCGCGCCGGAGACGAAGGCCTCGGCGTATTCGTCGTTGACGATGCGCAGCAGGTTGTAGGTGCGCAGGATGCTTTCCGGCGAGACCTCGACGTCGTCGTCCATCAGCAGCACATGCGTCGCCGGCGTCGACTGCTCAAGCGACTCGATCATGCCGCGTGCGAAGCCGCCGGCGCCACCGACGTTCTCGTTCGGCGTGACCGTCACATGTTCGTCGCTCAGCGCGGCCGCGTCGAGCGTGCTGCCGTTGTCGATGACATGCATCGTCAGATGCTTGGCGATGTCGTAGTCGGAGCCGAGCAGCTCGGTCTTCACGAGTGCGATGTTGCGTTCGATGAACTTCTCCTTGCGGAACGTCGTCGTCGCGATCGCCAGTTCGACGTCGCGCGGATCGCCGTCGAACTCGACCTCGTACCAGCCGTTGCGGATCGTCGTCTTCGCCTGCGTGGCGATCTGGAATCCGGCGATGACGGTCGTCGGGTCGGTCGTGATGTCGAGCGTCACCTCATGCCACTTGTTGTCACCGGGCACGTTGGCCGTGACCGATTCGACGAGCTGCGGCTGCATCGACAGACGCTCGGCGCGCGTCTGCGTCAACGTGACCGGCTTCGCGCTCTTGACGTCGATATGCAGGCGGAACGCCGTCGCTCGCGTGTACTTGAGCAGCTTGAGCACGGACAGCGCGTTGAAATACGTCGTGAAATCGACGGTGCCGGCGCCCGCGATCGTCCAGTCGCCGGTGCGCGGATCCGGCGTCAGCAGCTGGTCGGTGTGGTAATACATCGTGGGATAGCTCAGCGCACGCGGCTTCGTCTCCAGCAGCACGTTCGCGAATCGAATCGATGACATGGGTCCTCACTTGCTAGTCGTCACTTGGTCGTTTGCAGCCTTCAATCACGCTTCAGCATAGTCCGTGCGGCGAAAAAGGCATCGATCCGCCGAGGGTGGACCGCCGCTGCCGAGGCGGCCTCCTATGATGGTCGCATACGCTGGCGCCGTGGCACGGCTACAATGAAGCGACTGGACCCGAACAAAGAAGGTGCGAGTGAATACGCTGAGTCAACGGTTGAAGAACCGCTACGGATACGCCATGACCGTGTTGCGCGGCCTGGTGAAGACCGATTTCAAGATGCGCTATCAGGGATCGTTCCTCGGCGTGGCATGGTCGGTGCTCAAGCCGCTGATGCTGTTCGCCGTCATGTATGTGGTATTCGCGAAGTTCATGCGCATGACCGACGGCACGCCGACCTTCCCGGTCGTGCTGCTGCTCGGCATCAGCTCATGGCAGTTCGTCACCGAGACGGTCGGCATCGGCCTGCGCTCGATCGTCGACCGTGGCGACCTGCTGCGCAAAGTGCACTTCCCGAACTACATCGTCGTCGTCTCCGCATCGATCGGCTCATTGATCTCACTCGCTATCAACTACGTCGTCGTGCTCATCTTCGCGATCTTCATGCGAGTGCAATTCACATGGCGGGTGCTGTGGCTGCCGCTCAACGTGCTCGAACTGTACATCATCGCGCTCGCGCTTGCGCTGATGCTCGCCACGTTCTACGTGTTCTACCGTGACGTGCTGCACATCTGGGAAGTGCTGCAGCAGATCATCTTCTACGCGATGCCAATCATCTACCCGCTGAGCTTCATCACGAAGAACCATCCGGAGTACAGCACAATCGCCAATCTCGAGCTGATGAACCCAATCGCGCAGACGATCCAGGACATCCGCCACAACTTCATCGCGCCGGCGACGCAGCCGACGGTCTGGAACACCTTCGGCTCATGGTGGGTCAAGCTGATTCCGCTCGCGATCACCGCGCTGCTGCTGTGGTTCGGCGTGTGGGTCTTCCGCAAGAATAGCCGTCGATTCGCGGAGGTGATGTGATGAGCGACAAGAACGTGGAGAACACTGTGGAAAACAACGACGTCGTCACAATCGACAACTACATGGACCAGCCGGTCGTGCTCGACGTCAATCATGTCGAGAAATGGTTCAAGCTGCCGACCGAACAGGCGAGCGGTCTCAAGCAGGCCTTCATCAACTGGACGAAAGGCATCAAGGGCTACAAGAAGCAGCAGGTGCTCAAGGACGTGACGTTCCAGGTGCACCGCGGCGAGTTCTTCGGCATCGTCGGCCGCAACGGCGGTGGCAAGTCGACGCTGCTCAAGATCATTTCGCAGATCTACTATCCGAACAGCGGCTCGGTGCATGTCGAAGGCAAGCTCGTGCCGTTCATCGAACTCGGCGTCGGTTTCAACCCGGAGCTCACCGGCCGCGAGAACGTCTATCTCAATGGCGCGTTGCTCGGCTTCACGCCCGAGGAGGTCGACGCGATGTACGACGACATCGTCGAATTCGCCGAGCTCGAGGACTTCATGGATCAGAAGCTCAAGAACTATTCGAGCGGCATGCAGGTGCGTCTCGCATTCTCGGTGGCGATCAAGGCGCAGGGCGACATCCTCGTGCTCGACGAGGTGCTCGCCGTTGGCGACGAGGCATTCCAGCGTAAATGCGACGACTACTTCACGAAGGTGCGGCAGGATCCGACGAAAACCGTCATCCTCGTCACGCATGACATGAGCGCCGTCAAACGCTACTGCACGCGCGCGATGTTCATTCAGAACGGCGAGGTCGCCGCGATCGGCGATCGCGAAACGGTGTCGGAAAGCTACACGCTCGCGAATCTCGAAGCCGCGCAGGAGGAGAACGAGCGCAAGCAACAGGAGGCGCGCGCGCACGGACGTGAGGAGTATCCGAACGGGCTCAACGAACGCTGCCCGCTGCTGCGCACCTACGGCGTCTCCCCGCTGATGCTGACGAGCGACGACGTCTTCCGTTTCGCCGTCGAATACGATTTCGACGAGACCGACGACTTCTATCTGGCGATTGCGCTGCACGACATCCGCCGCGGCGGCATCACCTTCGACACCGGCGCGCGCAATCCGCAGATGCATCTGACGAAGCCCGGCCACCACACCGTGTACTTCGAGATGCCGCTCGACCTGTTCAACAACGGCGAGTTCAGGCTTATCACGTCACTACGCACGCCGATCCCCGGCGACGACGCGATGACCGACGCCGTCGCCGTCGCGTTGGACGACAACGCGTGCACTTTCGTGATCCGCGACCCACGCAACACGAACTACGCGCTGATCAACAACCGTGCGCTGTCGATCACGCCGATCAGCGAGCAGGAGGCCGAAACCGCGGCCGCCGAACAGCGCGCGCACGAGCATGCGCAGGAACGCACCGAACAATAAGTCAACAATAGACTAAATAAGGAGTCGACATGAGCGGCACCGGCTTGCACCTATGGGCGGATGCGAAACGCACGTTCTGGAACGGCGTCACGCGCATGTACAACCGGCACAACGGCATCACGCCGCCGTCGGAGGCGGAACTCGCGCGGCGGTCGCGCGCGCACTATCTGATCGGCGAAGCCGGCTTCCCGAACTACGGTGACGAGCTCATCGCGCGCGAATGGGTGAAATACCTCGCGCAGGTCGATCCGGAGGTCCCGGTGATCTTCGATTGCCTGTGCGCGGGACCGGCGGCCGCGATCCTCTATGGACTGCACCCGAAGCTCACCGTCGTCGACACGATCGCGCAGCTATGCATCGTCGACCGCGAACGGCTGTTCAAAGCGCTGCCCGACGACGAACGCGCATCGACGCCGATCGAGTCGATTCCGGTCACGGCAATCGGTGCAGAGATGACGCGGGCGCTCGACGACGAAGGCTACGCGGCACGTTACGCCGCCGGCATACGGCTGCTCAACGAGCGCACGCAGGATCTGCACATCATCGGCGGTGGCTACATGCGCAGCTTCTGGAACGCGAATCTCGCACGGTTGAGCGCAGCGCAGTGGGCGCAGCAGCACAACATACCCGCAGTCGTCAGCGGCGTCGGACTCGAACCGCTCGAGGAGCGCGACCGCGCCTATGTGGCGGCGATTGCACGCGATATCACGGCGTTCTCATGCCGTGACGTGCCGAGCCGTGACGCGATCGACCCGGAACACCGGACGACGACGCTCGCACCCGACGACTGCTTCGTCAACGCGTTGGAAGGCGTTTATCTGCCCGACGACGCGCCGCTGCCGCAAACGATGGTATGTATGCAGCTCGATCTGGTCAGCGACCCGAAGGCGCTGCTCAAGCATATGGTCGCCGTGCTCGAAGCGTGGGGTGTGCCACGGGGCGAACGCATCGGCGTCGTCGAATGCATCCCCTACGATTCGCAGGACGCGATGCATATGCTCGCCGAACACGGATGGCAGCCGTGGCTGTATCCGATGCAGGATCTGCTCGAACGCGGATTCCCGGCGCAGGCCGGACAGCGATGGCTGTCGACGCGCTACCATCCGCATCTGCTCGCGGCGGCGCGCGGATGCTCGGGTTCGTTCATCGCCGTGCAGGAAGGCTACTACGACGTCAAGCACGAGGCGGTGCTGCGCATGGGCTCGCGTTGGACGCAGACGTACATCGGTCAGCGGGACATCCCCGCGCCGGGGCCTGGTTTCACCGACCCCGACGTGCGGTTCATGTACCGCAACGAGATCCGCCAGCAGGTCGCACCGCTGTATGGGACGCGATAGGGGCGGCCGGCGTTTGCCGCGGGTTGATCTGTCGGGCCAGTCGACGATCCGACCCACTAACTGCCCGATTCGCGGGTCGGATTGTCGACCGCGGCGACAGGTCGGGACGTAGCGTCCCAGTCCGTCGGGCCAGTTGACGAACCAACCCGGAACTTGGCTGCTCCGCGGGTCGGATCGTCGACCACGTCGACGGAACGGGACGGAAACAGGCTGCTCCGCGGGTCGGATTGTCGACACTGTCGACAGAACGGGACGCTGGCGGGATGCATTCCAGACTGAAACGACTGAGGGGCGCAGTTCACGGTTGAACTGCGCCCCTCAGTCATGCAATCCGGTCATCAGGCCGGAGCCATGCGGAACCTGGCTGCCTTACTTGGCGAGCTGGTTGTCCAGCGATGCAGGAAGGCGGCCATGTCCTGGCGGTAGACGCTCGTCATGCCTTCGAACCTCCACGTACCGTTCGCATTGCGGTAGCCGGTGGAGATGCCAGAGCCTCCCAGCCAGCGCACGTCGTCGGCGTGCGGTGTGGCGTTCGACACGTCAGTGAAGTCCGTCTTCGGCGTCACATCGCCGTCCTTCTTGCCCAGCTTGGCCAAGCGACGCAGGAACGCGGCCATGTCCTGACGCACGACCGGGCTCATGCCACGGAACGTGCTCGTGCCGTCCGACTCCTTCCAACCGGTCGAGATGCCCGCATGCGCAAGCCACAGGATGTCCTCGGCATGAGGCGTGCCGCGGTTGACGTCACGGAACGTGTTCCAATCAGAGGCCGACGGCTTCCACGTCGCCGCATCCGAGATGCCACGCTTGACCGCCTCACGACGCAGGAACGCGGCCATATCTTGACGCACGACGGCGCTCATGCCACGGAACTCGTATTTGCCGTCAGCCATCTTCCAGCCGGTCGAGATCCCGTTGTCCGCCAGCCACTGGATATCCTCATGATGCGGCGTCGACGACGACACATCACGGAACGTGATCGTCGTGGGAGCGGTCTTCACGGTCCAATGCGCATACAACGTCAGATCGCCGGTGACGGGCGTGCTGAAATCGTACTTGCTGCCGCCGGCCTTCGCCGTATACCAACCGTCGAAGGTGTAGCCGTCACGAGTCGGAGCGGCGGGAGCAGCGGCCGTCTTGCCGTGCTCGACCTTGGCGGCGGCGACCGCGGTGCCGCCGTTCGCGTCGAACGTGACGGTGTGCATGGTGCTTTCGAACCGTACCTGTGCGTGCAGTGGTTCGTGCGTGTCGCTGAACCGGTAGTCGTAGGAGACGAGACCGTCCGCGCTGGCCGGCGTCAGTACGGTGCCCTGCAACTTGCCGCCCGGCACGTTCGAGATGCGTGACACGTCAATACCCGGCGCGGCCTTCGCCAGATCCAACGAGGGGGCGGACACGGGACCAAACTGCTGGCCGGACAGATCCGGATCGGCGGATTCCGCGACACCGCCAATCCACAGCAGCCGATTATTGGAGAGATACAGATGGTCGAGTGCGGTGTTATGGCTCACATCCACCGAAGACAATTGATTGCCGTCGAGATTCAGCCATGTGAGCGCGGTGAAGTATTCGACGTCCTTCGCGGATTTGATGCCACGGTAGCTCTCTTCTATCGTGGTTACCTTGACCAATTCTGGTTGGCTGAGAACGCCGTTGTTGTTCATGTCGTATTGCCGAACCACGGTACGGAATGCCGTGCTCGGCTACGGCGGCATGATGATGTTGTGTCGATTCGCGACATGGGGACGGCAGCGAATAACGATTGGCTATACAATCAATACCATGATTCTTCAATGGGGAAGAATCATGGGAACAATATAAGAAGGAGAAGAGAGGAACACCATCATGTCCGGTGGGACAAGGAAGGGACTGCGCTGGATCAGCGCGCCATTGGCCGCGGCGATGCTGTGCACGATGATGCCCGCCACCGCCCAGGCGACCGACGTCGAAAATTGGGAGCCACAATTCGAGATCACCGAGCAGGGGCCGATGCGCGCACGCTCGCAGCAGGCGCAGCTGCCGCAGCTGGATGCCGAGCTGCTGCCCGAGCAATCCGACGAGCCGCAGCAATCGCGCAATCAGGACGCCGCTTATTACGATCTGAACGTCGAGCTCGGCGAAGGCGTCATCGGCGTCGCTCTTGTGCAGCTGCAGCAAGACGCCGTGTACACGCAGGCCAAGCAGAGTCTACGCAAGTGGCGCGAGGACGCTTACAACGATTCGCGCATCAAGTTCCATAACGACCGCGGCGATTACGTGACCGTGCAGCAGTGGTTGCTCGAGAAGAACATGAGCAAGGAGACCTATCTCTCCCCGAAGTGGGACAACACGTTGGAGCGCATCGCCATCCAGCGCGCATTGGAATCGACGTACACGCTGAATCATCTGCGCACCGGCAACGATTCCAACATCTGGACCGCGACCGTCGACGGCAAGAGCTCCTACGGCGAAGTGCTCGCGTTCCAGTGGAACACGAACTTCTCCGCAGCCTTCGACCTGTGGATGGGCGAGAAATCAAACTACATCCGCCATACCAACGGCGAAAGCGTCACCGAGAACGACTACGGCCACTACATGAGCATCATCGATCCGGGCTCCGCCAACATGAGCTTCGCGATGATCAACGGCGTGGCCGCCGGCGAAATCAACGGAGGCAACGGCGATACGACGCCGCTCAAGCTCAGGGGATCCTACATGCTGCCGATGGGCGTGAGCGACGACGTCGCACGGACCGCGCAGTTCGATGGCCTGCCGAGCCACTTCGCCGTGGGCAAGACGACTCCGGTGACGCTGTGGGCGAGCCGGGACGCATGGAACCCACAGGGCGCGTATTATGCCCCGATTGACCCCTTCATCATGGGCGAGTGGACCTCCGAGAACACCAATGCGATTACGGCGAACGGCTATGAACTCACGGCCGTCGGCCCGGGCACCGCTCATGTCGTGTTCGATTCCGGTACCGGCCGCAGCTGGTCCGGCGACCTCACCGTCTACCGTTTCACCGATGTCTCGGCGTCGACGCCGCATGAGGCCGATATCAACTGGCTGTCCGATTCAGGCATCACCAAAGGATATGCCAACAGCGACGGCACGACGCGCTTCGAAGGCATGACGCGCGTCTACCGTCAGGATATGGCGGCGTTCCTGCGTCGTGAGGCGGTCAAGCGCGGCATCGGCGACGCCAAGACGTGGAAGCCATCGGCGGCTGATTGGAACACGTTCCGCGACGTCAACCGTGGCACGCCGCACGCCGAGGACATCCTGTGGCTCGCCCACGCCGGCATCTCCACCGGCTGGAAGGAGAAGGACGGATCGTCCACGTTCCGTGGCATGAGCCCGGTCGTACGCCAGGACATGGCCGCGTTCCTGCGCCGGCTCGCCAAGCTGGGCGGCAAAGACGGCGGCGTGACGCCGAAGTATGACTTCCGTGACGTGAAGTTCACCGATCCGGGCAAGACGCCACATGCCGACGACATCGCATGGCTGGCCGGCTCGGGCATCTCCGAGGGCTGGAAGGTCGGCAACGCACGCGAGTTCCGTGGCATGAGCCCGGTCGTCCGCCAGGACATGGCCGCCTTCCTGCACCGCCTGGACAACCAGCTCGCCAAGTAAGGCAGCCCGGATCCATGTGGTTCCGGCCCGACGACCAGGTTGCATGACTGAGGGGCGCAGTTCAACCCGAACTGCGCCCCTCAGTCGTTTCAACCCCCATTTCCGGAACGCATCCCGTCTCGTTCCGTCGACTGCGTCGACAACCCCACCCGCAAAACAGCCCATTTCCGGGTCGTTCCGTCGACACGGCCGACAATCCGCCCCGTGGAACAGCCGGATTCCGGGGCGAATCGTCGACTGGCCCGACAAACTGACCCGCTACGGGGCGACCTGTCGCCATGCTCGACGATCCGACCCGCAAAACAGCCAGATTCCGGGCCGAAACGCCGACGGTGTCGACGAACCGACCCGCGGCACCCGCACCTCTCACGCCGGCAGCACGGATTCGATGATCTCCCTGCCGCGCAGCCGCTCAAGCCAATCCCGCGGTACGTCGCCAGAGCCGCCATGATACTGTATCGCGGCCAGCCCTCCTACGACGGCGGCCGTCGTATCGGTGTCGTCACCCAGATTGACGGCCGCACGCACACAGTCGGCGTAGCTGCCGGTCGTCGTCAGGCACCACAACGCCGCCGGCAGCGTGTGCAGCACATAGCCGGTCGATTCAATCGCCGAAACCGGCTGTTCCCAAATATCCGCATATCCGGCCGTCGACGCTGCCTCGCGCGGATCGGCGCCGTTGAGCAGGGCGCGCGCGGCATACACATAGGCGACGCACGCGTCCATGCTCGTCGCATGCGCATGCGTGATCGCGGAGACGGCGCGCACCTCGTCGTCGGTGGCATCGGTGAACGCGAGTGGCAGGATGCGCATCAGCGAACCGTTGCCGTTGCTGCGTTCGCCGTCACGCCCGACGCCCCGCCGCAGCGCCTCGCGCACGGTGATGCCGCAGTCGAACACGTTGCCGTCGATTGCGTACATGCCGTCACGCAGCCACATGACGAAGCGATGGCGCATGTCATCCACGTCAATCCGGCCGCCGCCCCGCCGCAGCGAATCGACGGTCGCCAACGTCATGCTCGTGTCGTCCGACCATGTGCCCGCCGGCTGCCGATGCGAGCCATAGCCGACCATATCCGTGCAGCGGAAGCTGCCGCGCGCCATGAACTCGTACGGCACACCCAGCGCGTCGCCGACCGCGACACCATAGATCGCCGGCCGCAGCAATGCCTGATGTTCGAACATCATCTCCCCTTTCACCGTTTCCCCCGCTGATCCGTTGCGACGATTCTACAATCTCGACGACCAATCCCGCGACACATCGCCGCTCCCGCTGTGAACAATCGATGGAGAACGTGGACGTCCGCGACTCATATACTGATATATCTTCTACACTGGCACCGGTAGCATATTCGCGGATTCCACCGCCGCGCGCCCGAATCCGCACCAGCATACGTTCAATCAGATGACCCAGAAGGGAATGATCATGTCCGCCGACGTGTTCCGTAAATCCATCGCGCTGCTCGCGAGCGCGGGCCTGCTGCTGTCGCTCGGCGCGTGTTCGACTTCGATGCCGTCCTCCGCCGAGGCGTCGAGCTCGGCGTCGTCGAGCGAGACGAGCCGCAACCAGTCGGTCGCCGACGACGGCTCGTCCGATGAGAAGCCGTCTCCGTCCGCCTCCGCCGACGCCGACCTTCAGGTGCCCGAAGGCAGCGCGCTCGACGTGCTCGAACAGCTGCCGGTCAAGGGCCGCGCGCCGAAGACCGGCTATTCGCGTGACCAGTTCGGCCCTGCGTGGAGCGACGTCGATCACAACGGTTGCGACACGCGCAACGACATCCTCAACCGTGACATGTCCGACAAGACGTACAAGGCGAATACGCATGACTGCGTCGTCGCGACCGGCGTGCTCAACGACCCGTACACCGGCAAGCGCATCGATTTCACGCGCGGCCAGGACACGAGCACGGCCGTGCAAATCGATCACGTGGTGGCGTTGAGCAATGCGTGGCAGACCGGCGCGCAACAGCTGAGCGAGGCGACGCGCACGCAGTTCGCAAACGACCCGTACAACCTGCTCGCCGTGGATGGCCCCGCCAATCAGCAGAAGAGCGATGGCGATGCGGCGACGTGGCTGCCGGCGAACAAGTCGTTCCGCTGCGAATACGTCGCCCGTCAGATCGGTGTCAAAAAGAAGTACGAGCTGTGGGTGACGCAGGGCGAACATGACGCGATGAAGAACGTGCTGTCGAGCTGCCCGACACAGCAGGTGCCGACCGACGGCGGCGTCATCACGCCGATCGAAGCGCAGTCCCCGGAGCCGACGGCGACTCCGGAACCCGCGCAGACCGCCACGCCGGCTCCCGCGCCCGCGCAGACTCAGGAACAGACGTACGAACCTGCCACGGAGTCGGACGCAAACGTCTATTACAAGAACTGCGCGGCCGTGCGCGCCGCTGGCAAGGCGCCGCTGCACCGCGGCGACCCCGGCTATGCGCCGAAGCTCGACCGCGACGGCGACGGCATCGCCTGCGAGTGATCGTCGCGCCACTGGCAGCGGCGGCACGACGATGCGCACGATGACTGATAATTGATGATCGATGAGGTGGACGTCAGGCGACGACGTCCACCTCATCGCATTCGTCAACGTGCATCAGTGCCGCGATGAGCGTCTCGTCAGCGTCAGCCGCGACCTCACCGTCCACACTGACCGCGACCTCACCAATCTCCCTGACTGCGCCAGCCGCCGTATCCTCACCGTCCGAGATGCCACGACGTGCCGATTCCGCCGCCGCACCGTCAACCGCCGCCGCAGCCTCGCCCATCTTCTTCCCCGCCTTCCCTCTCTCCGCGTCGGCCTGCTGCGGCTGGAACAGCGGAATCGTCATCTCGCAGTAGGCCTGCACGTCGAGCTGCATCAGCGCGGCGGCGGCCTCGGCGCGGTAGCGGTCGTCGCCGCGGTCGATCCGGCCGAGCACGATGAGCGCGAGATCGGCACCGACGTCGCAGTACAGCCGCCACGCCTGCGTGCGCGAACGGTAGCCGCCACGGTTCATCTGCGCCCATTTCGGCTCATGCGAGTCGGACAGTGCGATCGGCATCAGCAGCAATGTCATTGTGTCGACCATCTTCGTCACGGTGCGCAGCCTCGCGACGCCCGCTTCAAAACGCTGCACGTCGCGCGCCTCGAAACCTTCGACGAGGTCGGCGGCGAGCGACGCGCCGACGAGCGAACGCGCCACGTCACGCAGATACACCGGGTTCTCCCACAGCTTCATGCGCGGATACTCCTGCGTCTGCATGACCTCCGAGAGTACGGCGTCGGCTTTCGGCACGGCGCGGTCCCATAATGCGCGGTAGGAAATGACGAGTCGATGCGCGTCGTAGAGATATCGCCGATCCATTGCCGCCGTCGCCTCGGTATGGTTGGCCGGGTCGAGCTGCGGCAGATCCCAATGGCGCTGCACGGCGCGTGCGTAGTAGAGATCGGCCTGCACATGCAGATGCCGCAGATACGCGAGCGCGCGGCTGACTCGGCAGTCGGGTGCAACGCCCTGCAGCAGCAGATTCGGGTCCTGCCGCAGCAGACTGACGCCGAATTTCGGATCGGACAGCATCAGCGACGCGATATGGTTGCATTCGTCGATCGGCGAGCCCCAGCGCAGCAGACTGTATGCGGTGAGCCGATACGCCTGCTTGCGGTATTCGTCGATGTCCTCGCGGCGCTGCTTGTTCGTACCGTAGCGGTGTGCGGCGTCGGAGCTGACCCAGCGGTGCATCTGGATGCGGCTCATCGGGCGGATCGTCATCGGCATCATCGGGCTTGGTTTGCCGAGCAGTTTCGCCGTCGACGCGTCGGCGATGAGGCCGTGCAGCCAGACAGCCAAACCATTGCGCCGCACGCAGCGCGCCGTGTGCAGCATGAATGCGCGCGCCACGTCGACGATGGCATCGTCGAAACCAAGGGACGCGACGCCGATGAGCGACGCCCAGCAGGTGCCGCCGAACAATTCCGCCGCGAGTTCGAGAATGCGCGCGTCCACCTTCCCTTCGCTGTTGCGCATCCGTTCGCGCACGACGCCGCGTTCGTCGCACGACTGACCATCGTCGACGACGTTGATATCGTCAGCCGAACTTCCGTCAGCCGAACTTCCATCGTCGAAGAGGACACGGGCGGGCGCGACGCCGTCGTCGCGGCGTTCCGGATGCTGGATCGGGTTGGCGTCGTCGTCGATGCCGTCGAACGACAGCGCTGACGATGCGACGACCTGTTCGAAACGCGAGGTCAGCGCGGCGAGCGTCGCTAGAAACGCCTCGGAATCGAAGGTGTAGGTATCGCGCATGGGTGCTCCTTACCGCCGCGGGATGCGGCTACCACACCGTCGGCGGCCATCGCCGACGTCCCACGTCCACCCTCGCATGCCGCCGGGCTGCGCCGCCACCGCCGCACAAACGATTGTGGATATGTGGACAGCGGGCGTGTCATCCACAATGCGACGGCGAATGTGGATACGCACATCGCGACGCTCACCGTGCGCGAAGCCGCGGCCATTCAGGCATTGTTCAGACCGCCTTGCTAGATACAATCACGGTAGTGAACGTGCACGGCCCCAGCGGGCGCGCGCACATCGGGAACAATCAACGGGAGACAACGGATGTTCGTTGCGAAGAACGCATGGTCCGCGTTGCGCCGTCACCCCTGGAGGAACCTGCTGACGCTCATCGTCAGCCTGCTGGTCACCCTCTGGTCGGCCTTCGGCGTGGCCGTGCTGCACGAGTACAACGAGGCGCATGGCGCACGCTACGACCAGCTGGCACCGCTCGGCGTCTTCACGCCAAGCGACCTGAGCAAGGTGCAGGCGCAGGGCGACAACGCCGATTCGACGAAGAACTACATGACGTGGGACGCCTACAACGGCATCGGCGCCGCAGCCAACGAGAAGAACGCGACCTTCGGCTACACGCTCATCGATTCGGTGCCGGTGCGCGGCGACGGCAAACTCAAGCCGGTCGCCGGAGCGCAGCAGGCGGACGTCGACGCCGACGAAACCGGCGGCGACTTCACCTTGCAGTCCTACCTGAGCGAGCAGGCCGTCGCCGCGAACAGCTACGGCAGCTACCGGATCGTCGACGGCAAGGGACTCGGCTACGAGGACGTCACCCGCCACGATCTCATCATGTCGAAGTCGCTCGCCGACAAGAACGGCATCAAGGTCGGCGACAAGGTCACGCTCGGCAACGCGAAGGACGCGAAAACGACCTACAACTACACGGTGTGCGGCCTGTACGAATACACCGATCCGGCCTCCGGCAGTGCGCAGTTCGCGAAATACGTGCGCGACAACGTGCTCTACACGACCTACTATTCCTTCGCCGCCGACGATCTTGACCCGCTCGATGCCTCCGGCTGGCAGCGCCCCGACGTCAACGTCGTGTTCATGTTCCAGGGCATCGCCCAGTACAACGCCTTCAAGCAGGCGGTCAAGGACGTCAAACTGCCGAGCGGCTACCGACTGTCCTCGCCGACGATCGACCAGTACGAGCGTTCGCTCAAGCCGCTCGACTCGCTCGCAGCGAACACCCGACTCATGCTGATTGCGCTGTGGTCGATCGGCGGCGCGCTGCTGCTTGCGCTCACGCTGCTGCAGGTGCTGCCGCGTCGCGAGGAAATTGGCTTCGCGCTGCAGGTGGGCGTCACGAAGGGGCGCCTTGCATGGCAGTTCATGAACGAAATCCTGTGGCCGACGCTGCTCGGCGCCGCGATCGGTCTGATCGTCGGCTGCTGCACGGCGAATCCGCTCGCCGGCAACTTCGTCGACGGCCACAGCTTCACGTTGCCGGGCGCGCTCGTGTGGAACCTCATCTGGATCAGCGTCATCGGCTGCCTTGTGCTCGCGGCGATCGCCGGCATCCGCGTCGCCGCGTTCCCGACCGCGCAACTGTTCGCGTCGCCGTATCTGACGCGCGACGACGAGGACAGCGCGGATGATCGCACGGATGATGACGCGGATGATCACGACGACACGGCATCGACGACGGAAAAGGAGCAGGCATGACCGACGAACAGACGACGACGCCCGCGAAGGACGCCGACGAAACGACCGACGGCGGCACGACGAGCATCGCTTACACAATCGATTATGACGATGCGCCGGCAATCTCGATCGACGGCACGAGCGGCATCGAAGAGCTCGCCGAGGAACTCGACGACTCCGCCGACACTACTGCCGATGACACCACTGCCGCGACTGATGGCGATACGACCGACACGACCGATGACGCCGGAAACGCGACCGCCGCAACTACCTCCCCCACCGCCGATGACGCGGCGTCGGTATCGGCGTCCGTGTCGGCGACGCTCGACAAGGAGAGCCGTCACAGCGACGCCGACGACGCCGTGTTCCGCGCCTATCCGATGCTCGCCTTCGACGGCGTCGGCGTCGACGACCGCAAGACCCACGAACACATCTGGGACGATCTGACATTGCGCTGCGAAGCCGGCCGCAGCTACGGCATCCTCGTCGACAGTGACGACGACCGCCGGCACAACACGCTCGTCGCGCTGCTGACCGGTTTCCTGATGCCGACGCGCGGCCGCGTGCTGACGAAGACGACGTCCTTCGCCGATCTCAGCCCGCTCGAGCTGCGCGGCCACCGCATCGGCGCGATCCTCGCGATGTGGCCGCTGCGCCGCGAGCTGAGCGCCGCCGACAACCTCATCTATACGATGGACGCGTCCGGCCGCAACTTCCTCAAGCCGATCCCGGTCGTCGCGCAGGACCTGCTGCGTGCCGTCGGCTTCACTGATTCCGCCGATTCCGACACCGCCGATTCCGCCGATGATTCCGCCGCGATTGCGACTGCCGATCACGCGCGCACCCGCGTGCGCGATCTCGACGCCGTCGACGCGTCGCGCGTGGCCGTCGCCCGCGCGATCGCGACCGATCCGGACATCATCGTCGCCGACGAACCGACGGCCGCGCTCGACGGCGACGACGCGACGACGATCCTCGATCTGCTGTGCGCGCAACTGCACACCGACACGAAGGCGCGCACCGTCATCGTCGTCACCGCCGACCCGCAGGTCGCCGCTCAGCTCGACGAGACAATCGATCTGCGCTGAGCAGCCCCGCCGACTCTGACAACAGCGGCATCACGCGGAACCGCCCGAACGATCTTCGATGATCGTTCGGGCGGTTCGTGTATCGTGCCATGCCCAGATCAGCTGGCGCGCTCAGGTCAGCTTCTGGTGGTAGTGCTCGGCGAGCGCGGCGACCGGCGGCTCGCCGTATTTGCGCACGAGTTCGAGCCATTCGTCGCGGTTGGCCTCGCCGAAGCGCGCCGCCTTGCGCGCATAGGTCGCGGACGTCAGGAAGCGCGGCGGCACCGATTTGCTGTTGTATTTATCGGCGACCATGACGATCTCCTGCTCGAGGTTGAGCGGCACGTAGTCGTCCGGCGGCAGCGGCAGATGCTGCCGCGCGACCGCCTCCTTGGTGAGTCCGACGCCGGTGTGGTTGCGCGCGAACTGCGCAATCGACTCGTCGATGCCCTCGTCGAGCAACAGCCGGTAGCCGAGCAGTCCATGTTCGATGTAGTTGTCGCCGAATTTGAGCGGACCGCCGTTGGCACCGTTCTCCCGAAGCACGAGATACGTGCCGATGTCGTGCACCATCGCGCCGCGCACCGCCGTATCGACGTCGATGTAACGCGGCGGCACGAGTCCGCCTGCGACACCGTCGGTCGGCGGCACGTCGACCTGCTCGGCGTGCACATCGGTCAATGTGCAGCGTCGCATGAACAACGCGTTCTGACGATGCGCGAGCCGCCGCGTGATGTCGGCGACGATGACGCAGTGGGTGTGGATGAGGTCGTATGCGGCCTGCGACGGCGCAACCTTGCGGTGCACCGCGTCGATCTGCTCAAGTGTGGGAATCGTTCCGGTCATACCGTCATCGTAACGCCGCCCGCCGTACACTCCCTCAGGGTATTCCGGCAGGCAAAGGCGGTGGCAGCGGCATGCCCTCATCAACCAACCTACCCAGATTGATGAGACGTCTACCCAGATTGATGAGATTGATCAGATCGCGCGGATGCGGTAGTCGCCGGTGCGGTTGGACGCGACGATCATCTGGTTGTTGCCGAGCTCACGCCAGCCTTCCGTTTCCGGCTGCGCGTAACCGGAGCTCGTCACGACGACGCCGCGCAGCGACGTGTCGTCCGTCGCGCCGGCGAGGTCACGGTAGCGCAGCACCGCGTAATCCCCGGCTTCGTTGGCGCGGCCGTAACGCGCGTAGACGTCGACGACGCCCTGACGCGTCGGGCCGCCGCTTTCGGCGCGCAGCGCGATGAACGTGTCCTTGCTTTGGATCATGCAGTTGTAGCTGCTGAGCGGATACGCGGCGCGCAGCTCCTTGACGGCTTGCGCGAGCGCCTCCTCGAGTTCGTAGCCGACGCCCAGATACTGCAGCACTGTCGCGAAGTAGATCGCGGAATCGGAACGGCCGCCAGTTTCCTGGACGAGGCTGTGGTCGATCGGATATGAACGGTTCGTCGTGATGTTGCGGCCCTGCTCGTCGGAGATGTCGCCGTTGTGGATGAAGCTTAGCCCGTTCGCGAAGAACGGATGCTGGTTTTCGAGGATGAGCGGCAGGTTGGAGCTGGCGAGTCGCAGATGGAACAGCGCGCTGCGCGCTCCGACCGACGCGAGTTCGTCGAAGATCGGGTCGTAGTGGGCGGCGATTGTGTTGCGGTACAGCGCGGAACCGGTCTCCGGCGACGGCGCGCCGCCGTCGGTCACATGGGCGGCGGCCATCGGTTCGGTGATGAGCGCGGCGCCCCAGCCGTCATTGTGGATGACGCTCAGATCGCGGAACGCGGCGCACGCGCGCATGCCAAGCACCTGATGAAGGCTCGCGTTGACATCGTTCGTGGCGTATCCAAGCAATCTGCACATGGTGGATACTGTAACTGCTGCCTGTTGCGCGCGCGTGCGTTTCTCGCATTTTCGCTATCGGTTTTAGTTCTGACGTCCTCAAAGGCGCCCGAATGGCGCCGCCGACACCGCCGCCGTCACATGATGCGCTTGAGGCGGGGCGGGCGCACCGTGGACAGGAAGAGCGGCTGCACCTCGGTGACCGGGTCGTACGGCGCCAGGCCGAACCATTTGATCGGCGAGCCGGCCACATGACGGATCGCGTACTTGACGCGCAGCGCCATCGCGCCGCCGGACGACACCTTCGATTCGGGCATGAGCTCCTTATGGATCAGCACGTAGCGGATCGGCCCGATCTCGGGATCGGCGTCCACCTTCGGATAGCGCGTCGTCTGCTTCGGCAGTTCGCCCGAGCGCAGCAGGTCGTGCATGATCTGATGCAGGTACGCCGGAATCGACTGCGAGACCTTGAAGCCGAGGCGCATGCGCACGCGGAACACGTAATCGGTGCCGAAAGTCTCCACCGAGTATTCGCGTGTGAACGGCTCGTCGGCGGTTTCGACGGAGACGGCCCACCATGCGCGCGCACGCTTCGGATGGTTCGCGAAGATCGAGAAGAAGATGTCCGTGTCGAATCGGCCCATCTCCTGATCGCTCGTCAGGTAGACGATGTTGTCCGAATAATACGGCACCGCCGCATCCTCATGGAGCCGCTGCAGCACCGGCAGGCACTCCTTTGCGCTCATGTGGCGCCGCTGCGCGCGTTCGAGCATCGTACCCTGATCCCACGTGTACATGACGCCGAGGATCGCGAGCATGAGCAGCATCGTGAACCAGCCGCCGTGCAGGAACTTCGCCATCGACGCGACGAAGAACATGACCATGATCGACGGGAACACGATCGCGAACAGCACAGCGGCGAATCGCGAACGCAGATGCCACAGGTAGACGGTCACGAGCACCGACGTCATGATCATCGTGACGGTGAGCGCAAGGCCGTAGGCGGCGGCGATGTGCTCGGAATCATGGAAGATCAGCAGCACGGACACCGTCGAGACGCACAGCACGGCGTTGATCATCGGAATGTACAGCTGTCCGCGCGTGCGCGACGGATACCGCACCTGCATATGCGGCATCCAGTTGAGGCCGGTCGCCTCCGAGACGATTGTGAACGCGCCGGAGATGAGCGCCTGCGAGGCGATGATGCCGGCGGCCACCGACAGCACGACGGCCACGCCGCGCACACTCGGCGTCATCATCGCAAAGAACGGATTCGGCACCGACTTCAGATAGGCGGCGTCGCCGATATGGTTCATGATCCACGCGCCCTGCCCGAAATAGCACAGCACAAGCGCGAGGTTGACGAAAGGCCACGTCAGGTAGATGTTGCCGCGTCCCACATGGCCCATGTCCGAATACAGCGCCTCGGCGCCGGTGATGGACAAGAACACCGTTCCCATCAGTGCGATGCCGGCGACGTTCTGTCCGCTGAACAGGAACGTGATGCCGTGCACCGGGTTGAGTGCGCGCAGCACGCTCCAGTCGCCCGACATGTTCACGAGTCCGATGACGCCGATGAACAGGAACCAGACGAGCACGATCGAGCCGAAGACGCGTCCGATGCTTTCGGTGCCGCGCGACTGGATCGCGAACACGCACAGCAGGATGACGAGGGCGATCATCTCGGTGAGCCCCGAGTTCTCCTCGAAGACGCGTTCGAGCCACGGCAGCGTCGTCAGGCCTTCGACGGCCGAGCTGATCGACATCGCCGGCGTGAGCACCGAATCCGCCAGAAACGCGGCGCCGCCGATCATCGCCGGCACGGCGAGCCATTTGCCGTAGCGGCGCAGACGCGAATAGAGCGCGAGGATGCCGCCTTCGCCGTGATTGTCGGCTCGCATGCAGATGAGCACGTATTCGACGGTCGTGATGAGCGTCATCGACCAGAACACGAGCGAAAGCATGCCGATGACCGATTCGTCGGTCGTGTTTGCCATGCCACCGCGCCCGTAGAGGAAGGTCTGCATCGTGTACAGCGGCGACGTGCCGATGTCGCCGTAGACGACGCCGAGCGCGACGAGCGCCATCGCGAGCGACACCTTGTCGGGGCTTGATTGGAGTCTACGCCATGCGCGTCCGACAGGGCCCGACGATCCCGTCGATTCGAGGCGTTCAGCCTGCGCCTGGCGGAGCTTGTGCTCCTTGAGGATCTCCTCGCGCTCCTGTTTGGTCAGCACCTTGTGGGAGACCTTCGGAGCTTTCGTGTATTGGGCGGCGCGCTTGAGCAGCGTGTCCTCGCCGTTGTCTTCCGGCTTTGCAGCCATCGCGGTTCCTTTCACGAGCAGGATCCGGCCGGCCGCATCATCGGGTTCTCCCCGTCGTTGTTCGCTTATCTTCGGCCGCGCGGATCCGCACTTGCAAAATATGCAATAGGGAACACTATCGCGTCACGCAAGCCGACTTATGCCACGTTTTCCTACAGCATACCGCCGCCCATATCGTCGAGGCCACCGCCTACACCGCGTCATTCGCTCCGCCGCACGCAGCCGCCAGACGGCCGCCGCACGGCGTGTCACACAACTGTCGCAGTGCCATCACACAGCCGACGCGCGGCTTCATGACGCCGTTTGCGCAGCTATGCGCAATCGATTATCCATCCGATTGCGCGGCCGCGCTCACACGCCGTACACTTCGCGTGTCGTCGCCCGCGTCGCCCGCGCGACCTCCTCGATCGGCATCTCAAGATATTGGGCAAGGGATTGCAAAGTGTATGGAATCATATACGGCGCATTCGTCCGTCCGCGGTACGGCATCGGCGTCAGATACGGCGCGTCCGTCTCGACCATGACGTGGTCGAGGCCGACGATCCTCGCCGATTCGCGGATGCCGTCGTTGCCTTTGTAGCTCGACGTGCCCGAAAGCGACAGATACCAGCCGTGCTCGCGCGCGATCTGCGCCATCTCAGCGTCGCCCGAATAGCTGTGGAAGACGGTTTTGCGCGGCGCGCCGTCGGCGAGCAGCGTTTCGATGACGTCGCGGTGCGCGTCGCGGTCGTGAATCTGCATCGGCAGGTCGAGTTCCTTCGCGAGCGCGATGTGCGCGCGGAACGCGTCGCGCTGCAGCTCCTTCGCGCTTGCGCCGGTGCGGAACAGGTCCATGCCGGTTTCGCCGATCGCGACGACCTGCTTCGGGTAGGTGACGGCGATGCGGTGCACTTCGGCGATCGCGTCGTCGACGCTCACGTCGTGCCACGGCTTGTAGCGCACCGGCAGTCCGTCGGGGCCGGGTGCGCCGCGATGGCCGTGGAGGACCGATTCGTTCGGGTGGATCGCGATGGCCGCGTGCACGACGCCGGGGTGTTCCCTCGCCATGTCGACGGCCGTCATCAGGTCGGGCAGTTCGCAGCCGGAATCGATGACGCCTTCGACGCCGACGGCGGCCGCTTGTTTGAGCAGTTCATCGACGCTGTAGATGGGCACCGGGTCCTGTCCGCGTTCCTGCGCCTCATGGCTCATCGCCTGCGAGAACGGCACGACGGAGGCGACATGCGTGTGGTTGTCGATGACCTGCGCATCGGCGGGCAACGCCGGCGGCGCGGGCGCCCAGTTGCGGTCGCGGTGTTTTTTGCTCATGCCCTGCTCGCACCTTCCGATTCCGATTCCTTGCCGGCGTCGTCGTAGGTCACCGCGAAGATGCGCGCCGATGGCACGTCGTCGTTCGCAACCGTCAGGCACACCGTCTGCGGATCGACTTGTTCGATCGTCCATGGTTTCGCGCTCGGCGCGTGTTCCGGATGCGCCGGGTCGGGGAAGACCTGCGTGATGTGCGCGCCTTCGCCGAGGTTCAGATACATCGAGCTGATGCCGCCGCGCCGCCACACAGCGAGGTATTCGCGGTGGCCGTGTTCGCCGATGATGCCGGCGACCTCCGGGTACAGGTCCTTCGAGATGCGTTCGTCGTGCCGCAGGCCGTAGGCGAGCCATGTGTCCCGAAAATCGGGCAGTTCGTACGGCCACCACGGCATCACATGGCCTTGTTCGTCGAGCACCTTGCGGTGCAGAGCGACGGCGTCGCGTACAAGCGCGAGGCGCATCGGATCCATGCGGTTGATGAATCCGGACAGGTACAGACGCCCGAGGATGCCGGCGGTCAGCGTGAAGACGGCCTTCTCGTCGTCCATCTCCTCCTGCGCGTAGCCCCAGTTGCCCTGCTGTTCGGGCAGGACCGTCATGCCTGCGCCGGCGGCGATCGCCGCGTAGACGAGCGGATCGGCCTGGTCGGAGGTCGACTGCAGATCGAGTCGGCCGAGCATCGCATAGTCGGCGCGCATCGCGCCCGAGCCGCAGTTCTCGATAATGACCTCGGGATGGCGGCGGCGCACGTCGTCGATCCAGTCCTGCACGGCGCGGCAGTGTTCGAGCAGCCCCTCACCGACCGAGTCGACGTGCACGTCGGTGCCGACGCCCGGCATCGTGTTGTAGTCGAACTTGAAATAGCCGATGCCGAATTCGTCGATGAGACGGTCGACGGTCGCGTTCGCATGTTCGCGCGCCACCGGCGAACGGAAATCGAGATGGTAGCGACCCTGGTCGGCGACGCGGCGCCCGTGCCGGCAGAAGAACGCGTCGTCAGGCAGCTCCTTGGCGATCGGCGAACGCACGCCGACGACCTCCGGTTCGAGCCACAGGCCCGCGATCATGCCGTGCGCCTGAATGTCGTGGATGAGTCCGGCGAGGCGCACGGTGCCGAAACGGTCGCAGGACGGCTGCCATTCGCCGACCATGTCCCACCAGCCGCCGCCCTCGTCGTCATACCAGCCGGCGTCGATGCAGAAGACGTCGGCGCCGACCTTCGAGGCGCCTTCGACGAGCGGCAGCTCCTTCTCAATCGTCGGATCGCCCCACAGCGTGTTCATGTAATCGTTGTAGACAACGCGCAGCAGCGTATCGTCGAAGACCCCGGAACGGCCCTGCGCCGCCGCGTGGTGGCGGCGCAGCACGCGGCGGTGCACCGTCATCTCGGCGACGACGCGCTGCCAGTCGCCGGCGCAGATCGCGAAGGCGACAGGCACGGAGATGAAATCGTTGCCCTCGCCGAGCATCGTGAACCACTGATGGTCGCGGTATTCAGGACCGTAGGCGCTCACGCGGATACCCGGATCGTCCTCGCCGATCTCCCACTCCCACGCGCCGTTGTGCTCGATCTGCCACATGAACGAGAAGGGACGCGCGGCGACGTCCTCGCTGAAGCCTTCGACGATGCCCGCCGGCTGGTATTCGCCGGTCGACCACGTCGACGACGAGCTGCGCGCGAAACGCGCCGACGACATGCCCGGGTTGACGTGCTGGTCGCGGTCGCGCAACGGCGTCGCGCGCAACGGCTGGCAGCTCCACGCGTTCTCGAGATCCCATGAGCTTTCGCCGGAGTAGATGAGCGTCTGCGCATCGTCGAGACGCGCGGCCGCGAGCGGCAACGTCACATTCATCGACGAGACAGCCTCGACCGGGTATTCGTCGTCGTTGTGCAGCATCGTATAGGTGCGCACGGCGCTCAGGCCGGTGCGCGTCTTGAACACGGAGATGACGAGCGGACCGTTGCCGTTCGGGTCACGCTGCACAATCGCGAGCGCGTCCATCGGCTTGGCGTTCGGGCCGCTGCCCATGCTTTCGTCGGCCGGCGGCGAGACGAGCAGCGCCTTGACGAAACGCAGTTTGAGTCCTGCGGCCGAGGCGGCGAGCTGCAGACGGTTGTCGCCGCCGCCGTCGATCGACGAGCGCAGTTCGACGATCGGTTGCGCGTCGGGTTCGCCGGGGATGTTCGCGTCGACCGGCGACATGCCGCGTCCCGACAGGCCGACGAGCCGCACTGGTGCGGCGTCCGAGGCCTCGAACACCATCGTGATGACGCCGTTGCCCCAGACGAACCGTCCGGCGGCGTCGGGGATCAGCCGACCCGCGATGCGTTCCTCGCCACCCAGCATTCGCTCCACTACGCCAGTCATCGCCGTCGCCTTTCCTCCATGCTGCCCGCATGCGGCTCCGTGCCCGTGGGAATCCCACGGGTCGCCGATGCCGTCCGCATCGTGATCCGTCCTCGTCCATTTCCTTTGATTCCATTATGCACGCGAGCCTGCCGCCGCCGGTCGCGCTGTGCCCTGCGGTGAAACGCGCCGACGGATGCCCGAGTGTGGCAGCAACGACCACGATATACCGCCGACACGCCGACGCCGACGCCGGTTTGCATGGGCGGCGGCATGTGCACATAATGCAAGACGACCATTTCATTCGCCGGATGAACTATCCATCCGTTCCGGTGAACCGCAGCGCACAGGAGCTCTGAGACCACCGATGTACGTCAATCCGAAACGCAACGAACACGCCGGCAACCTGCGCTGGCTCATGGCGTATTGCAAACCCGACCTGCCGCGCGCGATCGGCGCGATCATCCTCTACTTCGTCAGCGCCGCGATGGCACTCGTCACGCCGCTGATCTCGGCGCGCATCGTCGATCAGGTCATCGAACAACGGCAGCTCAAACTGCTCGCCACGTTGTGCATCCTGATGATCGTCGTCACGATCGTGCGCGATGCCGCCTACTACGGCAACGCGATGTGGATGGAACGCTTCGGGCAGAACACCGTCTTCCGTCTCGTCAGCGACGAATACGAGAAACTGCACACGCTCGACTTCAACTACTTCAACCACACGCGCACCGGCGACATCATGAGCCGCATGACCTCAGACACCGACGCGATCCGCCATCTGCTCAGCTGGGTGAGCTATCAGGCGATCAACTGCGTCGTCATGTTCGTCGGCGCGCTCGCGATGATGACGTCGATCGACTGGCGGCTCGCACTCGCGCTCGCCTGCGTCACGCCGTTCCTCTTCGTGCTCACGCGCAAGCTGTCGCAGCACGCGAAACCGCTGTTCCTCGCAATCCGCAATTCGCTCGCGTCGATGAATTCGATGGTCGAGGAGAACATCGAAGGCAACCGCGTCGTCAAGGCCTTCGTGCGCGAAGACTACGAGACGGAGAAATTCGACGAACGCAACGACGACTACATGGAACGCAACATGGACATGGCACGTAACACGCGCCGCTACATGCCATGGCTCGACGGCCTCGGCTTCTCGCTGCAGCTCATCACGATCGCGCTTGGCGGCTTCCTTGTCCTGAAAGGCAACATGACGCTCGGCGGCCTCGTCGCGTTCAGCTCGTATCTGTGGATGATTGATTCGCCGGTGCGCCAATCAGGATGGCTCGTCAACGACTGGCAGCGTTTCAACGCCTCATGCGTCAAGATCCGCCGTCTGCTCACGGCGACGCCGCGCATCCAGGAGCCGCACGCCGACGCGGCGGCTGCTGCGACATTTGAGTCGACGACTGGATCGGCGGCCGACTCGACTTCTGCCTCGACGTCCGCCGCGCACACGACGGTCGCCGCGACCCCCGCGCACATCAACGGCTCGATCCGCTTCGAACACGTCGACTTCTCGTTCCCCGACGATCCGGACACGCCAATCCTGACGGACATCGATTTCGCGATCCCGGCGGGCGCACGCCTCGGCATCCTCGGCGAAACCGGCGCCGGCAAATCGACGCTCGTCAACATGATCGCGCGCTTCTACGACCCCACGCGCGGACGCGTACTCATCGACGGCATCGACGCGCGCGACTGGCCGCTGCACACGCTGCGCTCGCAGGTGAGCGTCGTCGCACAGGACACGTTCCTGTTCTCGGACACGATCGGCGGCAACATCAGCTTCGGTGTCGACGGCGCGCACGCCCCGACACCCGAATACATCAGGCACATCGCATTCATCGCCGGCGCCGACGACTTCATCGAACGGATGCCCGAAGGCTACGACACCGTCGTCGGCGAACGCGGCGTCGGCCTGTCGGGCGGCCAGAAGCAGCGCCTGTCGCTCGCGCGCGCAATCGCCGACGACCCGTCGATCCTGATCATGGACGACACGACGAGCGCAGTCGACATGGAGACGGAAGCGAAGATCAGGCGACACCTCAACGAACTCGACGGCGACAAGACGATCGTGACGATCGCGCACCGCATCTCGTCGATCAAAGACAGCGACCTCATCCTCGTGCTCGAGCACGGACGCATCGTCGAACGCGGCACGCATGAGCAACTCGTCACCAAACACGGCAGATACTGGGCGATCTACCACAAGCAGCTCGGCGCACAGTCCGGGCAGGCGCAGGGATACGCCATCGACGACGAGACGGGCGCGCGCTGAGCGCGGCACACGCAGAAAGGAGGAGACAGCAATGGCGAAACGCAACACCTTCCGCGAAGACGAGGAACTCGAAGAACAGATCAATCTCAGCGACCTCAAACGCATCACCGTCTACATGAGGCCGTACCGCGCGCGCATCGCGAAAATCGTGGCCGTCGTCATGTCGATGAGCTGCATCGCCGTGAGCGTGCCGTATCTGACGAAGGTCGTCATCGACGACGTGCTGCCGCACGGCAACTACGGGCTGCTCGGATGGATATCGGCGATCATGCTCGTGCTGATCGTGCTCTACGAGATCGCGCTGCGCTACCGCACGTTGGAAATCACGCGCGTCGGGCAGATGATGCTCAAGGACATGCGCCGCGACCTGTTCACGCACATCCAGACGCTGCCGTTCAGCTATTTCGATTCGCGGCCGCACGGCAAAATCCTGATCCGCGTCGTCAACTATGTGAACACGCTGTCGGACACGCTCAGTTCGGGACTGATCAACGTCATCTCGGACGTGTTCACGTTTGTCATCACGTTGGTGATCATGTTCGTCATCGACTGGCGGCTCGCGCTGTGGAGCCTCGTCCTCTTCCCGCTGCTCATCATCGCCGTGCGCGTGCTGCAGCACTTCCAGCGCAAGGCGTACCAGAACCTCTCCAACAAGCAGAGCAACCTCAACGCCTTCATCCACGAGTCGATCGCCGGCGTCAAGACGACGCAGACCTTCGCGCGCGAGCAGGAACAGTACCACACGTTCCAGGAGCAGCAGGGCGCCGTGCGCACGGCGTGGATGCGTTCGGTGCATCTGCAGTTCCTGATGTGGCCGAGCATCGAAATCATCTCGATGAGCACGATGGCGCTGCTGTACTACGTCGGCATCATGAACATCGGCGGCGTCGCGGCGACGACCGGCACACTGATCGCGTTCATCGGCTATGCGAACAACTTCTGGAACCCGGTCATCAACATCGGCAACTTCTACAATCAGCTGATCACCTGCTCCGCGTATCTCGAACGCATCTTCGAGACGATGGATGTGCAGCCGGAGATCACCGACGCGGACGACGCTGTTGCACTGCCGCCGGTGCGCGGCAAAGTCGATTTCAACGACGTCGTGTTCCGCTACGAACCGGACAGCAGGAACATCCTCAATCTCGTGGATCTGCACGTCTCCCCCGGGCAGACGGTCGCACTCGTCGGGCCGACCGGCGCCGGCAAGACGACGATCATCAATCTGCTGTCGCGGTTCTACGACGTGGCGGAAGGGTCGGTGACGATCGACGGATACAACGTACGCGACGTGACGCTCGCGTCGCTGCGGCGGCAGATGGGCGTCATGCTGCAGGATACGTTCATCTTCTCCGGCACGATCCGCGACAACATCCGCTACGGCAGGCTCGACGCGACCGACGAGGAGATCGAGCGCGCTGCGAAGGCCGTGCATGCGCATGAATTCATCGAACATCTGCCCAACGGCTACGACACGGTCGTCGAGGAGCGCGGCGCGACGTTGTCGATGGGACAGCGGCAGCTCATCGCCTTCGCGCGCGTGCTGCTCGCCGATCCGCGCATCCTGATCCTCGACGAGGCGACGAGCAACATCGACACGAAGACCGAGGAGGCGCTGCAGGCCGGCCTCGAGCATCTGCTCGTCGGACGCACGAGTTTCATCATCGCGCACCGGCTGAGCACGATCGAGAACGCCGACGTTATCTGCTTCATCGACCACGGGCAGATCGTCGAACAGGGCACGCACGACGAGCTGATGGCCAAGCGCGGCCACTACTGGCGGCTCGTCGAGTCGCAGTACGCGATGATCACGGACGCGGTGGAGTAGGGAAAGAAAAAGCCGGCGGAGAGAAGGCCGCCGGCATTTCATAGAGAGAAGAGAGAAGAAGGGTTCAGTTATGGGGTTCTTGGAAGGAACCTCGCCGGCGAGCTTGTGATCGCTGACATGTTTCATATAACCGCCCGTTGCTGAGTGCGACGCTACGATTTTCTGAAAATTCCCTGAAAACAGGTGCGGAACGGGAAAATCGGCCGGCGGCGCGCATGTACGCAACCGATCTCAGCGTCGCCAAAACGGCACCATTCCAACGATTGCCCCACTTCCGCCAACGCCAACCCGCAGTTCCGTCCATCGCCGTGCCACCATCACACCGCCCTTCGCCTCCAGCAAAACCCGTTGCGTGCCTCCGCGCCGCATCCGTCCTGCAACCTGCCGCGTCCGCGGAAATCCATCTCCGCGAACGTAACCGACGCCAATCACACCCGGAACGTTCACAACCGGCCATCCCCGTGAACATCACCGGCACGAACCGCACCGCAGACGTTCACAACCGGCCAGACGGACCCGCCCGACACATGGCGAAGGCCGGCGGAGACAAGTTTGTTCCCGCCGGCCTCGTGGATCCGCTTGGATCCGCTGGTGTCGACTATTCGGCGAGCTTCGCCTGCTCGGCGGCGAGGCGAGCCGCTTCGGCTTCGCGACGCGCGTTGAGCGCGGTCTCGAAGCGGGCGAGTTCCTCGTCGACGGCCTCGGTCGGGATCTTCGCGAAGATCGGCGTCGGCTTGGCAACCTTCGCGCCGACCTCGATCGGTTCGCTCTTCCACGGACGCAACGTCTCGCCGAGCACGTAGTCGCCGGTGATGATCGGGTAATGGAAGGCCGGGTTATCCAGATCGGTGACCTCCTCGATGTGCGGCAGCGGCGAGAACGTGCCGGTGCCGCCAAGCGCCTCCCACACCTTCTGCGCCGAATGCGGCAGGAACGGCGCGAGCAGATGGTTCGCGTCGAGCACCGCCTGCGCGGCCACATGGAGCACGGTGCCGAGACGGTCGGCATCGTCCTTGATCTTCCACGGTTCAGTCGCCGAGATGTACTTGTTGATGTCGCCGACGAGACGCATCGCCTCGTTGAGCGCGTTCTTCTGATGATGCGTCTCAATGAGCGAGCCGACCGCGTCGAAGGCGGCCGCCGACTCGGCGAGCAGCGCGCGATCCTCGTCGGTCAGCTTGTCTTCAACGATTGGCGGCACCTCACCGAAGTTCTTCGCGATGAGGTTCGCGACACGGTTGACGAGGTTGCCCCACGACGCGGCGAGCTCCTCGTTGTTGTGGCGGACGAATTCGGACCACGTGAAGTCGGAATCGGAGTTCTCCGGGCCGGCGACCGAAATGTAATAACGGACGGCGTCCACTGGATAACGTTCAAGGATGTCCTTCACATAGATGACGATGCCGCGCGACGAGCTGAACTTCTTGCCTTCCATCGTCATGAACTCGGAGGCCACGACCTGCTCGGGCAGGTTGAGCGGGCCGAGCTGTCCGGCTTCGCCACCTTTCGAGCCGCCGCCGTTATAGGCGATCATCTCGGAAGGCCAGATCTGCGAATGGAACGTGATGTTGTCCTTGCCCATGAAGTAGTAGCCGGGCGTCGACGGGTCGTTCCACCACTTGCGCCACGCCTCCGGGTCGCCGGAGCGACGCGCCCATTCGATCGACGCCGACAGATAGCCGATGACGGCGTCGAACCACACGTACAGACGCTTGTTCGGGTTGTCGACCCAGCCGGGGACCGGAATCGGGATGCCCCAGTCGATGTCACGCGTGATCGCGCGCGGCTTGACTTCACGGAACAGGCCAATCGAGAAGTTGAGGACGTTCGTACGCCAGCCCTGACGCGTCTTGAGCCACGCGAGGTTCGCGTCGGCGAGCGCCGGCAGATCGAGGAAGTAGTGTTCGCTTTCCTGGAAGATCGGCGTTTCGCCGTTGATCTTCGAAACCGGGTTGATCAGCTCGTCCGGGTCGAGTTCGTTGCCGCAGTTGTCGCACTGGTCGCCGCGCGCGCCCGGCGCATGGCAGATCGGGCATTCGCCCTCGATGTAGCGGTCCGGCAGCGTGCGTCCGGTCGACGGCGAGATCGCGACCTTCTGCGTGCCCTTGTAGATGTATCCGTTCTTCAGGCACTGGCGGAACATCTCCTGCACGACGAGTTCATGATTCTTCGTCGTCGTACGCGTGAACAGATCGTAGCTCAGGCCGAGATTGCACAGGTCGGAGGCGATGACGCGATTGTAATGGTCGGCGAGTTCCTGCGGCGTGACGCCTTCCTTGTCCGCCTCGACGAGGATCGGCGTTCCGTGCTCGTCGGTGCCGGAGACCATGAGCACGTCGTTGCCCTTCATGCGCTGGTAGCGCGCGTAGACGTCCGAAGGTACGCCGAAGCCCGCGACGTGACCGATATGACGGGGGCCGTTCGCATACGGCCAAGCGACATTCACCATAATATGAGTCATGCGCCGATTATCCGGCAGCACGCGGACACCTTCGACGTATGCGACGCACGTCGCGAACACCGCATATCGACTCACCGTTCGAGCATCGTCGACGCCGTGTTCAGCTGATTGATTATCAACCTGTTGTGGATGACGTGTGGATGGCGCGCACGCACTATCCACACGTCATGTTCCTTCCACATTTTCATCCACAGATGGTGGGCGGAATACGCCGATTATCCACATATGCACATCGGATGACTTTTGACTTGCGCGGCCACGGGCACCGCCCATACGCTCGTGCCACGCGTCACGACGCATCCGCGGTGCCGACGGCGCACGCATGGCATGTCCGGTCATCATACGACGGCAACCGATGCCACGGGCTACGTCACCCGACCGGACATGCCACGCACCTACCCATCGCCGCGCCGACGACGGCCCAGCGAGTACAACCAAACAACGACAGCAACAACCATCAATGGCGAGAGGAGGCATAATCGATGGGCATTCATGACCGACATACCGAGGCCTACCAACCGATGCTGCCGCTATGGCAGCCGGCAGAGTACGACCTACAGCCCGACCCGACGCGCGACGACAGACGACAGCCGCCGCGCATCGATCTGCGCAAGGCGGACTGCTTCACCTATGAGTCGGCGAGCGTCGATGGCCTCTTCCCGATCCACGACGCCAACGGCCACGCTGACCATACCGCCCACAGCGCGACCCATCCACCACACGACACCGCCGCGTCTGACGCCGCCACGCCCGACAACCAATACTCTCCCGACAATCCGAGCGGCCAAACGGTCCTCTACACCTATGACAACCTTCCCGGCCCTTTCGCGATGCGCACGCTCGTGCGTGCCGGCGCGCTCGTCGCGCTCGACGAAAGCCACGCCTACCGCAGCGCCGACGGCGAAACCTTGTACGGCCGCGCCGCGATCGTCGCGGCGATGCTACCGAATCCGCAGCTCGTCGCCTGCGGCCGCGCGGCGGCGTGGGTGTGGCTCGGCGGCGAATTCCCGAGCGCCGTCGACGTCCTGTCGACGACGCATTACCGCGCGCCGCTCATGGGGCGCCCGATCAACGTGCGCGAGCGCCGCGTCCCGCCGAAACAGACGCAGGTCGTCGGCCCGCTGACGATCACGACGCCCGAACGCACCGTCTGTGACCTGGCGATGTGCCCGCCGGAGGACATCTACGAGCAGTCACTCGACGAGCTGATCCTGCAGCTGCTGCGTCATTTCAGCATCGACATCGAGGATTGCCTGCTCATCCTCGAAGGCTGCGCCTACCTGCACTCGGCGCAGCGGGCGCGCGAAGTGATTGCCGATTTCGCCTGCATCGCCTGACCGACGCCCACCACCGACGCCTGCCAACCCACCACTACCGACACGACAACCACTGCAACCGCTGCCGACACGACCGCCACCAACCTTGTTCGACACCGCCGCCTACAGTTACCGAATTATCCTTGACCATCGGGGGAACGTTCCATGTCTTTGCTTCATCGCCGCGGGTGCGCGAAACGCGCGCTTTCCGTCCAGCGCCGCCTCGAATCGATGCGAACCGAGGAGTGCGCCGTGAGCGAACAGTGTGCCGAGCCGCTGACGCCACCTGCACCGCCGGTGCGCCTGACGCCGACCGTCGCAAGCGACCCGGACACGCCGCTCGAAATCCTGTGGCACATCGCGCGCCACGCGCCGCGGCTGCGCAAATGGGTCATCGTCAACCGTTCCGCCGACGCGAACCTGCTCGAATACATCTCACAGCAGGGCGGCCCCGGCGTGCGCGAGACGCTGCAGATGCTGTTCGATTCCGTCGAGCGTTCGCGCGCTTGAGTTTCCGCCGCGCACGCGGCAGTTCAACCTTCCCTCCGCCCGACGATTCCCACCATCCGACGATTCCGTCCCGCCGCGCCCGACGGTTCAGCCGCGCCCGACAGTTCAGCCACGCGTAGCGAGCACGGCCGCATACACCTGTTTCTTGTTCGCAAGCGCACCGTCCGCGCCCGGATGTTCGGCGACGACCTTCGCGATCGCGTCCTTGATGCGCACGTCGTGTTCCTGCGCATAGCGTGTCGCGAGCGCGGCGAGCGCCTCGACGTCCAGAGTCTCGGCGGCCTGCCCTTCGCCCTCGGCCGCACCGCCGATGACAAGCACCATCTCGCCGCGCGGCGGATCAGTTTCGACGCTGTGCCTGATTTCGCCGATCGTGCCGCGGCGGATCTGTTCGTAGTCCTTCGTCAGCTCGCGGCATAGCGCCATCGGGCGTTCGGGGCCGAACACCTCCTCAAGGTCGGCCATCGCGTCGACGATGCGATGCAGCGTCTCATAGAACACGATCGTGCGGCGTTCGCCTTTGAGTGCGCGCAGATGCTGCACGCGTTCGGCGTGTTTGCGCGGCAGGAAGCCTTCGTAACAGAAACGGTCGGTCGGCAGTCCGGACAACGCGAGCGCGTCGAGCACGGCGGACGGCCCGGGCGCGCACGTCACCGGCAGCCCGCGTTCGATCGCGCGGCGCACGATCGCCAGTCCCGGATCGTTGATCGTCGGCATGCCCGCGTCGGAGACAACGAGCACCGTCGCGCCGGCGGCCGCCTCGTCGAGCAGTCCGTCGGCTTTGCCGCGCTCGTTGTGGTCGTGATTGGCGACAACGCGTCCCGACACGTGCACGCCGAGGCGATTCACGAGCGCGTACAGCCGTCGCGTGTCCTCGGCGGCGACGATGTCGGCGCGTTCGAGCAGCGCAACGAGACGCGCCGACGCGTCCGCCGTATTGCCGATCGGCGTCGCTGCGAGCACGACCGTTCCACGTGGAACATTGACGTCGAGCGACGTACCGCCGAGCTCGACATCGACGTCCGAACCGCCGTCCTCCGCGAACCCGCCGCGCGTATCGTCATTGATTGTTTCGTCGCCGATCATTTCATCATCGATCCTGTGTGCCGTCATGCCTTCAGTATGCCGCGCGCGTCCCCCAAAACGTCACCGCCCCCAAGAACCCCACCCCGCCATACACGACCTCCGGTAGCGTGGGACACGCGCGCCGAACGAAGGCACGGTCGACGCCACAATGTCCGGAGGTTTGATATTGTCCATTGCCAGATCCTTCGCCAACGTCATGCATGCGGCCACGCGCCCGCGGCACGGCCGCCGCGCGCACGACACCGCCAACGACGGCGCACACACAACAACCACCGCAACCACCGCAGCCACTACCGCGCCCACTCCGCCGCTGTCCGCCCCCGTCTCGTGGGGTCTGACGCTCATCGTTGCATTCTTCGGCGCGCTGCTGCGCATCGTGCGTTTGGGAGAGCCGCGCGCCGTCGTCTTCGACGAGACCTATTACGTCAAGGACGCGTGGACGATGCTCAACACCGGCGAGCCGCGCGACTGGCCGGACAGCGTCGTCTACGACGGCGCGAGCGTGAGCCCGAACATCCCCTTCGCGCACGGCGACGTCGGCGGCTGGTTGAGCTCGGCCGAATACGTCGTGCACCCGCCCTTCGGCAAGTGGCTCATAGCGTTGGGGCTCAAACTGTGCGGCGGCGCGCAGCACGTCTACGCGTGGCGCATCGCGACTGCGCTCGCCGGTGTCGCGGCGATCGTCATCCTGATTCGCCTGACCTTGCGTCTGTGGCGCAACATGCCGATCGCGCTCGTCGCCGGCTATCTGATGGCGATCGACGGCGTCGGCATTGTGCTGAGCCGCACCGGCCTGCTCGACAACTTCATCATGGTGCTCGCGCTCGGCGCGTTCATGCTGCTCGTCATGCACCGCGATTGGTCGCGCCGGCGTTTGTTCGCCGCGCACGAAGCCGACCCGGATGGCCGTCCGCCGCAGATCGCGTTCTCGTGGTACCGCGTCGGCGCGGCCATCCTGCTCGGCTTGACGACTGGCGTCAAATGGTCGGGCACCTATTTCTTCGCCGTCTTCTGCGTCATCAGCGTGCTGTGGGATGCGTGGCTGTACCATCAGGCCGGCTACCGGCGCTGGTTCCTCAATGCCGGCCTCGGCTCCGGGCTGCTCGCCGCGCTGGTCATGATTCCGCTGTACGCGCTGAGCTATCTGGCGACGTGGATCGGCTGGTTCATCCATCCCGATTCCTACATGCATGACTGGGCGTTGTCCCATCCCGGCCAGGGCGTCCAGTGGCTGCCGCCGACGGCGCGCTCGTTCGTCGAGTACCACCGACAGATGTGGCAATTCCATACGACGCTCGACGCGCCGCACGACTACAAGGCGAATCCGCTGACGTGGCCGTTGCAGATCCGTCCGACGAGTTTCTACTGGCAGAAGCTCGGCGACCATCCGGGCCTGTGTTCGCTCGCACCAAAGAGCGAATGCGTCGCCGCCGTGACGTCGTTGGGCAATCCGGTCATCTGGTGGCTCGGCTCGCTGTGTACGCTCGTGGCGATCGGCATCGCGATCGCCAAACGCGGCGACTGGCGCATCTGGGCGGTCCTCGCCGGTTTCTTCGCCGGCTGGCTGCCGTGGGCGCAGTATCTGCATCGCACGACCTTCACGTTCTATTCAATCGTGCTGCTGCCGTGGATCATCCTCGCGATCTGCTATGTGCTCGACTGGATCCGCACGACCTGCTCGCCGACATTGTGGCGCGCGACGCTCACCGCCGTGCTCGCCGTGACGACGCTCGTCTCGATCTTCTTCTACCCGATCTGGACGGCGATGCCGGTGCCGTATGAGTTCTGGCTGAGCCATATGTGGTTCGATTCGTGGATCTGACGGCTGGCGTCGCTCCGCCGGCGAAGATATTTCGACGACCGAACTAATATGGGTCGCGAACGATTCATTTTCCGTGCCGGCGACGTCGCCGACCCGAACCAAGGAGTGTCATGCAGTATTTCGAGACGACGATCAGCGGCATCGACGGCACCGACGCGCGTTTCGCCGGCTACATCCCCGACAATTATCCCGACATCGATCTCGAGCGTCGCCGTCCGGCCGTCCTTGTGCTGCCCGGCGGCGGCTACGAGATGACGACCGGCCGCGAGGGCGAGCCGATCGCGCTGCGTTTCCTCGCGCACGGCTGCGACGCGTTCGTCCTGCACTACTCGTGCAAACCTTCCGTCTACCCGACCGCCGTGCTCGAGGTGGCCGAGGCGGTGCGGCAGATGCACGAGCACGCCGACGAATGGCATATCGATACGTCGCACATCGCCGTCATCGGATTCTCTGCCGGAGGCCATCTCACCGCCGATTTCACCACGAGCGCGTCCGACGACGTGCTGCTCGCCCACGGTTACGACCCGGATATGCTGCGTCCGGCCGCGATGATGCTGTCCTATCCGGTGATCACCTCCGGCGAGTTCCGCCATGACGGCAGCTTCCGCGCATTGCTCGGCGAACGCTACCCCGATCCCGAACTGATGCGTGAAGTGTCGATCGAGGAGCATATCGATGCGAAGACGCCGCCGGTCTTCGTCTGGCACACAGTGCCAGACGACTGCGTGCCGGTCGAGAACACGCTGCGGCTCATCGCCGCCTGCAAGGCCGCCGGCGTCCCGGTCGAGGCGCATCTGTTCCCGACCGGCGGCCATGGTCTGTCGCTCGCGACGGCCGAGACCGCCTGGGGCGGCACCGACGGCATCGAACCGGGCGTCGACGTCTGGATGTCCCTCGCACTCGCGTGGCTCGACCGTGTTTTCGCCCGCTGAGCCCGCTGTCCCCGCCCGCGCTACACTTCTATGCACAGATAATCCACAACTCCGTCGGCCGCAAACCGCGACGCCGATCCTCCATCCCCGTATCGTCGGCGTCGTGCGCCGAGCAAAGGACCTATGATGACAGTCGCCGCATGGCAGCAGATCCTCGAGCAGCATGGCGTGTCCCATGAGCCGCGCAAGCCGCTGCTCGCCTCCCATGAGGTCACGGTGCGCGACACAACCTCGGGCAAACGCTTCGTCAAACGCAAGCGCATGAGTCAGGAGGAGCGGCATCTGCAGATCCTGCGCGCCGCGTCGAAGACAATCGCCGTCAAAGGCTACTGGGGCATGTCGCTGCAGGACATTTCAGACGAGATCGGCATCAGCGAGGCCGCGCTCTACCATTACATCGATTCCAAAGAGGATCTGCTGCGCATGGTCCTGTCGGAAGGCTACGACACGACCGAATCGAACGAGTTCGCCGCGTTGAGCGCGTCGGCGGTCGACGGCGACGGCCACCGCATCTACTGCTATCCGCGCTACTGCCTGAACACCGTGCTGTACAACATGCAGCGTCCGGAGATGATTCAGCTGTTCTGCGTGCTCAGCGGCGAGGCGCTCAACCCCGACCATCCGGCTCACCGTTTCTTCACCGGCCGCCATATGCGGCTGTGGGAGATGGTCGGTTCGATGAATTGGCTGCTGCCGCGCGGCATGACCGAGGAACGTTTCTTCGATCTGTTCACGCTCGCGCAGTCGGCGATGGACGGCCTGCAGCAGCGTTGGCTCGCCGACGAATCAATCGATCTGCTCGAAGAGTGGGTGCGCTTCAGCGACGTCATCTTCCCGCGTGCGCTGTGGGAGGGCTGCATGGACCCGTCGGAGCTCGACGCGCACGACACGCGCTGCCTGCTGCCGTACACGCTACAGGAGCTCGGCTGAGCGACCTTCCGCTCAGCGCGCGCCGACGGCGAGCACGTCGCTGGCGCCGCCATGTTCGACGACTTCCTCGACGAACATGAAATAAGCGCCGACCAGCCCGGCGTTGCCACTGTGGCGGCAGCGTTTGATCTGCGTTTTGAACGCCTTCCAGTCACGGATCGTGTTCAGCGCGTCCTCGAGCATCGGCACGAGCGCCGGCTCGCGGCTGATGCTGCCGCCAACGAGCACGATCTGCGGGTCGACGGCGACGACGGTGTTGAAGATGGCGACCGCCACGTAGCGCAGCCACCGTTCGACGATTGCGCGCACGCGCGGATCGTCGAGCTTGTGGAACAATGTGCTCGGCAGCACGTCGCCCTCGTTGACGCCAAATTCCTCGGCGTACCACTGCGAGAGTTTCATCGTCGAGACGAAGTCATGCAGCGGCAGCGAGCCTGCGGAATCGTAATTGATGATCATCGTGCCGAGTTCGCCGGCCCGCCAATCCTTGCCGCGCCGCAGCTTGCCGTCGAGGAACAGCGCGCCGCCCATGCCCATGTCGAGCGTGATGAGCACGAAATCGTCGCATTTGCGCGCGTTGCCGGTCATTTTTTCGGCCATCGCCGCGCAGTTCGCGTCGTTCTCCATCCATGTGGGGATGTCGACGCCGAGGCGCGCCGTCAGTTCGGCGCCGATGCGCTGTTTGTACAGGATGCGCAGCGCGCCGGCTGTCTCCGCTGTCTGCGTGCGCGGATTGATGAATCCAGGCATGCTGATCGCGATGCCGTCGAGCTGCACGCCGAGTTTGCGCACGACCTGCACGAGCGCGTCGTAGAATTCGTCGAGATCGGTGTTCGGCGTCGCGAAAGTGCCGGGAATGCCCATCCGTCCGTCGGTGAACAGTGCGTACCGCGTGAAGTTCGTGTTGATCTCGAACGCGAGCACCTGATGCACGCCGCTGCGTTTCGTCATCGTTCGCTCCTCTTTGTCCGTCCTCGCCAATTGTACCGACGACGTGCCCATATCGGCCGGGGCGGTCCGCCATTGCGGCGCCGCCCCGGTACGTAGCTCATCGTTGCACGTCGTTCATCGTTGCGGCGTCGCGACTTGCACGTCGTTCTCAAACAGCAGCACCGCGAAGGGGTCGAGCACGATTCGTTCACCGTCCGCGCGCTCCCACACGCGCGTGGCGTCGCCGGTGTTCGTCACGATTGTGTACATGGTGCCGTCGTCGCCGACGCGACTGGCGACCTCGACGTCCTCGGGCGCGTCGATCGTCGCCACGCCGGCCGTGCGCAGCATGTCGTCGAACAGCGCGTCGATGCCGTCCTCGTCGAGCGCGGTGCCGACGAAGATCGCGCGGCCGTCGCCGACGTCGTGCGCGGTGACGGCCGGCGTGCCCGCGTAGAAGTCGTCGCCCCCCACCGCCTGCATCCCACCCACACAGCCGCCCGTATGGCTGCCGTGCTATTGATAGATGTCGGTAATAAGTAACGAATGGTCACGGCGCATCCGCGTCCTCACTCGTCAAGGATTTCCATGGGATTCATTCATTTCATCGCCAACCTGCTCAAGGATCCGCGTGGCGCGATCGCCGGCTGGATCGCGATGGGCGTCGCCCCCACGCTTGGCTTCATCTTCCTGATCGTCTTCATCGAGACCGGCGTCGTCTTCTTCCCGTTCCTGCCCGGCGACTCGCTGCTGTTCGCCGCCGGTTTCTTCGCCGCCCCCGACGCCACGACCGGTGAATCAGCGCTGCCGATCGCCGCGCTGCTGCCAGTCGTCTGGATCGCGCCGATCCTCGGCGACCAATGCAACTACTTCATTGGCCACTTCTTCGGCCGCCGCATCATCGAATCCGGCAAAGTCAAGGCGATGACGCCGGAACGTCTTGCCAAGACCGAGACGATGATCGACCGTTGGGGTCCGCTCGCCGTCTTCCTCGGCCGTTTCTTCCCGTTCATCCGCACCTTCATGCCGTTCATCTCCGGCATCACCGGCATGCAGTGGCGTCGTTTCACGCCGTTCTCGGTGCTCGGCGGCCTCGTGTGGTCGTCGCTGTTCACGTTGCTCGGCTACTTCTTCGGCGGCATTCCGGTCGTCCAGGAGAACTTCGAGCTCGTCATCGTCGCAATTCTCGTCATTTCGCTGATTCCAACCTTCGTCGGCCTGTTCAAGGCGAAGTTCGGCAAAAAGAAGGTCGCGTCGGCGACCGAACTCGCCAAGGACGAGACAACCCCGCTCGTCGAGTCCCTTGATGACGATTCCGATAACGCCTGATCACCCCGCAACTGCATGCATGAACGCGCCGGGGGCGAACGAAATACCGTTCGCCCCCGGCGCGTTCATCTAGATACAGCCTCGACGCCTGTCAGCAGTCGGTTCGATCGACGACGACGTCACCGTCGCCGTCGCGCTTCGCCGTGAAGACGACGCGACGCCCGTCAGTGCACGTGACCGTCGTGCTCGCCTCGGCTTCGTCACCGAGGAAGACGCGCACGTCGGCGTCGGCGGCGTAGTCGTAGTCCGGCGTCATCGCACCCGGATGGGTGACGATGACCGAGCCGTCGCGCACCCACAGCGGCACCGAATCGAAATCGTGATGCTCGGTGCGCCACATGCCGTGCTCGCTGTGCACATGCTCGCCGGTGAACCAGTTCGTCCACCCGCCGGCTGGCAGATAGTAGCTCACGTCGCCGCTGTAGCTGAACACCGGCGCGACGAGCAGCGAGGGGCCGAGCATGTACTGGCGGTCGAGCGTGCGGCATGCGGGGTCGTCGGGGAATTCGACGAACATCGAACGCATGACCGGCGTACCGTGTTCATGCGCCTCGACGCCCAGCTGATAGAGGTACGGCATCAGGCTGAGCTTGAGTAGCGTGAACTCGCGGCAGACGTCGACGGCGCTTTGGCCGGGCTCGATTCGCCGTCCCTGCTTCTCGTCCTCCTCGTCGAACAGCCACGGCACGCGGTAGACGGTCGAGCCGTGCAGACGCGAATGCGAGCTCAACAGACCGAAGGCGAGCCAGCGCTTGTAGACGGCTGGGTCGGGGAATGCGCCCTCGAATCCGCCGATGTCGTGGCTCCAGAAGCCAAATCCGGAGGACGTGAGCGACAGGCCGCCTCGCAGCGACTGCGCCATGCCGTTGAACGTCGATTCGCAGTCGCCGCCCCAATGCACCGGGAACTGCTGGCCGCCGGCCGTCGCCGAACGCGCGAACAGGCACGCCTTACCGGCGCCGTACACCTCCTCGATCGCCTCGAACACCGTCTGGTTGTACAGCTCGGTGTACCAGTTGTGCATCGAGAGCTTCGGGGCACCGTCATGCCAGACGACGTCGCGTGGGATGCGCTCGCCGAAGTCGGTTTTGATCGCGTCGATGCCCTGCCTGAGCAGTGCGACGACCTTGCTTTTGAACCAGGCGCGCGCGTCCGGGTTCGTGAAATCGACGAGACCCATGCCGGCCTGCCAGTTGTCGGTCTGCCAGATCGTGCCGTCCGGGTTGCGCACAAGGTAGCCTTCGCGCATGCCTTCGTCGAACATCGCGCCGCTCTGACCGATGTACGGGTTGATCCACGCGCACAGATGCAGGCCCTTGTCCGCGTGCAGCCGCTTGAGCGTTGCCTCGATGTCCGGGAAGAATCGCGAATCCCATTCAAAATCGGTCCAGTGGAACTCGCGCATCCAATAGCAGTCGTAGTGGAACGCGCTCAGCGGAATGCCTCGTTCGGCCATGCCGTCGACGAAGGACGTGATCGTCGCCTCGTCGTACTTCGTTGTGAATGACGTCGTCAGCCACAGGCCGTAGCTCCACGCCGGCACCTCGGCGGGACGTCCAGTCAGCCGCGTGTAACGGTCGAGGATTTCCTTCGGCGTCGGCCCGTAGATGACGCAGAAGTCGATCGTCTCGCCCGGCACCGAGCACTGCACAGCTTCGGTGTTGACAGTGCCCACTTCGAAGGAGACGTGGCCGCGGTCGTTGACGAAGACGCCGTAGCCGCCGCTCGTCATATAGAACGGGATGTCCTTGTATCCCTGCTCGGAGGCGGTGCCGCCGTCCTCGTTCCATGTGTCGACGCTCTGCCCGTTCTTCACGAAGGACGTGAAGCGTTCGCCCAGACCGTAGACGGTTTCGCCGACGGCAAGCGAGAGCTGGATCGACGTGAAGGTGCGCGATTCGTCCTTCGCGAGTCCCGTCGGCGTCACGCCGAACTCGCCAACCGGCTCCGCGCTGACGTTCGCAAGATCGTTGAGCGCGAAGCGCGCGAGCGACTTGCCTTGCGATTTCGTGAGCGTGCGGCCGTCGGCGTCGGTGAACGTGAGGTTCCATTCGGGTCCCTTGACGACGGTCGCCGTCAGGCCGCCGGAGCGCAGCGCGGCCGTCGCGCCGCGCTCGCCTGTCTCACCGTCGCCGTCGCCGTGCGTGACGACGCTCACGTAGTCGCGTCCGCCGACCTCGTCGTGCGCGATCGGGAATCCGATGCCCTGCGCGCCGCCGCGCCAGTGGGTGGCGCGCACGCGGATGACGCCTTCGATAGGCGTGCTGAGTTCCACGTGAAACGCCGGCTGGTTGAGCGTGTTCGCGCGTTCGTTGATGACGCGCGTCGGCGCGAGCACATCGATCGTCTCTTGCGCCGGGTGGGCGTGCAGTTCGTAGGCGTCGCGCGCGAACAGCGCATCGACGCCGTCACGCATCAGCCAGTAGCCGTTGGTGAATTTCATGATGCTCCTTGCAGGTGAATGAATGGTCCGCGCAGGTCACTTGACGGCGCCGGCGGTGATGCCGCGCGACAGCGTGCGCTGGAAGATGAGGAAGAAGATCAGCGTCGGCACGATGCTGATGAGCGACGCCGAAGCCGTCGTCGTGACGTCCATCAGACGGTCGCCGGTCAGCGAGCTGATCGCAATCGGCACGGTCTGCGACGAATTGTCGACGAGGAACGCGAGCGGAATCATGTACTCGTTCCACGTCCAGATGAAGAAGAAGACGAGCAGCACGCTCAGCGTCGGCTTCGAAATCGGGAAGACGACGTCCTTGAAAATGCGCCAGCGGCTCGCGCCGTCGATCGTCGCCGCCTCAAGGATCGACTTCGGGAAGGTGCCGAAGACCGACGAGAGCAGATAGGTGCCGAAGGCGCTCTGGATGACGGTGAAGATGATGACGATCGCCCACGGATTGTTGTACAGGCCCATTCCCTTGAACATCGTGTACAGCGGGTAGAGCATCGCCTCCTGCGGCAGCATGTTCGCGAGCATGATGAGCAGCACGATCCACTTGCGGCCCTTGACGCGGCCGATGCCGAGCGCAAAGGCGTTGAACATCGAAAGCACAACGGCGAGCACCGCGACGAGACCCGAGGTCCAGATACTGTTCCATACCTTCTGCGGGAAGTTGACGCGCTCCCAGAAGGTCTGCAGACCGGTGAAGCTCAGTTCCTTCGGCCATGCGAGCGGGCCGGAGGTGTTGTAGTCGGCGGAGGTCTTGAACGCGTTGAGCAGCAGCACGATGAACGGGAACATCATGATGAGTGCGCCGATGACGAGCAGCACGAGGATCACCCAGTCGCCCGCTGTGCGGTTCTTCTTGACGTGCGCGATCTCCTTGAGTTCCTTCGGCGTCAGCTTGTGCTGATCGGGCGAGTTGTATTCGAAATCCTGTTCGGCGGATACGAGCGTGGAAGTCATGGCCTACTCCTCATCCTCTTTGGCGACCTTCTCCTGAAGGTTCGTGAAGGCGATCGAAACGATGATGATGACGATGGTGAGCGCCGTGGCGATCGCCGCACCGTATCCCACCTGCTGCGACTGGAAGAACTGCTTGTATGAGTAGTACGACGGCACCGTCGTGCTTGTGCCCGGGCCGCCGCGCGTGAGCATCTGCACCGGGCCGAACACCTTGAGCGCGGCGATTGTGCAGGTGAGGGCGACGACGAAGATCTCCGGCTTGATCGACGGCAGCGTGATCGCGCGGAAACGCTGCCACCAGTTGGCGCCGTCGAGGCTCGCGGCCTCGTAGAGCTCCGGATCGACGCGCTGCAGGCCGGACATGAAAATGACGAGCGGATAGCCGATCTGGATCCAGATCATGATGAACATCAGGAAGATCAGCGCCGTATCCGGCTTGCCGAGCCAGTCATGCTGCAGGTCACCCAGACCGATCGCCTTGAGCAGCGCGTTGAGCGCGCCGTTCTCCGGACGCAGGATCCAACCCATGACGAGCGAGGCGACGGCGATCGGCAGCAGCTGCGGGAAGTAGTACAACGCGCGCATCGTCGAAGCCGTGCGCGGCCCGAACTTCTTCTGCACGACATCGAACAGCAGCGACGAAAGCACAAGGCCAACGAGGATCGGGATGATCACCATCGCGAGGATCATCCAGATCGAATTCATGAACGAGATCCAGAACGTGTGGTCCTTGACGAGACGCGACCAGTTGGTCAGGCCCGCCCACACCGGCGGCTTGATGCCGCGGTAGTTCGTGAAGCTCAGATAGATGTTCCACACGGCCGGGATCACGATGATCCACAGCAGCATCAGCAGGCCCGGGATCAGATAGACCCAGAATCGCCGCGACGGGCTTCCGGGGATGCGCGACATCCCGCGCTCGCGTTTGGCCGCGTCGCGCTCGCGCTTGGTACGGTTGGTTGTTGAAGACATGATGCACTTCCCTCAGCAGGTGTTGTACAGATGGTGCCCTGCGGGCATGCGGCGGCCGGACGGCCGGTCGAAGGCTTCGCCGTCCGGCCGCCGCGAATGGATGGGGTCCCGGAACCGGAACCGGTCAGTCCTTGACGCCGGCGTCCTGAACGCCCTTGTCATAGTCGGACTTCATCTGGGCGATCGCGCCCTTGACGTCGGTCGAACCGTTGATGAGCTCCTGGAGGGAGGCGTTGAGTTCGTCATAGAACGTGGCCGTCGGCCAATCCGGGTAGAAGCCGAGCGCGTTGTCCTTAAGCACCTTGTTGAAGGATTCGATGAGCGCCTTCGTCGACGGATCGGTGATCTTGTCCGGTTCGGCGGCGATCGGCAGGCCACCGGAGTTGCCCATGAGGTCCTGCACTTCGGGGCTCAGCGTGATGTTGATGAACTTCGCGGCGAGGTCCTTGCGCTTCGAGTTCTCGGGGATGACCCACAGGTTGCCGGAGGAGCCGACTACCTTCTTGGACTGCGGGAAGGTCGAGAACGTGATGTTCGTGCCCTTCATGTCGTTCTGGAAGCGGCCGTACCACCAGGTGCCGGAGAAGAACATCGGGTAGGTGCCGTTGATGAAGCCCTGGCCGGCGTCCTCGGCCTTGAGACCGGTGCAGTCCTTCGAGATGTAGCCCTTGTCGGTCCAGTCCTTGATCGTCTGCGTCGCGTAGGTGATCGGCTCGGAATCCCAGTCGACGTCCCCGTCGTACATCTCGTACGCCTTGACGAACTGATCGTCGGCCTTGCTCAGCGCGAGCTGCCACCACAGGTGCTGCACCGGGTATTCGGCGGCGCCTTCGGACAGCGGCGTGATGCCCTTGTCGACGAACTTCTGCATCGCGTCGGTCAGCTCGTCCATCGTCGTCGGGATCTCGATGCCGTTCTTGTCGAACATGTCCTTGTTGTAGTACATGATCACGTCCTCGCCGTAGTTCGTGATGCCGTACCAGTTACCGGAGCCCATGACGCCCTTTTCGTTGTACTTGCCGGTGTCGGCGAGCGATCCGGTGACCTTCTCGTCCCACTTGTACTGCTTGACGTAGTCGTCGAGGTTCGTCAGCAGGCCCTGGCTGGCGAGTAGGCCGGCCGTCGCGTTGCCCTTGTTGTATTCCATGACGTCCGGGGCTTCATCGGAGTTGAGGATCTGCGACGCGTTCTGGCGGATCTGCTCGAAGGACTTCTTTTCGAATTCGACCTTGACGCCGGTCTCCTTTTCGAAGATCTCCATCGCCTTCTTCCAGGCGATGCCCATCGCGCCATTGTCCTCCTCGTAGTGCCAGACCTTGATTGACGTCGGGTTCTCCTCCTGCGCGGTGCCGCTTGAGCCGCATCCCGCGAGAGTGCACATGCCGACCGCCGTCACTGCGGCCAGTCCCGCCGCGATTGCCTTGCGAACGTTCATATCTCTTTCCTTCTTCAGCGCCATTACTGACGGATGGATATTGCAGAGGTGGGATTCATCCGTTGAATCTCGTGGGTTAATTAAATCATCGAAGTAACTGACGTCCAAGTCGTTTCGACATCCGTCGAAATCACTTCGAACGATTGCGCGCCGTCACTGCCGCGCACGCATCGTGCCGCGCGCACAGTATTCGCTCGGCAGCAGTTCGACGTAGCCGACGTCGTGCCGCTCACCGCGCAGCACTTCCATCATCACGTCGACGGCGCGTTCGCACACGGCGTTCGGATTCATCGGCAGCTCGTCGGCGAGCCGCGCCGACGATCCGTTCGCACACGCGGCCATGACGGAGACGTCCTGCGGCACGCGCAGCCCACGATGTCCGAGCGCGGTCATGAGCAGCCCCATCTGCGCGGCGTTCTCCTCACAGATGATCGCCGTGATGTCCGGATCCTCGCCGAAGGCCTCGTCGACGGCGAGGTTGACGTCGTCGGCGCTGCGGCCGGACGCGAACTTGCGCACGACGTCCATGCCGAGCTCCTCGCCGCGCTGCATCGCCGCGTCGAGGAATCGCACGAGGAAGTTCGAGCCGTCGAGGAACGCGCGGCGGTCCGGGCAGTACAGCATCACATGACGATGGCCGAGCACATGCGCCTTCTCCATCGCCTCGCGCCCCATGCGCGCGAAGTCCATATCCACCGTGTACACGTTCGACGTGTCGTTCGTATAGCCGATGCTGACGACCGGAATATCGATCGCGCCGGCCATGTCGGCACGCGAATCGCTCAGCAGCACGTCGAGCAGGAAGACACCGTCGGCCATATGCTGTTCGGCGACGCGTTTGAGCTCTCGGTCGCCCGCCTCGTGCATGAGCAGCAGGATGTCGTAGCCGTGCCGTTTCGACGCCGTCGCGAGCGCAAAGAAGAAGGCCGCATAGTTCGCCACGTCAGTGTACGGGCGCAGCGGCGAGCTGACGGCGAGCACATGCGTGGCGTCGGCGGGTTCGGTCGCTTCGATGACCGGCCGGTAGCCGAGTTCGAGCGCGGCCTGACGCACGCGTTCGCGCGTTTCCTCGCCAATCTTGCGTTTGCCGCTGACGACGTAGGAAACCGTGCTGATCGATACACCGGCCTTCGCCGCCACGTCCTTGATACCGGCCATCTGCACCTCGTTCGATGATGTTGTTCGATGATGTTCGCACACCGGCGCGGCTTTGCGCCTGTCATGTGCTGCTGCGTGATGTTCGCATGCCATCCTAACGTGTTTCGACGCGCCGCTCCATCGTTACGCAGTGATTATCGAAATCAATCGAAACGACGGCGACAGCGTCCGCGACACACGTCACGACACACGCGATTTGCATTTGTTCGCCTCCCCGAGTATCGTTAGGCGAGTTGTCATGCGGAGCACGGCAACATCCACGGGGCTGTAGCTCAGTTGGTAGAGCGCTTCGTTCGCATCGAAGAGGTCGTGGTTTCGATTACCATCAGCTCCACTAGAGCCGCTGCATTCATTCCACCGCAGCGGCTCTTTTCTTTTTCTTGTTTATCTACCTGCAGCTTTTGGGCATATAGGTCAGAAAGTTATTGCTTAAGATCCTCATTCGCTTTGCGACTGTAGGAGTGCCGACATGCTGGAATTCCCGTGGGGAATTTCACGACCCCGCCTTTCTCTCGTCACGACTGCATGGAGGCATGAGAACATGACCGTCAGGGAGGGGCATACCACTTACGAGGCTTCGGGCATGGGGATGGCGTCGACTGAGACGAGGTCCACAGCTCCACCCGCTGCCCAGATGACATCCAACTAGAGGTCTAAAGCAATAACTTTTTGGCCTATATGCCAGCTTTCGGCATATAGGAACTAAAGTTATTGATTGAGACTTCCTTGTCATGGCGCGCCGGGATCCTCGCGTTTGGAAGTGTGCGGTCCATGTGCGCATTCGCGCTCTCAGCCGCTCCGTCTCGCCCATTTTCGTCTTTCCGCTGAGCATGCGCCCACGAAATCACCGCAAAATCCCAAATTAAGCCCAACTTTGCGTCCGATGCGCGGGGAGCGGAGTGGCCCCAAAAACCGCCGCCAAACCGCAAACACAACGCATCAGGCGCACCCACCCCCGCAAAACGGGGTCATGGGCAACACCCGCAGACCTCCATCCACACCAAAGCACAACAAATCCCCACTGACTGCTATAGTATTGCTTGGCTAGGGGTGCATAACGCTGAGACCAATTGGGACCCTTTGAACCTGTAAGACAATGCTTGCGCAGGAAAGCCGTTCAAGACGACTCATGCCGTCCAACGTTCTCCCGATGCCAACAAAACCAAACCCAAAACAAAATAACCAATCCCACACTGACATCGAAAGAACAACACGGCAATTATGAGCAACGCTAAATTCGACGGTTACGCCGCCCAGTACGACTCCTGGTTCATCAACAACGAGAACGTTTTCCTCAGCGAACTGAAACTTCTCAAATCCGCGCTTGACCTGACTGACGGCGGCCGTATGCTCTCCATCGGCTGCGGCTCCGGCCTATTCGAAGAGCAGTTGCGCACGCAGTACGGCATCAACGTGACTGACGGCGTTGAACCTTCCGAAGACATGGCCACAATCGCGAAACGCCGCGGCATGTCCGTACAGATCGCGACCGCCGAAACCGCGCAACTTGAGGAAAACTCCTACGACGTTATCTATTTCAACGGCAGCTCGAGCTACATCGCCGATCTCAAACTCGCGTACGGAAACGTACTCACCGCCCTGAAACCGGGCGGTTCGCTCATCCTCCTCGACGTGCCGAAGGAGAGCGCTTACGGACTGCTGTACCTGCTCGCTGCGGCGCGTGGCAGCTACGACGGCCTCGAGGACGTCGCTCCCGCTGACTCCTACCCTATCGAGCTCGCGCGCAGCGCTTACTGGCACACCACTCCTGAGAAGAGTGCCGTGCTCACCGACGAGCTCGGCCTACACGACCTCCAATACCGCCAAACGCTAAGCACCGCGCCTATTTATTCGAACGATTTCGTCGAGGAGCCGCGCGAGGGCTTCGATCGCGGCGGTTACGTGGCGATTATCGCGCGCAAGTAATTCCCACTCCGCGCCACCTACGCCGGCATCCGCCGCTTACACTGCCGGCGTAGGGCACGCGGCGCACGCTCACAACAGTCCTGCCATATACAACGGAAGACTGATTCGGTCTCTCTCGCGCACCATTTGCTTGGGATGCAACACATATTCGTTGCCAACGCGCGAACCGAACTTTTCCTTGAACTCATCGAGCGACGCGGTCCTGTACCATCCGCTGGACTTGACCTCCACTGGACTGACGCGGAACCGTCCCGCCGCGTTGTCATATGGGCGCGCGATCAGGAAATCGATTTCAATTCGGCTGCGATTGGTTTCCGGATCATTGTGCGAATAGTAGTACAGTTTGTGACCGCTGCTCGCGAACTGTTGCGCCACAATGTTCTCGGCGAGCATCCCCTCATTGATGCTGATTTTTCCGTTAAGCACATCGCGGTAAAGGTTCTCTGGAGTGAGCATGTTGTCTGCGAGCGCTTGCGTAGCCAACAACCCAGTGTCAAAGGCATAGCATTTGAACGCGTTCCTATCCGCGGTCAGATCAAGTCCGATGTTCGGATCACCACATCCGCGAAGGGCATCGCATATCCGAACAGATCGAGCACATGCAGACGGCGTTTGCGGGCGATCTCGCGCACGATTAGGTCCGCTGCGGACGCATACGCCACGTCCGGGACGTCCGACCTGAACACCGGCAGACCGGTGGTGAGCACGGCGCGGACGACGGCTTGTTCGCAGCGGTCCAAGACGCCGTTCAACCATGTGGCATCACGCCCGACACCGCCGTAGATGATGACGATATCATCCTGCGCCAAGGACAGCGTCGGGAATTTCATCATGACCGATGATCTCGCATCCCAGCGCCGCGCCGGCCTCGGTGTCCGCGAGCATACTGCGCATGCGGCGCACGAGTCGCTGCCTGTCAAGTGGCAACGCCGCGTCATTTGCAACAACGTAAATGTTCATTTCGGTGATCTTTTCTGACTTCGTTGTCCCGATTCCTCAAGAATCGTGCCGATGACTTCAGCATAAAACGACAAAACCGAACGAAATCAGCTCACTGATATCTCAAATTGACTTCTGACTATCCCATTTTGGCCACAAGCCTCAGCCTGCAGCGGCCGAGATCACCAATCTCATCTCGGCTGTCTCAAGTCACGGCAGATCGCCGCGATTCCACGTCGGCATGACGGCGCCCGCACCAACCGCATAAGACTGCAAATATCATCAATCACGATATTCTGGATGCGCATACAATCCTACTCGCCACAGACATGTGCTTGAACGATGCAAGCATGCGATACTGACTGTGTCCAAGGGGCAATCCGGCCACACCGATGAACCCAATCTACAGCACAACGGCATAAGGAGGACCTGATGCACTGTCGCAAACGTCTTATCGCTTGCATCGTCGGAGCGACGACCTTTGTCTCGTTGACCGCCTGCGCAGGTGGCGGCACCGGTGCCGCCACCTGCGCCACGCCGACGCCGCAGGCCACGCAAAGCGCCGAAACAACCTCGGGAAACGGTTCGACGACGCTCGTCGCATATTTCTCGGCGACCGGCAGCACAAGGCACGTCGCCGAGGAGATCGCGAAAGTGACCGACGGCGCGCTATTCGAGATCGAGCCGGCCGATCCCTATACGGCCGCCGACCTCGACTACAACGATGCGGACAGCCGCGTCAGCAGGGAGCACGACGACGAAGGCCTGCGCGATGTCAAGCTCAGGACGACCGAGGTGCCCAATTGGGACGACTACACGACCGTCTACATCGGCTATCCGATCTGGTGGGGCATCGCCGCATGGCCGGTGAACACCTCCGTTCGCGGCAACGATTTCAACGGCAAGACGGTGATTCCCTTCTGCACGTCGGCGAGCTCGTCGATCGACTCGAGCGCGAGCGAACTGGCGAAGCTCGCCAACGGCGGCGACTGGAAGGACGGACAGCGCTTCAGCTCATCGGAAAGCGCGCAGAACGTCGAGGCATGGGTCAAGCAGCAGTCCTGAGTTGCAAATTTCGGTCCACCGTCATCCGTGGGAAACCATGCCGTTTTGCCCCGAATCGAGCGGTCTCGGCATACTGTCCACGATGACCGTCCAGTACCAGACGATGGTGACCAAGGCCTTGCATGCAGCCGTCACGCTGCCTGCAAGGCCTTGGTCATGCGGGTTCGCGCCGAAGCGCGAACCGTCAGTTCTTGGCGGTGATCCGCATCACGATGAACGAGGTGACCAGCACCACGATGACCGCGCCGATGAGCGATGGGAAGACCGCCATGCCGCCGAGCTGCGGCCCCCAGCTGCCGAAGATCGCCTGACCGAGCGATGAACCCACAAGACCGGCGATGATGTTGGCGATCCAACCCATCGATCCGCTGCGGTTGGTGATCGCGCCGGCGATCGCGCCGATGATCGCGCCTACGATGAGCGTCCAAATCCAATACATAATGTGCTTCCTTTACGTCTTGCCAAAGTCCCGAAAACCTTGAACTATCTTCCACAGTACGGGGCCGGGGCGCGCTTCGCCCGCAATCATGCGGTTTTCCGCTACCGCGGCAAAATCACGTAACGCTCAGGTCGGGCTGCTACACATGTTGTTGCGTTCGTAGTGGCCGCAAGAACACGGATGCGACAGGCCCCATTCCGTTCGCATTTCCCATCAACCGCGGCAAAAACGGACATGACGAACCTTCATTGCGTCCTGCCTCCCACCGATCGCAGCGGTGCCGGATACGGATGCGTCAGTGCTGCTGCGCCGCCTGCCGCCGCACCTCGTCCAAGGCGGCGTTGAAGGCGTCACTCGTCCAACTGGCGCCGGCGATCTTGTCGATTTTCAGATCCTTGATCGGTTTGCCGGTAACGGCCCCCGGCACCTCTTTGGCGAAGGCCTCCTGATGACCACGCGAGATGGACGTGAACGGATGCCCGACGACGCGCACATCGTGCACGAGTCCGTCACGTACGCCGACGTACACGTCTATCGTGTCTTCGCCGACAGGGCCATACTGTCCTATCGCCGCGTAATCGCCGTCCGCATACGTGGCGGCCGGATCTGCCCCGGCGTCAGCCGCATCCGATTCCTTGTCGTCGCAACACGACCTGCCTTCGGAATCGGACATCGTCTCTCCCGAATCACCTGCGAACTCGTCGTCCATCGGCCGCGCGCTGGGTTCGCCGCATCCGGAGAGCATCATCAGACCGACCGCCGACAGTGCTGTCAACGCCATCAGTTGCTTCGAGGTTTTCATTGCCGCTCCTGTTCCTTGGATGGTTGTGGATGCCGGGTGCGTGGACGCGCTCAGTCCTCGGCGCCGCCCGTCTTGGCCGCTTTCGTCGGATCGGCAAACGCGATCGGCGCGTCGCCCTCATGCTGCGCGCCGTGGACGGCGGCGCCTGTGAACGCCGGCCGGCCTCCCGCCGCCTCATACTGCGCCCGCGCGTTCTCGTCATGCCATTGCTCGCCCACGAGTACGCCGTGGTTGAGCATGATCTGCCGCTGCGCGCAGCTCGCCACGAGCGCATCATGGGTGACGACGATGATCGTCGTGCCCTGCACATGCAGTTCGCGCAGCAGATCGAGCACGACGTGTTCGTTGGCCTCGTCCAGATTGCCGGTGGGTTCGTCGGCGAGGATGATCTTCGGGCAGTTGATCAGCGCACGCGCGATGCACACACGCTGCTGCTCGCCGCCGGAAAGCTGCGCCGGCAGATGGTGCGCACGCGCTTCCAAACCGACGCGCGCAAGCGCCTCACGCGCCTGCCGCTCGTCCACGACCGAATGGTAGTACTGCGCGATCATCACGTTCTCGAGCGCGGTCAGATGTGGCACGAGATGGAATTTCTGGAACACGAGGCCGATGAGGTTCTTGCGCACGTCCGCGAGTTCGCGGGCGCGCAGCTCATCCACACGGCTGCCGTCAAGTGTCACCGAACCATGCGATGGCGTATCGAGGCATCCGATCATGTTCATCAACGTCGTCTTCCCGGAGCCCGACGATCCCACGATCGCGAGCCACTGCCCTTGCGGCACCGTCAGACTGAGGTCGTCCACGGCGTGCAGCTCACCATAAATCTTGCTCACATGGTCGAGTTCCAACAGCATGCGCATTCCTTTCGAGTTCTTTGGTATTGCCGACAGCATCCGTCACTCCTCGCGCAACACGACCGCCGGGTCGATGCGCGTGGCGCGCCTGACAGGTCCGATCGAGGCAATGACGGCAAGCGCGACCGATACCAGCACGCACAGCGCGGCAAGCCACCAGCTGAACCCTACCCGCCGGTCGAAGACCTGTACGCACAACGCATAGGCGATGCCGTAGCCGATGGCGCAGCCGATGACGCCACCCGCGACGCCGTACACCGCGGATTCCACAAGGAATTCGCCGGCGATGGAGCGGGAAGTGGCGCCGAGCGCGCGCCGCAGACCGATTTCCGAGCGGCGGCGCGAAACGATTGACGACATCGTCGTGGAGACGCCCACGAGCGTGAGCGCGAGCGCCACGATCGAGACGACGCCGAACAGCATGCGCAGCATCGTGATGATGCGTGCATTCGACGCGGTCATGCGCGTCACCTGATGCGCCCGATAGCTCACCATGTTCGCAGACCCTGCCTGCTGCAGACGTCCGGTCAGCGCGGTGAGGTCGTCGTCCGTGCATTCGGACGCGAATTCGAGCACGTCGGCACCACGCACGCCGGCGAGCGAGCCGAGATCGGAGTCGCTCATGTAGACGAGCGAGTCTTCGGCACCGCCGGTGTCCACGATGCCAACGACGCGCATGCGCACGCCGTCGGTGTCGAGAATGCTCGTGGAACGCCGGCCGTTGCGCAGCTGCTCCTCGCCGGAGTCGGCATCCTCGTCACCGTCACGCATGCCGATCGTGACGCTGGAGCCGACCTTGACGCCGAGTCCGTCGGCTACATCGCGGCCCATCATCACGTTGCCGGCGGACGGCCAGTCGCCGTCCACGTTCCAGTGTCGGTTGAGCGCGTGCACGTCCTGCGCGTCGATGCCGGCGAGCGTGTACGGCGCCGAATTGATGCGCACCGATTCGTAACGGTACGAGGCGTGCTTCGCCGGCGCCGCCTGTTCCACGGTGCGCGTCACACTGGCCACGGTCGCGTCGTCGAAACCGCCGTCGGCCGTCACGATCAGGTTCGCGCCGTACGAGCGCAGTTCGATGCTCATCTGTGCGGGCACGACGAGGCAGATTGTGGCCAGACACAGCAGTGTCGCCGCACCGAGCGTGGCGCACAGCACGGCCATCGCCGCCTGTCCGCGGCGGCGCACGCCGGCGAACAGAATCATCTTCCAGAACATTGCGCGGTTGCCCGCGCCTGCGGTATGCGGTCTATCTGCCATGGAGCACCTGCGCTGGTTGAAGTCGGACGACGGAACGGATGGAGGCGACGGACGCAATGAGTACGCTCGCCGTAATCAGCACGAACACGAGCAGCAGCACGAGCGGGCGCACGGTAATGCCGGTGCCGAACACGAGGTGGCCTACGATCTGCGCCACTCCGATGCCGATCGCACCGCCCACAATTAGACCGGCGAACGCCACGAGCAGCGTTTCGGCGAGCAGCAGGCGCGCCACCGCGCCATCGTTTGCGCCCACGGCTTTGAGCAGCGCGAGTTCGCCGGAACGTTCGCCGATCGCCGCGGCCATCAGATTCGCCACGGCGATCGCGGCGGCCACCAGGCACAGCGCGGTCATCACGATCATGACGGTGCGTGTCTTCGTCATCACGTCTCCCTGCAGTGCGCTCACCTGCCGCACCTGCCGCGCAACGGCACCGGGAATTGCCTCCTCGAGCTGATAGGCGATCGATGACGCGTACGCCGTGCAGTACCACGTCTCCCACTCCTCCTGGCTGAGCATGGCCGGATTCTTCGCCGCACGCCGTGCCAGATCGTTCTCCGGCGTCGTCAGCGCCTTGATTTCGATCTGCCCGATCTTGCCCGGGGAGTCCGCGACCGTCTGCACGTTCATGGTCGACGTGTAGATCGCGTCGTCGTCACTGTCCTTCGCCGTGTAGACACCGACGACGGTGAGCGGCACGTCGCGCCCGTCGCGGGTCACCGTGACCTGCGCGGCGTCGCCATGCGCGATGCCGAGCCGCTTGGCGAGCCCGGCGCCGACGATCGCCTCGTCCGTGCCGTCCTTCGGCCAGCGGCCGTCGAGTTTCCACCATGAGCGCATGCCGCGCATGCCGGCCACAGTCGTCTCTCCTGTTTCCAACTGCATACGCTTTGCGAACCACGTTCCCACGACCGGCGCTGTCTGCACCGTCGCGTCCTCTGTGCGCACGCTGCCGCTCGTATCGAGTCTCGGCGCGAAATTCGTGATGTTGTACGCCCAGAAGATCGTCTTGACGTTCTTCGCGTCCGCTTCGTCGAGCAGCGCATCGGCAGAGGACTCACCGGTACCGTTGTCCACCGTCTCATAGAGGTCCGTCACGACGGCGTCCGACTTCGCGCGCACCGTGATGTTCGAGCCGTAGGCGGCGAGTTCCGCGCTGAGCTTGTCCTGCACGTCGAAGACGATGCCGAGCATCGCCACCGAGACGGTCGCGGACAGCGCCACCGTAAGCGCGATGAGCAGCCGGCGTCGCCATTGGCGTCTCACCGAGCGCAGCACCGTCTTCATGAAGAACATCGGCGCTCCTTTCGTTGATCCATCCGTCGTCTATCTGAAGTGCGAGCTGAGTGAGTCGAGTTCGCCGGTCTCGATTTCGATGATGCCGTTGCCGGCTTTGTAGGTGACGGGAATCGGGTTGCATCCGCCTTTGAAGCCGATTGTGGCGAGGTTGATCGCCACATCGCAGCGTTTGCAGATGATCTTGCCGTCCTTCTCGTAGTAGCCGGCGTCGCCGCAGGTCTCGCAGGCGTCGAGCCCCACGCCGTAGGCGCCGCCGTTCTTCTTGATGATGATGAACCGCATCATCGTGCCATCCTGCGCCTTGTATTCGAAACGGTGCAGATGACCGTCCGCCACCTGCGCGAACGTGATCTTCGCCAGACCGTCCGCAAGCGCGTACTGTTCGGGAGGTGAAAGCTCGGGCACTTCACTGAGCTTCGCATCGCCCCATGCGAGCGAAAGCCATGCGAGCGTGATCGCGAGCGTTGAGCTGACGGCCGTGACGAATGCCCGTCTGCGCGTCGCCTTCGCGGCACGCGCGAGCGCGGCGTTCGCCGGCGCGACGGGTCTGCGCAGCCCGGCGACGAAAGAGGCGGCGGTCGGAATCACGAAGACGACGGCTTGGGCGATCACCAACGCGAGCGCATGGTTGCGCATCGTTATGAACATGCGGAACGCCGCGCCGTGCAACGCGAACAGCCGCATGTTCGTGCACAGCGCCACAAGGTCGAGTCCGTGCCGCACGAGCTGCACGACGATCAGCAACGCCACGGCCGCGGTGAAGGACGTGCGCACGGCCGTCTGGCGCAGCGTGCGGATGACGGCGGCGACCGCCATGGCCGTGCCCACGCCGAGCAGGAAGCCGATGAGACGCACAAGCATCGCCGATGTGAACGGAGAGTCTCCGGGCTCCACGAAATTCGTCAGCTGCAGGATCACGTCGGGCGTCGCGTAGAACACCGTCACGGCGAGCGCGGCGGCGGCGACGATGTTGGCGGCGATCGCCGGGGCGGCCCGCGCGTCGGCGCGTTTCACGGCCTGCTGCGCGCACAGGGCGGCGGTGAGCACGGCCATGTCGAGCGCCACGGCGCAGATGAGTGTGGGCAGGTTGACGTTCGACCGGCGGTTGATCACGGCCGTCGCACGCAACGCGGCGAAGACGATGGCGCCGGAGAGACCGAACAGCACGCCGGCGAGGCGCCAACGGTCGCCGATGCGCAGCGCGCGGCAGGATGGTCGGTTCGTCGAGCCGAGCAGCACATCGAGCCCCGCGACGAGCAGGCATGGACCGAGCAGTCCCTGCAACGCGTGCACGTATTGCGCGAGCATGCCGCCCTCCTTTCACGAGTCGAGGACGCTCTCCTCGCGGCGGGCGCCCTGAAATCACCTATACGGACCGCGGATGCGGCGTTTGCCTCTTCCGCGCAAATCCGGGGAACTCACCACTGGTGGACGGTGTAGTCCCAGTCAAAGGTCGCCTCAAGCGGTTCGGTCCAGAAGTGTCCCTCGACGCCGGTCTCCTTGTCCACATGCAGCATCCAGCCGTTCTCCGCTGGGGAATGGATCTTGAACGTGAGCGTGTATTCGCCGTCCTTGTCAAGCTTGACGTTGCCGCCGTAGTGCGGGCCGTCGGAGGCGTTCATCTCCATGAACGTGCCTTCCTGCTTGTTGTTCGGGTCGTTCTTGTCCTGGATGACATAGTCGACGGTCAGCTTCGGGATGAAGTCGCCTTCGCCGTAACCGAGCTTGTTGTCCTTGAGCGCATGGATGTCCGCCTCCAGATGGAGGTTCGATTCGGCGGCGGACAGGCCCATGCCGGCCGGTTCCATATCGATCGGCTGGAAGTAGACGGCGGCCACGTTGAGCGGGCCGACCTCCTGGTCCTCGCCGATCGGGATCTCCTCGAAGCCTGCGCCGCTATCCTCTTCCTTGTCGGTGGCCTCATCGACCTCACCGCTCGTCGTGTCCGCGCTGTCCGCGGCCTTGCTGGCGTTGTCCGAGTTGCCGCACGCGGCGAGCGAGACGCTCATCATGGCGGCGACGAATGCGGCGAGCAGTGCGCTCAGCTTGCTGGACTTCTTCATGGATTCTCTCCTCTGATTTCTCTTGATTTCTTGATTACTCTGTTCTGGGTTGGATTGGCTACTCGGCGACCGGCAGTGCGACCGGCTGGTGCTCCGAATCGTCGAGCGACGTATGGGTGATGTCCGGCGCGCCCGCGGACTTGCCGGCCGTTGTGTCTGCATCATCGTCAGCGGTATGCCTGCGCTTGAGCCACGGCAGTACGGTGAACATGCCGATGACGAGCAGTGCGGCAATAATCTGCGCCACGACCGTCTGCAGATACGGGTAGAACCCGAGCCATTCGTTCGTCGGCAGCGATTCGATGTACGTGGCGGCAATCAGGTCGCCTTCGATTAGCGAGTGCACGCCGCCGCCCACGAACACCACGGCGAGCGCGCTCATTAGCACCGAAGTCACCATGAAGAACGCTCCGAGCGGAATGTGTACGGACGTCAGACGGATGACGGCGAACACGATGGCGAGCACGAGCGCGGCCAGACCGGCGCCGATCCACATACCACGCGCATCGGTCGTCATCGAATAGATCGATTCATAGAAGATGATCGTCTCGGCACCCTCGCGGAACACGGCGAGGAAACTCAGCAGCGCAAGCGAGAGCACAGCGCGGCGCTGGGCGGTGTCGGCGCCGAGCGTGGACTTCGCGGTGCCCACGGCCGCCTCGGTCTTCGTGCGGATGTACGTGTTCCACGAGTCGACGGAACGCTTCGAAAGCATCCAATTGCCGGACCAGACAAGCATGACGGCCGCGATGAGCGCGCAGACGCCCTCCATGATCTCCTGCTGCGGACCGGAGCCGCCGAAGAGGCTCATGAACACGGCGGCGACGCCACCGGATGCGGCAAGACCAACGATCGCGCCCACATAGACCCAGCCGACGTACTTCTTGAGTCCCGAGCGCAGCAGATACGCGATGACAGCGGCCACAACGAGCAGCGCTTCCAGGCCCTCACGGATCAGCACGAGGAACGACTGGCCGGCTGCGGACGTGACGAGCGCAGTGAAGCCGTTGATGTTGCCGGAAGCGCCGCCGTCGAGTGCGGCCGCATCCTCGGCGAGCATGCCTTTCAGCTCGTCGACGAGCGTTGCGGCACGCGCTGCATCGCCGGCGACCATGGCCTTGCGGGCCTCCTTGAACGTCGACTCCACCTTCGAGACGCGCGAGCCGCCGATTGCGTTCATCACGTTCTTCTCAAAGCCGAGCTTCTCGTAGTACTGGTAGTACGCGTTGTTGACTCCATCCGCACCTGCCTTGCCGTTGCCGGCCTCGGCCTGCTCCACGGCGTCGGTGAGCACGGCATCCATCTCATCGGCCACCTGCGTCCACGAGCGTTCGCCGCGGCCTTCGTTCACGTGTACCTTCGCCGCGTCGAGCTGCTCACGCTCCTGCTGGGTGCGCTCGGCGCGCGCAGCCGCATAGTCGCGCGGGTTGGCGAACGCGGAGTCGGCATCGAACTGCTGTGCCGCGGCGGTGAACTGCGCGGTCAGTTGCTGAACGATTTCGTTGATGCGCGCGGTATTGCCGTCAGCGTAGACGAGACGCCCGAGTTCACGCAGCTGCGCGAGCTGCTCAGTGTACGCGTCGTTTCCGGACTTATCGGCCACGATCTTCGCGAAGTTCGACGCCACGTATCCGGTGTTCATCGCCTTGCTGAAGTGCGACGCCGCGGCTGCGTGATTGCCGTCCGCGTACGACTGTTCCCCTGCCGCAAGTTCCTGATTGATGGCGTCGGTGACCGCGGCCCACGAATCGTAATCGGTGGCCTGTTGCGCAGCCGACTGCCGATCGGCCGCCGCGCTTTCCGCAATCGTGACGGCGTGCGTGGGACCATCACAGCAGTCGTGCGCCGCCGCGGCAGGCGTCACGGCGAGCGCGACGGCCACAAGCGCGCCGGCCAGCGTAACGCCGAAGGATCGAAGGAAAGACATGCGTACTCTCTTGGGAAGTGTGCTGGGTGAATCAGACACTCTTCACGCTACTGTGTGAAGAATTGGAGCAACAGTCTTGTTTTTCCCGGCATGCTGTGTTATGTGCACAGCGCTGCGGCGCGTATGAGATTGGCGGAATTCCGACGTTATTCCGCAACTACTGCTCCGGGCGGCACCGAATCCGGTAGTCCATATTTCGAGACTCGCGGTCTTATGACCGCATTGTGAGATGGCGTAATCGGTCTTGTTCTGCTACCGGCAGCCATGATTCGTAGCCAGTCAATCCATGGAACAGCACAGTCAGTCAAATACAGCCGGAAAGTGCCGAGAGTGCACGAGGCGGCGCCGTGAGTCGAGCACGGCGAAGTCGAACCGCGGCACACGGGCGTCGCGCGTGAGTGTGTTCGGCTCGGCGCAGAACAATGCGGTGGCGAGCCCATCGGCCACCATCGTCGGCAGCGCTGCGAACGTGCGCATCGGCACTGCGGCCCAGCTGGCCGCCACGTCATCCACCGGCTCACCAGTGACGGCATTGAGCAGGTGATGCACCTGCCGGTCGAGCGCGTCTCGCCAATACCGGCGGCTCGGAGCGCTGGCGCAGAGCGCGCCCTCGGCAAGCTGCGCCACGCCGATCGCGCGGTCGGTATCGGCAGGGTCCTCGAGTGCGATGCGCAGTGGTTCGGGCAGCCGGTGCACGCGCAGATCACCGCCGGCGTCAATCACGAACGGTGAGTCAGCGCCGAATTCTTCCTCGAGTCGGGTGCACAGCAGATCCACGCACAGACCCTTGCCGCATGCACCGAAATCGAGTTGCACCGCGCGGTCCGTGACGAGCACGGATCCGCCGTCACGATGTACGTCGAAACCCCAGTGTGCACGGCGCAGCCCCACACCGCCGGCCGCAGACGTGCCGCCGGAATCAATCATTTCGAACGATGCCGCATATCCCAATCGCACAAGATCGGCACCCGCGCACGGGTCCACGCGGCCGGCAGTCACAGCGGCGAGCACATCGGCCCAATCGAACAGCGGCGCAGCCCACGCGGGGAACCGGAACCGGCCACCACGCTCGGCCACAGCCATGCGCGCCACCGTGGAATCGGTGCGGAACCGGGAGAGCGCGCGGTCCACGTCGTCAATCACCGCGCGCAGGCGTGCATGCAGCGCATCACCGACCGGCAGCGCCGTATGCACAAGAATGCCGCCGCCGAGCGCGTTCGGAAACGCGTCGACGTGCGGCATCACAGCGGTCATCATGGGTCACCAGTATCGCACGGGCTCACCGGCACGGCAAGAGACGACCGGCCCACCGCCAAGTCATATAACGTCCTCGTGCCGCGTCATGCATGATTGAACCCGGCTCTGCCGCCATCCGCAGCATCTACGGACACGACGGAGCATTGTTTGGTCCGTTTTTTGGTCTGAAAACGGCGACGGAAATTAGACCGTCATGCGCAGGTAACACAGCGAACCTAGCTTGCCCTCCATACCCGCCGAATACCGCGTCGCAGACCAAAGCATCGTCCGCGTACGGCGGCCTTCCGGCAACGTTTCCGAACTGAATGGAGGGCACGATGTCCGCGAAAACCACGATTCTCGACATGAACCGCTTCGACGGCGCGAATCTGGACGCGCTCGACGCCCATAAGCGCTCGCTCATCGAGCGCCGCGCCGCACTCGGCAACGGCTACCGCCTCTTCTACCGCGATCCGATCGAGATCGTGCGCGGCTCCGGCTCGCACGTGTTCGACGAGCACGGCACCGATTACCTCGACGCCTACAACAACGTCGTCTCGGTCGGCCACTGCCATCCGCACGTCGTCGACGCGATCAGCAGGCAGGCGGCGCAGCTCAACACGCATACGCGTTATCTGCACGAGACGATCCTCGACTATTCGGAGGCGCTCCTCGCGAAGCTGCCGCCGCAAATCGACCGCATCACCTACCAGTGCACCGGCTCGGAAGCCAACGATCTGGCAATCCGCATCGCACGCAACTACACCGGCGGCCAAGGCATCATCGTGACGAACGAGGCATACCACGGCAACACCGACCTCGTCTCCGGCTTCTCCCCGTCGATCGGCATGGGGCAGGAACTCTCGCCGGCCTGCGGACTGCTGCCGACGCCGGACACGCACATCCACGGCGACGAGGCGATCGGCGATTACATGGTCGCACAGCTCAAGGCACGCATCGCCCAGATGCGCGGGAACGGCATCAAGTTCGCTGGCCTGCTTGTCGACTCGATCTTCTCCTCCGACGGCATCTTCCCTGGCAAGGCCGGCTGGCTCAAGAAAGTTGCGGACGCCGTGCACGAGGAAGGCGGCCTCTACATCGCCGACGAAGTGCAGCCCGGCTTCGGCCGCACCGGCGAGGCCTTCTGGGGCTTCGCACGCCACGGCATCGTCCCCGACATCGTGACGATGGGCAAGCCGATGGCCAACGGCATCGCCTGCTCGGCGACGGCGGTGCGCCACGAGATCCTCGACGCCTTCACCGCGAAGATCCCCTATTTCAACACCTTCGCCGGCAACCCGGTCGCGATGGCCGCCGCGAAGGCGACGCTCGAAGTGATGGACGGCGAGGATCTGATGGGCAACGCGAAGCGCATCGGCTCGATGTTCGTCTCCCAACTCGAAGGACTCGCCGTCGACCATCCGGCGATCGCCGACGTGCGCGGCACCGGCCTGTACATCGGCGTCGAATTCGACGACCCGGTCACCGGCAACCCGATGAGCGTCGAAACGCTTGAGCTCATCGAGCAGATGCGCCGCCGCCATGTGCTCACGTCGAACTGCGGATCGTACGGCAACATCCTCAAGATCCGCACGCCGCTCGTCTTCAGCGCCGCCGACGTCGACCGCTACATGACGGCATTGCAGGATTCACTCGCCGCGATCGGCATCTGATACGCCGACGCGCCCCACACATCACACGAGACAGGACACACAGGAGGTCATCATGGGAAAACTAGACGGCAAGGTGGCCATCGTCACCGGCGCATCAAAAGGCATCGGCTCGGGCATCGCGCAGGTCTTCGCACAGCAGGGCGCGAAAGTCGTCCTCGCCGCGCGCGGCGACGATGTGCTCGCGTTCGCCGACGAACTGCGCGCCGCCGGCTACGAGACGACCGGCATGCGCTGCGACGTGACCGATCCGCAGGACTGTGCGCGCCTCGTGCGCACGGCGATTGACGTCTACGGCAAAGTCGACGTCCTCGACTGCAACGCCGGCATCTGCAAACTCGGCGCGTTCCTCGACGCCGACGACACGTGGCGCGACGCGCACATCGACGTCAACATCAACGGCGTATGGAACATGTGCAAAGCCGCCATCCCGGCGATCATCGACGCCGGCGGCGGCACCGTCGTCATCACGTCGTCCGTCACCGGCGATCTCGTCGCCGACCCCGGCGAAGCCGCCTACGCGATGACGAAGGCCGCGCTCGTCGGATTGACGAAGGCGCTCGCGCGCGAGTTCGCCGAGCAACGCATCCGCGTCAACTGCATCTGCCCCGGCTACATCCGCACGCCGCTCGTCGAAGGCATGGCCGCGCAGTCCGATCCGGACGATCCGGAGCGTGCGATCGACGCGATCGCGAGCGCCGTGCCGCTCGGACGGCTCGGCACACCACAGGAATGCGGCGAGCTGTGCGCGTTCCTCGCAAGCGACGAGGCGAGCTACATCACCGGCACGCAGGTGGTCATCGACGGCGGTTCGACGCTTCCAGAGACGACGTCGATGGGACAGTGACGGCGCGCGCAGCCGCAATCAATCGTAAAGGAGTACCCATGTCTGTATTCGAGAACACCGCGATCTTCGACGACGTCGCCGACCGCGCCATCCGCGCCTACCCGCTGAGTGCGGACGCGCATGCGCGGCTGCTGCAGCTTTCGGAGAACGCCACCTATCTCGTCGAGGACGCGCAGGGCGCGCCCGAAGGCATCCTGCGCGTCGGCCGCCCCGGCTACCACACGCTCGACGAATACCGCAGCGAAATGGCGTGGCTGCGGCAGATCAACGACTACACGCCGCTCATCGTGGCCAATCCGCTGCGCGCGACGGACGGTTCGGACATCCAGATCGTGCACGCGGACGACGGCGACGCCTACTGCTGCGTCATGTACGAGTTCCTCACCGGGCAGGCGCCCGACGAGAACAACGAGGCCGCCGCGATCCGCCAGTTCCGCGCGCTCGGCGAGACGACCGCGTATCTGCATCGGCAGACGGAGATCTGGAACGGCGCACGGCAGCTGACGCGCTGGCACTGGACCTACGAGACGATTATCGGCGAGGACGCGATCTGGGGAGACTGGCGCGCGATGCCGGGACTGACGGCGGCGAACATCGACCAGTTCACGCGCTGCTGCGAGGTCATCCGCCGCCGCCTCGAACGCTACGGCCGCAACGAGCACAACTACGGCCTGATCCATGCGGATCTGCGCGTCGCCAATCTGCTCGTCGAAGGCGAGCAGATCAAGGTGATCGATTTCGACGACTGCGGCTTCGGCTGGTATCTGCACGATCTTGCGAGCGCGTTGTCGTTCATCGAGACGAAGCCGATCGTCCCCGATCTCATCAACGCGTGGCTCGACGGCTACCGCGAGGTCATGCCGTTCACCGACACCGACTTCATGGAGATCGACACCTTCATCATGATGCGCAGGCTGCAGCTCATGGCCTGGATCGGCTCCCATCTTGATTCCGATCCGGTCAAGGAGCTCGCCGACGGCTACATCGACGGCACGGTCGAGCTTGCCGACCGCTATCTGCGTCTGTTCGGCTGACGCGAGCGTGCGCCGACCGATTCGACTACTTCCAATCAACCAAATCAATCCATCCATATCCGTCCAATCAACCCATCCATCGACCACCTCAAGGAACCATGAGATAAGAAGCAGAGAGGAGACAGGCCATGTCTGCCACCACCAAATCCACCTCGATCGAGGCAAAGCAATCAAGAGGCCATGACGTCGACGAACGCACCGAAGGAGGCCTGAAGAAGAGCCTTCGCCTGCTGTTCGTCTACACGCTCGCCACCGGCGCGATCTTCACCTTCGTCTGTTACTGGGACGGCATCTTCCTGTCCTACTGCGGACCGGGCACATGGCTCGGCTTCCTGTTGATGACGGCGATGGTGCTGCCGATCGGCTTCGTCTATGCGGAGCTGTCGACGATGCTGCCGAGCACCGGCTCATGTCTCGTGTTCAACACAGTCGGCATGAACAAGCATGCGGGATTCTGGTCCGCGTGGCTCATCATGTGCGCATGGCTCGCCGTACCCGCCGCGGGTGTACTCGGCATCCTCGAATGGCTCAACTACCAGTTCCTCGACAACGGATTGAACGGATCCTACGCGGTCATCGTCGGCGCCGTGCTGCTGTGCCTGTGGTGCCTCGTGAGCCTGTGCAAGAACGTCGTCGCCGGCGGCCTGCAGACGGCGATGCTGTTCATCGCGATCGGCGGCCTGCTCATCACGGCCGGCATGTTCTTCTTCTCCGGCCACTGGAGCCTGTCGAACTTCTCGTCGTTCTTCGCGAACGCAAACGCCGGCGACTACGGCATCGGCCTTGGCTGGATTATCGGCTGCGCGTTCCTGATCACGCCGTACTTCGGCTTTGAAACGGTGCCGGCGATGGTTGAGGAAGGCACGTTCCCGATCAAGGACCAGAAGAAGGCGATCCTCGGCTCCGTGCTCACCTGCGGCATCATCTACGCGATCTTCTACCTCGCCGAAGCCGGCTGCATCAACTGGAACGATTACGCGTTCGACAGCGCGCCCTTCGTCACCTTCGAAACGCTCAAGCTCGTGTTCCCGGGTGCCAGCTGGATGAGCTGGTTCGTCATCGCCCTCGGCATCTTCGGCGTCGTCTTCCCGATCGGCACGTCGGTGCTCGGCTTCTGGTATTCGGCGGTGCGCATGCTCTTCGCGATGGGCCGCCAGAACTTCCTGCCAAAGGCCTTCGCGAAGTGCAACCGCTACGGCCAGCCGATCATCCCGAACCTGCTCATCCTCGCAATCAGCATCGGCTTCCTCGCGATGCAGTCGATCACCGCGTTCTTCGATCTGATGGCCTTCGCCTGCGCAATCTGCTACGCGATGAGCAGCATCTCGGCGATCCTGCTCGATGTGCGTCACCCCGAATGGGAACGCCCGTACCGCGCGCCGGGCGGCATGGCGATGAAGATCGCCTCGCTCATCATCTCGCTGACCGTCGCCGTGTTCTGCTGCATCGGCATCGGCGTGCAGACCTGGGTCGGCTTCGCCGGCTACATGGGCGTCGGTTTCGTGCTCTGGTGCACGATGCTCGCCAAATGGCGCATCAAAGGCAAGGATTCGACCGTCTGGATGCGCACGCCGGCGGGTGTGATCGAATACTGATTCGCCCCGCTCCTTCGAAGTCTCGGGCGTCGCATTCCCTCTCGCGGCGCCCGTCTTTTCATCAATGATTCATTCATCACAGTCATCGATTCATTACAGTCCCCACCCATCACACCACCCATCACAGTTCGACGGAGCAATCATGAAGGAAATCGAATTCATCATCAACGGCGAGAAACTCGAGACGCTCAAGCACGTGCTCGACCAATTCAGCAACCGCGGCATCACGATGACGTCGGCGATGGGCTACGGCCATCAGCACGGCCTCAAGCAGGTGTACACGCGCGACGAGCGGCAGGGCGTCGCGCTGCTGCCGAAGATCAGCGTGCGCACCGTCGTTCCGGACGATGAGGTCGACGGCATCATCGACGCCGTCGTCAATCGACTCTCCACCTCCAGCTTCGGCGATGGCAAGATCTTCGTGCGCGCGGTCGAGCAGGCGGTGCGCATCCGCACCGACGAACGCGGCGACGACGCGCTCTGAGAGCCCCGCCGGCGCCGTTACATCGGTCGGCTATCGTAGTCCGCGAATAACGCGCGCGGAAACGAGGACGGTATGGCAGTCGAAGGCATGACGAAGGAACCCACCGCCACCGTCGGCCGCGCGATCCACGACATCCATCTGCTCGCGAACGTCGACGAACTCGCCGTCGGCGACCATCTGCCGCCTGAGCGCGCGCTCGCCGAACGGCTGCAGGTGTCCCGTTCGACGATTCGCGCGGCGCTCGACGTCATGCGTGCGCGCGGCGAAATCAGCACGCGGCGCGGCCGCGGCGGCACCGTCATCGTCGCCGACATCGCGCATGCCGCACTCCCCTCGCGCGTCACCGTCAACGCGAAATCGACGCGCATCATCGACCGTACGTCGGCGAGCACGTCGGGACTGCCGCACATGCTCGCATCGCAGGGCATGAGCTGCGTGACGCACGTGCTCGACGCGCAGATTCAGCATTGCGACGAACGCATCTGCCAGCTGTTCCACGTCCCCACGTCGCAGCCGCTCATCCGCGTCGAACGCGTCCGCGTCGTCGACGGGACGCCGATCTCCTACGAGCAGACGTATCTCGACCCGCGCGGCTATCCGGATTTCCTCGATTTCGATTTGACGAGATCGATCTACCAACTGCTGCAGTTTAACCACGGCACTGTCATCCACGCCGTCGAGGAGACGATCGAGACGATCCCCGGCTTCGGACGTCCGGCGCGCGCGTTGCGGCTGCCGAGCGGCACGCCGCTGCTGTACGTGTGCTCATGCGCGACCGACGCGCTCGGCGCCACCGTCGTCGTCTCCGACGACGTCTACCCGGCCGCGCATGTGCGCCTCACGACGTCGCGTACATTGGGCTGACGCGGCGCGGCGCCGCTCACCCGCGCTGTCCGGCGAGCGGCGCGAGGCGGTCGTACATGCGCTGCACCATGCGGTTGAGTGACTGCGGCGTGATGTCGTCGTAGTTCTCAGTCATCGTGTAGCCGGGGCCGGGCACGTAGCCTCCGGCAAGATAGCCGGTCACCACGACCGTCGTCATGCCGGAGGCGGCCGCCGACGTGCGACCGCTCATCGAATCCTCGAAGGCGACGCAGCACGGCAGCAGCACGTCCGGAATGCCGAGTCGTTTCGCGGCGAGCTCGTACGGCGCCGGATCGGGCTTCTTCGGCACATCGTCGTCGCCGCAGACGTAGCCGGCGAAGGTGTTCGGCGGCGCCTGCGCGATGAGGTTCTCGGCCAGTTCCCGCGGCGACGTCGTCACGAGCATCGACGGCACGCCGGCGTCGCGCAGCTGTTCGAGCAGCCGGCGCACGCCGGGAATCCACGGCAGTCGTTCCTTCTCCTCGTCGGTCACGTATTGGATCATGCGACGGCCGATCTCCTCGGGCGGCAGAGGACAGCCGAGTTCGGCCATCTCCTGCGCGATCTGCGGCACCGGCCGTCCGGAGCCGTCCATCGCCATCTGCTTCGTCCAGTGGCCGCCGTATTCGCGCACAAGCCGCAGTTCGCTTTCGTGCCACAACGGCTCGGAGTCGATGAGTGTGCCATCCATGTCCCAGAACACGCCCTGCAGTGCCTCGAGCTTGGCGGCTCTGCTTTCCTGAACGCCCATGCACGCCTCTTTCCGTCGTCATCATCCATCGCCGATCGTCCCTCCCACCATACCCGCCGCCCCGGTATCACCGGGGCGGCCATCGCGGCGTGCTCACTCCACGACGGTGAAAGTCGTGGAACGCAGGTCCGCGTCACGGCTCGAATGGCCGACGAGCACCTTGAACTCCCCGGGTTCGACGATGCGCCTGGCGTCGCCGTCCACGATCGTGCACATGTCGACCGGCAGCTCGAACACGACGCGACGCGTCTCGCCCGCCTCGAGCGTCACACGCCGGAACCGCTTGAGCTCCTTGGCCGCCCAGGTGAAGGACGTGACGACGTCGCTGACGTACAGCTGCACGATCTCGGTGCCACGGCGGGACCCCGTGTTCGTCAGGTCGATCGCCACGCGCACGGTATCGCCCCTGCTGAATTCGGAGCCGTTCACGATCGCGGGCTCGCCGTATTCGAAGGTCGTATACGCCAGCCCCTCGCCGAACGCGAACGCCGGGTCCTGCGTCAGATCGGCGTACCGATCGCCGTGCTGCCCGCGGATCTGGTTGTAGAAGACCGGCAGCTGCCCCGCATGACGCGGGAACGTGATCGGCAGACGTCCGCTTGGCTCGGTCATGCCGAAGATGATCTCGGCGAGCGCGCGGCCTCCCTGCATGCCGGGGTTCGGCGCCCAGATGAAGGCGCCAAGCCCGTCGGCGGCGGACTCGTCGACGATCACGCCGTTTTCCCCGATCACGCACGCCGGCAGCACCTGTGGCTTCGAGCTCATGAGCACGACGATGAGCGGCTTATGTGTTTCACGTGCAACCTCGCTCAGCCGTTCGAGCAGCAGGTTCTGGCCGCCGAGCAGCTCAAGCGTCGCCGTCGAGCAGGTCTCGCCGGTGAGCTGCACGACGTCGCCGACGATGGCGATGACCGCATCCGCACGCCGCGCCTGTTCGACGGCTTCGTCGAGCAGGGCGTCGTCGACGCGCGCGGACACGGCGAGCTTCGGTCGGGGCTGCCCATCCGGATACAGCGGACCCGCCGGATCGTCGATGAGTTCGACGACGTCGGCGCCGCGCGCATAGGTCACCTCGCAGTCTTCAGGAGCGAGCTCGCGCACGCCGTCCAGCACGGTCATGATCATGTCGCGCGGCTGCCCCTGCGGCATCCACGGCACCTGTCCGGAATTGCCGGCCCAGTCGCCGAGCTGGTTCTGCGCGTCGTCAGCAAGCGGCCCCACGACGGCTATCGTGTGCAGGGAGCCATTCTCGGCGGCCAGCGGCAGCGCCGCATTGTTACGCAGCAGGACGATTGATTCGCGGGCCAATTCGAGGTTCGCGTCCATATGATCGTCGTTGCCGACCACGGCCTCGATGCGTTCCGGATCGGGCAGGCGCGGGTCCTCGAACAAGCCGAGCTGGAACTTCAGCGTCAGCAGACGTCCGACGGCCGCGTCCAACGCGTGTTCGTCGAGCAGACCGTCATGGACCGCCTCGATGGCGCCCTCATAGAACCCCGGAGTCGTCATGATCAGATCGTTGCCCGCCTTGACGGCGTCGGCGGCCGCGGTGCGGTAGTCCGGCTTGATGCGCTGCTCCCACACCGCACGTCCGACGTTGTCCCAATCGGTCACGAGCGTGCCACCATAGCCCCAATCGCCGCGCAGTTTCGTCTGCAGCAGCCAATCGTTGAAGGTGACGGGCGTGCCGTCGATCGCCTCATAGCCGAGCATGAAGGTGGCGCAGCCCTCCTTCGCCACACGTTCGAAGGGAGGCAGGAACCAGCTGGCGAGCGCCCGGCGCGTCAGATCGGCCTCCGAGGCGTCACGGCCGCCCTGCGTGTACGAATAGCCGGCGAAATGCTTGGCGCAGGCGAGGATGGCGTCCCTGTCGAAGGCCTCGCCCGTCCGGGCGTGCTTCTGATACCCCTGCACCATCGCCGACGCGAGTTCGCCGATGAGCATCGGATCCTCGCCGAAGGTCTCGTCGATGCGGCCCCAGCGTGTGTCGCGTCCGATGCACAGCACCGGCGAGAAGGTCCAATGCACACCGGTGCAGGAGACCTCCTCGGCCGTCACCCGGGCGGCCCGCTCGACCTTCTCGGCGTCCCAGCTGCACGCCATGCCGAGCTGGGAGGGAAAGATCGTCGCGCCGGGCCAGAACGAGTAGCCGTGGATGCAGTCGTCGCCGACGAGCAACGGGATGCCCAGACGCGTCTTCCCGCGCACGATGCCGTCGGCTCGCACCAGATCATCGGGGGATGTGTGCAGGATCGAGCCGACATGGCGGTCCACGATCAGGTGTTCGAGGTCGCCGGACCGCGCATCCAGCTGCATCATCTGGCCGACTTTCTCCTCAAGCGTCATACGCGAAAGCAGGTCCTGGACGCGCTCCGGGATCGTCAACGTCGCGTCGAGATAGGGGTGGGTGGTTTCAGTCATCGTCTGACTCCTTTGTTGTCGCGCCGGACGGCGCCATGCGCCGTCCGGATGTTCCATGGCGGGACGGCGGCGTCAGCGGACGCCGCGGATGAGCATGATGAACACGCATCCGAGCAGGGCGAAGGCGATCGCGATCGGGAAGGCGAAGGCGTACCCCAGGGAAAGCGTGATGGCGGACATGAGCACCGGACCGAGCATCTGCCCGAGCGTCGTGGCGAGGTTGAGGATGCCTAGGTCCTTGCCCGTCTCCGGGGAGAGTTTGGGATTCGAACGCGCCACCTCGAGGTTGCTGTTATATATGGCCAGACGCAGCCCCAGATCGGTAGGCATCGCGCCGTCCTCCGCGGCGCCCAAGGCCTCCCCTCCCCCGCAACCGCTTCCGCTTGCCCACGACCACTACCGCTCATGATCGCTCCTTTCGTCCTCATCGACACCTGTGCATCATCGCATCGGCACAATCTTTATATCTAACATCCGTTAGATATAAAGATTATCGTTCGTAACACAGCCAAAGTCAAGTTGCGGAACACCGGCGTGTCACGGTTGTCTTATAGCGCGATTGTCTATATCTAACAAATGTTATATATGATTAGGATGCAGCGGCCGCCGCGACGCGTACGCAAGTCAGCCCCGGCGCGACGGAGGGCCCACCAAGGGCTTTGGGGAAATCAGCGATACCCGTCCCACAACGGCGACGGGAAGATCATGCGTTCGAACGCCAGCCATTCATCGTACAGATCCACCGGCGGCATGCACAGCCACCGCATCTGCACACCGTCCATCGCCTCGATGACCCGGCGCAGATACGGCCGCATGTTGGGATCCCACGGACCGACCTCGGGCGGGATTCGCCAGGGGTAGCGCGAATAATGCTCCCAGATGTTCTCCGGGCGGTTGCGGTAGTACTCATGCAGCGGATGCGAGGGGTTCACCGACTCGATGTACAACATCAGGAACAGCTGCACCATCTGCCTCTGCGCGGCGTTGTGCCGGACGAGGAACCGCAGGTAGGCGGGGAACGACAACGCATCGGGATCGCTTCCAGGCAGCCCCGAACCCATGAAATCCGCGGGGGTGCCGCTGCTGTCGTAGACATCGGTGATGAGCAGCGACAACAGCCCTTCCTTGGTGCCGACATAGTGCAGCAATCCGGGCTGACTCATCCCCACCTCATCGGCGACGTCCTTGAGCGAGATGCCGTTATACCCCCGCTCGGCGATCAGTTTGATCGCGGCACGCTCGATCTCCCCGATACGCTCTTCAGGGGTTTTGCGCACACGTTTCGCCGACACAACCGCCAAGTGTATCACCGGTCCGCAACCCCACCTCGGCCGCTTCCCCGTCGCCTGCCGGGTCCCGCACCGCGCACACATAAGCTGTCCGAGTCGTCGCCCCACATCCCCCCCGACCCGCACAGCGCACGCATACGCGGCACCGGACGCACACGCATAACGTCCCACCGCACAAAAAACGTCCGGAACCCAGATTCGGGTTCCGGACGCTTACCGGGCCTATATAAGACTCACCGGTAGATCGTGTGCCACAGGACGACCGATTTCGATTCTGCCTGCGCCGAGCGGTGGCTTGCGCCGGCCGCGAGCTGCCGCGTCTGTGGATGCAGCTGCCGCCGCCAGTGCCGTGCGCGCGAGGGACGGCGCACTTCGGTAATGTCGCCGTCCATGTCGGCGGTGAAGACGCTCACTGTCGTGTCGCTCAACCGCGCAATCTGCCGCCGCAGCTGCCGATTCTCCTCCTCGAGTTCGAGGATGCGTGCGATGCCGGTAAGGTTGATGCCGTCGCGTTGACTCATCGACTGCGCCTGCACGAGACGGTCAATGTCGCGCAACGAGTAGCGGCGTGCACCCCCTTCGGTGCGTTGGGGCACAATGAGGCCGGCACGGTCATATTGACGCAGCGTCTGCGGGTGGATGCCCGCGAGTTCGGCGGCGCGTCCGACGCTGAAGACCGGCAGGTCGACGTCGAATCCGACGCGCGCCGCACCCTCGAGATTCGCCCGCTGCGCGACGATCGCCATCGCGCACATCTCATACAGCCGGCGTTTCTGCTGGGAGACCCGCGTCATGGCGCTCAGGCCTCCCGTTCTTCAGCGAGCTTATCGACAAAGTCTCCGCATGCCTTGTCGAATTCCTTCGCGGCATGCTTTTCGCCGACGCCCGGATGTTCGGGGACGCGGATCTGCACGCGGCCGACGAGATCGCCGGTTTCGCGCTTCGTCTTGACGCCCTTGCCCTTGACGCGCACTTCGACGCCGCTCGAGGTGCCGGCGTGCAGCTTGAAGGTCACCGTCTCGCCGTCGAAGTCCTTCGCGTCGATTTTGCCGCCGTCGACCGCCTGACCGACGGTGATTGGCAGATCCATGACGAGATCCACTCCGTCCATTGTGAACTTCGAGTCCGGCGTCACAGTGATCGTCAGATACATGTCGCCGTTCTTGCCGCCATGCACGCCCGGCTTGCCCTTGCCGGCGAGCTTGATCTTCTGCCCGTTCTTCACGCCTGCCGGGATGCGCGTCTTGAATTGCTTGCCGGCCGCCTTCAGCGAGACGGTCGCGCCCTTGACGGCCTGGCGGAAGGTCAGCGTGATCTTCGAGTTGAGGTCGGCGCCGTCCTCCGGAGCCGGCGTCGGGCGGTAGCCCGCGTAGGCACCGTCACCGTAGTCCTCATAGCCGTGGCCGCCGTGGCCGCCGTAGCCGCCAGCACCGCCGTTGCCGAACATCGAGAAGATGTCGTCGAAGCCAGCGCCGCCGCCGTTCGTCGAGAAGCGGATGTGCGAGCCGCCGTTGCCGCCCGCGCCGCCGCCGAACATCGAGAAGATGTCGTTGAGGTTCGACGCGTCGAAACCACCCGCGCCGCCGGCACCGCCGGCGAAACGCGCGCCGCCCGCGCCGAACTGGCGAATCGCGTCGTAGCGTTCACGCGATTCCTTGTCCTTGAGCACATCGTAGGCTTCGGAGATGTCCTTGAACTTCTCTTCGCCTTCCTTGGTCTTGTTGATGTCCGGATGGTATTTGCGTGCGAGCTTGCGGTACGCCTTCGTGATTTCGCTTTCCGTGGCGTCTTTGGAGACACCGAGGGTTTTGTAGAAATCCTTGTTCAGCCATTCGTTCTCAGCCATGTTGTGCCTCCTTTCGAGGTGTTGCTGAATCCGTGCGCGGCGGGCGGCCCTTCCTGCCGGCCGCGTGCCGCGCACCTGAAATAACGTCTTATCTCTCACCGAGCGCGAGCGACGTCCGTTGACGCCGCCGCCCTTCGGCACAGCGCACAGGAGGCCGTGGACCGCACACGATTGTGGTCCACGGCCTCCTCATGCGTCACCGTGTCAGTTCTGCGGCGATGCCACGACCACGCGGGCCGCGCGAATCACGCGATCGCCGATGCGGTAGCCGGCCTCCACGACCGTATCCACGGTCGCCTTTTCGGCATCCGGATCCGGCTTGTGCAGCACGGCCTCATGCTTCGTCGGGTCGAAGTCCTCGCCTTTGACGCCGAACTTCTCCACGCCGAACTTCTCGAAGGTCTTGTCGAGCTTCGCGGCGACCGCCTTGAACGAATCGTCCATCTCGCCGTGTTCGCGGATGCGATCGATATCGTCAAGCGCGGGCAGCTCGGCTGTCAGCACATCGATGATGCCCTGCTGGCGCGCCCGATCCATGTCCTTGCGCGTGCGGTTGCGGTAGTTGATGAACTCCGCGCGCTCACGCTGGAGCGCTTCAAGATATTCAGCCGCCTCCTTCTTGGCCTGGCCAAGCGGAGTGAGCTTGCCGTCTTCGGAATCAGCCTGCGGCGTCTCCTGCTGAGCCGCTTCGGCCGCTTCCTGCGCCGGGGACGGCGTGGACTGCGCCGCGCCGTCCTGTGCTCCGTCGTTCACGTCCGCATCGGCGGGCTGCTGCTCGGCGGCAGCGTCGCGCTCGATGTCGTCCATGAGCTGGGAGCCGGGGTCGGCCTGCCCGTTCGCCAGTTCGTCGGCGTCGGGCAGGTCATCGAGGTAATCGTCCTTGTTGAACTCGGACATTACTTGTTGTCCTTGTCGTCTTCGTCGTCAACGACTTCGGCGTCCACGACGTCGTCGTCACCGGAGTTCGGCGCGCTCTGCTCGCCGGCCGGAGCGCCTTCGGCGCCCTGCTGCGCGTACAGCGCCTGACCGATCTTCTGCGCGGCGGTCATCAGCTTCTCCTGATCCGACTTGATCTTCTCGATGTCGTCGCCCTTGAGCGCGTCCTTGAGTTCGTTGACCGCGTCGGTGACTTCCTTGGCCACATCGTCGGAGAGCTTGTCCTTGTTGTCGTTGACGAGTTTCTCGGTCTGATAGGCGAAGGCTTCGGCCTGGTTGCGGGTCTCGGCCTCTTCCTTGCGCTTCTTGTCGTCGGCCTCGTGGGCTTCGGCGTCGCGCACCATGCGGTCGATCTCGTCCTTCGGCAGCGCGGAGCCGCCGGTGATCGTCATCGACTGTTCCTTGCCGGTGCCCTTGTCCTTCGCGGAGACGTGGACGATGCCGTTCGCGTCGATGTCGAAAGTGACTTCGATCTGCGGGACGCCACGCGGAGCCGGGGCGATGCCGGTCAGTTCGAAGGTGCCGAGCGGCTTGTTGTCGCGAGCGAATTCACGCTCGCCCTGATAGACCTGAATCAACACGGACGGCTGGTTGTCCTCGGCCGTCGAGAAGATCTCGGAACGCTTCGCCGGGATGGCGGTGTTGCGCTCAATGAGCTTCGTCATGATGCCACCCTTCGTCTCGATGCCGAGCGAAAGCGGGGTCACGTCGATGAGCAGGACGTCCTTGCGGTCGCCCTTGATGACGCCGGACTGGACGGCCGCGCCAATCGCGACGACCTCATCCGGGTTGACCGACTGATTCGGTTCCTTGCCGCCGTCGAGCTCCTTGACGAGTTCCTTGACAGCCGGCATACGGGTCGAACCACCGACGAGCACGACGTGGTCGATCTGCGAGACGGAGATGCCTGCGTCCGCGAGCACGTTGTTGAACGGCGTGCGGCAACGATCGAGCAGATCCTTCGTCATTTCCTCGAAGTGAGCGCGGGTGAGCGTCTCGTCGAGGTGCACCGGGGTGCCGTCAGGGGTCATTGCGAGGTACTGCATGTTGATCGTCGTGGACATCGACGAAGACAGCTCCTTCTTCGCCTGCTCAGCGGCTTCCTTGAGGCGCTGCAGCGCGATCTTGTCCTTGCTCAGATCGACGCCGTACTTGTCCTTGACACCCTTGACGAGCCAGTCGATGATGCGCTGATCCCAGTCGTCGCCACCGAGGTGGTTGTCGCCCGAGGTCGCCTGGACCTGAATCGTCGAGAAGCCGTCGTCGTCCTTGCCGATCTCGAGCAGCGAGACATCGAAGGTGCCGCCACCGAGGTCGAAGACGAGGATGCGTTCGTCTTCCTTGCCCTTTTCAAGGCCGTACGCGAGCGCGGCCGCGGTCGGCTCGTTGATGATGCGCAGGACGTTGAGTCCGGCGATCGTGCCGGCGTCCTTCGTCGCCTGACGCTGTGCGTCGTTGAAGTACGCAGGGCAGGTGATGACCGCGTCGGTCACCGGCTCGCCCAGATAGGCTTCGGCGTCGCGCTTGAGCTTCATCAGGATCTGCGCGGAGATCTCCTGCGGCGTCCACTTCTTGCCGTCGATGTCGACGGTCCAGTCGGTGCCCATGTGGCGCTTGACCGAGCTGATCGTGCGGTCGACGTTGGTGACCGCCTGACGCTTGGCGACTTCGCCGACGAGGATTTCGCCGGACTTGCTGAAGGCGACGACCGACGGGGTCGTGCGCGAACCTTCGGCGTTCACGATGACGGTGGGCTCGCCACCTTCCAGCGTCGCGATGCAGGAATTGGTGGTACCCAGATCAATACCAACTGCGCGTCCCATACTCATTCTCCTTTGTTTGGTTCGCTACTTGTTACGTTCTTGCTCGAGTTCCGTCCGGCGGCGGTCCTGCGGACCGGCCTTCCTGAACCATCCGAAACTTGAGCCTACATCACTCAACTATTTTCTGTCAACCGTTATTCCCACTGCGGAAGTTTTTTCTGAAGATTTCTCGCACACGCCGGAAAACCGCCGTTTTCCGGCGGTTTTCAGACATCAGGAAGGTGTATTTCAGCAAACCATCAGCTTGCAGTGGGTGAACGCCCCCCCCCCCGCAAGATCAAGCACTGTTCACCAACAGAACGAGACGCAACGGGACACAACCAGCCTGCAACCAACCCCACCGCACATACGACGGGGCGGCCATGCCCCGCTATGGCCGCCCCGTCTTCCCTATGCCCCTGATCCTCACCATCGGGCGATGCGAAGTCTTCTGTCGTAGTCGCTACGAACTTCTGATCTTCCGCTCCCTCTCACCTGAGCTCAGCTGAGCTACGTATACTGCGC
>NZ_AUJM01000019.1:0-47629 GCF_000424225.1 Bifidobacterium sp. AGR2158
ACCCTCCCAGCCGAGATACCAGCGAACCGCCACCCGACACGGACCTACACAGCCGTAGACACACGCACAACAACGCAAAACGCGGCGCACAGGAGCTGTACTCCCATGCGCCGCGTTCGTCTTCGCAGCTGATTCAGCGCAGCCGGTTCAGCTCAGCGCCTGCTGGAACATCGTATGCACCTGCTGTTTGGCGGCGGTCTTCGTGATCTCGCCGGCGATGAGCGTCGCGAACGGCATGTCGTCGCGCGTCGTGACCTTCATGTTGAGCGACGAACCACCGACGATCGCTACCGGCGTATCGGGCAGATAGTCGACGACGACGCGCGTGTCGTCGGTCGGCCGGAAATCGGGGTCGTCGGACGCGAGTTCGTAGGCCTCGTGAATCGTCGCAAAGCGGAAGGCCTGCGGCGTCTGCGCGCGGTACGCATGGCGCCGTTCGGGCACCGACTTGACGGCCTGCCGGTCGCCGAGATCCTCGGTGAGCAGAATCGTGTCCGTCGACGGGCACGCGACGGTGGCCGCATCGAACTCCTCGAGCGCGTCGATGCAGCCGTCGATCTGCGACTGCGTGACGAAGGGCCGCACCGAATCGTGGATGAGGATCTTCGCGTCGCCGGGCACGCCTGCGGCGGACAGCGTTTCGAGCGCCGCGGCCGTGCTGTCCGCGCGTTCGGCGCCCCCGTCGATGATGGCGCGCACCTTCGTGGCGCCGCCGTCGCGGATGAGCTGTTCGACCGAGGCGCGCACCTGCGCGTTGACGACGACGATGATGTCGCTGACGTGCGCGTTATGCTCGAAGGCGTCGATGCTCCACCCGACAATCGGCTTGCCGTCGATCGCGACGAGCTGCTTGGGGTTGTCCGGGTCGAACCGCAGTCCCGAACCCGCGGCGAGCACGACGGCGACGACCGGCACACCCTTGCGTTCCTGCGCCTGCGCGTCGCCCGCCGTGGTCACGTCCTGTTGTTCCATGGTTGTTCCTTCCAAGAGATCCGAGAAATCCAAGAAATCGAACGATTGCCGAGCAACCGCTCACTGCCGCACGATGAGTGCGAGCATGCGCCCTTCGTGGCTCTTGTGCGCGAGCTGCGCGCGGCGATGAGAGAACCACAGCGGATTCTCGAGCGTGCACATGCTGTGGCGGATGCCTTTGATGCGCTCGTCGAGTTCGGGGTCGCCTTCGTTGTCTTCGCGGCACAGCTGCTGCAGTTCGGCGTCCTGCGACAGGTACTGCGTGGCCGCGTTGACGCGCGGCTGCGATGAGAAGATGTGCTTCGGCAGGACGCCGGCTTCTTCAAGCGCCTGCAGCGCCGCCTTGTTGATGTCGATGCCGGGGCCGCCGAAGCGCGTGAGCGTGAACGTGCCGGGGAATCGCGCGTCGAAGGCGTCGGCGATCTCGTCGCCAACCTCGTAACAGTCGCCGCAGATCGCCGGGCCGAGCGTCGCCAGGATGTGCGCGGGATCGGCGCCTTTGTGCTTCATCATGTCGACGGTTTCGGCGATGACGCTCGCCATCAGTCCCTTGCGTCCGCAGTGTGCGGCGGCGATGACGCCGGCGACCGGGTCGGCGAGCAGCACCGGCAGGCAGTCGGCGGCGAATACGCCGAGCGCGATGCCGGTCTTCGTCGTCACCTGCGCGTCGCCTTCGATGATCTGCACGGCGCCGTCGACCGATTCGACGTCGTCGACGTCGTCGCTCGGCTGCTCCACGGCGATCGAGCCGTCCTCTTCGCGCACGGCGGTGCGCTGTGTGCCGGAGGCGTCGAAGCCGAAGGTCGCGTTTTCGGTGAACACGTCGTCGGTGTCGATCGCCTTCGCTGAATGCACCTGATTGATGATCGACAGCTTCGCGTGCAGTTCGTTCGCGAGCGCGTCGCGGTTCGCGCGCACGTGCGCCGGGTCGTCGCCGGATTTGCCGCCGAGGTTGAAGTGCGCCCATTCGTCGGTGCTTACGCCGCCGAGTCGTGTCGTGTAGATGACGTTGATGCCGGGGGCGAGCACGATCGGAATCGTCACCGGAATCGGGTTGCCTTCGTCGTCGGTCGGTTGGATCGCCGAGCTGTCGAGGATTGCGTCGTCGTATTGTTTGCCGTCGGCGTCCTTGGCGTCGTGTTCGCGTGCCGCCTTGTCCTGTTCGTCGATCGTCTTCTTGCCGTGCGCCTGCACCGCCTGCAGCAGGTCGTCGAGATTGATCGTCTGCGGCTGGTGTTCGCCGTGCTGTGCGCTCGCCTCGTCGGGCTGCGCGTCATGTGCTGTTTCACTCATACCGCTCACTTTAGCGCCTGACGCGCGCCGACGGACACCTCCCTAAGCTCAGGCAATAACGGACGTGTCATTCCGCTTTGAGCGTCGGCTTCTTCGTGCGCGAACGCAGCGCCGCGTTGACGGGGACTTCCGTCTCCAGCGGCAGCGAGAACACGTGGGCGGGGTTGTTGACCATCGGCACGTCGTTGCCGTCGGCGTCGCGGATGCCGTGGTCGGGCACAATGTATTCGAGCGGCGCGCGTCCCGGCAGCAGGAATTCGACGAGCTGTCCCGGCTCGATCTTGTTGCGGCTCATAATCGTGACGCGACCGCCTTCGTCGGGGCTCCATCCGAGCGTTTCGCCGACGACGAGCCATTCGCGGAAGTATGCGCTGCGATCGGTGTTCTGCGCCACTTTGTGCTCGGGGTAGTAGAAACCGGTGCTGTAGTCGCGGTGTGCGACCTTGTACGGTTCCTCCATCAGCCAATCGGGCAGTTCGACGTGCGGCGCGGGGTGTACGGCGGCGTGCTGCCAGCCGTCGGCGGTCTGTTCGGCGTACGCGCGCTGGCGGTCGAGGCCGCTGCGGCGCGCCGCGCGATTCGAGATCTCGGCGGCGGCCGTCGTTTCCTGTGCTGCGGCGGCCGTCTCCTCGCCTTCGTCGTTCGCGCTGTCCCAATTCGGCATGCCGGCGAACGCGGCGTCGGCGTTCGCCATGATCGAGTCAGTGCCGATCATGTCATCGTCGATTGTGTCGCCCGCGCGCACGACGCGGTCGCGGAACGGCTTGAGTTCGTTGCCGTCCTCGTCTTCGAAGCCGCGCTGCACCATGTACTCGTTCACGGCGGTCTTGTAGGCGTTCGTCATCGCGGCCACGTAGTACGCCGATTTCGATCGTCCTTCGATTTTGAGCGACGTGGCGCCCGAATCGATCAAATCATCGATGTGCGCCATCATGTTCATGTCCTGCGAGTTGAACAGATAGGTGCCCTGCGCGGTCTCCTCGACCGGGAACACCTGCCCGGGCCGTTTCTCCTCGACGAGCGAATACTTCCATCGGCATGGCTGCGCGCATTCGCCGTGGTTGCCGTCGCGGCCGGTGAGGTAGTTCGAGATGAGGCAGCGTCCCGAGAACGCCATGCACATCGATCCGTGGACGAATGTTTCGATGTCGAGGTCGTCGGGGATGTTCGCGCGGATGTCGCGCACGGCCTGCAGATCCATCTCGCGCGCGAGCACGACGCGTCGCGCGCCGAGCTCGTACAGCGCGTTTGCGGCGAGGTAGTTCGTGACGCCGGCCTGCGTGGAGACGTGCAGTTCGAGTTCCGGCGCGATGCGGTGCGCGAGCATCATGACGCCGATGTCGGTGACGATGAGCGCGTCGACTCCGGTCGTCTTCAGATCGTTGATGTACGTCTCGATCGCCGTGATCTCGTTGTTCCTCGGCAGGATGTTGAGCGTGACGTAGACGCGCGCGCCGCGTTCATGCGCGTAGCGTGCGCCTTCGGCGAAGTCCTCGATGCTCAGGTTGCGCGGCGCCGACCGCATGCCGAAGGCCTTGCCGCCGCAGTACACGGCGTCCGCGCCGTAGTCGACGGCTGTCTTCAGTCCGCGCAGATTGCCTGCCGGTGCGAGCACCTCTGGTTTCACACGACGTTTCATGCCCGATTTCCTCCTGTTGCCGCCGCGCGACGATTGTCCTTGCGCCCGCGCGACCCCGTTTTCGCCGCAGCCCAGTCTAACCGCAACGCCACCCCGTTCCGATCCGTCGACTACGCCGACAACCCGACCCGCAAAGAGCCCCATTTCCGGGTCGAACCGTCGCCCCCGTCGACAACCCAACCCGCTCCGGGTCGGCTCATCCGCCCCGTCGACGAACCGACCCGCAAAAGGGCCTAGTTGCGGGACGAACCGTCGACCACACCGACAATCCGCCCCGCCCCGTACGCCACTAGCCGAGCGTTGCGAGCTCCTCCGGGGTCAGCTCGAGGTCGCCGGCCTTGAGCGAATCGAGGATCGTCGCAGGACGGTGCGCGCCCGGAATGACGAACACGTGGTCGCCCTTGGACAGCTCCCATGCGAGCACGACCTGCTGATAGCTGACGCCGCGCCGTTCGGCGATTGCGCGGAACGGGTCGAACTTCGACTCGTCCTTGGGCTTGCGGAAGCCGCCGAGCGGGCTCCAGCACACGAAGCTGATGCCGATCCTCGCCGCATGCTCGAGCGTGTCCGCCGTCTGCGTGTAGATCGGCGAATACTGGTTCTGCACGGCGATGAGCTTCTCGCCGAGGATCTCCTGCGCGATGTCCATCTGCTCGATCGACGCGTTCGAGACGCCCGCCTCGCGCGCCACGCCTTCGTCGACGAGCTGCTTGATCGCCTCAATCGACTCGCCGTAGGGGATGCGCGGATCGGGACGGTGGAAGTACAGCAGATCGATCGTATCCACGCCGAACGCGAGCGCGCTTTCCTTCGCGCGGCGGATCAGGTTCTCCGGCGAGCCGTCGACGGCCCACGTCGGCTTGCCGTCGGTGAAGTTGCGGTAGTGGCCGACCTTCGTCGCGATGAGCACTTCGTCCTTCGGGCCGTCCCAGCTGGCCATCGCCTCGCGCACGAGCTTCTCGCCGGCCTGTTCCTCGCCGCCCGAGCAGTAGTACGCCCACGCCGTGTCGATCTGGCGGCAGCCGGCGTCGAGCGCCGCATGGATCGTCTCGACGCCCATGTTCGGGCCCAGATTGTTTTCAATGGTCAGCGGCATTTCGCCCAGACCGATCGCCGTCGTGTCGAACGGTCCCATGTTCCTGTGCAGTACCATCGCTGCTCCTTCGCGGTTGTTGACGTTCCGGCGCGGCGCCGTGCACGACGCGCCGTCACCATCATAGAAATCGCCCAGTAATTCCCACAACCGTCGTAAGCAACAACCGCCGCCGCGACCACTCACCGTCCGCCGCCGCCCCAGCCTGCGCCCGGCTTGCTGTTCCATCCGCCCGAGCCGCCGGAGAACGCGCCGGACGCCGCCGAGATCACGTGCGCGACGTCGCTGAATCCGACGGCGAAGCGCGCGCCAAGATCGACGAAATCGCCGACCATGAACATGCTGCTAGCGGATCCGCCGCGCATGCGCGTATGTCGGAACGACCTGTCCATCCAGTAGACGAGCGAGTAGCCGTCCGCACCGCCGGACGCCCACGCGGGGTCCGTCAACTGCGGATATGCGGCCGTCAGCTGCGCCATCGCCTTGTCGGCGATGCCGAACGCCGTCGCGTACACCATGTAGCGTCCCCACAGTTTGACGTCGAGCACGCCGCGGTCGGCGAAATGACTGAAGTCCTCGAGATATCTGCCCAAGCCCCGCACCTGCGCCGCGAGCCGCATCCCCTGATCGTCGACGCCGTACTGCGTCTGCCCCATCGACTGCACGCCGGCGAGCGCAGCGAACACGACGACGATGACGATCGGCAACAGTACGCCGCCCGCCTGCAGCAGCCACAGCAGCGCCGCGAAGAACGCGCACACGTACGAGAAGACGGCGCATACGCGCGCGCTCATCGACCGTTTCGGGAACACACCCATCGCGCTCATCTCGGCAACGCAACATAGGTAGAACGATTGCGACAGTTCCTGCGCGTCACCTGTCTCCTTGAGGCACTGCGAAAACTGCCGCGTGTCGAAAACGACCGATCCCAACTGTCGACCCGCCGTGTGCAGCATGTCGAGCGCGGCGCGTTCCGACGCGCACAGCTGCCGCTGGCACGACACCGTGTCGAATGCGCGCGGCAGCAGCACGATTGTGCTCGTCGCGTCGGCGTCGCGCCCCGTGCCCCGTGCCGACACCATCTGCGCGAGCACCGCCGCGTCCGTCCTGAGCAGATCGATGCCGCGATACATGTCGACCGTCCCCGGATACATGCGCGCGAATCCTTTCGTCACGAGCGACAGCATCGTCGCGCTCAGCTGACGGCCGATGAGTCGGCGGTCAGTGGTCACGCCGTTGACGGTGTCGTAGACGAGCGCCGCGGCGCCCGGGCTCATCGGCGGCAGCCCCCGCCAATACGGCATGATGGTTTCGAGCTGCGCGCGCCGATGTCCCTGTTTGATGACGCCGCGCAGGCCGATCGCGGCAATCACGGCGGCGGCGAACACGAGCAGGCCACTGATGACGAGCAATCCACGCGCCGACGACTGCTGTTCGCTGCGCCATTTCGTCTCACGCCGGCGTTCCTGTTCGTTGAGTTCGTCACCGCTCACCGTGTCCGTCCTCGCCGGCCTCGCGACGCTGCCCTCCGGCAGCATCGCCGTGAGCTGCACATATGATCGCGCGCGCACGTTGTCGATGCCGAACGTGAACATGCCGTCGCGATACGCCGTCGTCGACGTGCCGTCGTAGTGCACCCACATCGTCGAATTGTGCTCGTCCACAGCCTGCGGGAAGCGCACGGTCGCCGAGAATCGTCGGATCGGCGATTCGTTCGTCTCGTCCACCGGCTGCCAGTTGAAAACGTCGTTGCCCGGGCACGCGGTGACCATGCCGGCGAGCGTCATCGTCACTTCGATCCTCACGCTTTTCGCCGACTTCGTCACCGGGATGTTCCAACCGATTTCGACGTTTTTGCTGATTTCGTCCGACGAGCCCGCGCGGATGCCGTCGGTGCGCGGATCGTAGCCGTGGTACATGTCGCCCTGAATCGTGATGTACCACTGGCGCGCGTGCTGCACGTCCCAGTTGTCGTTGCCGTACAGGCTTGCGTCGACCGCCTCGCCCTGCGTGTACGTTTCGCCGGTGCTCAGGTTGCGCACGCGTTCGACGGACACGTTGGTGATGCCGGCTGGAGACAGCGGGATCGTGCGGTAGAGCTGTTTCCATGTCTTCGACGATTCGCGGCGGCCAAGACGGTAGTCGAGCGTCATTGTCACGCGCGTGTTGCCGTTGTCGAGCACCTGCACATCGTAGGACGTCTCGTTGTAGGACAGCGGCGGGGCACCCGCCTGCTCGCGCACACCGATCGAGAGCACACTGATCACGCCGAGCACGGCGAGCAGCAGGCTCATCAGCACGATGTTCTTCGTCCGTCTGGTCATTGATATCCCCCGCGTTCACTGTGAGCGCCATGTGCCGCCCCATCGGATGCGAACATCATACCGGTGCGCACGCGACGGCCCACGCCCACAGGGCATGGACCGTCGCCTATGACGCTCCAACGGCCAGGTGGTGCCGTCACCGTCCGCCGAAGGAGCCGCCGCCGGAACCGCCCGACGAGCCGCCGAATCCACCGCCGGAGAATGAACCGCCCGAACCGCCCGACGACGATGACGGTGCCGCCGCCGAAATCGTCGACTGCATTGAGGCCATGCCCGAACTCAGCTGGGAGCCGAAATCGACGAAGCCGCCGGAGAACGCGCCGAAGCTGCCGCCGGCGAGCGCCGAGCCGAGCGAAGCGCCGACGATCGTGCTCGGCCTGGCCGACCAGAACAGCACGCCGGAAGCGGCCGCGTTGTCGTCAAGCCATGCGGCGTCGTTGACCTGTGGATAGGCGGCCGCGAGCTGCTGCAGCACCTTGCGCGACACGCCAAGCGCGGACGCGTAGACGAGATAGCGCCCCCACAGCGTCACATCGAGCACTTCACGGTCGGAGAACTCGCTGAAGTCCTCGAGGTAGCGTTCGAAGCCGACGAGTTCGCCGATCGTGCGCTGCCCGGATTCGGTGATGCGGTAGGTCTTGTGCAGCAGGCACGCCAGCAGGCCGCAGAAGACGGCCGGCAGTCCTATGCAGCACGCGAGCAGCAGATTGCCTTCGGCCGCCATGAAGTAGATGCCGGCGAGCACGCCGACGACGATGTCGAAGATGCCGAGCGTGACGGCCGCCGGCGACGCGGGGCTCATCGCGCCGAGCTCGTCGCATTCGTCGTCGCACGCCTCAGTGAACAGGTCGACCGACAGATGGCCGTCCTCCCACTGGCGGAACGCCTTGTTCATCTGCTTGATGTCGAACACCGGCGTGTGCAGCCGCTCACTCGCCTCGAGCAGGATCTTCAGCAGCCGCCGCTCCGACGTGCACAAGCTGTCGCCGTGGCCGCCGCCGTCGGTGATCGTCGAGCCGAACACGCGCGGCAGCAGCACGATCGTGCTCGTCTTGCCGAGCTTCCTCGGATTCGTCTCACCCGACGCGAGCATGCGCGCGATCTCGGCGGCGCCGACGCGACTCAGGTCGATGCCGGCGTAGCGTTTCGCCTCGCCCGGATACACGGCGATGTATTTCTTGTCGATCAGCGACATCATCGTCGCGGCCATTTCACGCGACGTGCGCGACGCGGACGGCGCGCGACCGAGCTTCGTCCACAGGACGGCGGCCGCGCCCGGAGTCATCGCGGGCGCGGTGCGCCAATAGTCGATGTCGCTCGTCAGGCGCGCGGCGCGGCGCGAGCGCAACGCGGCGCGGATGCCGAAGAAGCTCAGCAGCACGACGACGAGCGCGACGGCGATCCAGACGCACACGCGGATGACGGCGCGACGGTGCTGCTGGTCGTGCCATTCGCGTTCCTGACGCGTCTCGTCGTCAATCGTCCATTGCTTCGCATCGGCGTCGACGTGACGTGCGACGCCGCTGACGTGGGCGTTCGTCATCATCGCGACGAGATCGAGGTACTGCTTGGATTTCACGTTGTAGGCAGTGAACTCGATGCCGCCGGGGATGCGCTTCGTGAGCGAGTTGCCGGTGTAGTGCAGCCACGCCCACGAATCGCGCTCGCCAACGCCCTGCGGGAAGGTCACCTTCGCGCGCATTATGCCGATCGGCGTCATATTCTCCGGGCCGAAGGGTTCCCATTGGAACTTCGTGACGTCGTTGTATTCGGTCGAGACGCCCTCCCAAGTCATCGCGATCTCGAAGCGCATGCTGCTTCGCGAACTCGTCGCCGGGATGTTCCAGCCGATCTCCACTTCCTTGTCGCGCGGTTTGTCGAGGCTGTCGGCGGTGCCGGTCGAGGCGGTCGCCGATGGCGTCGTCGTAGCCCGCTCGTCGAGCCCCATCTGCGTGCGCGTGCGCGATTCGAGCCCGTCGACGTCCGGATCGTAGGGCTTGGGCGACGATGCGCCGGCGGTCACGTCAGCGATGTACCAATGCTTCGCGTATTCCTTGTTCCATGCGCCTGCGGAAATGTATTTCGGGTTCTTCGGCTCGGTCTGCGTGTATTCCTCGCCGGTGCTGAGGTTCTTCACGCTGATGTCGGTGATGTTCGTCAGCTGCGACGCGTTGAGCGTGTAGGTCTGGTACAGCTGCTTCCACGCGATCACGTTGTCGTCCGAATCCTTGCGTTCGTGCAGCCGCACGTCGATGGTCTCCTTGATGCGCAGGTCGCCGTTGTCGAGCACCTGCACGTCGTAATCGAGCGAGTTGTATTCGAGGTCGGACGAGTTCGATTCCTTCGCGATCAGGAACCCGAGGCCGAACACGAGCGCGCAGATGACGACGGTCCAGACCACCGAGTTCAGCATCGAAAGCCATACGCGTTTCTTCATGTTTCTCCCTGCACGTGCATTGTTCTGGGTCATGCGCCGATATGCGCGCCCGGCCGCCGGTCATCTCGGCGGGACGGCCATGTTCCGACGACGCCGTTACGATGCCATTGCGTTCCGAGGGCGCCGGACCTGCTTCTGATTATCCCGTCCGAGCCGTCCCCCCGCTCGCTTTTCTCAAAACCGGCCCCGTCGGTGCATCATCGGGGCGCCATCAGGCCGCTGCGGGGCCTCGCGGAGCGGTCTGTACGACGTATCTACGCTGAGGGAGAGCATCTTCCCCGAATATCCCGAGTATCAGGCCCGAAAACCGCCAGTTCCCAAGGCGCCTACTCGCCCTTGCCGCGCAAGATGCTCTCCCTCAGCGCAGATACGTATCCAGCCATGCCAAAATCCCCCACCCGCGCCCCAGTACACGCCCCGAACGCGCCCCAACAACAGCGAAGGCGGGGGCGGCGCGCTTCCGCACCGTCACCGCCCGGGATGTCAAAGGTTGACCTAGGCTGTCATGGACCTAGCTCATTGCCGCATCATGGACGCGGCAGCGAACCGGCTCAGTACTGCGGGTATCCGCCCTGCATGCCGCCGCCCTGCATACCACCGTCGGCGCTAGGGTACTGCGGATAGCCGCCGTTCGCCGGCGGCTGGGCCGGCATACCCTGCTGCTGCACCGGCATTCCGGGTGCCTGCTGCGGCATTCCAGCCTGCTGCACCGGCATGCCCGGCGTCTGCTGCTGCATCGCCGGCTGCGCGAAGCTCACCTGCGGCGCCTGGCGATCGACGTCGTCAACGTTGAAGTACGCGGCCACGACGAAGTGGCCGATGCCGGCGACGATGTTCGACGGGATCGTCTGGATCTTGTTGTTGTACTTGAGCACGACGTCGTTGTAGAACTGGCGTCCGTAAGCGATCTGCTCCTCGATCTGCGCAAGCTGCTCCTGCAGGTTCATGAAATTGACGTTCGCCTTGAGATCCGGATAGGCCTCGACGACGGCGCGCAGGTTGAACATCGCGCGCGACAGCTGGTTCTCAGCGGCCATGCGGTTCGCGAGCGGCATATTCGGCTGGCTTGCGGCGCTCACGGCGTTGGCGCGCGCCTGAGTGACCTGCGTGAGCACGGTGTTCTCATGCCCGGCGTATCCCTTGACCGTTTCGACGATGTTCGGAATCAGGTCGGCGCGTTTCTTGAGCAGCACGTCGACCTGCGCCCACCCGTTCGTGACGCGGTTGCGCAGCTGCACGAGCGAGTTGTAGGTCGTGATGAACCAGATCACAAGCACGAGGATGATCGCCAGAATGACGATCAGCGCGATGATGGGGCCGTTCATAAGCGGTTCTCCTTGATTGGCTAAGGGTGTGACGGCTTCATGCATCGCCGTCCGCAGTCCCGGTGTTGCCCCGATTATCGCACGTTCAGCCAACAACGTCGCCCCCGCATCCCAGATTCGCGGACACGCCCATATGCCCGCGTCGAGCCTCCCGACGCGCCCCGCGGTCGAGCCCCGTCCGCCGACGGCGCAGCGGCATGCCCACCGGCGGCATGTCCTGTGAACAACGTCACAGGACATGCCAGCGCCAGCGTCCGCACGGTGCCGACCCGACCCTTACGGACGTCTGCCGACATGCGCGCACTGTGTCCTTGCTCACACCCACAACCACTACATCTAGTGCTCAACGACCTGCGCACACACCATGTATCGTTGTTCGGGCAACGACACCGTCCACTGACGACGACCTGCAGCCGCCACCCGAACGGCGCGAGCGGCGCAGCGCGCCGCCTTGGACCGCCGACAGCGCACGACCGTCCGTTCCATCCCACCACGGCCGCCGAACGAAAGGAGCACTGATGTCCACCACGATCTACACGAAGCCGGGATGCCCGCAATGCACGGCGACGCGCCGCGCCTTCGACCGTCTCGGCCTTGACTACCGCACCGTCGACATCACGCACGACCCGACGGCGGCGCAGACGCTGCGCGACGCCGGGTTCCTGCAGGCACCGGTCGTCGTCGCCGACGCCGGCTCCTGGTCCGGCTACCGCCCCGACCGCATCCGCCTGCTCGCCCAGCGGGATGCCGCGGCATGACCGGCACCGTCGTCTACTTCTCGTCGGCGTCGCGCAACACCGAACGCTTCGTCGAACAATGCGACTTCCCGTCGCACGGCGTCGACGTGCGGCGCATCCCGCTCGTACCGGCGCACGACCCGCTGCACGTCGACGCCCCGTACATCCTGATCGTGCCGACCTACGGCGGCGGCGACGCGCGCAAAGCCGTGCCGCCTCAGGTCAAGCGCTTCCTCAACGACCAGGTGAACCGTTCGTGGATCCGCGGCGTCATCGCCTCGGGCAACACGAACTTCGGCGAGGCGTATGCGGCCGCCGGCCCGATCATCGCCGCCAAATGCCATGTCCCGCTGATGTACCGCTTCGAGCTGATGGGCACCGCGCGCGACGTCGCGACGGTGACCGACGGCGTGACGCGCTTCTTCTCGTCAGCCCCCCAGTGACCCGTCCGCACCACATCCCCAACCATTGCCGACCAATCGTTTCCAGGACCACCGATGACACAGACCACACAGACCACCCACTCCCCCATCACCTACCCCGCCGCCGATCCCCATGTGCTCAATGCGATGCTCAACCTCTACGACGAGGATGGCCATATCCAGTTCGACAAGGACCACATGGCCGTCGACGCCTTCCTCGACGGCCATGTACATCCGCGCACGCGCCGTTTCGCAAGCACCGCCGAACGCCTTGACTATCTGATCGCCCACAACTACTACGACCCGGCCGTATTCGCCGCCTATACGCCGGCCTTCCTCGACGAGCTGCACATGCGCGCCGCGAACGCCGGCCACCGTTTCGAGACCTTCCTCGGCGCGTTCAAGTTCTACCGTTCCTATGCGCTGAAAAGCTTCGACGGCGAGGAGTACCTCGAGGACTTCCCGCAGCGCGCCGCCGCCGTCGCGCTCGCGCTCGCCGACGGTGACGAGGACGCTGCACGCGACGTCCTCGACGAGATCGTCTCCGGCCGTTTCCAGCCTGCGACGCCGACTTTCCTCAACCTCGGCAAGGCGCAGCGCGGCGAGCCGGTCAGCTGCTTCCTCGTGCGCATCGAGGACAACATGGAATCGATCTCACGCGGCATCAACGCGGCGCTGCAGTTGAGCAAACGCGGCGGCGGCGTCGCGCTGCTGCTGAGCAACCTGCGCGAGGCGGGTGCGCCGATCAAGCATATCGAGCATCAATCGAGCGGCGTCGTGCCGGTCATGAAACTGCTCGAGGACTCGTTCAGCTACGCGAACCAGCTCGGCGCCAGACAGGGTGCCGGCGCCGTCTATCTGCACGCCCATCACCCGGATATCATGCGCTTCCTCGACACGAAACGCGAGAACGCCGACGAGAAAATCCGCATCAAATCGCTTGCGCTCGGCGTCGTCATCCCGGACATCACATTCGAGCTCGCGAAACGGCGCGAACCGATGGCGCTGTTCAGCCCCTACGACGTGGAACGCGAATACGGCGTACCGTTCGCCGACTTCGGCATCGGCGCGCACTACGACGAACTGCTCGCGAACCCAAGAATCCGGCGCACCGAGATCGACGCGCGCGGATTCTTCACGACGCTTGCGCAGATTCAATTCGAATCCGGCTACCCGTACATCCTGTTCGAGGACACGGCGAACCGAGCGAACCCGATCGCCGGCCATATCACGATGAGCAACCTGTGCTCGGAGATCCTGCAGGTGCAGGAGCCGAGCACCTACCGCGAAGACCTCGCCTACGACCACGTCGGACGCGACATCAGCTGCAACCTCGGCTCGCTCAACATCGCGCGCGCGATGGACGCCGGGCTCGCGCGCCCGGTGCGCACGGCGATCCGCGCGCTCACCGCCGTCGCCGAACACACACACATCGACGCGGTGCCGTCGATCCGCCGCGCGAACGACGAAGGCCACGCGATTGGACTGGGACAGATGAACCTGCACGGTTTCCTAGCACGCGAGGGCATCCGCTACGGTTCGCCGGAGGCGCTCGACTTCACGAACCTGTACTTCATGACGGTCGCCTACCACGCCTACACCGCCTCGCACGAGCTCGCCGTCGAACACGGCCGCACATTCGCCGGATTCGAGGACTCCGCCTACGCGAAGCCGTCCGGCGCCGGCAACCATTTCGACAAGTATCTCGACGGGTCAATCGACGTCGAACCGCGCACCAAGCATGTGGCCGAGCTGTTCGCCGGCTGCGGCGTGGCGATCCCGACCACCGACGACTGGCGCGCGCTGCAGCAGGCGATCATGCGCGACGGCATCTACAACCAGTATTTGCAGGCGGTGCCGCCGACCGGGTCGATCTCGTACATCAACCACGCCACGAGCTCGATCCACCCGATCGCCGCGAAGATCGAGATACGCAAGGAAGGCAAGACCGGCCGCATGTACTACCCCGCCCCGTACATGACGGACGACAACCTCGAACTGTACGCCGATGCCTACGAGATCGGCTGGAAAGCGATCGTCGACACCTACGCCGAGGCGACGCGGCACGTCGACCAAGGGCTCTCGCTGACGCTGTTCTTCCCGGACACGGCGACGACGCGCGAGCTCAACCAGGCGCAGATCTACGCGTGGCGCAAAGGCATCAAGACGCTCTACTACATCCGCATCCGCCAGCGCGCGCTCGAAGGGACCGCCGTCGACGGCTGCGTCAGCTGCACGCTGTAGGCGCGGGCCGAAGCAGGCCGAACCATCCAATCCACCCAAGCCAACCCAATCCGCCCATCCGACCGATTGCACCGAAGGAGCATCCATGGCACCGCACACCGCACTCATCGACCGCGTCACCGCGATCAACTGGAACCGTCTCGAGGACGACAAGGACCTCGAGGTCTGGGACCGGCTCACCGGCAACTTCTGGCTGCCGGAGAAGGTGCCGGTCTCGAACGACATCCCTGATTGGCGCATGATGAGCGAAGCCGAGCATACGCTGACGATGCGCGTGTTCACCGGGCTGACGCTGCTCGACACGATCCAGGGCACCGTCGGTGCCGTCAGCCTGATCCCGGACGCGCTCACGCCACATGAAGAGGCCGTGTACACGAACATCGCGTTCATGGAGAGTGTGCATGCGAAGAGCTACTCGTCGATCTTCTCGACGCTGTGCTCGACGGCGCAGATCGACGAGGCCTTCTCATGGAGCGAGCAGAACCCCCATTTGCAGCGCAAGGCGCAGATCGTGCTCGACTACTACGAGGGCGACGACCCGCTCAAGCGCAAGGTCGCTTCGACGCTGCTCGAATCGTTCCTGTTCTATTCGGGCTTCTATCTGCCGATGTACTTCTCGGCGCATGCGAAGCTGACGAACACGGCCGACGTGATCCGCCTGATCATCCGCGATGAGGCCGTGCACGGCTACTACATCGGCTACAAGTACCAGCGCGGCCTCGAACTGGCCGATGATGCGAAGCGCGCCGAGATGGAGCGCTACACCTACGACCTGCTCGACGAACTCTATGAGAACGAGGTCGCGTACACGCATTCGCTGTACGACGAGGTCGGCCTCGCGGATGACGTCGAGAAGTTCCTGCACTACAACGCGAACAAGGCGCTGATGAACCTCGGCTACCCGGCGCTGTTCCCTGCCGAGATCTGCGACGTGAACCCGGCGATCCTCGCCGCGCTCGCTCCGGACGCCGACGAGAACCATGATTTCTTCTCCGGCTCCGGCAGCTCCTATGTGATGGGCAAGGCCGAGGAGACCGACGACGACGATTGGGACTTCTGATCCCGCGTCGCTGCGGGCAGCGGCAACGATGAGGGCCCTTGCCGTCCATCCGGACGGCAAGGGCCCTCATCGTTCAGCGGCCGACCTCGGCCGGCGTCCGCGAATCAGTCCTCGAAGGGATCGAAGTCGCGGCGCACACGGCGGCGCGGGCGTTCGTGGCGAACCTCGCGGCCCTCACGGTACTCGTCGTAGTTCTCGTCGGCGACGTAACGCGGATTGCGGTCATCGTTACGGCGGCGGCGCGGACGCTCATCGCGGTCGCGGTCGTCGTCGCGGCGGCGCGAACGGCGCGGACGGTCGTCGTAGTCGCGGTCGCGGTCGTCGGAACGGCGGCGGCGCGGACGATCGTCGTAGTCATCGTCGTCATAGTCGCGGCGGCGCGGGCGATCGTCGTAGTCGCGCTCGGAACGGCGGTCGTCGTCGCGGCGACGGCGCGGGCGATCGTCATCGTCGTCGTGGCGGCGGCGCGGACGATCATCGCGGTCATCGCGGCGGCGGTCGTCACGACGATCGTCGCGGCGGCGGTCGTCACGGCGGCCCGCGTTGCTCTCCTGATTCTCATAGCCCGGGATCGCGAGCGAGATCTTGCCGCGGTCGTCGACGCCCTGCACGACGACTTCGACGGTGTCGCCTTCCTTGAGCACGTCCTCGACCGAGTCGATGCGCTCGCCGTCGGCGAGGTTGCGGATCTGCGAGATGTGCAGCAGGCCGTCGGTGCCCGGCGTCAGGTTGACGAAGGCGCCGAAGCTCGTCGTCTTGACGACCTTGCCGTTGTAGGTCTCGCCTGCCCGCGGCACGTGCGGGTTGGCGATCTGGTCGATGATTTCCTTCGCCTTCTGCGCAGCCTCGCCGCCTTCGGAGGCGATGTAGACGGTACCGTCGTCCTCGATCGTGATCTCGGCGCCGGTGTCCTCCTGAATCTGGTTGATCATCTTGCCCTTCGGGCCGATGACCTCGCCGATCTTGTCGACCGGGACCATCGTCGTGATGATGCGCGGTGCGAACGGGCTCATCTCGGCCGGGCCGTCGATGCACTCGTTGATGACCTCGAGGATCGTCGTGCGCGCCTCGTGCGCCTGCTTGAGCGCGCCGGCGAGCACGTCGGCCGGGATGCCGTCGAGCTTCGTGTCGAGCTGCAGCGCGGTGATGAAGTCGGCGGTGCCGGCGACCTTGAAGTCCATGTCGCCGAACGCGTCCTCGGCGCCGAGGATGTCGGTGAGCGTCTTGTAGACGTGCTGGCCGTCCACATCGCCCGAGACGAGGCCCATCGCGATGCCCGCGACCGGAGCCTTGAGCGGGACGCCGGCGTCAAGCAGCGACAGCGTGCTCGCGCACACCGAACCCATCGACGTCGAACCGTTCGAACCGATCGCCTCGGAGACCTGGCGGATCGCGTACGGGAACTCCTCACGGCTCGGCAGCACCGGCACGATCGCCTTCTCGGCGAGCGCGCCGTGGCCGATCTCGCGGCGCTTAGGCGAGCCGACGCGGCCGGTTTCGCCGGTCGAATACGGCGGCATCTCGTAGTTGTGCATGTAACGCTTCGTCTGCGGGCCGCTCAGCGCGTCGATCTGCTGCTCCATCTTGAGCATGTTGAGCGTCGTGACGCCGAGGATCTGCGTTTCGCCGCGCTGGAAGAGCGCGGAGCCGTGCACGCGCGGCACGATGCCGACTTCGGCGGACAGCGTGCGGATGTCGCGCAGGCCGCGCCCGTCGATGCGGTAGTCCTGCGTGAGGATGCGGCGGCGCACGATCTGGCGCTGCAGTTCCTTGAACGCGTTGCCGAGTTCCTTTTCCTTCTCGGCGTCGTCCATGTTGGTGAATTCGAGATCAAGCGTGTCCTTGACCTTCTGCTTGATTTCGGCGATGCGTTCCTGACGTGGCAGCTTCTCGGCGATCGAGAGCGCCTCATCGAGGTCGGCGTGCGCGATCTCGTCGACGCGGTTGTAGATCTCCTCGGTGAACTCCGGGAAGAGCGGGAAGTCGCGCGTTTCCTTCGCGGCGATCTTCTTGAGTTCGTTCTGCGCGTCGCACAGGACCTTGATGAACGGCTTGGCGGCTTCGAGGCCACCGGCCACGACCTCCTCGTCCGGCTTGGCCTGGCCCTCGTCGTAGATGAGGTTCCACGCGTTCTTGCCGGCGCCCGCCTCGATCATCGCAATCGCGACGTCGCCGTTGTCGACGACGCGGCCGGCGACGACGATTTCGAAGACGGCGCGTTCACGTTCGCTCCAGCGCGGGAACGCGACCCACTGGCCGTCGATGAGCGCGAGGCGCACGCCGCCGACCGGACCCGCGAACGGCAGGCCGGAGATGAGCGTCGACGCCGAGGCGGCGTTGAGCGCGATCATATCGTACGAATCCTCCGGGTTGACCGCGAGAATCGTCTCGACGACCTGCACTTCGTTGCGCAGCGTGTGCGGGAAGAGCGGGCGCAGCGGACGGTCGATGATGCGGCACGCGAGGATCGCCTCGGAGCTCGGACGGCCTTCGCGGCGGAAGAACGAACCTGGGATCTTGCCCGCGGCATACATCTTCTCCTCCACGTCGACGGTGAGCGGGAAGAAATCGTAGTTCTCCTTCGGGCTGCTGCCCGCGGTGGTGGTGGACAGGACCATTGAATCGTCGTCCAGATACGCGGCCACGGCGCCGTCCGCCTGCTGGGCGAGACGTCCGGTTTCGAAGCGCACCGTGCGCTTGCCATACGAACCGTTGTCGATGACGGCTTCCACCGCCTTGATTTCGGGACCCTCCATAGGGTTCCTCCTTTTTTCTGTTGTTGCTGTTGCTACTGTTCTGCAAACATCCTCGTCGGGCCACGGATGACTTCCCGTGGCCGTGCTTGATTATGTTGTTCGCGGGTGTTTCGCCCCACGCGCCCGCGATCCATCAGCCTGATGAATCCCCCGGGCCTCTTGTGTTCTGGAACCCGAGCCTCTCCCGGCCTTGGTTCCGCCAGTGTCTCATTGTAATACCGCCGGCCTGTGCTCATCCCTCTATGCCGCCGGCTATATCGTCGCGCGACCTCTTCGGCTCCCGTCGCACGCGGCATCAAAAAACCCGAGCCGACCTTGGGCCGGACTCGGGCGGACGTTTGGATTATCGGCGCAGACCCAGACGTTCGATGAGCGAACGATAACGGTTGATGTCCACGTTCTTCAGATAGTCGAGCAGACGACGACGGTCGCCGACCATGAGCAGCAGACCACGACGGGAGTGGTGATCGTGCTTGTGCTCCTTGAGGTGCTCGGTCAGATCGGCGATGCGCTTGGTGAGCAGCGCGATCTGGACCTCCGGGGAGCCGGTGTCACCTTCATGGGTAGCGTACTTAGCGATGATGTCCTGCTTTTCTTCAGCCGTCAGTGCCACGGCATCCTCCTTGTAGACTGCGCGGTGCTGCCGGCCCGATGCCGGTGCGCTCTCCATCCGCGGGCGAAACACGCCAATCGGCCACTATACACACGACCCACGACGGCGCGCAATCAATCGCCAAGCCCATGCCAACGTCCACGATGTGACCCTTTTGTTCGCCCAAGGTGGAAGCGCGGCGTCCCATCAACGACGGCGCAACAGCCGCGTCCGACAATGTTCAGCGAACATCATCGCCGTTCAGCGAACACAGAACAACATAGAGAACGCAGACGCGAGCATCAGGGAGGTAGCACATATGGGCACAGTCACGAAGGTCGGCATCATCGGCATGGGACATGTGGGCGCGCACGTCGCGAACAACCTCGTGCTGCAGGGCATCGCCGACGAACTGTACATGACGGAACAGTGCTCCGGCGACGAGGACCACAGCGCCAAGCTCGCGGCGGAAGTGCAGGACCTCGGCGATTCGCTCGCGTTCTGCCCTCACAACGTCGCGCTCGTCAACTGCGGCGAGGACTACGGTCGGCTCGCCGAATGCGACGTCATCGTCAACGCCGCCGGCAAGGTCAGCCTCGCAAGCAAGGATCGCGACGGCGAACTGTTCTACACGACCGACACGGCGAAGAAGTTCATCAAGCCGATCGCCGATGCCGGATTCGACGGCGTCTGGGTGAGCATCGCGAATCCCTGCGACGTCGTCGCCACCGAAATCTGGAAACTCTCCGACATCGACCCGCGCCGCGTCATCGGCACCGGCACTGCGCTCGACTCGAGCCGCCTCAAGTACGCGCTGTCGCGCGCGACCGGCTACGACCAGCATTCGATCTGCGCGTACATGCTCGGCGAACACGGCAGCAGCATGTTCGCCGCGTGGAGCGCCGTCAACTTCGGCGGCAAGCCGCTCGCGCAGCTCAGGAGCGAGCAGCCGGAACGCTTCGGCTTCGACGAGGCCGAGGTCGAGGAGGAGGCGCGACACGGCGGCTACGTGACCTACGCCGGCAAGCACTGCACCGAGTTCGCCGTCGCCGACGCCGCATGCCGCCTCGTGCGCGCCGTCGTCTCAAACGAGCATTACATCACGCCGTGCTCGACGCTGATGACCGGCGACTACGGCGAGGAGGGATTCTTCACGTCACTGCCGTGCGTCGTCGGCGCCGACGGCGTCGAGGAGGTCATGCACTTCGATCTGTCGGACGCCGAGCTCGCCGAGTTCCACGCGAGCTGCGCGCACGTCAAGGAGAACCTCGAGCGCATCGGCCTGCGCTGAACTGAGCGTTCACGCAGTCGCACGTGCGAAAAAACGGCCGTCTCCGCCATGTGCGGCGGGGACAGCCGTTTTTGCTTATGCGGATGACTGATTGTGGTCAGACGATCGTCAGCATGCCGCCGAACATCACGATGAGCAGCGCGACCACTTCGAAGACGAACCACAGCAGCAGCGACGTCCACACATGCGTGAGCACGTTGAGCGGCGAATCCTTCCTGATGATGACGAGCAGCCCCACCCAGACGACGGCGAAGACGGCGAGCGCAAGCGACGCGGCGATGATACCGAGGTTCGCGGCGTTCGCGATGCGCGCGGAGTCGCCGTACATGACGTAGGTCGAATGCCAGAAATCGAACCTGAGCAGCGACACGCCCGAAATGAACTGTTCGGCGCACAGGAAGACGAGGAAAGACGTGAACCACGGGATCTTGCGTCGGTCGACGATCATCATCGCGAGTGAGACGAACGCGAATACGGTGACCGCCCAGGCCACAAGCGCGATGCCGCGCGGGTCGACGTTCGCGAAACGGTGCACGATCTGCGCCGTGTGCCGCACCGCGAGCGAACGGCCGGCCCAATACGGGAACACGAGCGCGGCGAGTACGAGGATGCAGCCGAGTGCCCAGCGCACCGGATGCGAGCGGCTGCGTTCGATGTCGGCAAGCGACACGTCCGATTCGGGGATCGTGGCCTCGGGGTGCTTCGAGACGAGGTTCTCCTCCATCTCCTGACCGCTTTCCGGCTCGGTGGGTGTCGGGCGCGGCTCGGCCTCGAGCTTCGCGACCTCACGTTCGTCGGCGTCCGCCATCGGTGACCTCCCTTACGATGCCCGCGCCCGAAACGCGCGCCGTCCTGTTATGCGTATGCTGCGTATGCGTGACGCGTGTTGCGCACCCGACGCGGATCCGCACGTGTGACGCGTGTTACGCATATACGCCTGCCAGCTTCAGCATACGAACCGCGCCCTACCGTCCCAGGCTGAACCGTCGACCACGGCGACCAGTCGACGCGCAACGTCCCATTCCGTCGACCACGCCGGCGAACCGACCCGCTCACCGGCCTCTTTCCGTCCCACTTCGTCAGCCACATCGACGAACCAACCCGCTGAGCGGTCTCGTCAGAGGTCGCGGTGTAGCATCCGCGGTATGCAGACGTTGTATCACACGCTCGCCGCCCTGCACATCGACACCGACGAGGTCGAGCATGATCCGGTGACGACGGTCGAGGCCGCACAGTTCGTCAAAACGCTCATCGATGGCGTCGGCGTCAAGAACCTGTTGTTGCGCAACTCGCGCGACGACTACTATCTCGCCATGCTCGACGAGAGCAAACGCGCCGATCTCAAGGAGCTCGCACGCATCCTGCGCAGCGGGCGACTGAGTTTCGCAAACGCCGAACAACTGCATGACACGCTTGGACTCGAACCTGGCAGCGTCACGCCGCTCGCCGTCATCAACGACGCCGACCACGCGGTGACCGTCCTCATCGACCGCACGCTCATCGGCAAGCGTCTACTCGTGCACCCACTGACGAATACGAAGACGATGGCGATCAACTATGACGATCTGATCCGTTTCCTCGACGCCACCAACCACCCGCCAACCCTGTTCTGACCCATTCCGTCGCCCCCATCGACGAACCGACCCGCAAGCAGGCCTATTTCCGATACAACCGGTCGACCACGGCGACGAACCGCCCCGCTAACAGGCTCCATTCCGTCCCGAACCGTTGACCTCATCGACGAACCAACCCGCAACGGAATCGCTACGGGCAGTCAGCCTCCCCTGTACCGCTCTTGTGAGTTAAAGGACAGAATGTGGGTCTTATGAGTGGCGTCGGGCCTTCCGGTGGTTGGCGTGTCGTGGTGTGATTAGGGTTTCCGGGCCTAATCGGCGGTCCAGTTTGACATCGTGGTGTTTTCTGCTACTGCTGGTGCATGGTCAGGAGAGAGTCGGCAAGGGCGCGGCTATGCCCGATATGCAACCATCCGATGCGCAAGAGGGCCGCCACGCCGGGTCCGAAGGAGGGATCCCTCACCGACGTGCAACGCCCCGCACCCGGCGTGGACGCATACGAAAACGGATTCGGCATCAGAACAGGCTGGGCCGGACGGGCGTGGCACACCCCCCATTAGACCCACATTTTGTCCTTTAACCCGCTCTTGTACCTTCTCACCCCCGCCAACGATATGCGAAAGGCCGCGGATTCGTTGGAATCCACGGCCTTTCTGATGGAGCGGATGACGGGAATCGAACCCGCGTAATCAGTTTGGAAGACTGAGGCTCTACCATTGAGCTACATCCGCGTGCCGTCTGGAACAGCGTTCCGGACAACGTGTGCCATTATACACAACGCCGTGCCAACCGCAAATCCGCAGCCGCACAACCCACACAGACCAGCCCGCGCGACCTCCCTACTGCGCGCAGAGCATGACGACGGCCGAAGCGATCCCGCCGTCGTGAGAGATCGACACGAACCAATGCAGATCCGGCTCCGGCTCGGCGTCGCTGAACACGTGTGCACCGACCGATTTGCGCAGTCGGCTTTCCACATCGCCGCCAAGCACGATGCGCGGGCAGCCGTCGGCCTCGCTGAGCACCTCGATGGCCGCCCACGGCGTATCGTCGAGCGTGTAGGGGCTCGTCGCCGTCCCGAGCGCCTCGCACCACGCCTTGATGACCGATTCCTTGGCCGCCCACCGCCCGGCGAGGTGCACGGCCTGCCCGTCGTGCTTCTGCTCGGCGCGCAGCCGTGCCTGCCGCAGCTCGCGCGCCGAGAACAGCGCGCGCATATGCGACCCGGGCGCCTCAAGCTGTTCCTCGAACGCGCGCACGTCCACCACATCATGTCCGACACCGAGCATCGTCATCGCCGCAACCTCCCTACGCCAACGTTTGCCGTCATCCCCACGATAGCCGCCGCACCCGCGTCCTCCCCACGGCGCAACGCAATCGACACGCGCACCCTCCGCAAAAACGCGCGCAGGGCGCGCCGAACGCCGTATGCCTTACGCATACGCCATCCCACGCGCCCCACACAACGCCCGCACAAATCTCAGCGAGCGCACGCCGCGAAGAACCCGTCCGCGCCGAGTCGCGCATCCGGATCGAGCAGCATCGCCTTCTCGACCTCGTGCGCGTCGTAGCCGCGTCCGTCCTCGTGGAATCGGCGGTTGTCGACCGGCTCGTAGAGCGCCGCACGACCCATCATGCCTTCCTCGAACCTGCGTCGTCCGGCCGCGAGCCGCCCGTTCGCCCGCGCACGCCACTCGGCGAGCGCTTCGGCGCCGTGCGCATGTTCGACGGCCGCCTCGAAGGCACCCGGATGCACGATTGCCGCGAATCCGGAGACGTGACCGAAGCCGAGCGATGTCGCGAGCGCCGCCTTCACCGTCCGCCGCGTGCCGATTGCGAGCGGCCGGCGCAGCCACACCATGTAGTCGTCGCGCGCGAGCTTCGGGTCGACGCATTCGAGCGCCGCATTCGCCGGCACGATGCCGGAGCGGAACAGCTGCGTGATGCCGTTGATCTGGAACACGCACGCGCCGCCTTTCGCATGTCCGGTGAGCGACTTCTGCGAGATCACGAACAGCGGGTTGCCGTCGGCGCGTCCGATTGCGTGGGCGAGCGTGTTGTGCAGTTCCGATTCGTTCGGATCGTTCGCGTTCGTCGACGTGTCGTGTTTCGAGACCACGGCGATGTCGTCCGGCGTGACGCCGAGCGCCGCGAGGTCACGCACGAGCTTCGACGAGCGGCCGCCGAGCCCCGCAGCGAGTGCGCCGAGGCCGGGCGCCGGGATCGACGTGTGTGCGCCGTCGGCGTAGGAGTGCACGAAGCCGATGACGCCGGCGACCGGAAGGCCGAGGCGCAGCGCGATGTCGCCGCGAGTGAGCAACACGGTGCCGCCGCCCTGCGATTCGACGAAGCCTCCGCGGCGGCGGTCATTCGCGCGTGAGAAGAACCGCGCTTCGATGCCCTTGTCGTACATCTCCTGCGAGTTCGCGGTCGCGTTCATGTTGCCGAATCCGATAACCGATTCGACGCCGATGTCGTCGATGGCGCCGGTGACGACGAAGTCGGCCTTGCCGAGCGCGATTTTGTCGGCGCCTTCTTCGAGCGAGACGGCGGCCGTCGCGCATGCGGACACCGGCTGCACCATGTTGCCGTAGCCGCCGATGTAGCTTTGCATGACGTGCGCGGCGACGACGTTCGGAAGTGCCTCCTGCAGGATGTCGGTCGGGATTTCGTGACCGAGGAAGCGGTCGAGGTACAGCTTGCGCATCGAGGCCATGCCGCCGAAGCCGGTGCCCTGCGTGCTCGCGACCATCGACGGATGCACGGCCTGCAGAATCTCGGTCGGCGTGAAGCCGGCGGACAGGTATGCGTCGACGGTCGTCACGATGTTCCACAGTGCGATCGGGTCGACGTCGCCGACCATCGAGGCGGGGATGCCCCACTTCGTCGGGTCGAAGCCGTCCGGGAACTGACCGCCGACGGTGCGCGTCATCGTCGCGCGCCGCGGCACGCGGATCATCGACCCGGCGTGGCGCGTCACGATCCATTCGCCGCTGTCGTCGTCGGGCATGATTGACGTGTGCTCGGCGTCCATTGCGATGTATTCGTCGGCGATCGCGCGCGTCGGCACGCTGAAGGTCACGTCGTGGTCGAGATAGACTTCGGCCTCCTCCTCGTCGGTGCCGTCGCGGTAGTCGGAGCCCATGCCGAGCGCGAAGGGGCGCACGCCGGATTTGGCGACGACCTCGTCGTGGTAGCGTTCGGCGATGTCGGATTCGGGAACGAGGTTGCCGTCGGCGTCGTACCAGCCCGGCTTGGGCGAGTCCGCCCAGCTGAGCAGTCCCATGTTCCATGCGAGTTCGAGCACGGCACCGGCGGAGAGGTCGACGTCGCCGTCCGCGTGGATGCCAAGCTCGGCTTCGGCACGCGTGCGTCCCGACCCCCAGGGGCCGAGTTCACCGATCGAGACGATGACGATTTCATCCTCCGGCCGTGCGCTCACACGTTCCCAGTCGGCGAGGTCGACTGCAGCCTGCTTCGGCACGTGCGGGCTCGGCAGCGCCTTGACCTGCACGTCGTCGGTGGTGGCGTTGGCCTCCGTTTCCGCCGCGTCGAGCTCAGCGTCTGCGAGCGCTTCGGCGCGCAGAGCCTTGATGTCGATCGGCTCGGCGCCGAGGCCGCCGGTCAGGTCGACGTCGAGCGGCGCGAGCGCGGCCTGCGCGCGCGCCTCGTCCGTCGTCAGCTTGAGCAGTTCGGCGGCGATCTGCTCGGTCGAGTACGTCGTCAAGCCGTGGCGTTCGACGACGGCGACGAGCGGGTCGTTGCCTCCCATGAGCCCGGTGCCGCGCACCCATCCGATCTTCGGATGCGCGAAGGTGACGCGCTGCGACCATGCGCGTTCGGCGCGCGCACGGTTGACGATTGCATCGAAGGCCGACTTGACTTCGCCGTATGCGCCGTCGCCGCCGAAGACGCCGCGGTTCGGTGAGCCGGGCAGCACGACGTGCAGTTTGTGGCGCACGTCCGTGTCGGCGCCGAGAGCCGCGAATCCGCCGATCGCGCGTTCGACGCCCCACAGCATCAGGCGCGCCTGCGATTCGAAGAGCGCGCCGGAGTCGGCGAGCGAACCGTGCACCGGCGGTGCGGCGAACGGGAAGAACAGGTCCGGCTCGTAGGCCGGCTTGAGCACCGTCGTCGTCGCGCCGTTCGTCTTCTTCTGCTGATGGCCGACCCAGTCCACAAGCGCGTCCACATCGCGATACGACGACAGATTCGCCGGCACGAGCCACAGTTTCGCGTCGCCGCGCGCGTGTTCGCGGTAGCTGCGCTGCGCCCACGTCTTGACGGACGGCTTGAAGCTGTGCGACGTCGCGATGACGGTCGCGCCGCCAGCGAGCAGTCCGCCGACGATCTGCGCGGCGATCGAGTTCGGCGCGACGCCGGTGACGACGGCCACCTGACCGTCGTAGTCGAGCGTGGCCTCGGTCGTGTCGGCCGCCGCCTGCTCGGCGATCGCTGCGTAGCGTGCGGCGAGCGCAGCGTCGTCGCTGTGCGCGGCGTACCATGCCGCCTGCTTGGCGACGGCGTCGCCGGCCGCCGTGAAGTCACCAGCGATTGCGTCCATGTCGCCGTTGTAGTAACCGCGCGCGAGGTCTTCGCGTGCCGACGCCCAGCGGTCGTCGAAGAGGATCGCCTGGCGCGCGTCGAAGCGCGGCGCGACCTGCTTGGGCCAGTCGGAGCCGAGTTCGGCTTCGACGGCGGCGACGACGGCCGCCTGCTCGGCGTCGTCGTCGCCCAGCGGCGCCGGCACGTCGACGCCGAGCTGTCCGAGAACGAATCTGGCCGTCGCGGCGAGCACGCCGTCGGAGCCGGTGACCGACTGCGCGTAAGCGTCGAGCGCGGCCGAGTCGACGACGCCGCCCGCGGCCGCGCCGGCGCTCGGCGTCGCCACCTGCACGCCGTGCGCGGCGGCGACGGCCTGCACGGCCGCGTCGATCATCGTGTTCGCGTCGGCGGCGTTCGCGGCCGTCGTCGCGGCGAGCGTCGTCAGGTCGCCGCCGCGTGCGGAGGCGCCGTCGCGCGAGCCGAGCGTGAGCGCAGCGACGACGTGCTTCGCCCATCCGTCGCCCAGTCCCCACGTCTCGTGCACGCGGCGTTCGATCTGCGCGGGCTTGACGCCGGCGGCGCCGAAGAGCGCGCGCACGCGGTCGCGCACGATGTCGGAGAGCACGGGGCCGAAGGCCTTGTAGTTCGGCGCGACCTTGTCAACGAGCGCGCCGAGGTCGCGGATCGACGCTTCGGCGGCGCCGTCGACGCTCGCGACGCCGAGTTCGGCGCTGATGTCCATCAGCAGCTGGTTGCGGCGCGACGAGACGCCGTTCGTCAACGTGTCGGTCGTGTCGTCGTCGCCGATCTGCTCGGGGCGGATCTTCGCGGCGTACGCGAGCAGCATCGTGATGCCGTCGTGCGCGCGGAACGCGAGGTCCGGCACGTCTGCTCCGGAGACGCCCGCCGCCGGCGCGACCGGCACTTCGGGCACCGCGGCGGCCGGTGCGACGGACTGCGGCGCCGCCGGGGCGGCCGCGGCCGGTGCGCTTTCGGTCGTCGTCTCCTCGATGTCGGCGTCCTCGACGAGCGGATCCGCATCGGTCATGTAGACGCGGCCTTCGTCGCGGCCGACGTTGTACACGGCGACCTGCCGGCGCGCGAACTGCGGCAGACGGAGCGTCTTGGCGGCGAGATTCGCGAGCGTCGGCGCGTTGCCGAGGCCGACTTCGACGTATTCCTCGACGCCGAGTCCGCCCTGTTCGCGTGCACCGAACAGCAGCGCCTGCGTTTCGATCCAGCGCACCGGCGACGCGAACTGCCACGACAGCAGCTCGGTGAGCAGCAGTCGTCCGAGTTTCTGGTCGTCGGCGGCGTAGGAGTCCCAGACAGCGTCGTCGGCGAGCGCGGCGGCGATGCGTTCGCTCGGCACGACGTCGAGGATCCGCTGCGCGAACTCCTTCGTCATCGCGAACGGCGCGGCCACGAGGTTCGGGATGTACAGTCCCTCGAGCGCGCCGCGGTAGTCGATTTCGGCCGGCAGCAGCGCATCGAGCTTGTCGCGGAACTCGGGCACGCCCTTGCGCAGCAGCGACGAATGGAACGGCACGTCGATGCCCGGCACGAGCATGAACGCCGGCTTGCCGCCGAATTCCGCCACGCGGCGCGCGGCGTCGGCGGCGAGCGCCTTGAGTCCGGCGATCGTGCCGGCGACCGCGTACTGCTGGCCGGCGAGATTGTAATTGACGATTTCGAGGAACTCGCCGCTCGCCTGCGCGACCGACTCCACATATTCGCGCACGTGCGCGTCGTCGACGCCGAACTGATTCGGACGCAGCGCGCCCATGCGGTAGTTCGATCGGCCCTGCGCGTCGCGGTCGATGAGATGATGCATCGTCGAGCCGCGGTGGAAGACGAGTTCGAGCACTGTCTCCAGCGGGATGACATGCGCGAAGGAGCTCAGCGCGTTGTATTCGCCGAGCGAATGGCCGGCGAAGTACGACGGGCGGATGTCGGCGCCTGCCTCCTGCATACGCGCCGTCTGCGCAAACGCGACGGTCGCGAGCGCGACCTGCGTGAACTGCGTGAGGTTGAGCAGACCTTCCGGATGGCGGTAGGTGACGCCGTTCGCCGTCAGCTCCTTCGGGTTGTCGCGCACGACGGCGAGGATCGAGAATCCGAGGCGATCGCGCGTGAGCCTGTCCGCGCGCTCCCACACGTCGCGTGCCGCCGGCGACTTCATGCGTTCGCCGAGCACCATCCCCTGGCTTTGGATGCCCTGGCCGGGGTAGACGAAGGCGCTGATCGGCGCGCGCGTGACCGCTGTCGCGCGGCTGACGAGCTGTCCGTCGATGCGGCACGTCACTTCGAGCGCGAGGCCGCCATGCCTGACGTGGCCGACGCGTTCGACGCTGATCTCCACGTCGTCGTCGAGCTGCACCATGCCGTACATGTTGTAGGTCCAGCCGGCGATCTCGTAGTGCGCGCCGCGTTCGTCGAGCGACTGCAGGGCGTGCTGCGCCGTCGCCGACAGCCACATGCCGTGCACGAGCGGCTGCGACAGTCCGCTGATCGCGGCGCCGCGGCGCGACGTGTGGATCGGGTTGAAATCGCCCGATGTGCGCGCGAACGCCGTCATCTCGTGCGGCGCGCGCACGTGGACGCGGCGCAGCAGACGGCGCGGCGTCGCGACGACGTGGGCGTCGAGGCCGCCGTCGTCGGCGGCCGGCGCCGGCAGTTCGTCGCTGTAGGCGCGGCCGCGGATCGCGAATCGTTCGCTCTCTTCGGCGAGCACGGTGCCGTCGGCGGCCGTGTGGCGCACATGGATCGTCACGACGCGTCCTGACGCCGATTCGAAGTACGGCTCTGCCCAGCTCGTGAGCGTCACCTGTTCTCCGACGTGCGCCAGCAGCGTCTCCTCATCGACGCCCAGCGCGATCAGATGGTCGAGATGGACGGCGTTGAGCAGGCCTTCGATGACCGGGTATCCGTCGACGCTGACCGAGCCGAGCGCCGCATAGATCGCCGGCCATGCGGGACCGACGAGCGCGTCGGGCGCGATCGGCGCGGGCACGAGGTCGACCGGCAGAGCCCCACCGGTGGCCGCCTCATGGTCGGCGCCGAGATTCGCCGACAGCGTGTATGCGGCGTGCGCGACGCCGAAGGGCGCGGCCGTCTCGTCCACGCCGTCCGTCGCGGCGTCGGCGGCTTCGATCGTCGGCATCGCCGTCAGCTGGTCGCCGGTGATCGCCGTGTTGCCGATACCGGCCGTCGCGGCGAGCATGCGGTAGACGTGTTCGGGCAGGCGCTCGCGGTCGACGACCGGGATCATGCCGGTCGCGTCGAGCTGCACGTTGAGCGGGATGACGATGTCGCGCACCGCATGCTTGTCGAGTCCGCCGTCCGGTTCGTCGTCCCAGAACGTGTCGAGATGGATGTCGAGGTCGAACTGTTCGACGCCGGCCTGCTCGTCGCGGCCGAGATGAATCAATTCGTAGGTCTTGTCGCCGCGCGCGGTGCCGTAGGCCGGGTTGGCGCTCTGATGGCCGATCCACGAGAGGTTCGGACTGCGGCGGATGAAGTCCTCGGCGTCGTCGGCGCCGGCGAGCAGCGCGAAGCGCTCGGCGGCGGCCGCGTCGACATCCGCGGCACCCGTTTCGCCTGCCACGCGCGCCGTCATCGCGTCGTTGAAGCGGCCGAGGATGTCGGCGACCGGCTCGTCGACCGTCGTGATGCCGGCCACCGAGATCGGGCCGGGGATGATGCGCACCGAATCGGCCGGATAGCGCGGGTCCTCGGACTGCCACAGCTGGTCCTGTCCCCACCAGCGCAGCAGGTCGTGGTCGATTGCCGGCACGAAAGGCATCGGCTTGGGGTATTCGCGCACGAGTTCGGTGAACCACGCCTCATCGGTCGGCGTCACCGTGAGTTCCTGCATCACCGGATAGGCTTCGACGAGCGCGGCGAGCGCGGCGAAGGGGTCAGCTTCGACGTCGGCGCGGCGCGTGAACATCGGCGTGAACGCGCCCTGTTCGAGGTCGATGACGCGCGCCTCGATGCGCTGCAGCAGATGCAGGTAGCGGTCGGCGTATGTGCCGTCAGCCCACGGGAACGCGAGTTCGGCGAATCGGCGAGCCCAATCCTCGTAGCTCATCGTCTCAAGGTCGCCGAAGTACGGCTTCGCGGTCTGGTCGAGCGCTTCGATGATCTCCTCGCGGCGCGATTCGAGCTCCTCGGGGTGCTTCATGATGTGCACAAGCAGGCGACCGCAGCGCGCGGAGGCGTTCTCGAGCTCGTAGATGTCAGCATGCAGATGGCTCAGGCCGCTCGTCACGCCGCCGACGGCCTTGCCGCTCGGCACCCACTGTTCGCCGAGCGGCGCGAACACGTCGACCGCATCGGTGTCGGCCGCCGTGATGCCCGGCGTCTCGACGAGCAGTCGCTTGACCTCGGGCGACGTGTGCGCCTCCTTCGCCGTCATGACGGCGGTGCCGACGAGCACGCCGTCGACGGGCATCGCCGGGCGGCCGTAGCGCGTCGCCCATGCGCCGGTGATGTAGTCGACGCCGCGCTCGGGCGTGCCGATGCCGCCGCCGACGACGAGCACGAGGTTGTCCTGGCCGCGCACCTGCGCGTAGGTGGCGAGCAGCAGGTCGTCGAGCGATTCCCAGCTGTGGTGGCCGCCCGCAGAGCCGCCTTCGACCTGCACGATGATCTTCGCCGGCACGACGGCCTTCGCGATGCGCACAACCTGGCGGATCTGCTCGACGGTGCCCGGCTTGAAGCATACGTAGGGGAAGCCGTCGGCGTTGAGCGACGCGACCAACGCGACCGCCTCGTCGAGTTCGGGAATGCCGGCAGAGACGACGACGCCGTCGATCGGCGCGCCGGACGCGCGCTTCTTCGGCACGATGCGCGACGAGCCGAACTGCAGGTTCCACAGATAGCGATCCATGAACATCGCGTTGAATTCGACGGTGCGTCCCTCGTCGAGCCGTTCGCCGAGTTCGGCCATATGACGGTCGAAGACCTCGGCCGTCACCTGGCCGCCGCCGGCGAGCTCCGCCCAGTATCCGGCGTTCGCGGCCGCGGCGACGATCTCGGGGTCGACGGTCGTCGGCGTCATGCCGGCGAGCAGCACCGGCGGCTTGCCGGTCAGCCGAGTGAACGCCGTCTCAATACGCTCACCCTGTGGCGTGCGCACGAGCCGCGGCGCGTACTTCGTCCAGTTCTGCAGGCGCGCCGGGTCGTCGACGGCCGTCGCGAGCGCCGCGCGCGAGGCGACGTCCGACGCTTCGACGACGCCGACGCCGGTGCCTTCAGCGACGGCCGCGCACAGCTTGCCGAGCGTCATACCCGGCCCGAGGTCGATCGTCCACAATGTGCGCGGATCGTGTTCCTTGAGCAGTTCGCCGATCTGCATGTTCCAGTCGACCTGATTGACGAGCACCTCCTCGGCGAGCGTGCGCGCGCGTGCCTTGTCGATGCCGCATACGGCCGCCCATGTGACGGTCGTCTCGACGGCCTGCGCCATCAGCGGCGAATGGAACGGCAGCGTCACCTCGAGGTATTCGAGCACCGGGTCGAAGACGTCGCCGCCGCGCACCTTGTCGGCGCGCAGCCGCGCCTGACGGCGATGCTCGCGCGCCGCCTCGTCGGCGAATGCGGCGAGGTCCTGCGGGTGACCAGAGAGGACGACGTGGTTCGCCGAGTTGATGACGGCGACGCTGATCGGGCCGAGCGCGTCGGCGACGCGTGCGATCAACGCGTCCGCCTGCGCCGGCAGGATCCCCTTGACCGACAGCATCGGCGTCGCCTCGCCGAACTTGCGCACAATGCGTCGTGCGCGTGCCTCGCGCGTGCCGGCGGCGCCGATCAACGCGGCGATCGCGAGGATCTCGTCGATGCGCGGGCGCGCCGCCTCGATCGAGCCGGCGTCGGCGATCGCCTGCGCCATGTGCACGGCGAGGATGCCCTGCGAGTGGCCGAGCAGCGCGACCGGCTTCGCGTCGGCGATCGCATAGCCGAGCTGTTCGAGGTCGATCAGGGCGCCGAGCTGGGCGAGCGCGATGCCTTCGATGCTCGCCGTCGCGTCCGCGGCCGCGCCGAGCGTCGCCGGGTTCGCGTCGAAGTCGAACAGGTCGACATCTTGTCCGCTCGTCGCGAGCAGCTGCGCGGCGACCGGCGTGAGCAGATCGTGTGCGCGGCGCGCGGCCGCCCTGAGCGCGTCGGCGGTCATCGGCTCGTCCATCAGCTCGGCGAGCGCCGTCGTCCACGGCGTGGACTGCCCGGCGAACATCAGGGCGTGGGCTTCGTGCTGGAGTCGTTCCATGAATGATGCGGTACTCATCGGTATCGGTGATGCTTTCTCTTCGGTGTTCTTCGGTGGTCTTGAGTTGATTTGATTGCGTTTGCAGTTGATTGAGTTTGCAGTTGATGAAGCGGTTAAGTCGGCCGCCGTCACAGCGGTTGGTTGCCGTGGTGTCTGCCGGCGCGGCGCGCGCGTCGTTTACCGCGCAGCAGCCGCAGTCCCTCGATCAAGGTGTCGCGTGTCTGCTCGGGGTCGATCATCGCGTCGATCTGCCCGGTTTCCATCGACAGGTTCGCGTTGACGGTCGTACGTTCGTATTCGGCCGCGTACTTCGCACGCACCGCCTCGACGTCCGCGCCGGCATCCCTCGCCTTCTGCAGATCCTTGCGATGGATGATGTTGACGGCGCCGGTCGCGCCGAGCACGGCGATCTGCGCCGCCGGCCACGCGTAGTTGAGGTCGGCGCCGATCGACTTCGACCCCATGACGATGTACGCGCCGCCGTACGCCTTGCGCAGCACGATCGTGACGAGCGGCACCTGCGCGTTCGCATACGCGTAGATGACCTTCGCGCCGCGGCGGATGATGCCGGCGTGCTCCTGTTCGGAGCCCGGCTTGTATCCGGGCGTGTCCACCAATGTGACGACCGGCAGGTTGAACGCGTCGCACAGTCGCACGAAACGTGCGACCTTCTCCGACGAGTCGACGTCAAGGCCGCCGGCGTCGACGTTCGGCTGGTTCGCGACGAGGCCGACCGGGTGGCCGTCGATGCACGCGAATCCGACGACGGCCGACGGCGCAAACAGCTCATGCACCTGCACGAACTCGCCGTAGTCGACGACGCAGCGGATGACGTCGAGCACATCGTAGGGCTGGCGGTCGTTGTCGGGCACGATCGTGCCCAGACGTCGCGCGACCCCATGGTCGGCGCGCGTCGCCATATACGCGTAGGTCGGCGGCTGCTCGCCCGCATTCGCCGGCAGATACGCGAGCACGGTGCGCGCATAGTCGATCGCATCCGCCTCGTCGACGCCCAGATAGTGCGCGACGCCCGACGTCGTGCTGTGCACGGCGCCGCCGCCAAGATCGTCCATGCTGATTGATTCGCCGGTCGCCGCCTTGATGACGTCCGGCCCGGTGACGAACATGTTCGAATTCTCACGCGTCATGACGATCAGGTCGGTCAGCGCCGGGCAGTAGACGGCACCTCCCGCGCACGGCCCGAGGATCAGCGAGATCTGCGGGACGGCGCCGCTCGCCTCGCAGGTGCGCCGGAAGATGCGCCCGTACTGCGTGAGCGCGGCGACTCCTTCCTGGATGCGCGCGCCGCCCGAATCGATCAACGCGACGATCGGAATGCGCAACGTGAGTGCCTGATCCATCAGCCGGCAGATCTTGCGTCCTTCAGCAACACCAAGTGTGCCGCCGCGCACCGAGAAATCCTGCGCATAGACGGCGACGCGCCGCCCGTAGACTTCGCCGAATCCAGTGATGACGGCCGCGCCGGCGCGTCCTGCGTTGATATCGCCGCCGCTGAATCGTCCGATTTCCTCGAAGGTGCCGGTGTCGAGCAGCAGATCGAGCCGTTCGCGCGCCGTCAGCTTGCCTTTGACGTGCTGACGGTCGCGCGCGTGCGCCTCGGCGTCGCGCGCCAGCTGTGCCGCCTTGAGCACAGACGGCCGGATCGGCTGACGTTCGCCGCCCATCGCGTCGCCCTCCGTTGCTGCGCGCGGCGTATCGACGGCCGCGGCGACGGCGTCGTCGAGCGTGCCGTCGGCGACGAGCGCCTGCAGCGCCGGTGATTCGGTGATGTCGCTCATGCCTGCTCCCCCTTGCTGGTGTTGGCAGCCGCGTTCTCGGCAGCTGTAGATTCCTCGTTGCGATGCGCGCCTTCGACGTCGATCGTCAGCAGCGTTTCGCCGGCGTCGACGGCGCTCGCGGGTGCCGCGAAGATCTTGTTGACGACGCCGTTGACGGGCGCGTAGACGTAGTTTTCCATCTTCATCGACTCGAGCACGACGAGCAGGTCGCCTTTGGCCACCCGCTGCCCCGGCGTCACGGTGATGCGCGTGACGATCGCCTGCATCGGCGACGCGATGACGCCGGAACGTTCGTCTTCGCGCTGCCGTCCGCGCTCGATGTGATGCATGCCCTGACCGCGCAGCGGCTGCGTCGCGCGTTCGGCGGCGCGTGTGCGTGCGCCTCCGGTGAGCGTCGCGACGACGTCGCTCGGCACGGTGAGCACGACGCGCCGATGATTCATTTCGATGACGATTTCCTCGCTCGGCGTGTGCGCGTCGGCCGGCTCCGCGGACGCGCTCAGCGACGCCGGCTGGCCGCTGCGCGTCGACGCCGGCTCGCGGTTGAGATACTTGCGTTCGAGCCATTTCGTGCTCACGGCGAATTCGGCACCGTGTTCGGCCGTGAATTCGTCGTCGGCGAAGACGGTGCGGTACAGCTCGACCGGGGTCGGCACGCCGGTGATTTCGATTTCGTCGAGCGCGCGGCGCACACGTGCGACGGCCGCCGCGCGATCGGACGCGGTGACGACGAGTTTGCCCATCATCGAATCGAATTTCGGGGAGATCGTGTCGCCTTCGAGGACACCGGAGTCGACGCGCACGCCCGGGCCGCTCGGCCAACGCACCGTCTCGAGTGTGCCTGCGGACGGCGTCAGATTCGATTGCGGATCCTCGCTCGTGATGCGCAGTTCGAAACTGTGGCCGCGCGGCGACGGCGCGTGCGTCAGCGCACCGCCGGCGGCGATCGTCAGCTGTTCGCGCACGAGATCGACGCCGCTGACCTCCTCGCTGACCGTGTGTTCCACCTGCAGACGCGGATTGACTTCGAGGAAATACGCTTTGCCGGATGGCGTCACCATGAACTCGCAGGTGCCGAGGCCCACATAGCCGACCGCTTCAAACAGGCGACGCGAGTAGTGTTCGAGCTGTTCGAGGACGTCGTCGGGCAGGAACGGCGCCGGCGCCTCTTCGATGAGTTTCTGATTGCGTCGCTGCACCGAGCAGTCGCGCGTCGAATAGACGGTGAAATCGCCGTGCATGTCGCGGCCGCATTGGGTTTCGACGTGTCGGCCGTTGTCGATGAATCGTTCGACGAAATAGTCGTCGAGGTCGCCGCCCTGCGCGGCGTTGTGGTTGAGGTAGAAGCCGCGCAGCTCGTCGTCGCTGCGCACAAGCGTGATGCCGCGTCCGCCGCCGCCGTCAGTGCGTTTGAGCATCAGCGGATAGCCGTGCGTGTGCGCGAAGTCGAGCAGCGGACGCATGCCGGTGACGGCGTGCGAGATGCCCGGCACCGGCGGCACGTCGGCTTTTTCGGCGACGCGGCGTGCGCTGATCTTGTCGCCGAGCGCGTCGAGCGCCTCCGGCGACGGGCCAATCCAGATGGCACCTTCGGCGATCACCTTGCGCGCGAAGGAACTCACTTCGGAGAGGAAGCCGTAGCCGGGGTGGACGGCGTTCGCGCCCGAACGGCGCAGAATCGAGATGAGCAGATCCTCATTGAGATAGGTGTCCGCATAGGTGTCGCCGGACAGCAGAAACGCCTCGTCGGCCATGCGCACATACTGGCAGTGGCGATCCTGTTCCGCATAGACGACGACGGTCGGCACCCCCATCTCCCGAGCCGTCCGCACGACGCGCAGCGCAATCTCCCCCCGATTGGCCACCAGAAGCTTCATCGGGGTTGGGGCGTCGGGAGTTGTGGATGCGGCGGAATCGGCGGCGGCCATGGGCGTGCGTAGGCCGGGCGTTCGGGACGATGCGTCGGTGCGGGTCGGTGAAGCGCACGCAGTGGGTGGATGCACAGTCGGGTCTTGGTCAAGCATGCGTTTCAGCATCCTCTTTTTCGTGAGGCGTCGACACTTTCGTTCCCACAAGAATCGTCCCCGACTTTTGTGGACGTGAACAAAACCCGTCCCCCGTCCCCTTCCGTATCCTTACCCCCGTCCCCACCATCTCGCAGCTGCAACCCATCCGCCCGGCTCCTACGGGTAGCCTCCAGTTACGGGTAGCGACCTGTTGCGGGAGGCACCTGATCACAGACAGCCGTGTGCCGCCGGCAGCAATCCGTTACCGGTAGCAGGCGGGGATGGCGGATACGGACAGTCCACAACATATGAAGGAACGACGATGAATCATCAATCGAACCACAACAGCAGTCTCACCATTCGGACGTCAGAAGTCACTATTCGGCGTGTCGCCGGCGGTGCGCTGCCGGTAGCGCTCACGGCCGGGGCGTTGTGGGCGGCCGCGGCGATCGGTCGCATCGCAATTCCGGGAACGCCGGTGCCGATCACGTTGCAGACGCTCGTGCTGATGATCGCCGCCGTGACGCTCGATTGGCGACGTGTCGCGAGCGCCGTCGCCCTCTACCTGACGATGGGGCTGTGCGGACTGCCGGTCTTCTCGGGCGGCATGTCGACGGCCGCGCTCGTCGGTCCAACATGCGGCTTCCTGTATGCGTTCCTGCCGGCCGGCATCGTCACGTCGCTGCTCGGCGCGCTCATCGTGCGGTTCGCGTCGCGAAACGGCATCAACGGCCACATTCACTCCACGCGCGCGGCCGCGCTGATGCCGATTGTGGTCTTCCTCGGCTATTTCCTCGCGTGTGCACTCGGATGCGTGCTGCTGCAGGATGGCGTTGGCGTGCTCGTTCAGGCGGCGACGACGCATGCGCCGCTAAAGCCGCTCGCGATGGCGTCGTCGGCCTTCCTCCCCGGCGATCTGCTGAAAGCCGCGCTTGCCGCTTCGCTTGCGACACCAATCGCGCTCGCCAAGCTGCGCTGACCCGCCGGTTGCGATCGTCCCAGGCGCACCCCGCACCCGGAACGATCGCAAACCGAACCGTCAGCGAACGCCAGCGTCACGATCCTCACCCGGAACGATCACAACCGCCCCTCCCAGCGAACGCCGCAGCCGCACCCCGCACCCGGCACGTTCGCAACCCAGCCCGCCAGCGACCGCCACCCGTCGCCCGCTCAGCGCGCCACGTTCGGCAGCACGCCCACGTCGGCTGTGTGCACGATCCGCTCTTCACCGTCGTCGGTCGTCATCGCCAGCGACGCGTCGGCGTTGATGCCATGCGCAATCCCGCGCTCCGTCTCGCCGTTCGTATAGTGCACCTCGACCGGATGCCCGAGCGTCCAACTTTCCTGCACGAGCCGGCGCCGCAAATGCTGCACGTCCACCTCGGGGTTCAGCCCAAGACTCCACAGCCGCTCCTCGATATGTTTTACCGTGCGCGATGCGATGAGATCCATCACCGCCTCTGTGCTCGGCCGCTCCCCCGCGTGCTCGGGTTGTGTGATGAGCTGCCACGACGTCGCCTCGTCGGTCGGCAGTTCGCCGAGCGGCACGTCGATGTTGAGCCCGACCCCATAGATGACGGCGACGATGTCCGGCGCGGGCACCGTCACGATCTGCGCGAGGATGCCGCCGAGTTTATGCCCGTGGTAGACGATGTCGTTCGGCCATTTGAGCATGACGTCGTCGCGCGCGTCGTCGATGTTCGCCGGGTCGCGCACGAGCATCATATCCGTTTCACTCAGTGTTTCACGCAGCGCGTCGAGTACGGACAATCCCGCGATCATCTGCAGCCATCCGTTGATCTGCGGGTCGCATGCCACATTCTTGCCCACCGCGGAAATGAACGACATCATGAACGATTTCCCCGGCGAGCTGAACCATGTGTGGTCGAGCCGGCCGCGCCCTGCCGTCTGCTCCCGCGCGCTGACAATCGTCATGCCGTTGCGATTCCACCGCCCGCTTGTGATGTATGTTTCAGCGACCGTGTTCGTCGACCCGACCGATTTGAGCGACACGACATTCGCCACCGCCCGCGTCAGCGGCAGGTCGCCGGTGACGACATTGTCATCGCGGAACGGATTCTGCTGCGCGCTCGATGCGGCCACCGACCCAGACATCGACGCAGCCGCAGCACCGCCATCGTTGTTGTTGCCGTTGCCGCTCATGTTTCCTTCCGCCATGCGATGCTCCTCCGTTGATGTTCTGATTCCCTATCCATCATGCACCCGAACTCCGATGCCCACACGCGACCACCCATGCTCCTCCCCACCGACAACGCCCCCGCACATCCCGCCACCGCCCACTGCGCCGACGGCTAACCCCGCATGAGCCGTCCATTCTGCCGCCGATTGTACAATCGCGTCTATGGCACGTGAGCATCCCACCGATTCCGACACCCCGACGACCGCGTCGTCCACCAATGCCGAATCCTCCGCGACCACAACCCCCGCTTTCCGCGTGACGCCGCCAACGTTCGCCGACCGCTGCGGCGCGTTCTTCCGTTGGCTGATCGCCGCGCTCGCCTGCGTTTGGATCTCCTGGTGCACGTCGATCGGTCCGCTGATGCGCTCCGACGTCGGTCTCGCCGGCTTCGGATGGACGAACGCGCTGCTGTTCCTCGTCATGTTCAGCTGCACCTTCGGTTTTGTGCTGCTGCTTGTTTTCACCGCCTACCGCCGCGAAGGCATGTGCAAACCCCGCAACCTCACCCGAGTCCGCCCCCACACCCCGACCTCCGCCACTGTCGGTGATTCCCCTTCCGCTACCACATCTGATTCCCCTTCCACCCCAACCGATTCCGTCTCCGGTCCCACAACCTCCGTATCCACCACCGACTCAATCCACATCGCTGTGGATACTGATGTGGACGATCACAATGACTCTTCCACAATCGCGGTGCATTCTACATCCCCTCTGTCCACATCCTCCTCCATCCACACCCCCGCGAACTCTCACACTCCCGAAAACGCCCACACCTCCGACATCCACGCGAAGCCCATCAAGCACACCTTCGCCTTCCGCCTCCGCCCCCACTGCTCCCACATCACCGCCGCCGTCTCGCGCGCGATCATCGCGGCGACTTCCGACTGGAAACGCATCTGGCTCGTTCTCGCCATCTGCTGGCTGTGGGTTCCGGCGACGCTCCTCGCGGCCTTCGGCGCCGACATCTATTCGCAAGCCCGCGAATTCGCCTGGGCGTGGAATCAATGGACCGGCGTCGACCAGCCCTACATCGGCTTCTTCTCCTTCGTCCCGATGGACATCTACCCAACCGCCCACTACATGTGGCCCGACCAGCCGACCTACCTGACCGACCAGCACAACATCGTCCTCACCGTCTTCTACGGCGGCGCCCTCGCCATCTCCCGCTACCTGACCGGCTCGAACGACGCCGGCCTCGTCGTCCTCGCCTTCCTCCAATGGTTGTTCGCCGGTTTCTGCTGTGCATCCGCCGCGAATCGTTTCTTCAATCTGCCGTGGCTCACCCGCCGTTCGCGCAGCAAGGACCACCGCAGCATGCCCGCTGATTCCTCACTGATCACCTCGACCGCGACGACGATCTCCACGCGCATCACCCCTTACGCGGGCACTCCCGCCGGTGCCTGCGCCCGCGCGCTCATCATGCTCGTCTTCATCTGCTGCCCGCTCGTGCTGTTCGCGACGATTTCGCTGACGAAATCCCCACTGTTCGCGTTCGCATTCACCTGGTGGTTCGGCCTGATGTACGAGCTCTACATGACTTACGCCCCGCGCGTGAAGACCTCCCCCACCCTGCGCACCGAGGTCCTCCCCACGCGCCATATCACGATTGCCGCGCTCGTCGTCTCGGTGAGCGTCATGCTGATCAGCGCGAAGTACGCGTGGTATATCCTTCTCGCACAGGTCGTTTTTTCGTTGCTCGCCGACCGTCGCCGCTGGAAGCTCTACCTCGGCACGCTGCTGCTGCCGACGATCCTGATCCACGGTTCGATCGCCGCGCTGATCGCCTCCGGCACGATCATCAGCGGCGACCCGATCGAATCCCGCGGCATCCAGATTCAGATGATCGCGCGCGTCGCCCACGAGAATCCGAACGCGATCCCGCAGGACGCGCGAGACAAGCTCGCCCCGATTTTCAACCTCGACCAGACCGCGCAGGCCTACCGTCCCCAGGACGCCGACCCGGTCAAATCCTCCGGTATCCAGTCGAAGAAGGTCAGCTATCGTTGGCGTTCCGTCACGCCCGAGGACATGGACAACTTCAACAAGGCGTGGCTTGAGATCGTTCGCGCCGACCCGCGCACCGCCTTCGACGGCCTGTTCGCCAAGAGCTACGGCTACTTCGACATCTTCGATCCGCCCTACGTCCCGATGAGCTATTACATCGACAACGACTATGTCCAGCAGACGAACACCTGGATCAAGTACTACGACCACGGCTGGCGCACGAAGGTCGCCGATTTCGCCCGCGGCTGGAGCAGCATCCCCGTGCTTGGCTGGTTCACCCATGGCAACTGCTATGTCATCTTCACATTGCTCATCGGCGCCGGCGAACTCGTGCTCAGACGTTGGCGCGCCCTGTCGTGGCACATGCCGTTGCTGCTGCTGATGGGCGTCATGATCACGGCGCCGGCGAACAACTTCGAGCGCCACATGCTGCCGATCGTCTTCGTCTTCGGCTTCCTGTGCCTCATGTTCCACCGCGACACTCTCCGCCGTCTCGACCTCCCGGCCATCCCAACATCACAGCACTGATTCCGCGCTGGGTGTGCCGGTCACACGGCCGGCACACCTCAATCCCACTCGGATTCCAGCCATTCCACGGCTTCAGACCGCCCGGTTCGCTCAGAACGCCCCACATCCGCACACAACCGCACTCCAAAACAACCGCGCAGCCAGCTCCGAAACCATATCTGCGCTGAGGGAGAGCATCTTCCCGGCATTCGCCAAGTAGCCCCATCCAAAACCGCATATTTCCGCCACCACGCAAGCCCGCTAGGCGCCCTATCCGACGAAGTTGCTCTCCCTCAGCGCAGATACCAATCAGACTGTTGCCCGGATCCCGACCAACCACCGCTTAGCCATCAACTAGCCCCGCCCTGGTCGCCGCCATCACCGCCTTCTAGGCCCGTAGCCCCTTGCCAACGCCCCATCGCCCTCACCGGTCCCGAATCCGACCGATGGCGATCGCCGTATTGAGCACAAAGGCATCCCGCGGGTCGGTCGCATCCCACCCGGTCGTCTCTGCCGCGCGCTTGAGCCGGTAGCGGACCGTGTTCGGATGGATGTTGAGCTCCTTCGCCGTCGCCTCAAGCGACCCGCCGTGCCGCAGGAACGTGGACACCGTCACGAAGGTCGGATCGTCCTCACTGCTGCCGTGCAATACCTGATAGACGTTGCGGTACAGCTCCTCGCGCGCCATGTCGTCACCGATGAGCGCGCGCTCCGGCAGCAGATCGTCGGCGCGCAGCGGCCGCGCCGGTTCGACGATCGACGGCGCCGCCTGCAACGAGAACAGCGTTTCGCGCACGGCATGGCTCGCCCCTTCGACACCTTCCCGCATCGGGCTGACGTACACGGCTGCCCCTTCGCTGAACGCCGGCAGCATATTCGTGCTCGCGATGCCCGGCGACACAGCCGCCTGCACCCGTGCGCATACGATGACGAAGGCGCCATAGACGCCGATGAGCGGCGACACGCCGCCGAGATCCGTGATGACCTGTCCGATTTTCGCCACCGTCGCCGCCATGCTTTCGGCCGGTTCTCCCCCGACGGCGAAGCATTCGAACTGTCCTCGCCATCCGATGACGTTGAGCAGTGACGTGACGCGCTCATCGCGCAGTCCGCTGATCAGGCATTCGAACGCGAGCGCCCGAATCGTGCCATCGTCCGTGCGTCCCGCCAACAGTTCCAGAATATCCGCGTGTTCGTCGCCCAACATGATTTCGATTCTACCCACCGACCGTTTCTTCTCCGAGCTTCGTCTCTTCATCCTCACGATTCACGCACGCCGCCGACCAACACCCACCACCTACAAGAAATCCCCGCCGGGCATGTTGCCCAGCGGGGATGACGCTTCAATCAGCCGTAGTCGGCCGACCGATCGGAAACCGAATCAGATTGAAGCCGGATCGACCGGAACGCCCGGATCCATCGTCGCGGTGATCGTCGCCTTCGTGATGTAGCGACCCTTGACGGTGGCCGGCTTGAGGCGCTTGACTTCGTCGGCGATTGCGCGGAAGTTCTCATCGAGCGCTTCAGCGGTGAACGAAAGCTTGCCGAAGAGGAAGCTCAGGTTGCCGTTCTTGTCGACGCGGAAGTCGACCTTGCCGCCCTTGATGTCCTTGACGGCCTTCGTGACGTCCATGGTCACGGTGCCGGTCTTCGGGTTCGGCATGAGGCCACGCGGACCGAGCACGCGGCCGAGGCGGCCGACCTTGCCCATCATGTCCGGCGTCGCGACGACGGAGTCGAAGTCGAGGAAGCCGTTGGCGACCTGCTCGACGAGATCGTCGTCACCGACGATGTCCGCGCCAGCTTCGAGCGCCTCGGTGGCCTTCGGGCCACGGGCGAACACGAGAACCTTGGCGGTCTTACCGGTGCCGTTCGGCAGGTTGACGGAGCCGCGCACGAGCTGATCGGCCTTGCGCGGGTCGACGTTGAGGCGGAGCACAGCTTCGACGGTCTGGTCGAAGTTGTATGACGGCATGCTCTTGAGCAGAGCAATGGCCTCTTCCGGCGTGTACAGGTTGTTGCGATCGATGCGCTCGGCCGCTTCGCGATACTTCTTGGAGTGCTTAGCCATCTGTCCCTCTCCTCTCAGTCCGTCACCGTGATGCCCATCGAGCGCGCAGTGCCCTCGATGATCTTCATTGCGGCTTCGATGTCACGAGCGGAAAGATCGGCCATCTTCGTCTCCGCGATTTCGCGGACCTGATCCTTGGTGACCGAGCCGACCTTCGTCGTCAGCGGATTGTCGGCGCCCTTCTGCACGCCCGCAGCCTTCTTGAGCAGCGCGGCCGCCGGCGGCGTCTTGAGGATGAAGTCGAAGGAACGATCCTCGTAAACGGTGATCTCGACAGGGATGATCTGGCCCATCTTGTCCTGCGTCTGCGCGTTGTACGCCTTGCAGAAGTCCATGATGTTCACGCCATGGGAACCCAGAGCCGGGCCCAGCGGCGGTGCCGGATTGGCCTTGCCAGCCTCGATCTGGAGCTTGATCAGCGCCGAGACTTTCTTCTTAGGAGCCATAAGTTGGTTCTTCTTTCTGTGAAGCGGTGAAAACGGCGTGTTTCCACGCCTTCCGCAACCTTGTCTTGCTGTGCTGTGCCAGCGGGAACGCATACGCGTACCCTCCAGTCACAACTTATCCATTATGCCGTGATGCGCCGACATCACGATGCGACGATGCGTCCGCATCACAGCACGTCCGCATCACGACACGTCCGCATCACAGCACGTCCGCATCACGATGCCAACCCGTCACGGCACATCGCGCGCCATCAACCGTCGCAGCACCCCATTACGATCCCGCCCGTCCCATAACCCCGCGAATCCAAACCGACACCCAGGTTTTTCGCGCGCTTGTGTTCCCTTGCAAGCCCCCTTCCGCCCCGTCCCATCATGCCTGCACGGCACGATTGCGCACAAGAAACGGCCACACCCATCTTTTGGCCGTATCTCGGCTGGGAAGGAGCATTTTCTCCGCCACCCTCAGATATCCCCGTCCGAGGTGCGCGTCATCACGCCGATTTCCACCCCCATACTGACCCGCTGCCGAGAAAATGCTCCTTCCCAGCTGAGATACACCCGCGTACCGCAACCGCCTGCAATCAGCGATGCAACGGCGTACATGGCCCGCATCATGCGTCACAACGAGCAACGCGCAGCCGCCCGAAGGCGAACTGCGCGTTGCTTAGAACCGCTTGATGCCGTCTGATGCTCAGACGAGCTTCTCCACCTGGTCGAAACCGAGCTCGACCGGCGTGTCGCGTCCGAAGATCGACACAAGCACCGTGAGCTTCTGCGTCGACGGCTCGACTTCGGAGACGACCGCGGACATCGTCGCGAACGGGCCGTCGGTGACGGTGACCTGATCGCCCACCGCGTACGAGACCTCCATGACGCGCTTCTTCGCAGCGGCCGGCTTGTCGCCCGCCTCCTTGAGCGCCTGCGACGCGATCATCGGCGCCATCATCTGCACGACTTCCTTGCGGGTCAGCGGCGCCGGCTCACGCGTCGGCCCGACGAAGCCGGTCACGCCTTCCGTTTCGCGCACGATGCGGCGCGCGTCCTCGTCCGGCCACATGCGGATGAGCACGTATCCCGGCACACGCACGCGCGTGACGACCTTCTTGCCCTTCTCGGTGTGCTTCTCGACTTCCTCCATCGGCACTTCCACCTGGAAGATCGTGTCTTCGAGACCGAAGCTGGCCACACGCGATTCGATGTTGCTCTTGACGCGCTTCTCGTATCCCGAATACGTGTGCAGCACGTACCACTTGCCGTCGAGCGTGCGCAGGCTCTTCGAGAATTCCTTGACCGCCTTCGCGCCGGCGTCCTCTTCTTCGGCTTCTTCTTGCGCTTCTGCCGCCGGACCGTCGTCGTTTGCGTCGGCGTCCACGGTGCCGTTCGATTTCGCGTCCGAGTTGACGTCCGGCTGCTCGTCGATGTCCTCTTCGATGCTCACGGTTGCAGCCTCGTCGGCGTCGTCGGCCGGCGTCTGTTCCGCGGCGTCCACGGAGTCGTATGCGATGCCTTCCGCGACATCCTCGCTCGGCGACGCGGCGGCGACGGCGTCAATCTCCTCCGTCTGCGACTGAGCCTGATCAGCCTGATTGAGCTCATCGAGATTCACTTCGTCACTCATGCATGTCCTTTTGTGCTGGGGGGTTGATTCCAACGATTGAATGTACCAGAAAACGATTATAGCTGGGGTTCCCCCCAGCTATAATCTCAAGGTTTACGCCTCTTTTCGCTTTGGCCGAATCAGCCGAAGATCAGGAAGGCGAGCTTGCCGAGTCCGGTGTCCATCAGCGTGACGAGCACCATGAGCAGCACGACGAAGATGAACGATGCGAGCGACCAGTAGAACAGCTGCTTCCTGGTCGGCGTCACGACCTTGCGGAGTTCATCGATGATCTGCTTGATGAACAGGCCGATGCGCATGAACACGTTCGGCTTCACGACTAGTTCGCCATGATCGGTCTTCTTGGCCATGTTCCCTCCTGAAAGGCATTCGATGAACTTACTCGCTGTCTTTGCAGGGAAGGCGGGACTCGAACCCACAACCTACGGTTTTGGAGACCGTTGCGCTACCAATTGCGCCACTTCCCTAGGTTGATTCTGCGTCTGCCGTTTCCGGCCTTCGCAAAACTGCCAAGTTGAAATAGTAACGTATCCGTCCGACGATGTCCAATCCCGTGTGTTTCCTTCACAATCCGACCACGTTCTCCCCGTCCTCCCCTTCGTTCCGACCCGCTTCGCCACCCATCTCGACAGTTCGACCCGCCAGCTGCCCCAGTTCCGTCCCACTCCGTCAACACCGTCGACGATCCGACCTGCAAACCCCCGCTGTTCCGACCTATTTCCTCAACTTCGTCGACAACTTTCCTCAACTTCGTCGACAACTTTCCTCAACTTCGTCGACAACTTTCCTCAACTTCGTCGACAACCCACCCCCGTTCCGCCCACCAGCAACCCGCACACCCCACTCCAACCAAAAAAGCGGCGGCCGCGCACCTGCGCAACCGCCGCCAAACCCGCCGTGAGCCGATCCGACCCGAATCAACGCGACCCGAGTCAACCCGAATCGCCCCGCGTTCACACGCTCACGACACACACGCTCTCACGCGCGCCCCGCCTCGGCCCATTCCTTGAACCGACGCATGCCTTCCACGATCTGATCGTCCGCAACCGCGTACGAGAACCGCATGTATCCCGGCGCGCCGAAGGCCTCGCCCGGCACGGCCGCCACGTGGGCTTCGTCGAGCAGCGCAGCCGCCAGATCCGACGAGGTCTCGAACTCGAGCCCGTTCGGCCCGACCGGCCTGTTCAGCAGTCCGCGAACATCGGCGAACGCATAGAACGCGCCCTTCGGCGTCGGGCAATGCACGCCATCGATGTCATTGAGCGCGGCGACGATGATGCCGCGGCGCTTGTCGAAGGCCCCGCGCATCGCATCAACGGCGTCGAGCGATCCCGAAACCGCCGCGAGCGCCGCGCGCTGCGCGATGTTGTTGACGTTCGACGTCATGTGCCCCTGCAGTTTCGCCGCTTCCTTGGCGACTTCCGGCGGCGCGATGAGCCAGCCGACGCGCCAACCGGGCATCGCATACGTCTTCGCCACGCCGTTGAGCACGATGAGCTGTCCGCGAACTTCCGGCACGGCCGCGCCGATGTACGTCGTCTTCACGCCGTCATACGTGAGGTGTTCGTAGATTTCGTCGCTGAGCACCCACACGCCGTGTTCGACCGCCCATTCGCCGATCTGCTTGATCGTTTCCTCGCTCCACACTGCGCCGGTGGGGTTGTTCGGCGACGTGACGATGATCGCCTTCGTCTTGTCGGTGCGCGCTTTTTCGATGTCGTCGATGTTCGGCTCGAAGCCGACTTCGGCACCGGCGAACACTTCGACGGGCTTGCCGCCGGCGAGCTTGACCATTTCCGGATAGCTCGTCCAGTACGGCGTCGGAATGATGACTTCGTCGTCATCGTTGAGGATCAGCTGCATCGCCTCGTACACGGCCTGCTTGCCGCCGTTCGTCACAACGACCTGTTCCGGCTTGACTTCGTAGCCGCTGTCACGCAACGTCTTATTGGCGATGGCCGCGCGCAGTTCCGGCAGACCGGCCGTCGGCGTGTACTTGTAGTTCTTCGGATCGACGACCGCTTCGGCGGCGACGGCCACGATTTCCTGCGGCGTCGCGAAGTTGGGTTCGCCCGCGCCGAAACCGACGACGTCGACGCCCTGCGCCTTCATCGCCTTGGCCTTGGTGTCCACTGCGAGCGTAGCGCTCGGCGCGACACGGTTGATTCGTTCGGAGAGTGAAAGGGAGTTGCTCATGCCCTCCATGCTATCCCTTTGCGTTGTCATCACAGCCGCATGTCGGCCTTCCCGATTCACCATCCGGACTCCTCCCCATTTCCTTCTATTTCTCCATCCTCTTCTGCCTTCTCCGTTGCAAACTAGTTTGTGGTAGTTTGCATGGTCTCGTTGTCGAGGCCAGCTCCAAGTCTCACGCGGCTCGCGCCGCTGCTTGGTTCACGTTTC
>NZ_AUJM01000020.1:0-41392 GCF_000424225.1 Bifidobacterium sp. AGR2158
GTCGGGCTGACAGGATTTGAACACGACGCTCTGGAACCGTTGCGATTCATACGCTGTCGGTGTGCCCGACGATTTCTGTCCACTGTTTTGTCCCATCTCACGATGTGACCATCCATGTGTTTGTTCCATTCTACTCGTACCGCAGGAAACAGAAAAAGTCCCGCTCCCCTGCCAAACGAGGCAGCGGAGCGGGACATGGTTGGCGGTTATTCCATACGGTCGGCGATCGCGGCCAGGCTGGAGCCGTCGTCTGCTTCGGGGATGCCGGCGATGCTCGTCAGGAGGCTGAGCACACCGCCCATGAGAGAGATAGACAGGACATTGGCCCAGTCGGCCTGCATGAGCCCGATCACACCCGTGCCCAGCACGCCGATCGCGGCCTGCGCCGCAGTCTTCGCCGCGCGGATGAATGCAGCGCGCATCCATACGCGCATTGGGCTGGCCGACGGCTCACGGACTGGCACGCTGTCCGGCAGTGGCTGGTCCGCGTCGTCGTGCATGCGGTCGAGGTCGTCATCGGTCAGATGTTCGTCGATCATGTTTTACCATCCCATCTTGCGGTTGACGATGGCCTGTACGGCCGCATAGTTGGCTCCTAGGCGGCGCTGGCGTTCCGCGCCGTTGCCGTAGTCGCCACGGATGACCGCGTCCGCCAGCGCATTGAGATCCACGTTGGCGCTTGGCGTGGAGACGCCCAGAAGCGCGTTGACGCGGTTCTGCACGGCCTGCGCGTCATATCCGGCCGCGCGCAGGCGATTCATGCGGTCGTCGCCGTTGCCCCACTGGCCGGCGATGACCTCGCGCGCGACGGTCTCGACGCTCTTCTTCGCCGGCGCGGACGGCTTGGCCGCGGGCTTTGCCGTTGCGGACGGCTTGCTCCCGGTCATCTTGTCGTACCATTCCTGGGCGCGGTGCATGTAGGCGTCGCGCTGGGACCCGGCGATCGACGCGGGGCATTCGGTCGCGGAGAAGTCCTTGTGGAAGAACACGTTCTTGCCGTACTGCGGGCGGCCAAGGCCATAGTATTTGCAGACGGCCGCGGTCAGGTGCGCGCCGTTGTCGAGGGTGGCGTCGCTGATCTTCCACGGGTTCGTCGAGATGTCGGCATGCTCGATGCCGATGGACGTGCAGTTGGCCTGATAATTGCCGGCATGCCATGCGGTGTCACCGTCCCAGACGATCTGCGTGATGACGCCGTTCGCGTCGACCTGATAATGAGCGGACGCCTCGCGCGTCTGCCACACCCTGTAACAGCCCTCACCGGACAAATTACCGCCGTTGTGATGCAGGATGACCTTGTCGATCTTGCAGCCGTCGCGCCCTCCGGTGAAGTGCCTGTCGAGAATGAGGTCGAGGTCGGCCTCGAGCGTATCCCAGTTCTTCATGGGTGTTTTCCTTTCTGATATGGAAAGGGGTCGCGGCGGGATTGCCACGGCCCCATGGGTTGTGTCTGATTAATGAGTGGGTGGGTAGTTTTTCATGCGCTGTAGGTCGGCGATGATGCGCGATCCCGCGCCGTTGCCTCCAAGGGTGTGGTAGGAGTCGTAGATCTCCTGCGCCTCCTCGAGGTCGTCGAGTGGCACCCATCCGCGTGCCACGGAGTCACGGTGCACAGTTTTGAGCATCGACAGGGCGCTGTGCCTCGAGATGCAGTTGCGCGCCTTGACCTCGAGGGTCTCCTCGCGTTTGCACGTGGCCTGCACCCAGTCGAGCACATGCTGGACGATGACGGTGATCGTACCCGACCCGAGCACACAGCTGACTATCGTGACCCAGTCCCCTGCGGTGAGCGTCATCGTCCAATCCTTCTCTTAGGCGTAGGTGTCTCCGTTGAAATAGGCGGGAGTGGTCCCGCGATTGTCGTAGGTATCGGCCAGTTCGAGTTGCGGGTTGTACACGGCGAGCTGTGCGGGTTCGCTGTCACCGCGCGGGCCGCGGAAGCGGATGCGCAGCACGCCATCGGCCGGTGCGGTGAACCGGAACAGTTGCGCGCGCTGTGCTGGACGTCCGGGCGGCAGCACCGCGAGCGATATCCCGTCCGTTCCGATGATCTGCACAACCTCACCGCGTGACGTGTCGGAGCCGACATATCCCAGTTCGCACGCGAACACCATTGGTTTGCCGGCGCACTCGGATACGTCCAATATCCATTCGACGTATGATCCGCTGCTGCCCGGCTTCGAGGTGGCGCACCAGCCGGTACGTCCGGCCCATCCCCATACGAGGCTATTGTCGGCGACGTCGATCACACTGTTGGGCTTCGCCCCATTGCCCTTGCAGGCAGCGTTCAAAAACCAGTTTTTGCGAATCATGCCGCCACCACCCATGCAGAGAGGGCGGTTACGGGATTAGGACTGGCGGCCCGCTTTGCGCGTCCTTGGGCGGCGCGAACCACGGCATCGTCAGGACACCGTTTTCGAGCAGTTGTTTGACCGTCGCCCAGTCCTGCTCGCCGAATACGGCGCAACCCTCCAATGTGACCCATCCACATTCGCGGAATATCCACAGCTCGTGCGCGCCGGCCGCTACCGAGATACGGCCGGCGACCCATCCCATTCGATCCGTGAGCGCCGCTCCCTCGGTCGTGTCCGTACTCGATATGCGTTGAGTGGTGGCGTTGCGCGGTAAGCATAGCTTGTCCGGCGCGTCGCATGAGTAGACGCAGACGAGTACATCCCCCACCTTGCTTGGCGAATAGCCCATGTCGAACTTGAACGTTCCCTCGAAGTGGCCGCCCGGTGGTGTCCGGTACGACCATTTGCCCATATCCGTATCCTGCGTCTTCTCCACATTCCACGTATAGGTCGCAAGCTTCTCGCCGTACGGCGTCGCGCACAGATTCCTGATCTCCACGCTCATGTGCACACCCCCAGACGAGGACATGCACAGCGGAATGCGGGCGCAGAGCTAAGAGGAGGTACCCCCCCCGTGATAGCAGCGTCGCCATCGAACCATGCGATGCACTGCTTGATCATGGCGTCGTAGTCGCCGGCGGTCATGAGCAGCACCTGCCGGTAGCGCGCCTTCTGTCCGTCGGCCATTGGCGCGTAGAGGCGCATCGTGACCTGCTGTGCAGTAGGCAGAATGAAACGTGCCGCGTATCGGGTTCGGTCGCGCCCCGTGTATGCGGCGGTGGCGAGCACCGACCCGTCCGCGCCCGTGACGAGCAGGATACGGTTTTGGAAGGTGGGCATGTCGCCAGCACCTGAATACGAGTTGAGCATCACGCCAGCCACATAGTCGCCGGCAGGCAACGTATCGGACTGCCAGCTCGCATAGATGTTGCCGATCTGATTCGCCATGCCGTCCGTCGCATCAGGCGTGGTGACGAGCATTCCATCGCCCAGCGTGATGTCGCACTTGTTCCCTATCCACGTGTTGGCCGTGTTGTTGGCCGGTTTCGGATTGACGCACAGATTCCGTGATTCACGCATGACCATCCTCCTCTCCCTGTCGTGTCTGCAAGACGCGTATCTGCGCGGTGAGCACCGCATTCTGATACGCAAGCTGCGCGTTCTGCTCACGCAGCACTGCGATCAGCTCCTGAGCGGGTACCTCGATCATCGCTTCCTCCTTGCCTTAAATGAATATGACGTAGTTGACGCGGAACATGCCGGACACGGCCGAGGCGCACCACACGTACCATTGCCGTGTGCTCGACGCGTACCCGGCGCCCGTCAACACCACGTTCTGCGCGTTGACGTCGCCGTTCGACACGAACACGGTCGGATGCCCCTCGTCGATGTCGATGCCGGTGATGGACGCCCATTGCGTCTCGGTGAACAACGTGTGGCGCATCGCCGGCGCGGACGGCGTGATGACGGTGCTGCCCTGGAACATGCGCGGCATGCGGCACCCGTTGATCCTGACCGGCGTGCCATAGATGTTCACCCCGTTCGCGGGTGCGGGAGCGCCGATGCCGATACCCTCGCCGTCCGCGGACACGTCCATGATGAACCGTGCCGGGCCGATGGTCGTGTACCGGGTGACGGTCGCGTACTTGTCGGTCAGCGTGCAACGCAGCTGATACGAGCGGTCGATGTCGAACCCGTCGAACGTGGCCGTCGTCGTGTTCGTCCCGCTGCCGGACGTGGCCGACGCCTCAAACTCCGACCATGCGCCCGACGCGTCCTTGTACGCGAATCCGAGCGTCCTGCACGAATTCGACGCATCCGCGGACGCGTCCACGTTCCAGTCCGCCGTGAACCGCACCGACGTGCCCGACGAGTCCGGGTTGCCGTCCGCGTCCACACGCAGCGCCGAGAACGAACGGATATCCGGCGGTCTGGTGGCCAGCGCCCACACCGCGTACAGGGTCACGTCCCTGTCGGCCCCGTAGCGGCCTGCCGGCTGATAGTTCACCGCACCGTTGCGCACGGTGGACCATCCCCGGAACGTGTAGTTCGCCCTCGTGGGACGCGTCCCGCTCAGCGTGAGCACCTCGCCGTACCATTTCGTCTGCGCCCCGGGAGCGCCGCTGCCGCCGTTCGCGTCATACGTGACACGATGAGACGGCAGCGCGGGCACCGAGACGGTCATGGTCGCGCCGGACACGCCCGCCGCATAGCCGGTGACGCGAATCTCACCGCCGCACTGGATCGTCTGCACGCCTTTCGTCTTCGCTACGGTGAGCGTCTTCGTGGCCATGTTCACGGTCTGCCCGGAATTCACGCTCACCCCGGAACGGTCAACGTTCGCCCACTGCCCGTTCACGCCCGCGCTGCCACGTACCGTCAAACCGCTGTACCAGTAGCCGTTCACGGTCTGGATCGCCGCCGTGCACGAAATGGTCACGCTCGAGTTGTTCTGCGACGTGACCGCCGCATACATCTCGCAACGCCAATTACCCTGTACCGGCCCTGTAGGCATCACGCACCTCCGTTTCCGACATACTGCAACGACATGTGCCCGTTCTCACGCGGCATCCACGCGAAATTACCGATCCTGAGTGTGTTCATGACCTGCGCGTTGTTGATGTACAGCTGCTCGTTGCTCACGTAGGCCGCCGTCGTCTCACCCGCCTTGAACTCCAATCGGGTGCTGGTCAGCTGCATCCGGTACGCGGCCTCGTCCGTCATGTCGCCTATGGTCAGCCCGTTCGACGGGTCGAAGCTCATGTACTGTCGGCGCGCCTCGACCTCGGCGTTCAGCGCCTCGTTCGTCGCGTCGATACGACCGCCGATATCCATGAGCGCCGTATCCAGCCGCTCCTCGACCACCAGACCGGACACGCCAGTATCGATAGGCCCGTCCGTCAGGAAACTGATGACCGTCTCGCCGCCGCGAGTCACCGTGACCCCGCGCGAATCGATGGCGACACGGTTATCCGCATCCTCCGACGTGTAGAAGTTCGAACCGAGCACCTGCCCGCCCGTGACCTTCGCCGCCCTGATCTCCAGATTGCTCGACAGACCACCGTCCATGAGGATGTTGCCATCGTTGTCGAGCGTGAACGAAACGTTGCCGTCGGTGTCATAGGCGACCAGACCACCTGAGGTGAGCTTGAGTCCCTTCTTCTCCTCCGCGCTCGTCTGCAACGTGGGAGCCGTGATCGTCGCACCGCTGATGTCGCCGCCCGACTGCAATGCGCCCTTCAACGAGAGCACCCATTCGCCGTTCTTCTTGGCGAATGTGAGCGAGTCCATGAGGTTCATGCCGGACGAATTCCACTGCATGAGCGTAGAGCCGCCACTGTCCTTGATGACGATGTTCGAACCCTCGATCAGACCGGCCTTGAACTCGCCAGCATCGATCACCGGCGCGTGCAACGCACCATCCACGATATAGGCGTCACGCAATGTCACGCTGCCGTCCGAGGACAGCATCGTCACCGTCGCGTTCCCGCCAGCATCCTTCAGTACGAGTCCTTCGTCGTTCAGCACGATTCTCTCGTTCTGCGAGATGAACGTGCCGCCCTTCACGATCTTGCCGTACAGGGCTGTGGCGGCGATCGCGTCGGCGGTGACCGCACCTGCAGCGATCTTTTCCGCGGTGATCGCGTTCGCGGCGATCAGGCTGGCGACGATCGAACCGGAGGCGATGATATGCTCCGCGTACAGGATGTACGCGCTCCACCCGTCCCCGTTCCAAATCCACGTGTGACCGATCTCATCCGAATGGTCCACGAGCACCGATACGGACTTGTTCGGCTCGCCCTCCCAATACGTTTTGAGCTTGTCGGATGGTTGCAGCCACATGTCACCGGGCTTGAGCTTCGCTTTGATATCAGCGCTCGAAGCCGGGTCGGTCTTCTGGAAGAAGATTCGGTTCTTCGAGTCGGCGGTCGTGAACGCGAGGCTCGCAGAATCAGCCGCGTCGATGGCCTTCTGATCGGCTGCGACCGCCTTCGCGTCGGCGTTCGCAGCGGCCACGGCAGCAGCCTCAGCTGTCTTCTGAGCCTTGCTCGCGGCCAGTTCCAGCTCACGGATATGTGTGTAGTCGATCAGCGAGCAGTCATCGAAGTACGCGTCTACCGGACTCGCGAACTGGATGCACGCGCGAATCCACTTCACCCCTCCCGGCACGAGCACGATCTGCTCCGCACACGTCCACGTATCACCCGTGAACACCATATCAGTCACGGCAGCAGTGAACTCCTGCCAGTTCGCATCAGCCGGGTCGTCCGCGTTCGACCACTGCAACCGCAAGCCGCCACTATCAGCACCGCTGACCGCGGTCAACAGCTTGTACCACGCGGCGAACCGGTAGTACCGCCCCGTCGTCACCTGCACAGGATTCGTGCTCGCCAGCATCGCCGTACCACGGGACCCGTTCAGATACGCACGACACGACCCCGAACGAGACCACGCCGACCACTGCAACCACGCGGCACCCTCCACATCCGTCGTCCACCCCGTCGCACCATCCTCGAACCCTGGATTCACCAGCAGCTCCTGCGCATTCTGCCGCGCCGCATCCACAGCAGCCTGAGCGCTCGTAGCGGCCTGATCCGCCGCCACCGCAGTAGCGGATGCCTGAGTCGCCACCGACTGCGCATTATCGGCAGTGCTTTTCGCCGTGGCCGACGTGCTCTTGGCCTCGTCAGCAGCAGTCTTCGCCGTGTTCGCCATCGTCGCAGCATTCGCCGCGGTCCGCACCGCGTCACGAGCCGAAGTCTCAGCCGCCTGAGACGCCTTATAGGCGGAATCAATCTGCACGTCAGTCCACGAGAAGGTCCCATTGGAATAGTCAACGCGATACGTGGTATACAGCTGCTTGTCACGGTCATATGCCGGTTCCGCCGTTCCCCAAGGCGATACCGGTGTCTGAGTGGTCGGCTTGTCCGGTTTGCTCAGCGACAGTGCGAAGTAGATAGTGACGGCAGTGATCGAGATGCCGGCTGCTCCCGTTGCTCCGGTATCTCCCTTATCTCCTTTCGGCCCCTGCGCGCCGGTGTCGCCCTTGTCTCCCTTATCTCCCTTCGGGCCTTGCGCGCCCGTAGCTCCGGCCGCACCTGCCGGCCCTTGCGCGCCGGCCGCACCAGTGTTGCCGGTGACAACGGTAGGGTCGCTTGTCACCGTAGTGTTGTTTCCCTTGCCGATGATGGTTCGCATCCACACATACGCGCCATCGGCAACCGTAGGAGTGCTCGTGCTCCACCCGGTCTCAGGAGCCGTGGTATTGGAAGAGGAGACCGCGTATTCCACCGTCACATTCGTGACCGTGTTACGCTTCGCGTCGGCAGCATTCGCCGCGGCCGTGTTCGCTGTCGAAATCGCCTGAGACGCCTGAGACATGGCACTGTTCGCCGTCGAAATCGCGGAGCCGGCCATGTTCTGCGCCGTATCCGACTTATTGCCGATGGTCGTTATCTGCGACGACTGAGCCAGAATATCCTGTTTCGCCTGAGCCACATCCGACTTCACGCCGTTGAGCACAGTACCCTGATTGGCGAGCTTGTCGTCCAAATCCTGCTGCGCCTTATCGGCAGCGGTCTTGTACCGGTCGAACTCCCTTCCTGCGTCCTCGATCGCAGACGCGTTTGAGTCCGCCTTGTCCTTCGCCTTCTGCGCGAGCGCCTGAGCCGCACTGGCAGCATCCTTATTCTCCGCGATATCATGCTTGGCCTCGTTTATCGTCGTGTTGACGATAGTGATCTGCGTTGCCGTATCAGCCTTGGCCGCCTCGAGGATCGCATCACCCCGAGCATCCAGCTCCTCCTGACTGATACCTTCGAACAGCGGCGCTTGCTCACCCGTCTCCGGATCATACCGGTTGATGCCCGCCTCGGCGTCCTCGCCGACAAGAATGCCCTTACCGTCCGCATCCGCATAATACGCGGTACCCGAACGACGCGTCTGCAACGATTTCGCCGTGCGCATCGCACGCATCGCGAGCAGTAGCGGCACATCCTCCGCCTTAGGGCTGATGATCGGATGCTGAGCCATACGAAACCTCCAAAACACTCAGACGGAGGGATCCTCCATCACATCGAACACAAGCTCCACACGGTCGGACTCGTCACCGCTCATCTCCATGAGTCGAGTCCGATACGTCCCATCCGGCAACGGCGCATACCCCGAAATATGCAGGTCGAACAGCTCACCCGGCCAATACGACCCCAACGGCAGCAGCGGATTGCCCATATCATCGGCGTCATCCGCGTGCACGACACCCTTAATCTGCATGAGCGGACGACCGTTCGCCTTCAGTACGCTGCGCGCATGCGCAAGCAGCACATCATACGTGTCCGTATCCGAATCCGAATACGTCATCTCCACGAGCGGCCACGGATCATTCGATCGTTCCACCAAAGACAGGTCCTGCGCGAACGCGCACTTCTGCGCCTTGTCCTGCCCAGTCCCCGACGAATACACGCGCATCACGGGAGCGAGATGATCCACCGTCAGCTCGCCTATCGTGCCGCCAGCCGGATGATAGGCGAGCTGATGGATGACATGCTGTCCCAGATACTGTTCGGCGTCCGAACCGGCGACAAACCGGTAGCGCACATGCGTGCCGTCATCAGTCAGATACGGACGGAACTGCATATCCGGCCCCTCCAACACGTTCGACAGGTTATCGAACAGCTTCCGGCACGACAGATTCTGAATATCCCACGCCTCATACGCGCGGGCGCGTGAACCACGCTCCCCACGATACGACCAGTCAACAGGCATGTAGCCACCCGGCTTCGCCTGCGTGCACAAGTAGCCTATCTCGGACGCGATGCCACGATACGACATTCCGTCGAACCGTATCACGTCCGGCGATGTGTGGTTCGGACCCGCCGCATACCTGCCCTCACGCACCAGATAGCGCGACTCGAGCACGGACAATGGAGACTGCACCGCGAAACTCGTATCCTGCGCCGTGTCGTTACGCACGCCGATGACGCCGCCGACGATGGGACGTCCGAGCATCGCCGGCGGCATCGTCACATCCCTCCACAGGGACACGACACCACGCCGACCCGTCGCTACGTTCAGCCGTTTCCGCGCATAGTCGGCGCCTGGAATCTCAGTCCACGGCACCGTGAGCCCATCAGACTCATAGTCGCCGGCGTCTTTGTCCTTGCACGTGGCGAGCGACGAATCGGACACGCCCACCTTCCAACTGAACGCAGGCAGGTCGATGGGAGCACCCAGCTCGCCGCTCATCGCCTGATACAGGTAATGACGCCACGGCATACGCCCACCTCCTTAGCGGACAGGACCCTGATCGGTCACACGCAGCACGAAGCCCGGCAGCACGCCGCCATGGAACTTCACTCCAGCGTTACCGTTGCCTTTCTTGACGATCACATCCACGTCATGAGTGCCACGAACGCATTCGGCACGGTCGGTCACATACTTGTCATCCCACGCCCCATAGCACGTGATGTAATGATTCATCCCGTACTGGCGTCCGTCGATACGGAACCCGACCATCAGCTCGCAGTACTTCTTGAAATCCAACGCGCCACCCGGCGGGTCGCATGCCGGATTGCACGTAAGCTCGAACCTGAGCATACGGTCAACGGGAATCATGATCTGCGTACGGCAGTACGACGTCCAATTCGTCGAATTGAACGTGAAATCATTGCTCAAACGCGTGAACCCGATCGTCCGACCATTCGTATACTTGGACACCGCATAGTCCACCGACCCATCAACTGTCACGTTCTGCGTGCTCGCCGCACCGGCAGGCACCCTGACCCGACGCACCAGCGTCGAATTAGGCGGCAACGACGGCGCGACCGGATTCGAGGCAGGCTCACCTTGCGTCACGCCTATCTCGACCGCGTTGCCGTGATCATACAGGTCGTCCTCCGCATGATACTCGATCTCATTGTTCGACCGGATCCACACGCAGTCGATACGCGGATTCGATGACGTGTTCGCCGAAACGACCGGCGACTGACCTCCCGGCCAGTACGCGAGCGTCATACCATCCGCTGTACTGCGCTGACACAACGCCACACCCTCCGTGACCTGATACGTCAGGTCGGCACGCCCACGCACATCCAACCCGTCGATGATGCCATCGCACTCGTATTCGGCGGCGATGATATGCCGATGCTCCATCGGCGTCAACCCCGCACCATCACGAGTCGCAGCAACTCCCAATGCACCCATGAGTTATCTCCTTACATGTAGGTGTCGTGCGCCGAACAATCGACGTACCCCCTGCCCATCGTCATCAACTCCACACGCAAATCACCGTGCGGCGGTACGGTCGGGAACCCACGGCTCCTCAAACCGGCGGAACAGTCAGCCCCATCGATACTCGCCCGTCGGGTACGCGCATCCAACAGGACAGGAACATCCCCGACAGGTTCCCCGTATTCCAACGTGAGACCGGTTCCGGGGAATGACAGTTTGATACCGTGCTCGAGCGGACCATGCACGAGGAACTGCGGGAACGCGGGAGCACTGCCCGTATTGTGCAGCACGCCGGCGGTCATGTTGTCCGTCTCGGTGAACTCGAAATACGAGAGCGGATAATGCAATCCGCTCGTGCCGGCGTTCGTGTCCGTCACGAGCACGCTCACGCTGTTGTTCGGTTCGCCCTCCCAATACGTCGCGAGTCGCGGCCCATAACACAGACCGACTCCGGCCACCCCCTGCTCGTTGCACGTCAACTGCAGCAGGTGCGCATCCCATGAGAGGATCTGCGGACGCGGACAGACGACCACCACCTGACCGGTCATCGTCTGCCAGTTCACATTCTGCGCGGTTTCGGCCACGTCAATCGAATCCACGTAGCCGCGGCACATATGGTCACGGTCCCCGTCGATGACACGGACAGTCACCTCACGGCCAAGCAGCGCACGCAACGCGTCCTGCATGGCGAGCATCCGCTCGCGACCGTCCCACGATTGGGCGAGCAGACGGTATTGGATGGTGACGGTGCGCGCCGAATACAACAGTTCCGACTCGGCCACGTCATGCGCACCGTCACCCTCCCGTCGTTCGGTCAGATCGACCTTCGAACCCGGAGTGCCGAGCCAACCCTCGAGTCCACGCAGAATACCGACACCGGCATCCGGCGAACCATCCAACGTAACCGGTTCGGCCAACCCGTCGCCGTACAGCATCACAACGCTCATACGTTTACGCTCCCATCATGCTCGAGCCGACGAAACGAAGTTTTGCGGCGATGATGTCCGACTGGGTGCGCGGAGACGCGGCACCGCGCATGTTGAACGTGTTGTACTGCGAATACTGGGGAGCCACCGCACGGTCACGAACCTCACGCACATACGGTTCGGCGGGAGACGCCTGAGCCGCGACCATGCCGCCATGCGCATAGCCTTGCGAATCGCCATACGAACCGTTGTTGATGGACTCGAGCAGGCCACGAAAACGACGTGCCTGAGCGGCCCTCACCACGAACTCGCCGTTCGACAGGCGGGCAGGAATGCTATCGGACGTGCCGGTTCCAGGACCGAACACCATACCGCCCGACGCCTTGGGAATCGTACCGCCATGCACCTTCTCACCTTGAGACGTGTAGTAGGTCTTGACGGTGAAGGATTTGTCGCCGATCCGCATCTGCTGGATGCGGCCGATCTGCTGTTCGACCGCGGCCGCGCCGGTTGCGGTGATGGCGAAGCTCTTGTCGTTGATCTTCTGCTGCTGCACTTGCTTCACGGACTTCATCGCCTGTCCGTTGTTGCCGTAGATGTATCCGGTTTTCGGATCGATCTTCCAGCCGTTCGATTCGGCCACATGCTTCCAGTAGTCATTGTCATTGCCCAATAGGAAGCCGGTTTTCGGGTCGATCGTCGCGCCGTTGGCGATCGCGAGCGCGATGTCGTACTGGTCCTTGTTGAGCATGAGCGTGCCGGTTTTCGGGTCGATCGTCGCGCCGGTGATTTCGGCGAGTGCCTGCATGGCTTGCTTGTTGTTGCCGTAGACCATGAATTGGCCGTTGGGCATGGATTGCAGGCGCAGTTTGGTGTCGTCGATCTTCTGGTTGGCTTCGGTGGTGTCGGCGTCGACGGTGGGGTCCGCGTTGGTCTGGTCGAGTTGTTCGAGGCCTTGTTTGAGTTCCTCGGCCTTGTCTCGGCTCAGGCCGAATTTGTCGGCGAGTTCGGCGGCTTTGTCGCGGTTGATGCCGGCGGCGACTGCGGCGTCGATGAAGGCGTCGCGGGCGCCGGCGAGGGCGTCTCCGGCGCGTTTGGTGGCGCCTTCCATGTCGCCGGTGGCTTGGCCTTCCTCGAGGATCTTCGTCGCGGTGTTCTGTGCCTGACCGGCGAGGTCGTAGAGTGCGGATTTCGCTTCTTCGCCTTTTTCCTGCATGCCGGCGAGGTAGTTGCCGTTTTCGTCGAGCACCTTGCCTTGTTTGGTGAGCTTGTCGACGGTTTCTCTGATGCTTTCGTCGAGCTGGACCTGCGCCTGTGCGGCGTTGAGCGTGGGGGTTTCCATGGAGAAGAGCGCGTCGATGAGGTCGTCGAGGGCGTCGGCGTATTCCTCGGCTGCGCTTTGGGATTCGTCCATGGCGCCGGTGAGTTCGTCGGTGCCGTCTGCGGCGTCCTTGGCGGCGTCGCCGGTCTGGTCGGCGGATGCGGCGAGTTCCTCGTTGGCTTTCTTGGCGGCGTCGGCTTTCTCGCTGGCGTCCTCGTAGGCGCCGGACAGGTCGTTGAGGTCGCTTTTGAGCAAGCGTGCGAGGTGGAATTCCTTGGTGTCGGAGTCGTATTTCGACCATTTGTCGATGACGCCGTTGATCTTGTCGAGCGCACCCTGGTCGCCTTGCGCGGCGCGCACGAATTCGCTCATGCTGATGCCGGCCTTGTCGAGCGCTCCGGAGAGGTTGTCGACGCCGCTCTTCCACCGGTCGTACCATCCGTAGTCGACTTCCTGTATCTGCTTGACCATTTTCTCGGACACGTTCGCGCCCGATTCGATGGCCGCCTCGAGCTCCTGTGTGCGCGCCTTGGCCTTCTGGACCTTTTCGGCGTAGCCGGCGAGCAACGTGCCGGCGATGCCCAGTGCTATGCCCCAGCCGCCGCCGAGCAGGCTCCATACGCCCTTGGAGATGTTGCCTAGACCGCTTGTCGCTGTCTGGGCGCGAGTCATGCCATTGGACATGAGCTCGGCGCCGCGCGCGTTCGTCACAAAAGACTTCGCCAGATCCGAGAAGCCTGCATTGAACTGCGGCAGCGCCGACTGTAGCCTCTGCACCGGGTCCCATACCAGTCCCATCGCCTGACCGAACCCGCTGGTGGAGTTCTTCAAATCGCCGAGGCCCTTGTGTAGGCCGGCGAACACGCCGATGAGCAGGCCGCCTTTGACGACCCACTGTTGGATGCTGGGGTCGAGGCTCGCGAACGCGTCGACGACGCCGGTGATGGACTGCACGATGTCGCGCAACGCGCCGTTCGCACCACTGCCCGTCTTGATGAGCGCCGTCTCAAGGGCGCCGGAGAGCTGCTCCATGTCGCCTTTGAGGTTGTCGGTCTTCGCGGCCGCCATCTCGGCCGCCACACCCGACTGGGAGACGGTCTGCGTCCACTCGGCGACACCATCCGCACCCGCCTCGTAGAGGGCGTTCGCGGCGCGCACCGCGTCAGCGCCGAAGATCGTCGCCATGGCGGCGTTGCGCTGCTCCTGCGTCAGGCCGCCCATCTGGCTCTTGAGCTGGCCGGCCAACGATTCGAGGCCGACGAATTCACCGGAGGCGTCATACGCGTTGATGCCAAGCTCCTCCAATGTGGCGGCGGCTTCCTTCGACGGATTCGCCAAACGCTGCAGCATGGACTTGAGGCTCGTGCCGGCATCCGAACCGATCATGCCCGTGTTCGCGAACAGTGCGAGCGCACCGGTCGTCTCCTCCATCGAGATGCCGAAACTGTTGGCGACCAGACCAGCCTGCGACAATGCGTAGCCGAGATCCGCCGCGGAACCCTGTGCGGCCGCCGCGCCGGCCGCCAACGCGTCGGCGACCCTGCCCGCGTCCGAGCCCGTGAGATTGAACTGCGCGAGTGTGGAGCTCATGAGCTCCGCGGCATCGGCGACCTCCATGCCGTCGGACGCGGCGAGGTTCAACGCGCCGGACAGGCCGCCTGAGAGCACATCAGCGGTGCTCATGCCCGCCTTGGCCAGCTCGTTGATGGCCTGCGCGGATTGCGTGGCGTTGTAGACGGTGCTCTTGCCCGCGTCGAGCGCCGCGTTCTTGAGCGCGTCGAGTTCGTCGCCGGTCGCGCCGGTGTTGGCCTTGACCTCGCTCATCGCCTCGTCGAAGTCCGCGAACATCTTCACGCCGGCGACGCCGAACGCGAGCGACATGGCGCCGACGGCCATGCCTGTCTTCGTGGCCGCCGTCTCGAACTGCCGCACACGGTTCGTCGGTTTGACGATGGTCGTGGCGAGCTTTTCGGTCTGCGCGCTGGCGGCCTGCATCTTCGCCGAGTAGTCGGAGATGTTCGCGGTCAGGCGGACCATGATGTTCTCGTTAACGGCCATCATCAGCTCCTTCTATCTATCGTCGTGGGCGCAATCGTGTGGTCTGTGAGTGCGGCGCTTCGACGACGCCGCTTTTCACGTACTGCTGCATGGCGAACTCACGTGCCTGCGACGCGAAGCACACGTACACGTCGGCGCCGTCGAACATTTGTCTGAATCGGGTTTCGTCGTGGCAGATGGCTGGATCCATGCCGCACAACGGGCACACGTGCGTCTGCTCGTATCTCTCGAGGGCGAGCATCCACGTCTGCTCGCACTCGTCCCATTCGATCTCGTCGCCCATGCTCGGCGTCCATCCGCGGAACTGCTTGTAGCTGACGCCGAGCGTGCGTGCGGTGCGCAATGCCGCCAGCAGCATCGGGTCGGCGGCGATGCGGTCGGCGAGCCGCTCGAGGATTACGCTTTTGGGAGGGAGACCGCCGGAGTGTTGAGCCGTTGGATGACGGGGAGCATGGTCAGCAGCTGCGAGTCGGGCATCTGCCCGAGCAGGCCGGCCAATTCCGTGTCGGAGAACGCGATGGGTTCATCCGGCGTGGGCTTCATGTGCGCGCCGGTCGCCATGCGGGTCATGGCGTCGCGGATGACGCCGAACGTATCCTGTGCCGGCTCGCCGCTCTTCGGGTCGGTCGTGGTGTGTTCGGCGATGACCTGCTCCCACGAGCTGGCGTTCAGGCCCTGCAGGTCGATGACGAGCGTGCCGTCGTTCACCGTCCTCATGATGTCCTTGAGTTCGCTTCGCAGCTTCTTCGCCTCGTCGGCGCGCGCCGACAGTTCGCTTTCGGTCATGCCCGCGGCCGATGCGGATTCGAGGGTCTCGAGTCGTTTGGCGAGCACGCGTGACCGGTCGAGCGCGTCGAGGTCGGTGACCACGTCCACCTGCGCGGTCGGTCGTTTGATGGATGGCAGCATATGATCGTCTCCTGTATGGGAGGCCCGCCGCCGTATCATGGGCGGCGGGCCGCTGATCGATTATCGGTTGGCACCGGTCACTTGCCGGCGGTGCCGGCGGCCACGACCGCGGTCTCGTCCTGGGCGCCCGGACTCACGGAGAAGGTGATCTGGGAGAGCTGACGCTGGTTGACGGCGTGGGCGACCGGGGTCTTGATGCCGATCGTGACCGGCAGCACCGACACCTTCTGCCCGGCGGCGAACGGTTCGGCGGACGGCAGTCCTCGGCGGCGCACGAAATAGCCGGTCGTGCCACGCGTGAGCGTCTCGACGAGCTCGTTTCCCACCGCTTTGCCGTCCGCGTCGACGCGGTTGATGTTGTCGATGACACGCAGCGTCGTGTCCGTCCACGTCTCCTGCCCGGGGATCTGACCGACCTCGGCGCTGCCTTCGCGGTCATCGTCGATCATGTTCTGCCCGTGCGTGGCGGAGAAGCCGTCAGCGGTAAGCCACATCGACATGTCGAGCACGCCGGTGGTCAGTTCGGCCACGGTCGGCGCGCTGACGTCTTTAAGCGTGGGGACGAAAACGGTCTTGACCATGCCGTCTTCCAGCGAGGCGGAAACCTCTGTAGTCATAATGAATACCTCCAAAAAGGTTGTAGAGAACAAATCAAATACTGTGTTATTGAGAGCGGCCGGGAGAGCCTATGTCTCCCAGCCGACCGTCCATGTGAGCACACGCATGGAGAAGGGTGAACCCGTCATCGGCGACACCAATTCGGCCTGATACACGCCGGAATCACGGTCCGGCACCAGGCAGCCCAATCCGTTGCCCGGATACGCGCCGTCGAGCACGGTCTGCAATCTGTCGCACACGATACCGATGGACTCGTCGTTCTCACCGACGACCCGAATATCCAGACGGCCCATGTGCGAGCAGGTGCGCAGGTTTTCGGTGCTGTCCCGGCCGGTCTCGCTGAACGAGACCACGACCCACGGCGGGGAGGCTCCCTGCGCGGGAACTCCCAGATAGGTGCGCCAGCCGGGTAGTTTCGGCACGAGCGCGAGCACCCGGTCACGGGCGTCAACGTATGCGACCATGTCAGTCCAATCCTTCCATGGCCTCACCGAGATACCGCTTCCACGTATCCAGCTCGGCCTCCGCATGCTCGTAGAACCGGTGACCGCCTCCGCCCTTCGACGTGCCGAAGAACGCGATGTTCGCCAATCCGCCGGCTTTCGCTTCCGGACCGATCTGGATGGTCACGGTCATCGGAGCCGACAGGAACGGCTCCTCATACTGGATGGGGATCCTTCGGATGCCCGCGTTCGACGAACCACGCAGGTCGGCCTGCACCGCCTTCTTGATGTTGACGGCGGCCTTCACGGTCGTCGCCCTCACCCTGCGGGCCTTCACGCTCGGCGCACTCCGTAGTTTGCCGGCGAACGCGCGCAACTGCGAGACGTCACTCATCATCAACCTCCGCTTCCGCAGGCATCTCGGACACGTTCCACCGGCGAGCCGTGGCCCACGTCTTCTCCGACTGCAGATTCACCAGTCTCAGGCGCCGCCCCACGAGGGACGGGTCGCGACTGTGCATGATGACGGCGATATCACCACTCACAGCGGTCTCCACCGTGACCGGCAGGTGCAGGTAGAGCGCCCAGACGGGCACGTTGCCGCCGACGTTCGTCGAATCACCCGCCGCCGACACGACCTGGGATGCGACACCGCCGGCGGTCTGCACCTTGCACCTACCCTCATAGACGAGCGCGGTCTCCGGCGCGGCCACTCCGGTCGTCCGGTCCACGATCATCCGCCCGGTCGGATGCACGATGCGACACTCGTCGGCCATGAGGGACTCGGCCATGCGCCGCCCGTCGGTCAGGACGTCTCCGACCCAGTCAGCGTCCACCATGGGAAACCATCTCCCTCATAGCCGTCGAAATCACCACGCGTCGTATGCACCGTGCCCACACCGGCGATAACCGAATCGGACGGTGGCCTCACCGAGTCGAGGATGCTCTTCTCGTCCGCGGTCAGATACAGTCCGGACTGTTCGACCTTACGGCTTCCGCCGTCCATCGCGTCATCGATCTGCCGCGTCCACTGCGTCTCACCGTTCGGATTCACGTAGTAGCGCGCCGCGCACGACAACGCCACGTCGTTCAGCTCCTCCGGCAACCCGTCGGCTGGGACCTCGTCGCCGGCCCACGAACATGCCGTGTACCGGCGGATGAGATTCGACGCGGCACGCAGGATACGGGCGGCGCGCTTCACATCATGCTCGTCGGTGATGGGCTCGCCGAGCCACTCGCCGAGTTCGTCAGGAGTGGCGAACGCTTCGATCGACACGATTCATCACGCCCCGGCGCCGGCGGACGCGGTGGACGGGATGATGAAGCCGGCAGGATACTGCTTGCCCTTCGTGCCGATACGGGTCATCGGGTTCGCGACGGCGAAACCGACACGCATCACGACACGCATGATCTTCGAATCCTGCTGCATCGCGTTGTACACGATCTTGCCGGCCTTGTCGGAGATGACACCCTCCTCGAAGATCTTGAACGTGATGTCCTGACGCACGCCGTACACGAACTTCGTCCAGTCCGCGGCGAGCAGCGTCGCCTTCGTGGCATCCCACGAACCGTTACGCACCGGATTGAGCGGCTGACCATACAGCGTGTTCGGCTGTCCCTCGGCGAGCGGATTGCCGTAGATCGGCTGACCGTTCGCGTCACGCATGCCGCGCAGCTTCCAGTCAAGCCCCGCCTGCGACGCGAAACCGTTCACATCGAACCCTTCCTCGGCGATCTTGCCGGCAAGGTCAGTGACGTCCTTCGGCAGGTCGGCGGTCGCGGTGACCGTGTTGCCGGCGGCCTTCGCCGCCTTGAACACGTCATCGCCCCACGACGCAGGCTTGTCGACGCCGAACAGCGCGGCCTCGTCGACCTTCTTGCCGAACGCCTCGGCGATGAGCGGACGGATGGCGCCCCACAGGTCGATGTCCGCGTCCTCCACGACGGAATCCGGAATCGGGACGAGCACCGCAAGCTCCTCCGCGGTGATGGTCACGTCCTCCCAACCGGTCTTCGTGGTCTGCTTGAGACCACCCTCGTCGACCCAGTACGCTTCCGGCAGGGTCGCCAGAACCGGCTGCGTCTTCTTCTTCTTGCTCATCGGCACCTTGCGGGCGCGCGTCATAATGACGGACGACTCCGGCAGGGTCTGGATGATCTCGGTGCTGTGCTCGTCCGGGATGAGATTGTCGCCCAGATCGGAACGCTTGATGACATCGGCGAAATTCTCGGCCATGATGTTTCCTTCCTATGTTTCAGTGTTTCGCCAGCGCGTCGCGAATCCAGTCGGTATGACGCGGCTTCGTCGGGTCGGTGCCACCGGACGGTCTGCGACGCAATGGGTTGATGTTGCCTTCCGGCCCGGCGGACGCCTTCGCCGCGTCGAACCTTGCCGCGAGCTTCGCGGCGCGAGCGTTCAGCTCTTCGGGAGTGCCCGAACCGAGGAAATCCATGTCCCCGTCCGTCAGCTGCGGATATTTCGCGCGGATCTGCGCGAGCGTGCGCTCCGCCTTGACCCGTTCGAGCTGCTCGCGGGCCTCGGCGAGGTCACGCTCGGCCTTCTCCTTGTCGGAGAGCCTTTCGTCCTCATAGGCGCGGTTCCTCTCCTTGAGGCCCTTGTTCTCCTCACGCAGATGCTGCACGAGGTTCCACGCCTTCTCGGGATCGAACTGTTCGCCAGCCTTCTCCCACGGAGACTGCTCCTTGTGATCCTCCGGATTCGTCTGCGCGTCGTCCTGCGACACGTCCGGCTTGTCCGGTTCGGTGGTGTTTTCCTCGGCCATACGGCCCTCCTTACTGAAAAAGCCCCGACGCGCTTGCGCCGAGGCAATAAAAAACCCGCACACTGTGCGGGTTGAAAAATCTAGCTAGACGAACCGTTAAGGCAACTCGTCGTAATACGGAATCATTCCATAAACGGACTTGGGATCATCGTCCACAAGTCTTTTCAGAATTCTAGGTAGCTTCTTGGCGATTTCGGGATGATCTCCCCAAAGCGTATCCAGAATCCTAAGCACGGCATCATACGGCTCACCGACCTGCAGTGCATCCTCGGCAGTGGACTCTTGATAGATATCATCAGGCAACACGGAAATGCACTGATTGGCTATCTCATCCCAATCAGCGGTGTTTCCGCTCAGCTTTTCCGCCATCTCTGATACCTCTTGCTCAAATCGATTGCCTTTACTTCAATCGTACCATCTACGACATTGCGAATAACGCCTCTGCCGCCTTTCGGATATATCTGATCGATTACCAGTTTCCCTTCATATTGGTACGCCGCCACTTCAACTTGAACTCCGTCGATCACTGCCACATAGTACGAAAGACCATTAGGAGCTTTCGCGGGATTCCACCATTGTGGAGCACGAATCACCTCAGCTGCCGCGTCCATGACCTTCTTCTCATCCCATCCTTCGGGGAATTCGGTCTTGTTCAGACGGCCAGTACCATGCAGATGCCCGCCGCGACGGATGTTATCGGGCTCGCCATGAAGGACATGCCGTATGATGGCACGACTTGGATAGAAGGCTATGGAAGGCCAATGTTCCTTCGACTGATGCTGCTCATCCCCGATATGGTCTTCCATCTTCTCAATGAAGGCTTCCTGTAATCCTTTCGACTTGGCGCTCTCCATGCGGGCACGACGAGCGTCGTCGAAATCAGGATGGACGACTCGCGGCATCGTCACCCGCTTCGGCCTGCCCGCCTCCTTCTGCGCCTGACGCTTGAGCCATGCCTCGGGGCTACGTACCGCAGGCGAGTCACGGAAGGCACCGTTCTCGCGCATCAACGGCAGTACGTTGTCCCACGTGCGCTTCCCCTCGGGAACCTTCTCGGCGGCGCGATAGTATTCGTCGATCCAATGCTGCTCAAGCCCGGTCGGCTTCCAATCGCCGTACACGACCTCGACCGTGCACCCGCAATGCGCATGGTACTTCGTCCCGTCGGACTCACGCGACAACGCGCGCTGCTCGCTCGTGTATACGGGGCCGCGGGTCACGAGCATCGCACAGAACGCGCACGGGTCACCATCCGACACACGACGCCACCCGATCGCGCGAGGATCCCTGCGCGCCCACTCACGGATCGTCTCACGGCCACCCGTGAGCACCGCCTCATGAAACTGACCGAGAAAAATACTGCGAGCGTTCCGCCACGCATCCTGCTCGCTCTCGCCACGCGCCAGATGCCACTTGATACCCGTCGCACCCAGCCAGCCAAGCTCCTTGCGCACACGGTACCTGCTGAAATCCGGCACCCGGATATCGACCGAGCGCCGCTCGCCGATGCTCGCCTCACGATACTTCGGCAGATAATCCAACGCGGTCATCACACCCAGATTGAACCACTTGTTCAACGTGGCCGACAACGCGTACTCGAACAACGCCTGCGTGCCGTCGAGATTATTCATGTCGAGCAGATCCCATGCACGGCGCGCTTCCGAATCAGCGGTGATCGCGAGCCTCACCTGGTCACGCCGATGCTTGTCCGTCAGGACCGCCGCCGCCCGGGTCAACGCCATAATCCGTCTCCTTCGGTTCGACCACGTCCAGCTGCGCCTGATAGGCGCGCACAGCGATATCGTCGGCGGTGGGATGCTCCCGCGCATACGCACGCCACATGTCAGCCTGCGCCTTCGTCACGTTCGGCAGCAGATCCCAGAGTTGTTCGGCGGGCACGCCGAGCATCTGGTGGGCCTTGCCCCACGCATCCACGGCCTGGCTGATCGTGCGCGTATCCGTATCCGCCCACACCGCCGTCAAGTCCATGTCCGCCGCATCATCCATACGCCCCTCGGCGGCGGCGCACAGACGCAGAGTATCCAGATGGGAGACGCCGAATGTCTTGCGACGCTCGTTGCGCTTCGCATAGAAGCCGGCACGTGACTCCTCGATGCCGGCGTCACCGACGTTGACCATCTTGCCGAACGCGGTCGCCGGAGTCTGCGACACGGCAGCCAGTTCGTCCACGTCCGCCTGATGTGAGTTCACGAGATTATCCAGATCGGTCTCGGAAAGCGTGCCGAACTGCACGCCCTCACCGCCGAACAGCATCGACCCCTGTTCGAGCTTCAGTTTCTTCTCTTCGCGTTCCTTCTCGTCCAGATCGCTCATGTCGAGATTCGTCGCGGTCTTCACCTTCCAGCTGTTGTAATGCTGCGCGACCATACGGTCGTAATCATCCTTGTTCAGTCGCTTCGCGACCGTGATGTACGGTTCGACCTCGCCCGGAGTCCTCCCCTGCAGGTCAATCTGGTTCGTGTACCGCACCACCGGACACACCGGCCTGCCGTTGCCGTCGCGCACGCCATGCTCGACGACCTCCGCGAACCCTACCGGCCCATGCCTGCTGTCGGACGTGAACCGCCAGATGTTCCACGCATCCCACACCTCGTACAGCGTGGACTCGTCACCCAGCTCGCACACCGTCAAAAACAGTTGCGGGAACACGTCACGGGCAGGGTCACGGTACACCGCCAACGACTCCATCGGACTCCAGCAGTCGATACGGGCCGAACCATCCTCGCCACGGCTCACCGCCGTATACGCGCTGCCATAGGCGATGGCGGAACGATGCAAACCGATCTGACGGGCACCCATACGATTGTTGTTCCACGGAGCCCAGAACCGCTTCGACCGTGAACCGTCCATATCACCCGGCATCTCCACACCGTCGAGATACAGCGTCTGCGCAAGCGTCGTGACGACCATCTGCAGCCACGGCGTCTGCGAAATATCACGCAACGCCCTATGCTCAGCCGTCGCCTTACGAGACAGACGGTTCTTCTCCGGCCTCCAACGCCACCAGCCATCGATCTTCCTCAGCTGCGCATACTCGGAACCGTAGTCGGCGAGCAGATCCGCGAGCGCGTCGCGTGCTTCCTGTTCGCTGCCTAGTTCGCGGGGTTTGGTCACCATATGCGCCCCTTTCGTTTCGTGTTCATGTTCAGGTATTCGCGGCGGATCATGCGTGCGCCGATGGCGCAGACGGCGAGGTCGATCTTGCGTCGGCTTTCGCGGTGTTCCTTGGCGATGCTCATGCCGGCGCGTGTGGGTTGGCGGCGTGCGTTGAGCATGTGGTTTCTCAGGCGTGCATCCCCGTCATGGGGGAAGTTCGCGTCGGCGATGTCCTCGTAGGCGATGGCGACGGCGTCGACGAACCGTTTCTGGATCATGTAGTCGACCATGTCGAACATGACCGCGTGCTTGTCGCGGCCTGATGGGCGCGCCCATACCTTGAGCCGGCGTGCGTAGTCGCGGTGCCACTGGTCGAACAGGCCGTCCCAGTAGCGCTGTCCGGTCTCGGAGTCGAGCACATGTGACGGGTCGCCGTAGAACCCGACCACGTGATAGGTGCGGAATGCGTCACGGACCACGTCGTCGACCTTCTCGCGTGGCACGCGCCAGTCGGCGTTCTGCCTGCCGGCGGGGCGCTGCCACATGCCCAATGGTTTGACGAACCCGTCACTGACGCGGCATGCGACGATGCCGGTGGCGTCGTCGTTGAGCGAGCAGTCGGCGAACATGACGATCGTGTCACCGGGTTCGAGCATCAGATCGGTATTCTGGTTCGCGTCCCACTCCTGCGCGGTGACGAACGCGTCCTCGGGTGCGACGCACTGGTTGTACCATTTGCGGCGCGACTCGGATACGGGGTTCTTCGGGTTGATGATCTCCTTGACGATACGCTTCGGGCTCAGCCAATCCGCGTCGCCGCGGATATCCTCCACGACCTGCGGAATGGTGTCCATGTCCATCGTCGTGTCCGGCGCCGCCTCGAGCGAATCGTACAGCAGGCCGAAATCGTGGTATCTGGGACGTGCTCCGGCGTCGCCTTCAGGGTCGCCCTGCGTGCCTTCCCATGCCTCGCGTACGCGCTGCGCCACGGAATCCTCGCCGTCTCGGTACGCATTGCAGATGTCGAGCATCTTCACGTTGACGGATTCCTCGCGCTTCGCGGCATTGCCGGACAGCACGCCGTCCATGTCGATGCCGCCGTTGCTCGAGTTCCAGTTCTGCGTCTCGTTGCGGATGACCATCGTCGGACGCCCGCCCTCGAGCGCCAGCGGACTCGATGTGACGGCTTCTATCTGCCGGCTGTCGCCGAGCGCCCACATGTTCAGCTTGCCGATCTGGATACCGTAGAACCGTCTGGTCTCGGCGGGAATCAGACCGGGCAGCAGCTTCATCGTGTTCTTCGTCTGCTCCTGCGACACGGCGCACACCTGCACCCACGCATTCGGTTCCTCACGACCCACCGGGCTACCCGACGAGTCGAAATGGTCGAACGTAAGCGGCGCGAAACAGCTCGCGACCGCGCAGCCGGCGGCCAACGGGTCCTTGCCCCAGCCTTTCAGCCGTTGCAGCACGGCCGTGTCATGCAATGGCCTGCCGGTCTCGTCGAGCGCGTAATACCACAAAAGGAACCGCGCCTGCTCGTTCGTCCACTTCCACGGACCACCGGTCTTCGAATCCCTCAGCCAGTAGCCGCTCCATGCGAGCAGATCCCAGCCGAGCGTCCGCTCCGGCAGCACGAATCCGTGCGCGTCGCGCCTCCATGTCGGCCCGATGCACTGCGGCATCGTATGCCAGGCGGGAGCCGGCTCACTCGTCAGCGTATCCCGGTACCAGTCGCGGATCTCCGCAAGCTCGTCGTCACGCGTGGTGAGCAGCATCGGCCCTGAACCGATGAGCCGAGCCATCCACGCTCACCTCCCGTCTATCCGTACTGCCTGCTCCATCGACTGTTCGCGACCGCACGCATCTGCGCCGCCCGGTTCCCGCTCTCGGTACCGGACGCCTGCTGTGCGAACTCGTCCGGAATATCCAAGCGCTTCACCAGATCGGCGAAGTGCCGTTCGTCGGCGCGCAGCTCGGTGAGCAGCGGATGCGCGACGAGCTGTCCACGCGACCCCTCCACCACGAGATCGCCGCCGATGACCCTGCGTTCCTTCGCGATACGGTCGAGCGTGAAGCATGCGGACGTGAGGATGCGCAGCTCCACGTCCGTGAACTCCACACGCGCGGTGAGCTCGTTCCAGAACTTCTGGCCGACGCCGCCCTTGCTCAGGCCACGCGGCAGATTCTGCCCATTCATGATGCACCTCCTACCCCAGACGTCGTGCGAAGTCGATGAGCCCGGTGATGTCCGCGAGCGCCCGTGTAGAAGCACGGTGTGCACGTCCGGTGACGGTCATGTACCGGTCGCGCGAATAGATCTCGATGTTCACGTCGTCCCTGCGGATGCGCACGCCGGGCATTGCAGCCGCGTGGCCCCAGATGTGCAGGCCGTCTCCGCTCGGTGAGATCTCGACGAACGTGGCGGGCGTGTAGGCGAGCAGCGCCTTCGCCCATGGTTTCAGATGGTTGCGCGAATCGTAGCAGTGGTCGAGGTCGATGCACGCGAACCCGTTGCCGAGCGCGAATCCGAGGCCATCGCCGGTCCGGGACTCTTCGGCGGCGGGGAACGTGGTCCACGTGTCCGGGTCGGTGCTGCTCGCGGGAAGCCCGTCGACCTGTATGGGCAGTTTCGTACGTCTGCCGTCCCGTTCGATACTGCGCCAGCGCATCCACCGGTCGGCGAGCATCATCTCGTCGGGGATGTCGCGCAGTAGATTGCCCGTGCGGTCTCGTGATGCCGCTTTGCGGCAGGCTTGTCCGCAGTAGCGGCGGCGGCGTCCGCGCCCCGACTGTTCCGGCAGCGTCCTGCCGCAGTGTTCGCAATGGCTCATACCACCATTTTATTTCGTGACGCACGCTAAATCAAGCTGAGAACCGTTGAAATTCCAACGTTTCTAATTTCGTGACATCCGCTAATCCGGTTTTAGCGTGCGTCACAAAATTCACCGTACCCCAAACCGCGAACACCCCGAAAAGCACATTGGAAGCCCCTCAGAACGACGAACGGACAACAATCCGACAACCAACCCGAACCACCCGAAAAACCGGACCACGGCGCACGCATGACCGGAGCTGCTATCCGGCGGTTCTGGCGAGGCTCCTTCCGGAGTCCTCCCCCCACCCCATGGGGGCGGCGGAGGCTCGCGGGAAAAACCGCGAACCGAACGAACCGAAACGCTTCATCTTCCTGTCTTTCCTTCCGCCGCCGCGCGCCGCAACAACGCAACGAATCAACATCAACAAATTCTTCCGGGATTCGCTTCACGAGGATGCTTGCGCTCGCGAGCGCGAATCATATTGCGCTGCGCGCTTTCACGCGCGGTCTTGAGCTCATGACAATTGTGGTTGAGCCATTGCAGATTGTCAAGCGAGTGGTCGTCACCGGGGACGATGTGGTCGCAGTCCGTGCCGATGCCGTTGCACAGCACGGAATGTATCGCCGCCTGACAATGATTGTGCGCGCGGTCGCGCACCATGGCACGCACCCGGTCCCAGTCCTCCGGGAGTCTGGACTGCCGATCGCTCGTGTACCAGGACATCGTCACCTCGTCTCCTCGCTGCATGCGTGTGGTGCGCGCCCACATGAGTTCCCCACCTCCAGATTATTGAGGATTGTTGTGCTCCTCTGTCTGGCTTTGCTGTTCGATTCTGTCCAAGAATTCGTCGAAACGATTCTTCTCCGCCTTGTTTCTTTTCCTGTTAATGAGGTAGCTGGCTCCTGCATCAATGATGCAGACCACACCTATAGCGAACAGGATGACCCAGATTAGTATTTGCGCGTCAAGATTGAACGTCTCTTTTTGAAACACCGGCAGGATGCCACCGACGGAGCCAGACGCGAGGCCAAGACCTCCCCAGAACATGTCTTTTTTCACACCCTTCTTTTCCGCATTGGCATCCAGATTTCCGCGTATGAGATCCCAGTCCTTCTTTTCCACGATCACTATCCCCTCCGGCTGATACTTCGTACTGGCCCCTGGAACAGTTATGACGTCACCAGACACATCGCCTTTTGCTGGAATGTTGCCCTTCTCTTCACTCATCGGCGTCTTTCCCCTCTGGAGGGAACGAGGTTCCAGCGATGATCGAGTTGATAAGGAACATGTACCCGCAGTTTTTACAGAATACCGGAGTGACCGGCATGACCTGGGACCCAAGGCCGACCACGAGATTACCACCCTCGTATTCCCGCAGTTCAAACGTCTGCCCTACAGACCAGGAAGTATGCGCGCATATAGGGCATTCCTTCGAATTGACCCAATGCGCATTCAGCCACTCAATCGCTGTATTGATCTGCTTCTCGTTGCGTACCTGTCTTTGCTCTTCGTTTTCGACTGACATGCCAGCATTATAGGAAAGCGTACGGCCGCCGGTGCGGTGTCAGTCGAATATCGGCGGCCGGATACGACGACGGCCCCGGACAGTCCACGCCGTCCGAGGCCGTACCTCGCGCTCAGCTACACGCGTCGCGCAATACTAGTAACCCTAGCGGTGACAGTCCGATCTGTCAACCGCGCGGCGCAGCAGCAGGATGTCCGCGAGCGCGTACACCGGATGTCCATGCTCGTCGGCTCCGAGTGGTGTGAGGCGTTTGCGTTTGCGCCATTGGGTGATGGTGTTGCGCTTGATGGCGATGCCGCATGCGCGTAGGAGTCGGCAGAGGTCGGCGGCGGTGCCGACGGTGCCGGAGGTGAGCAGGCGCAGTTCGTGCGCCTGGGCGATGTCGGCGATTGCGGCGATGTGTCCGCATTCGTGGCATCGGTAGTCGCCGGTGGTCTGTGTTTCGGGGATCCATGCGCCGGCGCCGCAGCGTGGGCAGATGCCGATGTAGCGGTGGCTGGGGTCGGGGTCGGTGAGTTGTCGGGTGTGCCAGATGGCGTCGTCGATCAGGCGGATGATGTCCCATGCGTCGTCGCGGGCTGCGAGCGTCTCGCATGGCTCTGGTCGGTCGAGGCCTTTGAGCAGGTCGTGTGCGTCCATGCTGCGGCCGTAGTGTAGGCCGGCGGCGGTGGCGAGGCGGCGTGCGAGCGCGTGGATCTGGTCGAGCAGGTCGGCGGCGGGCAGGTTGAGTGGGGTCGGTGCGCTGCTCATGCGCGTATGCGTTGAGCTGCGGCGGATCTTGATGCGTCGTGTGGCGAGCGCGTCGAGCGTGATGGTCTGTTCGCGTAGTTCATGGATGTCGTGGCGGATGCGGTCGGTGTCGGGCTGCACGGTGTTCCTTTCCGGTAGGATGGGCTGTGGGTCGTGCCGCTGAGTCCGGAAGGGTGAGGCGGCCTTTTGCTGCGCGGCGCCGGTGGTGGCTTATGGGTCGGGTTGGGCGTTCATGTGGGCTTCGATGATGGCGATTGCCTGCGCGAGTCCGCTGGTGTAGCCGTCGTCGTAGTCGTAGTGGTCGCTGGTCCACGGGTCGAGGGCGGCTTGTCTGTGGCTGAAGAGGTCGCGGATTTCCGCGAGCGCGTCCCTGAGTGTGTCGTCGCTCATGGCCCCTCCCCCGTTCATTCCCACAGCGGGACGTCGCTGAAGGTTGGCGGGGCCGGCTTGGGTGGTGGTGTGTGGCCGCCGGTGCGGATGACGTCGGTGACTTCGGCGACGCTGATGGCGAGGCGTGCGGCGATCTGCGCGGCCGCCATTCCGTTGGCGTGTGCTTTGAGGATGCGGTCGATCTGCGTCTTGGTGGTCATGGTCAGTGCTCCTTGTCCGTGCCGGCGAGGACGCCTTGGGCGTTGCCGTAGATGAATCGGTTGATGAACCATCCCAGTCCCTTGGGTGTGAAGTGCGCGTATTGTCTGCCCAGGCGTCCGTCGTGGCGTTTGCCGACGATCGGTTTGAGGTATCCGGGGTCGATGGCCTTGCGCGTGGGCGCGAGCGAGCCCTGTTCGAGATAGCCGTGCTCGCGCAACGTGGAGATGACGCGTGAGCGGTTCATGCGCGGGTCGAGCTGCATGAAGTGCCGGGCCGCGTCGGTGATGCTCATGCCGCCCTGCGTGTCGCACAATGCCTGCGCGGTCAGGGCCAACGGCTCCGTCTGCGCGATGCGTGTGCGCTGCGATGCGATGATGCGGTCCTTGTCCGCGAGCGCGGACTGTGCGATGAGGACGGCGCGGGCGAGGATGCTTTTCTCGTCGTCATCCTCTTTGACGGGGATGTAGCCGCCGGTGCGGCGGATGGCGGGGACGACCTCGTCGAACAGCCAGTGTTCGAATTCGACGGCGGCGGGCAGCTGGCTCGAGACGATCAGGCGGTACACGTCGCCCTCCGAGATGAACATCGCTTCCTGCATTCCGCCGGCTGTCTGTAGGGGGTGAACGTTTCGTTCACCCCTGCAATGGTCGCGCACCGCCTTCATTGGGTTGGTGTATCCGAGGGCTGCGGCGACGTCGCGAGCGCAGTATTCGACGGTGTCGCCGTCTGTGTGGATGCGGATGGCGGCGCCGTGGAAGTCGTAGACGGCTGGTTCGTTCATGATGGCTCCTTCATGGTTGCTCGAACATTTGTTTGGCTCTAGAAATGGTGGGTGTCGCTCCACCAGCTGACGAGCAGCATGGCGGCGCACAGGATCGCGAGCGCGGCGATGTCTTTCATGCGTGCTCGTCCTTGCCGCCGATGTTGGGTGTCCATAGGGCTGCGAGCATCTCGCCGACCGTGGCGCTCGCGTCGGCGAGGGCGGCGAGTTTGCCGGCCGTGTAGACGAGCGTGGCGTGGTCGGGGTGCGGGTCGGCGGCGATGCGCTCGCTGATGCGTGTGATCTGCGCGCGAAGCTGGGCGAGCACGTCCTCGAGGGTCGCGGCGCGGTTGGTGACGTTCACGGCCATTGGTGGTCTCCTTTCGGGCTGGTGGTTCAGAAGTCGTGCCATCCGGCCCAGATCGCGAGCGCGGTGAGGACGGCGAGGATGACGGCGAGGACGGCGAGGATGTTCATCGCGGCCCCGTCCCGTCTCGACGCTCATCGCGGCGGCGCTCGCGGTGATCTTGGATGCCGTGGGTGATGCTGATGGCGATGCGCATGAGCGTGCAGGCGGTCAGGCCACCGAGGCAGAACGCCAAGAGCTCGTTCATGCCGTGTCTCCTTCCGCGAGCGCCGCGTGTTCGGGTTCGTCGTCCGGGTCAGTGAGGCCTTCTTCGCGGTTGAGGCGGTCGGCTTCGGCCTGGCATGCGAGCATCCAGTCAGATGCGCCCCAGCCGTGGCGTGTGTGGTCGTAGTCGGCTTCGTGGGGCGTCATGAGCGCTTGCACGTGTTGGCAGTCCCATGCGTGGCGGTGCGCGGTCGGCTGTTTCGTGGGTCGGGTGTCGCTGGGGCGTTCGTGGTGGGCCGGGGTCAGGTAGCCGCCTTCGATGCCGCGGCGCAACCACAGCACGAACGCCGCGTCGAGGTTTTTCGCGATCTTGCCGTCGGCGAGTTGGCGGCAGCGGAATTTCTCGGCCTCGACGATCAGGTCGGCGTGGGCTTCGTCGGCGAGGGTGCGTGCCTCGTGGTTGGGTTGCCACACGGCGAGGGCGGCTTCGGTTCCGGCGGTCGGCTTGGGGGCGGAGTGCGTCGGCGTGGAGGGCTGGTCGGCGTCGACGGTCTCGCGCGCGGCCTCTCTCGGGTTAAATGGGTTATATGGGTTAAGTGGGTTGTGTGCAACCATGTTGCACCCCTGTTGCATATCAGTTGCACCCCTGTTGCACCCCTGTTGCATATCAGCGTCGGCGGGTTCGGGGTTGGGTTCTGGCTGCGTGTTCTGGGGTGCAGTTTTTGCACCCCTAGCCTCGGGGGTCATGTTCAGGTCGCGTACGACGGGGCGTCGGTTGGCGGGCAGGTAGGCGACGAGGTTCTGGTCGCCGCGGCGGATGATGCCCATGGCCTCGAGTTCCTTGAGCTTCGTGGCGACGGTGCGTTGGCTCAGGCCGGTGCGTTCGGCGATCGTGGCCGACGAGAGGTACACGCCGCGTCCGTCGTTGTCGGCCTCGTCGGCGAGGACGAGCAGGATGCGGTAGGCGGATGCGTCCGTCAGGTTCGGGGCGATGTCGTAGATCGCCCATGTCAATGCCCTCAGGCTCATGATGGCTCCTTGGTGTCTTTGGTGTGGATGGTGCGGACGGTCAGGGCGACGCCGATCCCCTCGGCGGCGGCGTAGCGTTTCGTGGTGTCGAGGCCGACGATGCGGGAGTCGTCCTTGATGAGACGGCTGTCGGTGAGCGCGTCGAGCAGGCAGCGGGCGAGCTTGTCGATGTCCGGGCTCACGCTCGGCAACGGTCGGCGCACGCTCTTGGGACGGGGCAGGTAGAAGTCGGCGACCACCAGCAGCGGCTCGTCCACGCATGGCATGGGGGTCGAGGGATGCTCACGGAACCATTGCGACCGCACCACGGCGGCCACGTGGCGTCGCCATGCGTGCTCGTTGCGGTTCATGCCGACGAGCAGCGTCTTGCCGCTGGCGCGGTTGGTGACCGGCCGGTAGCTGCCCTTGGTCGCCGGAGCGCCGTCGACGAAGCAGGAAAGCAGCCGTGCGGTCCTCTCTCTTTTCACGGCCGTACCCCCTTGTCCTTGGGATGCCAGGAGGCGAACACGGCGCATCGTCCGTCCTCGTCGACGACGCGTGTGGCGATGGCGAACGCGCTGCCGGCACGCGCGCGCAGCTCCTGCGCCGCGGTCAACGCCATGGCGCGCGTGTCGGGCGTGCCCCACATGCGCCACTGGCCCTCATGGGCGCGCAACGAGGCGAGGAACGCGCCCACCGGACGCGGCCGGGCGTTCACCGGCCGGTCGGCGGGCAGCGTGTCGAGCCAGTCATGCTCGAGATCCGTACGCTCCCGGTTCGCGAGCGCGAGCAGGTCGTCGGCGCAACGGGTGGGATTGTCCATGAGCGCACCTGCCACGTCGGCGGCACCGGCGTCGTCGAGCAGTGTTTGCAGCTGCGCCCGCTCCCACGTTTCGAGCCGGCCGTATGCCGTCCGGTACAGGCGGTGCGGCGTCGGCTGCTTCGTCGTCTCGGGCGTCTGCTCGGCGGCGGTCGGCGTCTCATTCCGCGCGTCGGCGGCGTGCAGGCGTTCGCGCAGCCGCATCAGTTCGACGTCCGTTTCGTCGCGCAGCCGCTCGAACGCGTCTGCGACGCTCATCTCGGGATGCTTGCGCAGCAGCCTGTACGGGTTGAGCCGCTTCGCCCATGCGTGTTTTTTGCGCCATGTGCTGACCGCGTCCGCACGCTGCTGCGTCGTCAACCGGATATTCGGCTGGCACATTCTGGCAACCATCAACGCCACCTCCTTAGAAGTCGTCCGCGTCGTCGCGAGCGCCGAACGTCGTCCCGAACCCGCTGTTGTCGTCGGCCCACGGATCCGACACCGCCGAGGACGCAGACCGGGTGGCGCCGCCCTGATACGACACACCCGAGCCCGGAGCCGGGGCGCCGCCCTGATACGCAGCGGGGGCGCCGGCGCTCTGGCGGGTCACCTGCGCGGTCGCGCGGCGCAGCGACGGGCCGATCGTCTCGACGCGCAGCTCGACGACTGTGCGCTTGTCATGCGACTCGGTCTCATAGGTGCGCTGCACGAGGCGTCCCTGCGCGATGACCGCCATGCCCTTGGACAGGGACTGCGCGATGTTCGACGCGAGCGCCGCATGCGCCGTGTCCCACGCGGAACAGTTGAGGAACAGCGTGTCGCCGTCCTCCCACTGGTTGGTGTTCCGGTTGAACTGCCGTGTGGACGCGGCGATCGTGAAGTTGACGACCGTCGAACCGTTGCCCACGGTGCGCAGTTCGGGGTCGCGCGTCAGGTTGCCGACGACGGTGATGATGGTCTCCCCCGCCATGGGTTGCTCCCTTCTTCGTTGGTTGGTATGGGTCGGACGCGCTGGGTGTGTGGAGTATCCCCGCGTGAGGGGCGGGGGCGGTTGGCACCGCGCGCACCCATCGCTCCCACGCGCCGGGCTATCGTCGGCCGTGGGTGACGTTGACGCGTCCGCAGTGGGCCGGGAGGGAATCGCACCCTCCTCCACCACGCATCCCGCCGCCGGGGAAAGTAGAGAGAAGCCGCGGCGGTATGCGGGTGGGGCTCTTGCACGGCCCCGTGCGGCCGCCGGTGTACTCATTGACGGCCGCGGTGTTTCGGTTATCTGGTGTTTACGGCTTGGCCTTTGCCGTCCCGCGCACCACACGCACCTGGCGCATGGTCGCGGAAGACTTATGGCGGAGCACGCCCGCGAGCGCCCGTTTCGCACGGAGTATGCCGCGCTTGACGCGATTGCAGGCGCCGGCGACGGTGTCGATGGTCACGTCGAGCATGGGCAGTCCGTAGGCGAGGGATGCGATGAGGGTGAGCCATGCGATCGTGTATCCCCACGGGGCGCGGTAGAAGCCGACGCCGCAGCTGACGTAGAGGAATGCGCCGATGGCGGTGGGGACGGCGAGCACGGCGAGCGTCCGTGCGATGACGCCCGGCGTCGGCTCGGGCTGGGGGTTGTGGCGGGTCATTTGTGGTCTCCTAGGTAGTCGTGGATGGATTGGACGGAGATGAGCAGCGTCTTGGTGCCGGGGGCCTTGCGTGCGCGCAGGTAGCCTTGGTCGACGAGGGAGCGTACGTAGTCGGGGTCCTTGACGCCCATGTAGCGTGCGGCGTCCTTGACGCGCAGGCTGATGGGTTCGGCGCTGATGTGCAGGACCTGTTCCATCAGGCGCCGCCCTCGTGCGTGCACGCCTCGTCGCCGTCCGTGTCCTCGTCGTGGTCGGCGATCATCCCGTCGAGCAGGTCGCGCACGTCTTTTAGGCCGGTCAGGTAGCCGTCACGATGGGCTTTGGCGCATGCGGCGGCCGTGGCGATCATGCCGCCGACGTGGAAGGCGCGGCAGCGTCCCTGCTTGGCGTCGTACGCCCACACGGTCGTCTCCGGGAAACCGCACGCCGCAACGTCGGCGTCGTCGATGCCGTCGTCACATCCACGCGCCGCCTGCCCGTCCTCGTCCGGATCCGCGACGGCGCGCCGCTGCTGCTCGACGCTGATGTCATGCAGGCGCTCGCGGCAGGCTTGGGTGATGGTGCGCAGCAGGCTCAGCAGGTCGGTCTTCTCCGGGGAGAGCACACCGCGGGTGTTGCGGCGTGCCAGGTCGCCGATCTGGACGGACAGCATGGGGATGATGCCGTCGAGAGTGAAGGCTTCGGCGGTCAGTTCCGGGTCGTCCATGTCGTCGAGCGCCTTGAATGCGAGGTTTGCCGTGTTCATGATGTGGGCCTTTCTCGTGGGTGTGGGGTCCTTTCCCGCCTCGCGTAGGCTGGTGGGTGCTAACCAAAAATCAAGCCGTCGCAAGGCGGGAAAGGAAGTATTGGAATGAGTGCGAGCAGGAAAGCGGATGAAGCCGTCACCTATCTGCGTGGAGCCGGGCTACGGAGCGGCGCGGAGCGGGAACGGTGGGAGCTAAACGGGCTGGTCTCGCTCGCCGAGGCCGTCAAGCAGCTCGCCGACGAACAGCAGAATCTTGCCTATGCCGTGCAGCGCATCGAGTCCAGGCTGCGTTAATGTGGGATCATGCTGTGTTGGCGGAGACGAGAGCATCATGTCGAGGTGTTCGTAGTCTCTGGACGTGAGCGTCATTCCGTCCGTGGGGAATCGTGCCGCCAGCTCCCTGCGGACGGCGTTCCTCATCGCCCCGACGAGCGCCCGGTTCTCACGCTCGAACTCCTCGACCGACATCGGGTTCTCATGCGTCGTGCTCATTTCGGTTCTCCTTCCCCGTCCGCGGGCGCGGTCTTGTCGAACCGTCGGCCGTCGTCGTCGGTGTAGCCCAGGTTGAAGAGGAGCGCGTCGATGCCCGCGAGCGCGGCTTTGGCGTCGGGGTTGTCCGTGGTGTCGGCGACGAGCGTGGTGAGCCGGTAGGCGGCGTCGAACAGGACGCACGCGACCTTCGGCCGCTCCTGCGCCGCCTCCTCCGTCTCGTCCGCCGCGTCGTCCGTTTCCGTGGCGGCCGCGTCCGTCGTCTCCGCTTCCGTCGCCGCCTCCTGTGTCTGTGGCTTGGCGTGCTCGCGGATGGAGTCGCCCCACGCGGCGAGGCGGCCGCGCTGGGCGTCCGCTGCGGCGTAGTACGCGTGGCGGAGCTGGTCGAGCAGGTCGTGCCACTGCTTCCATTCCTTGGTGCCGAAGCCGACCATGCCGGCGTCCAGCTCCTCGCGGTACGTGGCGTCGCGGAGGCTGAACGTATCCCACGCCTGCTCCGCCAACTCCGTCGCCAGCTCGAGCTCACGGCGCAGCCAGGCGCATACCGGGCAGTCCGTCCAGCTGATGCTGGTGTCATGTGTCGTGGTCATTTCGCTTCTCCTTCCTTGGACGCGAGCGCCTCGGCAACAAATTGAGAGGGCAGCAGATCTGATGGGCTGACACCGACCGCCTCGGCGAGAGCGATGATGAATTCGAGCGTTACGGCTCGATATCCCTTGAGTGTCGAGTTCAAGCTGCTGTATGGAATCCCCGACTTCTCGGAGACCGCTCGTTTGGTCATACCCTTATCCCGGATGATCCGCTCAGCTTTGTGGCCGAAGTCTGCATTAACGTTGCTCATGTGAGCAATGGTATTGCAGGTATAGGCAAATGTCAACGTCAGCGTTTCACATATGAGCAACAAACGACTCTCTGCGTGAATTGCGGTTAGCGATTCCAAGTACTAAAATGCTTGCATGAGCAAAAATGCATCTACACGAGATAGCAGATTCGCTCAGCTCATCGGTCTAGAGTTGAAGGCGGAATTTGCGAGAAAAGAGATATCGCAGGGCGACGTTGCCGACAAACTCGGACATTCACGCTCCGGATACTCGCGCTGGTTGAACGCCAAGCCGTCGATGCCGCTTGAGGCTTTCCTCAACACATGCGAACTCATCGGAGCCGATCCACGCGCGATCATGGACGCCGCCTATGAACGTCTCACAAAGGAGATGGGGCAGCCAGAAGATTTATCCTCTGCCGCTGTCGATGCTGCGGATGCTGCGCTCGCGGACGCGGATAACGGCATCGACATCGATGCCTGGGCGGACCGGATCAAGGCCGAGGATTCGGTGTGCGAGGAGGAATAGTTTTCAGCGCCGCACCGTTGCGGCGCTGATCTCCGCGCCATACGGTCGCGGGGTGGATCAAGACGCAGGTTGTTCGGGGCGTCGTAGAAAACCAGAGAAGATCAAAGAAGGAGAACATCATGAGCGAACCATCCGGACAGCCGCAGACAACGGCATCGCCAACCGAGCAGTCCACCACCGAGCAGACATGGCAGAATCCGAACGGTCCGCAGCCCCCACAGGGAGCAGCGACATCGGAACAAGAAACACAAAACCCAAAGACGCCTTTTTGGAAGCGAACATACAAAACGACCGCCCTCGTATTAGGCATCGTGGTATTGGCCTCCATCGCATTGAGCGCCACCGTGAGCTCCCCCATCGCCTACCATGCCGGAAGAACATCAGAGGTGACAAACATAGTCCTCGACCAAGCACGCGCCAAAAGCGAGGAATACACAAACGTCAACCGCAAACTCGCGGAAGCGGAAGCCGACCTCAGAAACACCGAAAAACGCCAACTCGAACTGGAAGACGCCAACGAAGAGGCAGAAGCCACAATAGAGAAGGCGAAAAGCTACAAGATCGATGACCTGAAGACCGAAAGCGAGAAACTACAGAAGGAAATCGACGAGCAGAAGAAGACACTCGAAACACTGACCGGCAAAGTCGAGACAGCAAAGAAGAATACAATCGGCGAAGGCGTGTGGCAAGTCGGCAAGGACATCGACCCCGGCACCTACCGCGCCACACAAGAGGTCGGATCGCGCTGCTACTGGTCTATCACAAACCCAGTCACCGATGACATCATCCAGAACGATATCCCAGGCGGAGGATACCCCGAGGTCACAGTAAGCGAAGGACAACAGCTAAAAATCGCAAACTGCGGCACATTCACCAAACAATGACGACTGCCAAGACGTCCGCGAATGCGGCGTTCGTGGACGCGGACAACGGCATCGACATCGACGCTTGGGCGGATCGGATCAAGGCCGAGGATTCGGTGTGCAAGGAGCAAGAATAGTTTTCAGCGCCGCGTTGTCGCGGCGCTGATCCTCGCGCCATACGGTCGCGGGGTGGGTTAAGGCGCAGGTTGTTCGGGGCGTCGCGGAAAGAGAAAGAGGAGGGCTGGCAATGGGATTGCTTTCCTGGCTATTCGGAAGGAAAGGGACTACTGCCCCGAAGGGGCGCGAGAAAAGTGCTGAGGAATTGGAGTACGAGCGTCGGTTAGCCATTGAGGCGACACAGAAGGTACGTCGCGAGGCTCAGTTGAATCCGCAGGTATCGGCCGCCAGTGTTGTTGGATCTTCGTCGCCTGCGCGCAGGCCTCTGCCACGCCGTGATGTGTTCGCGTCACATGACCAGTCAAAGGAGTGGGTCAAGAACGTTCGGGACGTGAACCGACGGGTCCGCGCATCGAGTGTGCGCAGGGCGCAGGTCTACACATACACATGGAAAGGGCTGCCCGCATTGCGCACTGGACAGCGCATCACGATGCGACGCAGCAGTGCGACATCTTTGAAGTCGACATACAACGGCTCCACATGGGAAAAGAACAAGGATGGAGGCACGGCGTTCTCTTACAAAGGCAAAACATGCTGCGTCGTGTTCTCATCCATCGTGGAGGGGCATGACTCTGTAACGATGGTGTGCGAGGGGCAATTCTCGCGGGGGCTGCCGGAGCTGCGTGTCGAAGTACAACAGCATTATGAGCAGCAGGATGAGGCGCGGTATGTGCCGCGCAACCGTCGTCCGTCGAGATTGCCGGAGTTGAAGGCGACCCGCACCGTCGCATTAAGCGGCGAAGAAGACGCCCAAGACATCCTCACCCATTACGGAAACGATGCACTCGTGTGGCTGACAGTACGACGGGGAGAAATCCCAAAAGGCAAGTCGAAGGGTCAGCCGACACTATGGTTTTCATTGGACGGCATCGATGTCGGATACCTTACCGCCTTGCAGGGCGAGCGGCACTATGACCAGATCCCAGATGGAGAGGCCATGTGTCTGGCGCGAATCAAGCAGGGCGCCAAGAAGTACGAAGTGACGGTACATTTACCCGATTACGAGAAGCAACATTGACGAACCATCGGAGACTCTCTATGACGCCGCCTCCAAGGTGGATCCGGAGGCGGCGTCATCTGCGTGGTCATCTCGAGCACTTCGTCTATATTTGTTTAGATTCTTATTTTCCGCTTTTGCGTTCGGACTACGGTTCAGGTTAGCTGAGATTGCTGGTATTCAAGTGTTCCATACTCATACACGTGTAGACAACTTCCAGATTCTATGGGATATGATATACTAGATTCTAAACATTTTGGAGTTGTCTGAAAGGATTAGGCTATGACTTTCCGCCGATTGAACATCACACCAGCATCGATGCCTGTCATATCCCTGATGGCTCAGATCAAGAACGTTCGCGCGAACGGGCTCGACATCTCACCTGATTACCAGCGCGGATACGTGTGGTCCAACGACTACAAGGATCAGCTGATACTGAGCGTCATCCTCAATTACCCTATCGGCAATATCGTCATCAACGATCTCGCTGTCCCTAATATGAATAACGCCTCACGCGAGCTTGTGGACGGGAAGCAGCGTTTGACGACGTTGTTCCGGTTCATGGAATGCGGAAACGTGTCCCAGTGGATTGACAGTTCTGACGAGTGGTTCCGGCTCAGCAAAAAGAACTCGACCGCGGCAAAGGAGATAATCAAGCTCATCGTCGGCGATTCCGACCCCGATGGGCTTGCGCGCATGGACAGAGCGAAGCGTCTTGCGTTCAGCGATCTTCCCGCAAGCATCCAGATGAATTTCAATACGTACAATATTCCCGTATATACGATGCAGTCGGCCGACCCGGCGCAGATTCGAGATTACTTCAAAGTGCTACAGAATCAGGAGAAGCTGCGTGCCGGAGAAATCATCAACGCGCTCCCTGACAATCCTATGAGCCCATTTTTCGACAGGCTTCCCACCGAACGTTTCATGAACCGAGTCGGCTGCGAGAATTACAAGCGTGCAGAGCTGGAGAAAGTGTATTATTCAGTGCTCGGCACCTGGTTCGATAAGCTGCAGGTCAACTCCGGAGACAAGGCCGTGATTTCGTTTGTCGAGTCAATGAAACAGTTGAACGTGGATCAGACCGAAGCCGTGGAAAACCTCAACTCCGGTATCATAGCTATCTCGTCGTTGCCCAACCCGATAGGGAAAATCCGCTCATCCAAGCGCCTCCTCAAGCTCCTATTCGGATTGTCCCTCGCCTATCCGGGGTTCTTCTCCACCAATGACGCGCTTTCCAAGGTACAGGACATCAGCGGGCTATGCGCGAAACTCGCGGCATTCAACACGAGCGATTCGGATCAGGTTGCGTTCGCCAAGTACTTCGGTGATGAATACACCTCAGACAAGGACGATTTCGAACGCCGAAAAGCCCCCGTCTACCGCGCCTTGTTCTGGAGTACATCACGTGTGTCGTCTCGGGCAACGTACCTCAAGGCCATGAAGATCCTCCACCTGCTGTTCACCGACGGTTTCGACGCTGCCTATGAGTTCTACATGAAGAACAACACAGCAGAATGAGACCTGAAGATCAAGGGGTTCCGAATATCGGTAGTATCCAGAACCCTCTCCCCCAGACTATCTCCGCACATGGTCATGTCGAAAGGCATCATGAGGTACGAATCGATTGTGGGCGCGGTGTTCGCGCTCGGCACGGCCGCGAGCGCATGGTTCGCGTGGCCATGGCTCATCACGTTCGGGTGCGCGGTCGTCGCCGCGGTGTTCTCGCGGATGGGAGGCGCGAGGCGTGGCTGAGCGGTATCTGGGAGTGAAGCAGGTCGCCGAGCGGCTCGGCATCACTCCCGGCGGCCTGCTCAATCTGAAGCTGCCCAAGCCGGATGCGTACATTGGTCGTACGTGTGGCTGGAAGGCGGAGACGGTCGACGCGTGGAACGCGGCGAGACCGGGGCGCGGCGTGGGCGGCGGCAGGCCGCGCAAGCACGCCGACAGCTGACCCGTGTCCGTCACATGTCCTGCATGAGGCGCTGGAGTAGGAGCTTCTCCTTGGCTTTGAGGGTTTCGAGTTCGGCGATCTTGCGGTCGATGTCGCGGATACGGGCCATGACGGTCTCGGGGGTGTCCTCGGCCATGAGCTTCTCCCCCATCCTTTCGGCGAGCGCGTCGCGGCGGGCGTCGACGGCGTGCTGGTAGCGGATGGCGGCGCTGACGTCGGAGTGTCCGGCGGATTCCATGAGCTCCTTGAGCGTAGCGCCTTCGGCGGCGAGCCATGTGAGGGCCGAGTGCCTCAGGTCATGGAACCGCAGGTCGGGGCGTCCGGCCTTGCGGCGGGCGTGGTCGAAGTGGGTGCGGATGGTGTTGGGGTGCACGGGTTGGGTGTGGTCGCGCACGCCGTGGAAGAGCCATGCGTCGTCACCGTCCTCGACGTGGTCGTCGAGGAAGTCGTGCAGCGTCTGGATGAGCTGCGGCGGAATCTTGACGTCGCGGATGGAGTTGGCGGTCTTGGGCGGGCCGACCTTGCTGTCGGGGTCCTCGGTGAGGCGTCCGCGCCTGATGTGCAGGATGCGGTGGGCGAAGTCGATGTCGCCGCGCTGCAGCGCGCACACCTCGCCGATGCGCAGGCCGTCGCAGAAGACGGCGAGGTAGACGGCCATGCGGTATTCGGGCGGCATGGCCTTGTAGATGGCGTGCACCTCCTGCGGCGTCGCCGGCACAGTCGCGCCTTCGCGCTTCGGCGTGGCCACTCCTCTGGTGAGCGGGTATGCGGCGATCAATGGCGGTTCGCCGTCGTCGCCGGGTTTGGACGCGGTGCGCAGGACGGCGCGGACGACTTTGTAGGCGTGGGCGCGCACGTAGGGCTGGTCGGCGGGCAGCGTCGCCAGCCACCGGTCGACCATCGATTGGGTGATGTCGGCGAGACGGACGTGGGCGAAGTACGGCAGCACGTGGTTCGCGGCGTCGCGTTCGAGGCGTGAGCGGCTGGATGCGCGCAGCGGCGTGCCGTCGGCGCGGGTGCGGGCGGCGAGCCATTGCGGGAAGTATTCGCCGAAGGTGATGGTCGATGCGACCTTGCGCCGCTGCACGTCGCGGTCGGGCTGCCATGCGCCCGCCTCGATTCTCCTGCGGGCGGCCTCGAGCCATGCGCGTGCGTCGATCTCGGCCGACAGCGGGAAGTTGCGCGACTGCCGTTCTGGCAGCGTGGGGTCGAGTTCGCGCGCCTCGATCGGCGTGGGGTACGAGGCCGAGATGTACTTCGGATGCTCCTTGTTGGGACGGTGCTTGATGGTGCCGAATCGTCTGCCCATGACGTGTCGCTCCTGTCCGAGCTGATGGGACAAACCGTGTCCCATCCGTTTTCGTGTCCTATCAATTGTCCCATCTCAAGCCCCTCGAAACGCCCGAAAACCGGTGAAAACCCGATTTGCCGTTTTCGGCAGGAACGGCCGCTGCCCCTTGGAATCATTGCAATGAGGCCATCCCCACGGGATGGCCTCGAATAAGGAAGTCGGGCTGACAGGATTTGAACACGACGCTCTGGAACCGTTGCGATTCATACGCTGTCGGTGTGCCCGACGATTTCTGTCCACTGTTTTGTCCCA
>NZ_AUJM01000001.1:0-41009 GCF_000424225.1 Bifidobacterium sp. AGR2158
CTCAGCTGTAAGCAAAAATCCACCGGAACGCGCCTACGTGGACAACCCACGTCCATAGCCGCCCCCCCACCGTGAGACCCAACGACCTGTACCGCAAGTCCCCACCGCAATCTCGTCATGCCGGCGATGCCCTCCAGCGATCGGGCGACCGGTGCAGATACGACGGCGGCCCCGGAACCGCAATCGGTTCCCGGCCCCCCCTCGTATTGCCGATACAGTCAGAGCCCGCTCAGCCCTTCGTCAGTTCGGCGACGGCCTCGAGCGCGAGCTTGTAGCCGAGGAAGCCGAGGCCGGTGATCGTGCCGGTGGCCACCGGGCTGATCACCGAACGCTTGCGAAACTCGTCGCGCGCCGCCGGGTTCGAGATATGCACCTCGATGAGCGGCATGTCCGCGTCGAGCACCATGTGCGCCGCGTCGGCGAGCGCATACGAGTAATGCGTGAACGCCGCCGGGTTCATGACGACCGCCTTGAGCTGCTCGGCGGCCTCGTGCATCCACTGCACCATCTGCGCCTCGTCGTCGGTCTGCCGCACGTCCACGTCGAGTCCGAGCCCTTCGCCCCACTGCGTGCACAGCCTGCGCAGCTGCTCGAGGTCCTGCCTGCCGTACACGTCCGGCTGGCGCACCCCGAGGCGACCGAGGTTCGGCCCGTTGACGACGATCACCTTGACCGGCTCATTTTCGGCCATATCCACTCCATTCCTTGGAAAACGTTGTCAGCCCCATGATAGTGCGCGACGATGCCGGGCGTCGTGCGCGTTACGCCTGCTGGCGCACCCGTTCGAAGGCCTTGCGCACCGCCTGAGGGTCGGGGTCGTCGAGGTGGAATGGCCTGCCGATCTCCTCGAGGCCGACGAAGCGCAGCGTGTTGCCGCGCGCCTTCTTGTCGCGGTGCATGAGCGCGAGCACCTCGTCGAAATCTGCGCCGTTCCACGAGGTCGGCAGCCCCAGACGCTCGAGCAGGTCGTAGGTGTATTCGACGGTCGGCCGGTCGAGGTGCCCGGTCAGGTTGGACAGTTCGGCCGCGTAGACCATGCCCACAGCGACCGCGTTGCCGTGCCGCCAGCGGAAATGCTCAAGCTGTTCGATCGCATGGCCGAAGGTGTGCCCGTAGTTGAGGAACTCGCGCAGGCCGGCCTCCTTGAGGTCGGCGGACACATGGTGGGCCTTGACGCGCACCGTGCGTTCGATGAGCTCGGCGACGACCGGCTTGAGCGGCGAGTCGAGGAAGGTCTCGCCGTCGAAGGCGCGCAGTTCGTCGGCGTGGTCCTCGAGGATCGTGAGGATCTCGGGGTCGCGGATGAAGCCGGATTTGGCTACCTCGCCGAGTCCTTCAATGAAGATGTCGTTCGGCAGCGACGTGAGCGTGCGCAGATCGGCGAGCACGCCGGCAGGCGTGTAGAACGAGCCGACGAGGTTCTTGCCCTGCGGCGTGTTGACGCCGGTCTTGCCGCCGGTGGACGCGTCGACCATCGCGAGCAGCGACGTCGGGCAGTTCACGTAGCGCACGCCGCGCATCCACGTGGCCGCGACGAAGCCGGCGAGATCGGTGCAGGCGCCGCCGCCGAGACCGACGATCGCGTCGGAGCGCGTGAAGCCCTCGTTGCCGAGCCGCTGCCAGATGCCGTCGGCGACCTGGACGGTCTTGCCGGCCTCGGCATCCGGGATCATGATGTCACTCACCTGATAGCCGGCCTTGCGCAGGATCGCGCGCGCACGGTCGGAGTGCCGCTGCACCGACTGCGTGTGGATGAGCGCGACGCGCACCGGCCTCTCGCCGAGCACGTCGGGCAGATGGTTGAGCGCTCCCTCGCCGATTCTCACGTCGTAGGGTTCGATGCCCGCGCCGTCCACATGGACGATGCCTTCGTTCGTCATGTCGATCATCTTCCTTGCCGCTGCCTTGGGCGTCATGCCGTGCGTGCGCACGATTACGTTCGCCACCTTCCTGTAGATCGGGTCGCGCTTCTCGTAGAGCGCCATCCAGCGCGCGTCGGCGTCGCCGTCGAGCATCGGGCGTCCGCCTCCCCTGCGCGCGCGTTCCATCGCCTCCGCCGGATCGGCGAGCAGATAGATGACGCGTCCGCCGTGCGCGGCGTAGTCATGCAGCGCCTCGCGCACCGCCGGCGTCATCGGCGCGCCGCCGCCGAGCGCGTAGATGCCGTCGAAGGAGACGAGCGTATCAGCGACGACGCGCCGTTCGACGTCGCGGAACGCCGCCTCGCCGTGTCGGGCGAAGTACTTCGGGATCGACATGCCGATCTCGTCCTCAATCTGCTGGTCCGCGTCCTCGAAGCCGATGCCGAGCATCTGCGACATCTCCTTGCCCAGACGTGTCTTGCCGGCGCCCATCATGCCGACGATGACGGCGGCCGGGCGCCTGCGCGCGCCGGCGCCGTGTCTGCTGTGCCTTGCCATGGCCGTCCCTCCGCGCGCTCAGCGCATGTGCTCGGGCCAGGAGGCGAGGTACGACTCGATGTTGCGGCGCGTCTCGTCGACGCTGTCGCCGCCGAACTTCTCGAGCAAATACTTGGCGAGCGTGAGCCTGACCATCGCCTCGGCGACGACGGCCGCCGCCGGCACCGCCGTGCTGTCGGAACGCTGGTTGATCGCCTGCGCCGCCTCGCCGGTCGTCACGTCGACGGTGCGCAGCGCCTTGGGGATCGACGGGATCGGCTTCATCGCGGCGCGCACACGGATCGGCTGCCCGTTGGACATGCCGCCTTCGATGCCACCGGCGCGGTTCGTCAGCCGTTCGATGCGGCCGTCGGCGCCGGCGACCATCTCGTCGTGCGCCTGCGAGCCCGGGCGCATCGCCTCGAGGAAGCCGTCGCCGATCTCGACGCCCTTGATCGCCTGGATGCCCATGAGCGCCGAGGCGAGCGCCGCGTCGAGCCTGCGGTCGGATTCCACATAGGTGCCGACGCCGGCGGGCATGCCGTAGGCGATCACCTCGATGACGCCGCCGAGCGTGTCCGCGTTCGCCTTCGCCTCGTCGATGCGGGCGACCATGCGCGCCTCGGCCGTCTTGTCGAGTGTGCGCACCGGGGACGCATCGAGCATGTCGACGTCGTCGGGCGTCGGCAGCGGCATCGTCGTCGGATCGTCGACGCCGACACCACCGATCGAGACGACGTGGCTGACGGTGCGCACGCCGGCCACCTGTTCGAGCAACTGGCGCGCCACCTCACCGAGCGCGACGCGCGACGCCGTCTCGCGCGCGCTCGAGCGTTCGAGCACCGGACGGGCGTCGTCGAAGCCGTACTTGCGCATGCCGGTCAGGTCGGCGTGGCCCGGACGCGGACGGCTCAGCGGCGCGTTGCGGCCTTCGCGCGCGAGCTCGTGGTCGAGCGGGTCGGCGCTCATGACCTCGGTCCATTTCGGCCATTCGGTGTTGCCGATCTCGATCGCGATCGGCGAGCCGAGCGTGCTGCCGAAGCGCACGCCGGTGAGCATGCGCACCTGGTCCTGCTCGAACTTCATGCGCGCGCCGCGGCCGTAGCCGAGACGGCGCCGGGCGAGCGCCCCCCGGATGTCGTCCGACGTGATTTTCACTCCTGCGGGGACGCCCTCGATCATCGCGACGAGCGCCTCGCCGTGGGATTCACCGGCGGTCTGCCAACGCAACATGCCAACTCCTTTGGTCCGTGGGAAAACTGTGACTATCTTAACGGTATGCCGTACCTTTGCTGCCTTCCGGGACTGCTTTGTGGAATCGCGGCGTGCGTGACCGACCTCAGGCGGCGCACGGTCCCGCGGCGGCTGATCATGACCGGGATCGCGATCCAGCTGCTCGCATGCGTGCTACTGGCGTGGCTCGGCGCCGATCCGGCCGCGCCGCTGCGCGCGTGCGCCGGTCTTCTGTGCGGCGCGGGGATCCAGCTCGCGTTCGCCCTCGTGCGTCCTGGCTCGCTCGGCTTCGGCGACGTCACGGCGAGCGCGCTCGTCGGCTGCGCCGTCGGCGTGTTCGGCCCAGCCGCCTTCGTGCTGTGGTGGCTCGGGATGGCCGCGCTTGGCATGCCGTGGCTCGCGGCGTGGTCCCGGTATACGAAACGGCGCCCCGGCATCGATGTCAGGGCGCCATTCGTGCCGGTGATTGTCGCGGCGGGGCTGTTCGCCGTGCTTGCGACGCTCGTCTGAGGTTCGGACGCAAGCGTTCGGGCGCGGGCGCGCACCCGAACCGGTCAGTTCGCGTGCTCGTTGTTGGCCTTGTACTCCTGCACGTATTGCTCGAACTGGTCATAGTTGGACGTGAACTTCGTCTCGCCGGTCTTCAGGTCGGTCGTCACGAAGTACAGCCAGTCGCCGTCCTCGGGGTGCATCGCCGCCTGGATCGCGTCGTCGCCGGGGTTGGAGATCGGCGTCGGAGGCAGCCCCTTGTTCACGCGCGTGTTGAAGGGGTTCGAGCCGTCGTTGAGCTGCTCGTTCGTCAGCTCGGTGCCTTTGATCTTGAATCCGTAGGCGACCGTCGAGTCCATGCCGAGCGGCATGTCGTCCTTGAGCCTGTTCTCGATGACGCGGCTGACCTTGCCGTAGTACTCCTGCGAGTTGACCTCGGCCTCGACGATCGACGCGATGATCAGGATGCGTTCGCGCTGGTCGCCTTCGGGTACGCCGAGCTCGTTGAGCTTCTCGATCCTCGCCTGCACCATCTGCTGCAGGATCGAGGCAGGTGTCGGATTCTCGCCGATGTTGTACACGCCGGGTTCGAGCCAGCCCTCGAGCTCGCCCTTCGCACAGGCGGGCAGGATCTGGCCGGTCTTCGTGGCGTCGGACGCGTAGTCCTCGAATTCCTTGAGCTCGATGCCGGAGGATTCGGCGGCCGTCTTGAGCACGTCGTCGAGGCGTTCGCCCTGACGCACCTCGACGAAGCCCTTCGCGTTGCCCTCGTCGGAGAGGATCTTCGCGGCGGCCGACGCCTTCATGTGGCGTTTGAGCTCGTAGGTGCCCGGATACAGCGTGTAGGAGTTGCTTGCGACGACGGACGTGAACGCGTCGACCGATTTGATGACGTCCGCGCGCTGCAGGCCTTCGGCGATCTCGGCGACGCCCTGTCCGGACTCGACGGTGAAGGCGACGTCGCCCTCCCCCGGCCCTGGGTAGTCGTCGACGACCGCCGTGTCGGCGAGCGTGCTGCGACGCCACTGCTTGACCTTGCCGACGGCGAAGACGCCGACGCCGATGCACAGCGCGACGACGATGATCGATGCGATGACGACGATGAACCGCTTGCGGCGCTTGCGCTTGCGGTGCCGGCGCATATCGCGGCGCGAATGCGGCGGCTTCGGCGGCCGTGGCGTCTCGTCGCCCCCGGCGGCGGGATGGTCGGCTCCGGTGCCGTCATCCCATGCGTCGTCGCTGAAAAAATCGTGCAAATCCTCAGGCACTCTCACTCCTCTGAACCGTGCGCGTCGGCGCGACGTCCGTCCAACGCCGTCTGCAGGATCGTCACCGCCGCCTGCTGGTCCACGACGGCGCGGTGCCGACGGGTGCCCAGCTGCGCGGCGGACAGCAGACGATGCGCGTCGACCGTCGTCAGGCGTTCATCCACGAGCATAATATCAGGCATCCAGTCGATGCCGGACAGTTCGTCTTCCATTTCGGCCGCGAGCCGCCTGTCGAGCGACTTCGCCCACCGGCGCGCCTTCTTCGCGCTCGCCCCCTCGGTGCCGTCCATCTGCAACGGCAGGCCGACGACGACGCGTTCGACGTGCTCGTCCTCGATGACGTTGAGGACGTCATCGAATGCCTGAAAATAGTCACCGTGCACGGTGACGTTGCCCGCAGGGTGCGCGAAGGTCAGCTCCGGGTCGGACAGCGCGAGTCCGACCCGGGCATTTCCTAGATCGATGCCTAACCAGACCATGTGGCGAAGGCTCAGCCCTTGCGCGCGTCCTTGATGAGCGCCGCAACGGCGTCGTCGACCTTCGACGCGTCAGAGCCGCCGCCCTGGGCGAAGTCCGGCTTGCCGCCGCCACCGCCGCCGAGGATCTTCGATGCGCCGCGCACGAGGTCGCCGGCCTTGATGCCTTCCTTGCGGGCCGCCTCGTTCGTCGCGACGGCGACCATCGGCTTATCGTCCTCGTTGACGCCGGCGAGCGCCACGACGACCGGGCGGTCGTCGCCCAGACGGTTGCGGATGTCCATGACGGTCTTGCGCAGCACGTCGAAGGAACCGAAGTGGCCGACGTTCTTCGCCGCCACGACTATCGGCGCATTGGAGCCCTTCGCATCCTCGACGATCTGCGGGACGGACGCGGCGAGCTGTGCCTCGTACATCGCCGCCAGACGGCGGTCGGAGTCCTTGAGCTTGGCGAGCAGCGTGTTGACGCGTTCGGCGAGCTCGTCGGGGCGCGCGTTGAGCGTGTCGGACAGCTGCGAGACGAGCGCGTGCTCGCGGGCGTTGAAGTCGTAGGCGTCCTGACCGACGAGCGCGTCGACGCGGCGCACGCCGGAGCCGACGGAGGCTTCGGACATGATGTTGACCAGGCCGATCTTGCCGGCGAAGTCGACGTGCGTGCCGCCGCACAGCTCACGGCTCCAGCCGTCGTCGCCGATTGTGACGACGCGCACGACATCGCCGTACTTCTCGCCGAACAGATGCATCGCGCCGAGCGCGATCGCATCGTCGAACTTCATCTCCTGCGTCGAAACGTGCAGGTTGTCGCGCACGCGGTCGTTGACGCGCGCCTCGACAGCGCTCATCAGCTCCTTTGTCGGCGCCTTCGGCCACTGGAAGTCGAAGCGCAGACGGTTCGGGGCGTCCTCGGAACCGCGCTGCGTCGCCTGCGGGCCAAGCTCCTCGCGCAGCGCCTTGTGCACGATGTGCGTCGCGGTGTGCGAACGGGCGATCGCGCCACGGCGTTCAATGTCGATCTCGGCGGTCACTTCGGCGCCGACAACAAGCGTGCCCTCGACAAGGCGGCACTGGTGCACAATGAGGTCCTTGATCGGCTTCTGCACGTCGTCGACCTCGAGCACGGCGCCGTCGTCGGAGACGATGTCGCCCTGGTCGGCGAGCTGTCCGCCGGCCTCGGCGTAGAACGGCGTGCGGTCGAGGATGACCTCGACGGTCGCCGGCGCGGAGACGGCCGGCACGGCGCCGACGCCCTCCATCATGATGCCGAGGACACGGCTGCGCGATGTCATGTCGGTGTAGCCGAGGAACTCGATCGGCGCCTCGAGCTTGTTCTTGAAGTCGTCGTATTCGCTCAGGTCCACGTTGTGGCGCTTCTTGAGCGCGTCCTGACGGGCGCGGGACTTCTGCTCGTTCATGAGCTCGCGGAACTTCTCCTCGTCCACCTTGACGCCCTGCTCGGCCGCCATCTCGAGTGTGAGTTCGATCGGGAAGCCGTAGGTGTCGTGCAGCGTGAACGCGGCGTCGCCGGAGACGACCGGCTGCGCGTCGTCCTTGCCGGCCTGCGCCTTCGCCTTGTTCACGGCCATGTCGAAGATCTCGATGCCGTTCGTCAGCGTGCGGCGGAACGCGTCCTCCTCGCCGTAGGCGGCCTCGGAGACGTCGTGGAAGGTGTTCGCGAGCTCCGGATAGTTCGGCTCCATCGCGGCCTCGGAGACCGGCAGCAGCTCGGGCATGACCGGCGTCGTGACACCGAGCACGCGCATCGCCTCGATCGTGCGGCGCAGCAGGCGGCGCAGCACGTAGCCGCGGCCGGCGTTGCTCGGACGCACGCCGTCGCTCATGATCATCAGGGCGGAGCGCACATGGTCGGCGACGACGCGCATCTTGACGTCAGCGTCCTTGTCCTCGCCGTACTTGATGCCCGAAAGCTTCTCGGCGGCCTCGATGACCGGGAAGACCTCGTCGGTCTCGTAGATGTTCTGCTTGCCCTGCAGCAGGTAGGCGAGACGTTCGAGGCCGGCGCCGGTGTCGATGTTCTTGTGCTTGAGCTCGCCGGCGATGTGCAGTTCGGTCTTCGACTTGACGTTGTCGACCATGTAGTTCTCGAAGACGAGGTCCCAGATCTCGATGTAGCGGTTCTCGTCGGCGATCGGGCCGCCCTCCTTGCCGTATTCGGGGCCGCGGTCTACGTAGATCTCGGAGCACGGGCCGCCGGGGCCGGGGCCGCCGGTCGTCCAGAAGTTGTCCTCCATGCCCAGGATCTGGATGTGCTCAGGGTCGACGCCCTCGTTCTTCCAGATCGCGCGCGCCTCGTCGTCGTCGGTGAAGGTGGTGAACCACAGCTTCTCGACGTCGAATCCGTAGCCGCCCTGCTCGACCGGGGTCGTCAGCAGCTCGTAGGCGTAGTGAATCGCCTCCTCCTTGAAGTAGTCGCCGAAGGAGAAGTTACCGAGCATCTGGAAGAAGGTGCCGTGGCGCGTCGTCTTGCCGACCTCGTCGATGTCGAGCGTGCGCACGCACTTCTGGTTGCTGGCCATGCGGTGGCTCGGCGGCGTCTGCTCGCCCATCAGGTACGGGATGAACGGCACCATGCCGGCGATCGTGAAGAGCGTCGTCGGGTTCGGCGAGATGAGCGAGGCGGATGGCACGATGAGGTGGTCCTGCTTCTTGAAGTAGTTGAGATATCGCTGGGCGATCTCCGCGGTGCGCATTGCTTGCGGCTCCTTACGTACTTGGATGTCCATGGATGGATGAAAGCGATGGATGATATGAAAAACTTGAAAGACTACAGACTACAACGAACGGCCGGCATCGGCAATGCCAACGCCAACGCGAGCGATGGGCCGCGCACGTGCGCATGTCCGTGTGCAAAACCCATGCGGGTGTCGTATGCAGCGTGCGGCCGGGCGTCCCTACGAAAGGCGGTCCATGTAGCGGCTGTTGAGCTCCGCCTCGCGGGCGCGGCGCACGTCGGTGAACTCGGTGATGAGTCCCTGCAGCGTGCGCATGCCGACGTGTTCCTGATCAGGTCCGAGCAGGAACTGACGCGCCTTGTCGGGGGTGTTGGCCTTCACGTAGGCGTTGGCCTTGCTGACGGCGATGACGCCGGCGATCATGCCGAGCGCGATCCACAGTAGACGTTTGCGCATGGGTCACTCCCCTTTGGTTGCGGTGGCGGTCTTGGCGTCCTGCGCCGGCTGCTGGCCCTTGTTCATGAACGAGCGCGCCGTGGTCCTCAACGCGTAGAAGGTCGAGGCGAGCTTGATGATCGGCTTGCCGAGGAAGGATCCGTACAGGTTCGTCAGCGCGCCGATGTTGTTGGCGGTGCTCGAGGCGGCCGACGAGATCTCGTTGACGTCGGCGAGCGACTTGTTGACCTGCTGCACCGTCGTCACGCCCTCGTCGAGCGCGGGCAGCGCGTGGTCGCCGGTCTCCTTGACGGTGTCGGCGAGCTGGTCGAACAGCTTGCCGAGGCGGATCAGCGGATAGATCAGGAATCCGGCAAGCACAGCGAAGGCTATCGCCGCGATCAGACCAGCAATTTCTCCAGCACCCATGTTCTCGTGCACCTCTTTCCTGTTACGACGTGCATGTCACGACGCGTTGTTCCTACCCGCATCAGGGTACCCAATCGCCCAGACGGGGTGATCAGCGCCGGTTGTAGGAGATGACGGCGAGCGCCGAGGCGAAGTCGGCGTCCGTGTCCAGATCGAATTCGCTGACCGATCCGTTCGCCGGCCGCTCGCTCAGGTCATAGCCCTCCGGCGCGAAGCGCTGCATGAGGCTCAGCAGCGTGTTGCCATGGGAGATCTGCAGGATGTGGTCGCCGTCTTCAAGGTGCGGGTTCGCGGCGATGAGCGCGTAGCCGCCGGCGATGCGCCGCCAGTATTCGTCGTCCGATTCGGCGTCGTGGAAGGGGTCGGCCTCCTTGAGGAAGTCGCGGGTCGCGGCGACGCCGTAGCGTTCGACGATCGCGTTGTAGGTGGGCGCCCCGTGCGGACCGCCGGCGGCGAGCCACGCCATGTCCATGTCCTGTCCCTCGTAGTAGCCGTAGCATTGTTCGCGGAAATGCATGTCGCTGATCAGCGTCGGACGCGCGTGCCCGTGGGCCGTGTTGACATCGAGGATGCGTTCGGCGGTGACCTGCGCGCGAGTCGTATCCGAGCAGTAGGCGGCGGCGAAGTCGACGTCGGCGAGCAGCTGACCGGCATGCGTCGCGTCGTCGAGCCCCGCGTCGGTCAGCGGCGAGTTCGACCATCCCTGCAGGCGGTTGTATCGGTTGAAGAGGGTCTGTCCGTGGCGGACGAGATGCAGATGAAGGATCATGGTTACCGATTATCGCACTTGGCTGCCATAATCGGCTCATGCGTGATTTTCTTATTCGCTGGGCGATCCTGACGATCGCCGCGGGCGTCATGGTCGTGCTGCTGCCCGGCATGCACGTCGTCGGACATCCCCCGATCCTCGGCGTCGCCGCGTTCTCGTTGTTCATGGCACTGCTCAACGCATCGATCAAGCCGGTCGTGCAGATGCTTGCACTGCCGTTCTCGATCCTGACCTTTGGGCTGCTCGCCCTCGTCATCAACTGGCTGTTCATGGAGCTCGCCTCGTGGCTCGCGATCAGCCTGTTCGACGTCGGCGTGACGATCGACGGCTTCCTGTGGGCGGTGCTCGGCTCGCTGATCATGTCGATCGTCAGCGGCATCGTCAGCGCCGCGTTCTCCTCCTGACGCCGTCCACTCCCCTGTTGCGACAACACGCAAGGCCCCGCGATCTGCATCGCGGGGCCTTGCGCTGTATGTCCTTATACTGTATCGATTTACAGTACGTGAATCCAGATCAGCGGGCGTAGAATTCGACCACGTACTGGATGTTGACCTGCACCGGGATCTCCTCCGCCTCGGGCTTGCGGGTCAGCGTCGCCTTGAGCTGGGCGAGGTTGACGTCCAGATAGCCGGGGACCGGCGGCAGCACGTCGCGGTGCGTGCCTTCGGCGGCGATCTGGAACGGGACCATCGTCTGGCTCTTCGGCTTGACCTGGATGGTCTGGCCCGGCTTGACGCGGTAGGACGGGCGGTCGACGATGTTGCCGTCGACGAGGATGTGGCGGTGCACCACGAACTGGCGGGCCTGCGCGGTCGTACGGGCGATGCCGGCACGCAGCACGAGGGCGTCGAGGCGGGTCTCGAGATCGGTCAGCATCGCGTTGCCGGTCTGGCCCGCGGTGTGCGTGCCCTTCTCGTAGGCGGCGCGCAGCTGCTTCTCGGAGATGCCGTACTGGGCGCGCAGACGCTGCTTCTCGCGCAGACGGACCGCGTAATCGGATTCGGCGCGGCGACGGGTGCGGCCATGCTCACCAGGGGCATACGGACGCTTTTCGAAGATGCGCTGAGCCTTCGGGGTCAGTGCGATGCCGAGGGCGCGCGAGAGGCGCACCTGACGGCGGGAACGCTGAACGTTCGTCATTGGTTTGTATCCTTCTTTGTTCTGTCGTTGTCTGAACGGAACACGGCGTGGGTCCCACGCCATGCGAGCCAGCCTCTCCAGCGCTTCGCCGTGCAAGCACGAACGATCCCGTGCGGGACCGCCGATCCGCTGATGGGCCAAGGCTCCAGACGATGCCATCCCACTCGAGACGGCACCAATCGACGATTGTACACCTCAGCCATGGACGAACGACGCGCGCCGCCCCGCCGCGCCTCAGAGCTTCTCGATCGGCGCGACGCGCAGCATGAGCCGCTTGACGCCGGCGGAGCCGAAGTCGACGGTGATGATCGAGTTGCGGCCCTTGTCTTGCGTTTCAAGCACGGTGCCCAGACCGAAGCTGTCGTGCGACACCTTGTCGCCGACGCGGAAGTCGTTGATGTCGAGACGGTTGTCCTTATCGAGCGACGACGCCGGCTTCGGCGACGTCCTGCGCGTCGTCACCTTCCCCGAACGCGACGATGACGAATGGGAGGATGCCGCCGAACCGAAGCGCGACGAACGCGACGACGGCGACGAGCTCACGCCGTAGCTGAAGTGTGCGCCGCCCGACGTGGACGACGAGGACGACGAGGATCGCTCGCGCGCGGCCGAGCCGAAGCGCGGCGCGGCGTCATCGGAGGAACGCACGCGCGACGACGAGCCATATGAGGATGACGAGCCGTAGGAGGAACCATAGGACGATGAGCCGTAGGAGGAACGGCCATACGAGGACGAACCTCCATAGGACGAACCGCCATAGGACGGTTCGGTGAAATCGTCGTCCCAGCCGCCGAACTCGTCGAGACCCTCTTCCCAGTCGTCGCGGCCGCGCGAGCCGCCGGCGGCATGCCCCCAGCCGGAGCGCATGCGTTCGACGCCGGCCTCGCGGCGCTTCCAGTCGATGAGGCCGTCAGGAATCTCGTCGAGGAACTGGCTCGGCATCATCTCGCTCGCCCTGCCCCACTGCGCACGCACGGCGGCGCGCGTGAGATACAGGCGACGCTTGGCACGCGTGATGCCGACGTACGAGAGACGCCGTTCCTCGCTCAGCTCGCTCGTGTCCTCCATCGCGCGCGAGTGCGGGAACGTGCCCTGCTCCATTCCGGTAAGGAAGACGACCGGGTATTCGAGTCCCTTCGCCGTGTGCAGCGTCATCAGCGTGACCTTGCCGCTGTCCTCGGCCTCGTCGGGCAGCTGGTCGGAGTCGGCGACGAGCGCCGTCGTCTCAAGGAAGCCGGCGAGCGTGGCATCGGGCGTGTTCTGCTCGTATTCGGCGGCCACCGACTGCAGCTGCGACAGGTTCTCGACGCGTGACTGGTCCTGCGGGTCGGTCGACTTGCGCAGCTCCTCGAGCAGGCCGCTTTGCGCAAGCACCTCGGCGACGACCTGCGAGGGCTGCCGGTCGTGCTCGGCGGCGAAGGCGCGCAGCTGCGTCATCATCGCGGCGAAACGCCTGAGCGGGTTGAGCGTGCGCGTCGTCATCCCCTCGATCCGTTCGGCCTGTTCGACGCCCTGCCAGAAGGTCAGCCCACGCTCGTCCGCCCAAGCCGTGACCATCGATTCTGCACGTGCGCCGAGGCCGCGTTTGGGCACGTTGAGGATGCGGCGCATGTTGATGCCGTCCGCCGGGTTGACGATCGCCTGCAGATACGCGAGCGCGTCCTTGACCTCACGGCGTTCGTAGAATTTCGTGCCGCCGATAAGCTGGTAGGGCACATGCGACTGGATGAGCCCCTCCTCGAGCGAGCGCGACTGCGCGTTCGCCCGGTACATGATGGCGATGTCGGAGTAGCGCAGCCCCTCCTCCTGATGCAGCCGGCGGATCTCGTGGGCGATCCAGTGCGCCTCGAGCTGCGCGGTGTCGGCGGCATAGCCGGTGATCGGCGCGCCCTTACCGGCGGCCGTCCACAGTTTCTTCGGCTTGCGTCCCTCGTTGTGCGCAATGACGGCGTTCGCGGCGTCGAGGATCGTCTGCGTGGAGCGGTAGTTCTGCTCGAGCATGATTGTGCGCGCGTCCGGGAAGTCCTGTTCGAAGTCCTGGATGTTGCTGATGTCGGCGCCGCGGAACGCGTAGATCGACTGGTCGGAGTCGCCGACGACGGTGATCCACGCCGGTCCCTGACGGCCGACCCCGGGCGCGTCGGGCGCGGGACGCTCGCCGGAGTCGACGCCGGCGAGCTCGCGTACAAGCACGTACTGCGCGTGGTTCGTGTCCTGGTATTCGTCGACGAGGATGTAGCGGAACTTGCGATGGTAGTATTCGGCGACGTCCGGCTGCGTGCGCAGCAGTTCGACGGTGCGCGCGATGAGGTCGTCGAAGTCGACGGCGTTCGCGAGTGCGAGCCGGTGCTGGTATTCGGCGTAGACGATCGCGTAGATCTCCTCGACGTTGCCGACCCGTCCGATGCGGAAGCCGCGCGTGCCGGGACGGAAGTCGGGCGCGTACTGGGCGAGTGTTTCACGCACGCCGGTGAGGTTGTTCTTGTAGTCGGAGATGCGCGCGAGGATCTGGCGCGGCGTGTAGCGCTTGATGTCGATGTTGAAGTCGGTGGCGATGAGTTTGACGAGGCGTTCGCAGTCGGCGGTGTCGTAGATCGTGAACCCGGATTTCAGGCCGATCCGTTCTCCGTCGCGACGCAGGATGCGCACGCATGCGGAGTGGAACGTGGAGACCCACATGCGCTGCGCGACCGGACCGATGAGCGCCGACAGGCGTTCGCGCATCTCGGCGGCGGCCTTGTTCGTGAACGTGATCGCGAGAATCTGGCTCGGCCATGCGCCGAACTGGGTGAGGATCCATGCGATGCGGCGCGTCAGCACGCGCGTCTTGCCGGATCCGGCGCCCGCGCCGATGAGCAGCGCGGGACCCCGGAACTGCACGGCCTGTGCCTGCTGCTCGTTGAGGTCGCCGACGAGTTCCTGCGGCGAGCGGACGATGACTTCCGGATCGTTGTGCACTGTCGTGTCCTTTCGTTGCCTGCGTTCGCATGTGTTCGCCATGCCCGCCCCGGAGGCCGCGCGTCTGCGTCCCGGGCGACGCCCCTACGGATGGGTGGTTTCCGTTACGGTCGGCATCGGTCGTGCGCATCACACACGGCGCTTCACCCACTCGTTACGGGTGGCACCTGGCGAAAACCGGCTTTCATTTTTAGCACACGCTTTGGTCAGTCGCCGTGCCGGCGCCGCACGCCTCGGCAAGGACCACGCGCCTCCCGTAACAGCGCACTTCCCATACAAGGTGAGGGGACGCATACATAAGAGATTAGAGACATAGATATAGAAGATCGAACTACCCGTAAGCGTGCGCTACCCGTAGCGCAGGCGTCCTCGTCATTTGCACGGCGTAAGCTGAATCGCCATCACCAGCCGACGTTCGCGCCGCCGTGTCCGATCGGCGCGGCGCGCACGAACGTACTCACAGACACACCGGATGAAAGGGCGGACGTACAAATGAAGGAACTTGAGGAGCGCATCGCGCGAGAGGGAACGGTCAAGCCGGGCAACGTGCTCAAGGTGGACGCGTTCCTCAACCACCAGTGCGACGTCGCGCTGTTCAACGCGATGGGCGCCGCGTGGGCCAAGCATTTCGCCGGCAAGACGATCACGAAGATCCTGACGATCGAGGCGTCCGGCATCGGCATCGCCTGCATCGCCGCGCAGCATTTCGGCGACGTGCCGGTCGTGTTCGCGAAGAAGGCGCAGTCGATCAACCTCGACGGCGACCAGTACGTGACGCGTGTCTTCTCGTTCACGAAGCAGAAGGAGTTCCCAGTCATCGTCTCGAAGAAGTTCCTCAACGCGGGCGACCACATCCTCATCATCGACGACTTCCTCGCGAACGGGCAGGCGCTCGCCGGCCTCATCGAGCTGTGCGAGGACGCCGGCGCGACCGTCGAAGGCATCGGCATCGCGATCGAGAAGGGTTTTCAGGGCGGCGGCGACGGCCTGCGCGCCGAGGGCTACGACCTCGATTCGCTCGCGATCATCGACGCGATGGACGCCGAGACCGGTTCGGTCACCTTCCGCGCCTGACATCCGTTTTCACCCACGGCGAACACATAGGTGTCGTGCCGCCGCGCCTTCGCGCACACAGTCGCGCCGATCGTGCGGTTGTTTCCTTCCCGTAACGAGACGGCGCCTACTGTGATTGTCGTTCCATTCCGCACAGAGGCCGGCCCATGTCACGCATGGGCCGGCCGACGCATTTCCCGGAGGTCCCATGAATTCCCCTGTCGGCAAATCCGATGCTCCGAATGACCGTCTCGAATCCACCTTCGAGACCGACGAGCTCAAACGCGACGAGGCCACGGCCACGCCCGCCGAGGAACGGCGTGAGGCGAAGCGCTCCGGCGTCTCCTTCGAGACGCTCTCGAGCCTCGACGCGCCGGTCTCCTTCTGGAAGGGCATACCGTTCGGCCTGCAGCATGTGCTCGCGATGTTCGTCGCCAACCTCGCGCCGATCTTCCTCGTGGCCGCCGCAGGCAACATGTCCGCGGCCGACTCCGCGAAGATCATCCAGTCCGGCCTGCTCGTCGCCGGACTCGGCACGTGCCTGCAGCTCTACGGCGTGTGGCGTTTCGGCTCGCGCCTGCCGATGGTCACCGGCATCTCCTTCACCTATGTGGCCGCCGCCATCGCAATCGTCTCCCATCAGGGCTACGACGCCGTCGTCGGCGCCGTCATCGTCGGCGGCCTGCTCGAGGTTGCGCTCGGCCTGACCGCGAAATATTGGCAGCGTTTCGTCCCGCCAATCGTCTCGGCGATCGTCGTCACCGCGATTGGCTTCTCCCTGTTGTCGGTCGGCGCCGAAAGCTTCGGCGGCGGCGCCGGCGCGAAGGACTTCGGCAGCTGGCAGAACCTCACACTCGGTCTGATCTCGCTCGTCGCCTGCCTCGTGTTCCAGCTGTGCATGAAGGGCACCGCCAAGCAGCTGTCGGTGCTCTTCGGCCTGCTCATCGGCTATGTGGTGGCGATCTTCTTCGGCAAGGTCGACTTCTCTGGCTTCCAGCATCTTCAGGTAGTGAGCGTGCCTTCATTCATGCCGTTCAAGCCTGAGTTCGACTGGGGCGCGATCATTTCGATCGGCCTACTCTACGTCGTCTCCTCCGTGGAGGTGCTCGGCGACACGGCGGCGCTCACGAAGGTGGGTCTCGACCGCAAGCCCACGCAGCGCGAGACCTCCGGCGCGATCGCCGGCGACGGCCTGATCTCCTCGGTCTCCGGCGTCTTCGGATGCCTGCCGCTGACGTCCTTCGCGCAGAACATCGGCCTGGTCGCGATGACGAAGGTCGTCAACAGGAAGGTCATCCTCTCCGGCGGCGTGCTGCTCATCCTCGCGAGCTTCGTGCCGGCCATCTCCGAGGTCTTCAATTCGATGCCGCAGGCGGTGCTCGGCGGCTGCACGATCATGATGTTCGGCAACATCATCCTCTCGGGCTTCCAGATGATCTCCGACGCCGGCTACACGCAGCGCAACATCACGATCGCCGCGCTGTCGCTGACGATCGGCATCGGCTTCACGCAGGTCTCGAGCATCTTCGAGCACTTCCCTCCTCTGTTCCAGTCGATCTTCGCATCGAACTGCATCGCCGTCGCCTTCGTCGTCGCCGTCATCCTCAACCTCTGTCTGCCCGGCGAGGAACGGTTCCTCTCGACGCCGAAGCAACCGAAGTGAGACGCGCGCCCGCGCATTCCTCCCACGACGCCGTCCGCACCCGCTGCGGGCGACGTCCTTTTGTTTGTTCGGCGATTTCGTCGTTCCGTCGATTGTCGTTGTTCCATTGATCTCCGTTGCTCCGACATTTCCTACGCTCCCCCGCAACTGATGCCACGTCCCTCACGCCTCGCCGGCGACGATATGCGCGCCGCGAATGACCGACCACACGATTTCGAATCGGTTCATCGGCGAACATGATTGTGCGCCCCGCGGCGCCCTCCTACAATGAGCCGCAGTCGACAACCCAACGGCCTTGCGCGACGCGCGGTCCATCAATGAACGAAAGACAGGACGATGCAGGAAATCCGCGAACAGAAACTCACCGGCGAACGTGCGCTGTTCGCCCAACACGACGCGCTCATCACCGACTGCGTGTTCGAGGACGGCGAATCCCCGCTCAAGGAATCACGCGACATCACCGTCAACCACAGCGTGTTCCGCTGGAAGTACCCGCTGTGGTACTCCGACAACGTCGACGTGCACGATACGCTCTTCGAGTTCGACGCACACGCCGCGTTCTGGTACAGCAAGCACATGCGCTTCACCGACTGCACGATCCAAGCACCCAAGGAGTTCCGCAGGAACGACGACGTCGTGCTCGACAACGTCGCATTCACGAACGCCGCGGAGACGCTCTGGCATTGCAGCAACGTCACGCTGCGGCACGTCGTCGCCAACGGTGACTACTTCGGCATGGACAGCGACCATCTGACCATCGGCGACTTCCAGCTCACCGGCAACTACTGTTTCGACGGCTGCCGCGACGTCAGGGTGGACAACGCCCGCCTGATGATGTGCAAGGACGCGTTCTGGAACTGCGAGAACGTCGTCGTGCGGAACTCGTTCATCGCCGGCGAATACCTGGCATGGAACACGAGGAACATCACCTTCGAGAACTGCACAATCCAGAGCCTGCAAGGCCTGTGCTACGTCGACGAGCTCACGCTGCGCAACTGCCGACTGATTGACACGACGCGCTCGTTCGAATACTGCACGGACGTCGACGCCGACGTGACGACGCGCATCGACGGCGTCGTCAACCCGGTCTCCGGCACGATCCGCGCGGCCGACTTCGGCGAGATCGTCCAAAACGACAAGAACATCGACACGAGCGCCGTCCACCTGCTCACGCGCGACGGCGACGAGCTCGGCGCGGCCGTCGGCAAGCGCGCCTGAGCGATGCCGGACGACGAACGACAAGCACACAGCGAAAGGATTGACGACGACATGAGCGCAGCACTTGAACATGTGAGCGGATTCGACGACGAGGTGAGCCGCGACGGCATCTTCTCGATGAAATGGGACGTCGCAAGCGGCGAACTGCCGATGTGGGTCGCGGACATGGACTTCCGCACAGCACCCGCCATCCGCGAGGCGCTCGCCAAACGCGTCGAGAACGGTACCTTCGGCTACACGGACGTCCCCGCCGAGTTCATGCGTGCGGTCGCACAATGGTGGGGGCGGCAGTACGGCATGGACGTCGACCCGGCGCACGTCACCTTTGTCTCGGGCGTCGTGCCGGCGATCTCGTCGCTCGTGCGCTCGCTGACGAACGTGGCGGAGAAGGTCGTCATCCAGCCGCCCGTCTACAACATCTTCACGAACTCGATCGTCAACAACGGCCGTCGCGTGCTGACCAATCCGCTGAAATACGAGCACGGCCGCTATGCAATCGATTTCGACGACCTCGAGGAGAAGCTCGCCGACCCGCTGGCGCGCCTGATGATCGTCTGCAACCCGCACAACCCGACCGGCAACGTCTGGAGTCGGGAGGATCTGGCGCACATCGGCGAACTGTGCGCGAAGCATGACGTGACCGTCGTCTCCGACGAGATCCACTGCGACGTCATCCGTCCTGGCATGACGCATACGCCGTTCGCGGCGGCGAGCGAGACGAACCGCCGCATCAGCGTGACCTGCTCCTCGCCGTCGAAGGCGTTCAACACGGCCGGCCTACATTCCGCGTATTTCTTCGCCGACGACGCGGGGCTCCGTGCACGCGCCGTGCGCGGCGTCAACACCGACGAGGTCGCCGAGCCGAACGATTTCGCGGTCCAGACGCTCATCGCCGCCTACACCGACGGCGCCGACTGGCTCCGTCGGCTCAACGCCGTCGTGCAGCGCAACAAGGATTACGCGGCAGAACAACTCGCCGCGCACGCCGCCGGCCTGACGCCGGCGCCGTCCGACGCCACCTACCTGCTGTGGATCGACTGCTCGCGGCTGCTCGACGAGGCCGGCGACACGACCGCCGAACGCTTCTGCGACTATCTGCGCGAACACACCGGGCTCGCGCTCTCATACGGCGGCATCTACGGCGTCAACGGCGAACGCTTCGTGCGCATGAACCTTGGCACGCGCGCCGACCTCGTCGTCGACGGCGTCGGTCGTCTGATCGCCGGCGCGCGCGACTACGTCGGACATCGGTGACGGAATCGACATCAGCAAAGCTCATCTCAGACTCATCATCAGCTAAGGAGACGCGATGCAATACACGACATTGGGCAACACGGACATCAAGGTGTCCAAGATCTGCGTGGGATGCATGAGTTTCGGCGAGCCGGGCTCGATGCATCAGTGGACGCTCGACCAGGACGGGACCGACGCTGTCGTGGCCGAAGCGCTCGACATGGGCCTCAACTTCTTCGACACGGCGAACGTCTACTCGAAGGGCACGAGCGAGGAGTACCTCGGCAATGCGCTGCGCAAATCCACGCAGCGCGACAAGGTCGTCATCGCCTCGAAGGTCTACTTCAACCCCGGACGCCTCTCCTCGAAGGCAATCCATCACGAGATCGACGGCACGCTCAAGCGACTCGGCACCGATTATCTCGACCTGTACATCATCCATCGCTTCGATTACGACACGCCGATCGAGGAGACGATGGAAGCGCTCAATGATCTGATCGAGCAGGGCAAGGTGCGCGCGATCGGCGCGTCGGCGATGTACGGATACCAGTTCTTCGAGATGCAGATCGCCGCGCGCGACAACAACTGGGCACAGTTCCAGACGATGGAGGACCACTACAACCTGCTGTATCGCGAAGACGAGCGCGAGCTCATCCCGATCTGCAAGCAGATGAACGTCTCGCTGATGCCGTACTCGCCGCTCGCCGGCGGCCACCTGACGCGCCCCACATGGGACGCGGACACACTGCGCAGCGAGACCGACCCGGTGCTGCGCGGCAAATACGACAACGCCAAGAGTGACGACATGCGCATCATCGCGCGCGTCAATGAGCTCGCGCACAAGCACGGCGTCAAGATGTCACAGATCGCTCTCGCATGGCTGTGGGCGAAGAGCGTCGCCGCACCCATCGTCGGCGCCACGAAGGCCTCGCATCTCGCCGACGCCGCGGCCGCGCTCGACGTGGCGCTCACGCCGGAGGAGATCGCCTACCTCGAGGAACCGTACACGCCGCATCGCGTCGTCGGCGCAATCGACCACAATCCGCCGCAGGGCACCGTGCTGCTCGACGCGAAATAGGAACATGCTCCCTGCGCTCGTATGTGCAACGCTTACATAAGCCTGCTTCCATGAGCGCAGGGAGCATGTCAACTACAGGCTCCCGTAAAGGCTCTCAGGATGCGCCGGCTAGCCTCGTCGCTGCCATGCAGAAACTCCGGATGCCACTGCACCGCCTGAACGAACGTGCTAGCGGGAGCATAGACCGCTTCGACAAGCCCGTCCTCGCTGATCGCCATCGGCCGCAGTCCCTCACCAAGTTTACGGACCGCCTGATGATGGTAGCTGTTTACGGGTAGCACACCATCCTCCCCCAGCGTCGCGGCAAGCACATCATGCAACGGGCTGCCTTGCACCACCCGTACATCATGGACGGTGCGGTCGTATGGCGGGCGTTGATGATGGTCGACATCGGAATCGAACTCGTGGGGAAGGTCCTGATACAACGTGCCGCCGAAGAACACGTTCATGATCTGCAATCCGCGGCATATGCCGAACACCGGCTTATCGGCGGCAAGCGCAAGCGCAAGCAGCCGCAATTCCATCTCGTCGCGCGCTTCGCTGAACTCCATGTCCGGATAACGCGGCTGTTGCCCGTAACGAATAGGGTGCACATCATGGCCGCCAGTCAGCAGGAGGCCATCGCACATCGAGAAGATCTGCTCGATCTCGTCGGCGTCGCGCGTCAACGCCGGCATGAACGGCAGCGCACCTGCTTGCCGTAACGCATCGAAATACCCGGGCAGCATCCAGTAACTGTCACGAGCGTCGTCAACGAGCGGCATCACCGCAATCACCGGTTTCATGGAACTCCTCCAAGGATTCGGATCGGCATATTCGAGTCCACACGCTACCCGTAAACGGCACATGCGCGATGACCGGACGATTACGAACCCATTTCAGACACGCAAGACGCAAGCCTACACGTACATCCCATACGTTGCGAGCATGGGACCTACCGCACCCGACTTCCAGTCGATGCGCTGATCCGGCTGTTCGACGTGGGTGTGCGCAACATCGATTCGGCAGTCGCCGACAGCGCTACACACATGCTGCCCGTTGGCGTGGGACCTATGGGTTTCCATAGCAGACCGCAGGCCCCGCGCCAACGGGCGGCATTCACCGCAGTAGCGAAGCTAGCGGATGCTCGGTTCCGTGTGCTTATGAGCATGTTTTTTGCGAAAACCGAGTGCCGTTGTAGATGACTTTGTTTTAGCTTGCCGCTAGAGCGAAGTCATCTACATGGCCTCGTTGCCGAGACCAGCTCCAAGTCTCACACGACTCTCGCCGCCGCTTGGTTCACGCTTCGCTGGATGCCGCATTGTCCCGCACTCAAGGCGGGTCTGTCTTCCGCTTCCTCCACGCGCGTTTAACGTCTCCGGGGCACTCCCGGCGACTTGGATGTTGATGGCCGCGTTCAAATCACGGTCGATGGACAGTCCGCACTTGTCGCAATGGTAGACGCGTTCGGATAGGGATAGTTTGGTTTTCACCGTCCCGCAGTTCGAGCAGGTCTTCGAGCTTGGATACCAGCGGTCGATGACGTGCAGTCTCGTGCCGGCGCGTGCGGTCTTGTAGGTCAGTTGGCGTCGGAACTCCGCGAATGCGGCGTCCTGAATCGATTGGGCGAGCCCGTGGTTTTTAACCATGCCCGCCACGTTCAAATCCTCGATGCTGACGTCCGCGTAGGTATGGGCGAGCATGGAGATGGTCTTGTCCAAGAGGTCGCGTCGCAGGTTGGCTACACGTGCGTGCAGGCGCGCCACGTTCGCCCTCGCCTTGCGGCGGCGGTTGGAGCCCTTCCGTTTGCGGCTCAGGCTCCGCTGGGCTTTCCTCAGACGCGTGAGATTCGACTTCAAGGCATGCGGGTTGCGTATCACGGTGCCGTCCGACAATGTGGCGAGCTCCTTCACGCCCAAGTCGATTCCGACGCTCCCACCCTTCGGAGGCTTGAGTGCGGGATTGTCGGCTCGTTCGACGGTCAGACTGGCCTGCCAGCGTCCCGCACTGCGGGACACGCTCATGCGCCGCACCTTCGCGCCGTCCACTCTCTTGAACACGTCCTCCATGCAGTGCACACGGCCTATCCTCGGGAGTTTTAGCGCGTATGGGTCATGGTCGATGAGGCCGAACGAGCCGGTCGTATACGCGAAGCGCCGAATGCCGGAGTCCTTGGACTTGAAGCGCGGGAACCCCATCCTGCGGCCTTTCCGCTGCCCCTTGCGGGACTTGGAGAAGTTCTTCAGCGCGTCGCCCAATGATTCGAGGCCGCTGTTGTATGCCTCCTTGCTGTTCTTAGGCCACCATGGTTCTCCCGTGGTCTCGTCCACAGCGAGCGTGTCCTTGGCTTGGTTCCACCACTTACGCAAGGCATAGTACGACCATTCGGGGGTATCGCCGCGTTCGAGCATGTCCTTGACGTGCGCCAGCCCCCTGTTGTAGGCGAATCGCGCCGCCCCGGCGTGCGATTCCAACAATCGTTCCTGCCGTGGAGTCGGGTCGAGCGCCACCTTGACCGCTTCAAGCATCACGCGCCGCCTTCAACGCCGCGTCCGTCTTGTGCTTGGCTGCGCGACGCCCGTACAGCCGGGCGCAGAACGAGGTCAGCACCTCGGTCATGTCGCGCACCAAATCGTCATCCAGCTCCGTGTCGTCCACCACGATGATTCGGCGTCCCTGCGCCTTCAACGCGCTCTCCACCAGTCCCGCGTTCATGCGGGCGAGCCTGTCCCTGTGCTCCACAATCAGCGTGCCCACGGTCGGATCGGACAATAGCCGGTTGAGCTTGCGCCGCCTGTCGTTCATGCCGGAACCCGTCTCTGTGACGATTTCCGGCTTCTCCACTCCCATGCCAAGAGCGAACGCTCTCAACCGGTCGGCCTGACGTGTCAAATCGGCCTTCTGGTCAGCCGAGCTGACACGCGCATAACACACCGTCCTTCCATTCGCCGTGGGGGTGACGGGTTGGCTCTCGTATTTCGGGTCGTGGATGATTATCGTACCCGTCGCCATGCGCTCGAACGGAACGGGCATAGGTTCTCACGGCACCACTGCCACACCGTCTGCTCGTTGAAGCCCTCGCGTTTCGCCCATTCCCTGACACGCATGACTTAATTATATCATACGAAAACAGACAAAAGCAGATAGTTAAGGTAGCTGGCTACAACCCCCAGTACAAAGAACACGAGCAAGAACCCGCACAGAACGAGCAGATCCACGCCAATCGCAAGGAACCCTTCGCCGCGCAGCATCACGCCGCGCAGGAACAGTCCGGAAGACAATGTGCAGAATCGTCTCGAACAAGCGATGCTCACGCGACTCATCACGCAGTCCGTCGACAAGATCACCGTGCGCGAGCTCACCGAGGACTGCCACTGCAACCGCAGCACGTTCTACTACTATTCCGACAACATCGACAAACTCGCCGATGCCGCGCTCGAACGGGCGCTTCCGTATGAACTACCGCTAGCATTGCTGTCGTTCCTCACCGCCGGCAACGCCCCGGACAACGCCAACAGGCAATTGGACGCGATAGTCAAAGAACGGGTGTCGATGAGAAGCGAGTACATCGACATGCTGTGCCGGCTGCTCAACGGACCGAATGCATCACTGGTGGAACGCGAGGTGAAGGCAGCGATGATGCAGATGCTGCCCGTCATCATCACACGTCTTTTCCCGGACAAGAAGGTGGATGAAGTCAGCGCACGCATCGTCTTCGAAAGCGCCACCGGTAGCATCCTGAGCATGATGGCCTATCGTGGAGCGAGCGACCTCAAGATACCCGTAGAACGAATCATCCTCACGATGGCGCCGGAACTGCCGCAGGCGTTCATCGCCTGTCTCAAGCGCGCCACCGCCGAACATGGGCAGCCGACCACGGACCGTCAATCACCATTACCCGAAGCAGACTAGTCGAAGTCGGGCTCGTACTTGCGGCGCGCCGCGCGCATCACAAACACCTCACAGATCGCGGCGATGATGTACACGGCTGCAATCGGCACCCAGAAATACACGGTGTGCAGCGTGGGCAGATAGTACAGCGCGAATGCCGCGAGAACGGCGAGGATCACCGCGAACGTCTTGATCGACGAGTAGATGCTCGAGAGCCGCTTCTCGCCGATGAGCCGCTCGCGCTCATCGGCATCCTGGTTGAGGCCGAGTTCATAGATGTTCACGTGTCTGAGTGCGCGGAAATTATAGGAGAAGAGATTGGTGCGCCCCGCCATGTCGAATCCATGGATGAGCAGCCACACGCCCACCGCCACACTGAGCATGGACAGTGCCTGCACGAGTGCACTCGGACAATTCACGGCGAACACCGCCAGCAATAGGTGCGCGATGGCGATCACCAACGCACCCGCGAGCGCGGACAGCCAGCCGCGCACACGGTAACGACGGCGTTGTGCGGGCGTGTAGAACTGCTCGATGCGGTGGAACGTCGCCACATAATCGTCATCCTGACGCTGCGTGTGTCTGAGAATGATGCATCCGACGATCACACCGAGTACTTCCACAATGAACGATTCCGGGTGCCGTTGATTCTCCGGCAGGTCCACGAGTTCCTTCGTCATGATGCCGATTGCACGGTCGAGCCCTTTGATGATCTCGTCGATGTCCGCGCTGTTGTGCTGCGGCAGCAGCATCAGGAAGTGACCGATTGCGAATCCGAGCAGGATCACGGCCACACCATTCGCCGTGCGTAGCGCATGCAGCCGCATGTGGTGGTCGTATCCGAAGACGCCACTGCCCTCGGCCAGTTTCTGCAGCCGCTGTTGTTTCGTGTCTGCCATGCCTGACTCTCCTCACTCCATGAATGTGTTTCATCCTAATGAGCCTCGGGTGCACTACCGGTTGATTTCTCTACGGCCTGAGCCGATTTGCAGGCAGCGCTCGATTGCCATCACCTTGCAGCCGGCCGAACAATCTGACCACTCACACGCCCAGAGCAACCGTTCACCTGTGTTGACCCAAAATCTGCCGAGCGCAACGTTAGGCTGAATACATACACACACTCAGACACTTATCGCACGAAGGAGCATGATGCGAGTCGAATTGACCATGCGACCCACCATCGCCAAGGAACAGGCGCGCATAGCGGCCAGGTCCGCATCGCCGGAACTTGACCATGCGGTCGCACTGCTTGCCTCGATCGGCGCCGATTCCACGATCATCGAGCAGGAGCAGGCACTGAAGAACGCGGTCATCGGCATGCAGGGAGGCAGTGCGATCATCGTGCAGGCCCCCGACGTGTACATCGCACGCACGGACAAGGGCACCGTACAGCTCGTGACCGCGAAAGGCACGCTCACCTCGCACAGTCGACTGTATGAACTCGAGCACACGCTTGGCAATGATTTCATCCGCATCAGCAAATCCGCGATTGTGAATCTGCATGCCATCGACCGCATAGAACCGGGCTTCGGCGGCGCGATGAGCGTGCGCATGCACGATGGCTCGGAGGAATGGATCTCACGCCGGTATCTGCGCGCGTTCAAACGGGCACTCGGCATGTAAGAGCCGTCCTCTCATCCCGCCACAGAGCTCCTCAGATATACCCTCACTCAACACAAAGGATAATCATGAACAACTCCAATCCATCCATCGGAAAGACGCTCGCCATATACACCGCAACGGGCATCGGCATCGCCTCATTCATCGGCTCGCTTTTTTCGGGTATCGCCGGCATGATCATGGGAGGAAGTACCGGTTCGATGCTGGTGAAGCAGTTCGTGGCCACACTCGTCATCGGCATCGCATTCGGCGCGCCCGCCATCATCTGGGTCAGCGACCGGCTCGCCACCTGGATCAAGCTCATCGTCGCCATCGTCCCCGGCACGATCATCTACACGTGCATCGCATGGTGGATCGGCTGGATTCCGCGCGAATACGGCGTCTGGGCCGTCATCTCGACGATTGTGATGATTCTCGTGGTGACGCTCATCATCTGCGCGATCTGCGGCGTCGTGTTCCGCAGCAATGTGCGCACGATGAACGATTATCTCAAGCGCCGTCAGCAGATCTCCCACTGATGACGAGTCGTACCGTCAATGATTCACACATCCTCCGTCATAGCTCAGCGTGCCGGTCTCCTGACACGCATAGGGCAGTCAACATTCGTGTCGTGGATTTCTTCTCTGATTACTCTCTTCAGTGGTATGATGTCACTCTTCCGCGCGGTTGCACAACCGCATCGAAATGACATCAGACTAGCGAGCCGGCATCCGCTACCACAACCATTGCTCAGTGACCGGTCGATTATCCTCGACGACCGGTCGCTGATTAGCGGTGACACCAATCATCGAGGAATCGTGGACGAACTTGCACTAGTAGACGCCGTATACGCCCGCTTGTGTTACCGATGGCGTTCAGCAAGCATGCGCGCTCGGATACCGAGCCTATGACAGCCATCGCATAATCCAAGAGATACGCGACTGGCCGGAAGCAGTACGCGGATTGCACAACATCGCGAACGGATTCTCCTCGCAGAACCACGGTTCGGGCAGGAGATCCGCAAGGCCGACGACGATAAATCGGACGGCAGCATGCGCACACGCGCCTTTCACTACGACATATGCACGAATCGCCGCATGCTTTCCCCTTTCGGATACATGCGACGCTGTAGCATGACGCCATGGATACACAGGACACCCACACCCGGCTGATCATCGTCGAAGGTCTGCCGGGCAGCGGAAAGAGCACGACTGCCGAGATGATCGCCGCCGATCTGCGGGCGCGCGGCAGGGATGTCGTCTGCGTCGACGAGGGAGCCACAAGCCATCCCGCAGACGTCGGCGACTACGACTTCCCCGATTTCGCGACGGAACGCGCCACGATACTCGATGCATGGCGCACGTTCGCCGCCCACGTCAGACCTGATACGGTCTACGTGTTCAATTGCATCCTGCTGCAGAACCCGATGTGCGAGACGATGATGCGCTTCGGCATGGACGAAGACGAATCACGACGCTATATCAGCGAGATCGCGGCGATCATCGAACCATTGCGTCCGACGGTCGTCTACATCGACGAGCCGGACGCGCGCGCCGCAATCGACGGCGTTCGCAACGAACGCGGCGATGGCTGGCTCAACGCCGTCATCGACTACCACACATCACAGGGGTATGGCGAAGCGCATGGACTGCGCGGATACGGGGGATACATCGCCTGCCTTGAAGAGCGGAGGAACCGGGAACTGCGCATCCTGCATTCGCTCGCGCTCGACAGCCGCGTCATCGCGCCATTGAGCGATGCCGAACAAATCGCGGCATTGCTGGATTCGGTGGGATGATCGGCTCACCGGGAAAAGAACCACGCTGCCCGGAAGTTGCGACGCCCTACAGCCACTGGATGAAGGCGGTCTTGTCGGTGCTGTTGTAACCGGCATGGCGATAGAAGTCGAGCGTCTCCGGGTCATGGGATCCGGTGAGCAGCATCATCTTGTAGCAGCCAGCCCTCCGCGCAAGCATACGCGCATGGTCGAGGCACGCGGTCGCATAGCCACGGCCGCGCGCGTCCGCCTGCGTCACTACATTCTCGACGAACGCATATGGCCTCACTCCGCGTGTCAGGTTCGGGATGACGACGCACACGCATGAGGAGACGATGCGCCCGTCCTCCTCGCAGACGATGAGATGGTGGTCGGGATCGGCGAGGATGCGCGCCCATGCATCCCACAATCGTTCGTCATGCTCCGGAACCGACCGCTCGTGCAGATCAAGATACAGTTCGAGCAACGCATCAAGATCCTCTTCGTTCGCTTCCCTGATCATCATCGGGTGCCCCCTCTCCTCGGCGGAAACCGTCTTACGGTGCGATACGATTATCAGGCAACACCCGAAGCCCGATCGCCGCCGTCTCATTTCCACGACGACATGTCTCACCAGAAAGCTCGGCCGTCGACGGCAGCCATCACTGCATGTGTGAAGGGCGCGCAGACAACGTCGGTCACGCACCCTTCACAATATCCGATCATCCAGCCGTGGATCTCCTCGTAACGGCATAACGGACGAAACAGCCGCCCGATACGAGCAGCAGGAATGTGATGGTGAGGGCATCCGAGATCTCGAACTCCGGCTCACCAAGCATATGCGACAGGATGAGGTTGATGGCAATTTCAAGCAACGCCGCCAGTGCGCAGAAGACGCCCCACGCAATCAGCCGACGACGCCCGCCATATGTCCGCAAGACGAAGGCCGCCGCCCATAGGAGCACGAACGCGGGAATCGACACCGCGGCACCGATCGACAGCACGCGCCCGACATGCAGCAGACGGCTGAGCACGAACAGATACGGAATCGTGAACGCCGTCAACGCGCCCAGAGCGACGTACAGGCCACTGCCTCGCATGAGCATCGCCGGCACGATGACCATCCACGCGTAGAGGATGGAGCTGACGGGGATCAGCGACCATGTGAGCGTCCCCGATGTCGACAGATCGCAGATCAGGCAGGTCAGCATGCCCACGAGCATCAGCGCGGAAAGCGCGATCGCCGTGACGCGGTTCCAGTGCACGGCGCGCTCGCCCTTGCGTCGCAGCGCGAGCAGGTTCTCGTCCGCCTTGCGTCCCGCGTCCTCGTTCGTCAGCTCCTCACCGCTGAGCAGTTCGTTCACCGTGATGCCCAATATGGCGCACAGCGGCAACATGATGGACGCGTCGGGCAAGCTCTTGCCCGTCTCCCATTTTGAGACCGCGCGGTCGGTGATGTTCAATTTGCGCGCCAACTGCAGCTGGGTCAGGTTCTTCGCCTTGCGGCGCTCGGCGATGAACGCGCCGATCGTTGTCTGATTCATCGTCTTCGCTCCTTTCGCCATTCACGCTACAGGCATCCGGACCACAAGACGGCGCCGACATCCATTTTTCACACACACCGTTGGTTGAATCGGCCGACTCAACCAACGGTTGAGCCGGCATGAGGCCGTCGGAAAGTCAAACAGAACGAGCAGGCCGGGACTTACCAACGTCATCGCCGGCAGCATATACGCGAGTGTCCGGAAGCCGACGTTCCTTCGGGGAAAACCGATGAGCTGAATCGAAATCCACAGGATGATTGACGACTGTACGAACGACAGCACACCGAACACGGCCGCGACCGATCAGCCCCATCGCGCATCACCCATATTGCGCGCGCACATCGGCGAGCGCCGCCTCGAATTCGTCGCGTGAGCGCAACGTGCACACACGCACGCCACGCCGGGCCGCATCATCGAGCATATGGACGAGCTGTGGCCGGCAGTCGCGCGGAAAATCGATGATGTATCGCCTGAACTCTCCGTCGAACTCGCGCTCCACCCACGGCAGGTCCTCGCGCCGCACACCGATGCGCGCCTCGACGCCGGCGAGGCACGTCTCGGTTCGGCACATCGAGGAAATAGACGGTGTCGCAGCGTTCGAGGCGCCATTCCAGCGTCCTCATATAGTTGCCGTCGATGATCCATGCGTCCCCTTCGAGGATCCCCCGCAGACGTGCGTCGAATTCGTCGGTCGTGACCGTCGTCATGTCCGGTTTGTGCCACAGCAGGTCCAGATGATGCAACGGCAATCCGGTCACGTCCCGCAGCCTGCGCGAGAACGTGCTTTTGCCGGTGCCGGGGCACCCGACGACAAGGACGCGTCGCATCCGGCGCGCCCAGCACACGGACGGTGACGTCCCGCTCGCAGGCCCGGACGAATCGTGGGTCATGGCTCCTCCGTCCCGAAGTCCGCATCGAGGTCGACGTCATAGACGTCGTCGACGAGCAGGACATCGACGCCGTGCGCGCGGGCCTGCGCGAGCGTGCGCGCGTTGTCGTCGATGATGTGCTCCATCGTGCACGACGAGCTGTCGATGCGCCGCTCGATAACGTTCGCGTAGCGCAGGACGTCGTCGAAATGCGCGCGGATGTAGCGTTCGCTCAGCACGATGCAACGGTAGCGTATGTGCGCAAGGTAGCGCGGTTCGAAATCGCGCGCCCAGTCGAACGGGATGTAGCAGCCTTCGACGATGAGATGCTGCCCGTTCTCGATGGCGGTCTTGACCATCTCGCGCACGATCGGCCACAGGTAATCGGTGAGCGCGTCGTCGTCCTCGGGCGTCAGCGGCGTACGACCGGCGCGGATCAGCCCCATCTTCAGATGATCGATCGACAGGTACGGGTAGCCGTGGCGTTCGAGCAACCGCTGCGCGAGCGCCGTCTTGCCGGCATGCGAGGCACCGGCGATCAGGATGATCATCAAGGCCACCTTTCACAGGTCACGGGAGGGGACGCAAGGACGATGACGGGCGGCGTCCGCCGAATCGAAAATTCGACGGACGCCGCCCGTAAGGAAGGACGTCACGGAAGGACGACCGCGCGATCGGCGGCGTCACTCCCACTCGATCGTCGCCGGCGGCTTCGACGTGCAGTCGAGCACAACGCGGTTGATCTGGCGGCATTCGTTCGTGATGCGCGTCGAGATCGTCGCGAGCACGTCGTACGGCACGCGCGACCAGTCGGCCGTCATCGCGTCCTCCGAGCTGACCGGACGCAGCACGATCGGCGAGCCGTAGGTGCGTTCGTCGCCCTGGACGCCCACCGAGTGCACGTCGGCGAGCAGCACGACCGGGCACTGCCAGATGTCGCGGTCGAGGCCGGCCTTCGACAGCTCCTCGCGGGCGATCGCGTCGGCGTCGCGCAGCAGGTCGAGGCGTTCCTTCGTGATCTCGCCGATGATGCGGATGCCCAGTCCCGGACCCGGGAACGGCTGACGCCAGACGATCTCGTCGGGCAAGCCAAGCTCGGTGCCGATGGCGCGCACCTCGTCCTTGAACAGCGAGCGCAGCGGCTCGATAAGTTCGAACTTGATGTCCTTGGGCAGGCCGCCGACGTTGTGGTGGGACTTGATGTTCGACGCGCCGTCGCCGCCGCCGGACTCGACGACGTCCGGATACAGCGTGCCCTGCACGAGGAACTTGACCTCCTTGCCCTGCGCGCCGGCCTCCTCGATCACCTGACGCTGCGCCTTCTCGAAGGTGCGGATGAACTTCTCGCCGATGATCTTGCGCTTCGTCTCGGGGTCGGAGACACCCTTGAGCGCGTCGAGGAAGTCCTCGGAGGCGTCGACGGCGATGAGCTTGATGCCGGTGGCGGCGACGAAGTCGTGCTTGACCTGCTCGGCCTCGCCCTTGCGCAGCAGGCCGTGGTCGACGAAGACGCAGGTGAGCTGGTCGCCGATCGCACGGTGCACGAGGGCTGCGGCCACGGCGGAGTCGACGCCGCCGGACAGGCCGCAGATGACCTGCGCGTCGCCGACCTTCTCGCGGATCGCCTCGACCTGCTCGTCGATGATGTTCTTCGCGTTCCAATCGGCGGGGATGCCGGCGCACTCGTGCAGGAAGTTCTCGATGAGGTCCTGGCCGAGCGGCGTGTGGCGGACCTCGGGGTGCCACTGCACGCCGTAGAGCTTTCGCGATTCATCCTCCATCGCGGCCACCGGCGCGCCCTCGGTGTGCGCGAGGACCTCGAAGCCCTCGGGCGCCTTGTTCACGGCGACGCCGTGGCTCATCCACGTCGTCTGCAGCGACGGCGAGCCGTCGAGGATGCCGGTCGGCTCGTCGATGACGGCCTCGGTCTTGCCGTACTCACCGAGCGCGGCCTTGTCCACGTCGCCGCCGAGCTCGTGGGCCATCACCTGGAAGCCATAGCAGATACCGAGCACCGGCACGCCGGCGCCGAAGACCTTCGGATCGATCGTCGGGGCGCCCGGCTCGTAAACGGACGCGGGACCGCCGGACAGGATGATCGCCGAGGGGTTCTTGGCGAGCATCTCGTCGACGGGCATCGAATGCGGGACCAGTTCGGAATACACATTGGCCTCACGTACGCGGCGCGCGATGAGCTGCGCGTACTGGGCTCCGAAATCAACGACGAGGACAGGACCGGTTGCCATACAACTCCCTTTGACGGACGGATTGCACTCTTACGGGCATTACAACACAGATATTGTGCTGCCGCAAGGAGACATTGGCCATATCCGCGGCCCCGCGGGCGCATGCGCCGGCACGGGCGGCGCTGAAGCGTTCAAGTGCGCCCCGCACAAGGGTCGGGACGCATTGGAAGGACTATATGCAACACGCCGCGATCCGTACACGGAATCGAACGGCGACGGAAGTCGGAATCATACAGAAACCCCGTGATTCCAATGGTTTTCAGCATTGTTCACTCGTCGGCCGAATTCACATTTCAACAGCAGATTCTTCCAAAATGCATAAGAAATCAAACATTTCCGCACACACCTAACCAAAAGAACGCAAAACGTCAGCGAGTCCGCGTAACATGTTCCTCGACCGGACACGGGGTTCCTTCCTCACGGAGGGACATGCGGATCCCGTGTCCCCACCGAAAAAATCAATCGCACACTATGTGCAGGAGTACAGGAGCACACATGACTAATCCTGTTATTGGCACCCCTTGGCAGAAGCTGGATCGCCCGGTTTCGGAAGAAGCCATCGAAGGCATGGACAAGTACTGGCGCGTCGCCAACTACATGTCCATCGGCCAGATTTATCTTCGCAGCAACCCGCTGATGAAGGAGCCGTTCACCCGCGACGACGTCAAGCACCGTCTCGTCGGCCACTGGGGCACCACCCCGGGCCTGAACTTCCTTCTGGCCCACATCAACCGCCTCATCGCCGACCACCAGCAGAACACCGTGTTCATCATGGGTCCTGGCCACGGCGGCCCGGCCGGTACGGCGCAGTCCTACATCGATGGCACCTACACCGAGTACTACCCGAACATCACCAAGGATGAGGCTGGCCTGCAGAAGTTCTTCCGCCAGTTCTCCTACCCGGGCGGCATCCCGTCCCACTTCGCTCCGGAGACCCCGGGCTCGATCCACGAAGGCGGCGAGCTCGGCTACGCGCTCTCCCACGCCTACGGCGCGATCATGAACAACCCGAGCCTGTTCGTCCCGTGCATCATCGGCGACGGTGAAGCCGAGACCGGCCCGCTGGCCACCGGCTGGCAGTCCAACAAGCTCGTCAACCCGCGCACCGACGGCATCGTCCTTCCGATTCTGCACCTCAACGGCTACAAGATCGCGAACCCGACGATCCTCGCCCGCATCTCCGACGAAGAGCTGCACGACTTCTTCCGCGGCATGGGCTACCACCCGTACGAGTTCGTCGCCGGCTTCGACAACGAGGATCACATGTCGATCCACCGTCGCTTCGCCGAGCTCTTCGAGACGATCTTCGACGAGATCTGCGACATCAAGGCCGCGGCCCAGACGGACGACATGACCCGCCCGTTCTACCCGATGCTCATCTTCCGCACCCCGAAGGGCTGGACCTGCCCGAAGTTCATCGACGGCAAGAAGACCGAAGGCTCCTGGCGTGCGCACCAGGTTCCGCTGGCCTCCGCCCGCGACACCGAGGAGCACTTCGAGGTCCTCAAGGGCTGGATGGAGTCCTACAAGCCGGAGGAGCTCTTCAACGCCGACGGCTCGATCAAGGACGACGTCACCGAGTTCATGCCGAAGGGCGAGCTGCGCATCGGCGCCAACCCGAACGCCAACGGCGGCCGCATCCGTCAGGAGCTGAACCTGCCGGAGCTCGATCAGTACGAGATCAAGGGCGTCAAGGAATACGGCCATGGCTGGGGCCAGGTCGAGGCTCCGCGCTCGCTGGGCGCCTACAGCCGTGACATCATCAAGAACAACCCGGATTCGTTCCGTATCTTCGGACCGGACGAGACCGCTTCCAACCGTCTGAACGCGACCTACGAGGTCACGAAGAAGCAGTGGGACAACGGCTACCTGTCCGCTCTCGTCGACGAGAACATGGCCGTCACCGGCCAGGTCGTCGAGCAGCTGTCCGAGCATCAGTGCGAGGGCTGGCTCGAGGGCTACATCCTCACCGGCCGCCACGGCATGTGGAGCACCTATGAGTCCTTCGCCCACGTGATCGACTCGATGCTCAACCAGCATGCGAAGTGGCTCGAGGCCACCGTCCGTGAGATCCCGTGGCGCAAGCCGATCTCGTCGGTCAACCTGCTGATCTCGTCGCACGTGTGGCGTCAGGATCACAACGGCTTCTCGCATCAGGACCCGGGTGTCACCTCCGTCCTGATCAACAAGACGTTCAACAACGACCACGTGACGAACATCTACTTCGCGACCGACGCCAACATGCTGCTCGCGATCGCCGAGAAGTGCTTCAAGTCGACCAACAAGATCAACGCGATCTTCTCCGGCAAGCAGCCGGCTCCGACGTGGATCACCCTCGACGAGGCTCGCGCCGAGCTCGAGGCCGGCGCCGCCGAGTGGAAGTGGGCTTCGAACGCCAAGAGCAACGACGAGGTCCAGGTCGTCCTCGCCGCCGCCGGCGACGTCCCGACGCAGGAGATCATGGCCGCTTCCGACGCCCTGAACAAGGAAGGCATCAAGTTCAAGGTCGTCAACGTCGTTGACCTCCTCAAGCTGCAGTCCCCGGAGAACAATGACGAAGCCATGTCCAACGAGGACTTCGCCGAGCTCTTCACCGCCGACAAGCCGGTCCTGTTCGCGTACCACTCCTATGCCCAGGACGTCCGCGGCCTCATCTACGACCGCCCGAACCACGACAACTTCCACGTCGTCGGCTACAAGGAGCAGGGCTCCACGACCACGCCGTTCGACATGGTCCGCGTCAACGACATGGATCGCTACGCGCTCGAAGCTCAGGCTCTCGAACTGATCGACGCCGACAAGTACGCCGACAAGATCAAGGAGCTCAACGAGTTCCGCAAGAAGGCGTTCCAGTTCGCGGTCGACAACGGCTACGACATCCCGGAGTTCACCGACTGGGTGTATCCGGACGTCAAGGTCGACGAGACGCAGATGCTCTCCGCCACCGCGGCCACCGCGGGCGACAACGAGTGAGTCCCATTCAGGACTGACATCGTCTAGTCGATAGGAACGGGGATTCGGACAGTGTCCGGATCCCCGTTCTTCGTATCATCAAACTGTTATCTAGCTCACATTTGCGTCCGGTGTGCGTGCCGGACGACCTGCGCGCATCGCCGCTGGGTAGAATGGTCGCTTGTGAACAACGCCGTTACCCTGCCCTCCGGCGCCGCGCCGATCCGGGGCATCCCCGCACTTGCAAACCGCAGAAGGAGCGAACAGTGAGTCTCAAGAACGTCAGCATCCTCAGCCCGAATCCCGGCAACGGACGCAACGCCGTCGCGCTCGGAGTCGTCAACGCACTCTCCAGGCATCTGCGCACCAGCATCTTCCGTCCCGCCGTCTCCCCTGACGAGACCTTCACCGACACGCTGCTCAAGTACACGTCATCGGGCCAGACGCGTGCGCAGGCCATCGGCGTCACGCTGCAGACGGCGCGGCTGCGCAAGAAGGAGGCACGCGAGCAGATCGTCGCCAACTTCATCGACACGAACGCCGTGCTCAGGTCGCAGGCGCGCGTCATCGTCGGCTCCGACAAGACCAAGGTCGGCGACCCCGAACGCTTCTTGTTCAACGCGGACGTCTCCGCGGACCTGCAGTCGCCGGTCCTGCTCACCGTGTGCACAATCGGGCGTGCGCCCGACGAGGTGCTCGAGACGATCGAATCATGCTCCGAGGTCGTGACGAACGCGGGCACCAAGGTCATCGGCGTGTTCGTCACCGGCTGCAAGGACGATCAGGCGTCGACGCTCAAGGAGTACTTCAAGAACTACGACGTGCGCGTGTGGACGCTGCCGTTCATCGACCTGTCCGATCTGTCACACGCCGACGAGGCGATCGCGCTGTTCGACGAGCACGTCCCCGAACACGAACTGATGGAGACGCTCGATTCCCCCTTCGTGCCGCCGACGACGCCGTACGCGTTCCAGTATGATCTGCTCGCGCGCGCGAAGGCGGACCGCAAGACGATCGTGCTGCCGGAAGGTTCCGACGACCGCATCATCCAGGCCGCCGACTATCTGCTGCAGTCCGACATCTGCGACCTCATCATCATCGGCGAGCAGAACGACATCCTCGAGCGCGGACGCACCCTCGGACTGCGTTCCCTCGACAAGGCGCGCTTCCAGTCAATGGAGGACGAGCAGCTGCTCGCCGTCATGGTCGACCGTCTGTGCGAGCTGCGCGCGAAGAAGGGCATGACGCCCGACGTGGCACGCAAGACGCTGCGCGACCCGAACTACTTCGGCACGATGCTCGTCGTGCTCGGACAGGCCGACGGCCTCGTCTCCGGCGCGATCAGCTCGACGGCGAACACGGTGCGACCGGCGCTGCAGCTCATCAAGACGAAGCCCGGCATCAAGTCGGTCTCCGGCGCGTTCCTCATGTGTCTCAAGGACCACGTCTCGGTCTTCGCCGACTGCGCGATCAACCTCGACCCGGACCCCGAGCAGCTCGCGGACATCGCGCTGCAGTCGGCGCAGACGGCGAAGGCCTTCTCCGTCGAGCCGCGTGTCGGCATGCTCTCCTATTCGACGCTCGGCTCGGGCAAGGGACCGGATGTCGATCTGGTCGACGCAGCGACGAGCATCGTGAGGCAGAAGGCGCCGGATCTCGAACTCGTCGGCCCGATCCAGTTTGACGCGGCATGGTCGCCCGAAGTGGCCTCCGTCAAGGCCGCCGGCAACCCGGTGGCCGGACGCGTCACCGTCTTCGTGTTCCCCGATCTCGATTCGGGCAACATCTGCTACAAGGCGGTGCAGCGCACGGCGAACGCCGTCGCGATCGGACCGATTCTGCAGGGCCTGAACAAGCCGGTGAACGACCTGTCGCGCGGCGCGCTCGTCCAGGACATCATCAATACGATCGCGCTGACCGCGATTGAAGCCCAGCAGAACGACTGAGCACGGCGCACCTCACGGTTGGCCGGGCGCTCCCCAATCGGGAGCGCCCGGCCAACATCGTTCTGCGAGGACGTATCGGGCGACGCAGGTAACGGGCGCGTGTCCATATTCGGTCATGTCGTTCGACTGTTTGTAGCATTCGCTGAGTAATCTGTCTTGAGGAAAGTCGCAACCGCGGCGAACGTAATAACCCAATGGAGGATGCCACAATGGCGAAAACCGTCCTTGTTATCAACTCGGGCTCCAGCTCGATCAAGTACCAGCTCGTCGACCTCGAGACCGGCGAGGGAATCGCATCGGGTCTCGTCGAGAAGATCGGTGAGCCGATCGACGGTCATTACAAGTACGAATACAATGGCGAAAAGCATGAGCTCGAAGAGCGTATCGAGAACCATGAGCAGGGCCTCAAGCGCGTGCTCGGCTTCTTCGAGGAGTACGGCCCGAAACTCGACGAGGCGGGCATCATCGCCGTCGGCCACCGCGTCGTCCAGGGCGGCAACACCTTCCCGGATCCGGCGCTCGTGACCCCGGCCACGACGGAGAAGGTCGAGGAACTCGCCGTGCTCGCCCCGCTGCACAACGGACCGGAGGCGAAGGGCGCGCGCGTCATGCGTCAGCTGATGCCGGAAGTGCCGCAGGTCTACGTCTTCGATTCCTCCTTCTTCCAGCAGTTGCCGAAGGCCTCCAGCACCTACGCGCTCAACAAGGAAGTCGCCGACAAGTACAAGATCCGCCGCTACGGCGCGCACGGCACCTCCCACTGGTTCGTCTCCTCGCGCATCCCGGAGTTCCTCGGCATCGACGCGCAGGCCGCAAAGAGCCTCAAGCAGATCGTCCTGCACATCGGCAACGGCGCGTCCGCATCCGCCGAGCTCGGTGGCCGTCCGATCGAGACATCGATGGGCCTGACCCCGCTCGAGGGCCTCGTCATGGGTTCGCGCACCGGCGACATCGATCCCGCCGCCGTCTTCCACCTGATGCGCAACGCGCAGATGGACGTTGACGAGCTCGACGACCTCTTCAACAAGAAGTCCGGCATGATGGGCATGACCGGCTTCGGCGACATGCGTGAAGTGCATCGTCTCGTCGCCGAGGGCAACGAGGACGCGAAGCTCGCGCTCGACGTCTACGTCCACCGTATCGTCAGCTACATCGGTGCCTACACTGCGCAGCTCGGCGGCCTTGATGTGCTCACCTTCACCGCCGGCGTCGGCGAGAACGACGAAATCGTGCGCCGCATGGTATGCGAGAAGCTCGCGCCGTTCGGCGTCAAGCTCGACATGGAGAAGAACGACACGCGTTCCAAGGAACCGCGCATCATCTCCACGCCGGATTCCTCGGTGATCGTCGTTGTCTACCCGACGAACGAGGAACTCGCGATCGCGCAGCGTGCGCAGGCGATCGTCGAGAAGGGCGAGGACACGTACGGCAACAAGATCGCCGACTGAGCGTATCCGTCATCGCGCAGTGCGACACCGGTCGTGACGACCACATGTCGCACATGACACACGCATGACAGGGAGGGACGACGAATAAGTCGTCCCTCCTTTTTTTGTTGCTGCGCCGGCCTCGTCTTACGGGCAACACCTCGCCTTACGGGCGGCGCTGTCTTTCGTACAGGCAGCACTCCTATGGGCAGCATCTTTCTTACAGGCAGTACTTCATCCTTACGGGGGCGCCTTTCTTACGGGCGGCATCTTGCTTACGGGTAGCGCTCGCTGCAGGCAGCTTCCGCTTGATCCGTTACGGGCGACCGCGTCGGCGAAACGATTCCGTCATGAGTGTCACGGGATGCAGCCACGCAGACGTGACTGCCCGTAAGAGTGACTACCCGTAAGAATCGCCGCCCATAGACGCAACTGCCCGTAAGAGCGATCGCTTACGGGAACGACTACCCGTAGATATGGCTACCCGTAAGAACGACTACCCGTAAGCATATGAAGGCGGGCGCCGTCCGGGGTGGAGGCGCCCACGAAAGAGGGGTCGGCGTAGTTGCCGTTTGTGGAGTGCGGCGGTTGGGTCACTGATGCTGGGCGAGCATCGACGTCCACATGCCGGTGAAATCGGGGATCGTCTTGCGCGTCGTCTGCACGTCCTTGATTTCGATGCCGGGGATGCGCAGTCCGAGCATCGCCGCGAAAGTGGCCATACGATGGTCGGCGTAGGTCTCCATGACCGCGCCGTGCAGTTCGTCGTCGGCGACCGGTTCGATGGCGATGCCGTTGTCGAGTTCCTCGGCGTGCGCGCCGACACGTTCGATCTCGGTGACGAGCGCCTTGAGACGATTCGTCTCATGGCCACGCAGATGTCCGATGCCGACGAGTTCGGACGGCCCGTCCGCGAGCGTCGCGATGGCGGCGATGCTCGGCGCGATCTCGCCCGCCGCGGACAGATCGAGTTCGCCGAGTCCGCGGATCGCGCCGTCACCGCTCACACACAGCAGACCGGAGAAGTCGTCGTTGAACATTTCACAATCGTTGATTTCGCTGAACGGCTCGCCGTCGAGCGTGATCGTCGCTCCGAACTTGTGCAGCATCGACGGCAGCAGACCTCCCGGCTGCGTCGTGTGCGCCGGCCAGTTCGGCACACGCACGTCGCCGCCCGCGATGAGCGCGGCGCCCAGGAACGGCGCGGCGTTCGACAGGTCGGGTTCGACGGTCACGGTGCGCGGCAAATCGAGGATACGCGGCTGCACAAGCCAACGTCCCCGTTCCGGCATCGTCACATCGCCGCCGGCCGCGTTGATGTCCTCCATCGTCATGCGGATGTGCGGCAGGCTCGGCAACGTACGGCCGGTGTGGCGCAGCAGCACGCCTCCGGGAATTCGGGAAGCCGCGAGCAGCAGGCCGGAGACGAACTGCGAGGACGACGATGAATCGACGCGAATCTTGATCGGCTTGCCGTCAGAGGAACCGAGTTTCGTCGGCGGCGTCACCGTGAACGGGAGGCATCCTTCCTCGCCGTGGTATTCGACATGTGCGCCGAGCTGCTTGAGGCCGAACAGCAGCGGCTCCATCGGCCGCGCATACGCCTGCTCGTCGCCGTCGAAACGCACGGGGCCGTCGGCGAACAGCACGAGCGGCGGCACAAAGCGCATCACCGTTCCAGCGAGGCCGCAGAAGACATCCGCGCCACCCCTGAACACGCCGTTCGGCGGCGGCGTCACCGTGACCGTCGTCGGGTCGTCGGCGTCCTCCTGACAGGTCACGCCGAGCGCACGCAACGCATTCATCATCAGGTCGGTGTCGCGCGAGCGCAGCAGACCGCGGATGCGCACGGGGTCGACGCTCAACGCGGCGAGAATGAGATAACGGTTGGAAAGCGATTTGCTGCCCGGAATCGTGACGGTCGCATCCAATGGTGCGGTCGCGAGCGGCGCGGGCCACGGATCGGCCACGACGGCCGTAGGGTTCGGTTCATTCATGCCTCCCATCGTAACGGAGGCGGCTGAACTCGGTGCACGCTGGCCCGCATGCCGAAGAGGGTGCGCGATGGCCACGGAAACGCACACACGACCATCCCTGGCCGGTGCCGTCGCCCACGGCGATCCGATAACGAAAAAGCCGCCCGGAGGCGGCTTGTTGGCTCCTGCGACTGGGCTTGAACCAGTGACCGTCCGATTAACAGTCGGATGCTCTGCCAACTGAGCTACGCAGGAATACTGCTTCGTCGAATCTCTTCAACGCAACAGAAAGA
>NZ_AUJM01000002.1:0-25137 GCF_000424225.1 Bifidobacterium sp. AGR2158
GGAGTCACACGATACAAGCATCAACACGAAACCGCAACGAACACCCGTTCCTTCCATACGAACACCTGCGCCCGCGTCCACCATCCGGTCCCCGAACCACCCACCAACCCCCACCCGGGGGTCGACCATGAATAACACAATACAGTCTTGCGGCGGTCACAGCCCAGGGGAGACGCCCGGTCCCATTCCGAACCCGGAAGCTAAGACCTGGCACGGCGATGGTACTGCACCCGACAGGGTGTGGGAGAGTAGCACGCCGCCGCACCCACACTTCACACGAAAGCCCACCACACGGTGGGCTTTCCCATATCCGGCGACTTCCACAGCCCACCCACACGGCGGGCCTCGTCATATGCAGCACCATGGCAGGACCGTACGATCAACGCTGCAGACGCCGTCGTCATCGACACCACCACCGTCATCGACACCATCACGAAGCCATCTGCATACGCCCTCCGATTTGGTGCTCCGTTCGCGATTCCCGGTCAGGGAGGCGCATCTATGATGTGCACTATGCACTACTTCACGCCGAAACGTTGCGAGACGACGAGCAAGATCATGTACCATGATCGGCAAACCGCCTGGCAGGCCGCAGAACAGAGCCGCATCGAACGCGGCGTGGAGTTATGGGTGTATCGCTGCCAGTACTGTGGACAGTGGCATCTGACCCACCGGGATCCCGCATTGAACGAAGCCGTAGGCCATTTCAAACGCTCGCAGAAGCGCTACTCACGAAAGAAGGGGTACAAGCCGCGCTATCAGTGACGCGACCCGTACCCCTGTCGACGCTGTACTCTTGCCGTCGTTGCCGTGCACATCGTCGTACACGGCGCCTAGGCAACGCGGGGCATCAGCGATCCAGCTCGAAGCCCTGCTGCACCGCATGCTCGAGACCGCGGCCGAGCACTTCGCCGGCGACGGCCTTCTGCGCGATCTGCGCGTCATAGGTCGGCACCGGCCTATTCGGGTCGCGCAAATCGTAGTACTGATGCACTTCCTCGTTAAATTCCGCGATCGTGCGCATGATGAACGTCGGATCGTCGTTGTAGCGGTCGTCGAAGAACTGCAGTGTGCCGCTCATGCGCGGCTTGAGGGCCGGTTCCTGCGCCGGCTTGCCAATCGCGAGTCCCAGCACCGGATAGGTGTACTTCGGCAGATGGAACAGCTCGATGAGACGCGGAATATCGTTGAGAATCGACCCGAGGATCACGCAGCCGAGGCCGAGCGACTCCGCTGCCGTTTCCATCGCATGCAGCGCGAGCACGGCGTCGTTCTGCGCCTGCGTGAAGCGGTAGCTGTTCTTGAGCGTGAACGCGTCGGAATCGACGGCGTCGCCCTGCTCGCGGGCGATGACCATGTTGCGGTATTCGTCGAGCACGAACACATAGAGCGCGGGCGCCTGCGCGATGTACGGCTGCTTCGCGATAGCGGCGAGATCATCCTTGAGGCGCTGATCGACGACGCGGATCGCCGACCAATCATTGAGATACTGACTCGAGGCCGCGTGTTGCGCGGCGGATTCGATCGTCGCCGTCATTTCGGGGTTCAGCGGTTCGGGACGGAACGCGCGGATCGAACGACGGTTGAGCAGGACATCGACGGTGTCATTATGCAATAGTTCAGTCATACCGCCATTATCGCAGACTGTCGCCGCCGTGCGCGTCAGGCGGCCCGACGGCGCAACGGCGGCCGACACGAGCGCGGATGATGCCCAAAGGGTGCCAATAGCGTGAAGCGCGCGCTCAGCGGCGCTTCGTCTGCATGCGCGCGATGATCTTCTGGACGCCCTTCGTCGAGACTTCGGACAGCAACGTGCCGAACGCCGCCGACGCGGCCGCGAACAGCATGCTCATGATGAGCCCCTGCTGGCGGTCCTGCTCATCGTCATCGGGGCTCGGATGCACCTTGTTGATGACGAGATTCCACACCGAGCTGAACACCTTGCCGCCGACGAGGCCGACGACGGCCGGGAATGCCATGCGGAACACTTTGTCGCCGAGCGTATCGGGGTCGGAGGTGCGGGCTTCGCGCATGGCCGTGACCTTGTTGTTCACCCTGTTGAGCTCGGCGACCGTCTTGTCCGTCATCGCGTCGAGATCGGAACGTTCGCCGGCGATGGCGTCCGTCGCGGCGGTGAGCTTGGCGTCCGCGGACGCCGATTCGTGCTGATGCTTGTTCATACTGCACCAGTGTATGCCATCGTCGATCCGTGGCGCGGGCCGCCTGCGTACATCGTCGCCGCGTCTTCTTCATGCGGCACGATAGAGTGGGCATATGCAGAATTCAACGATGAATGATCACGCGAAGCGATACGGCACGCTCGTGCTGCTTCGCCACGGGCAAACACGCTGGAGCGAATCTGGGCAGTACACCGGACGCACGAACATCCCCCTCACCGACGTCGGCGTGCAGCAGGCGCGTGACGCCGGCGCACGCCTGCGTGCATTGTTCCCGAACGGCTTCGCCGACGGCGACGTCTACTGTTCCGATCTGCGGCGTGCAATGACGACGGCGCAGGAAGCGGGATTCGCATCGCCGACCCTCACCGCCGACCTCGAGGAGTGGGATTACGGCCGCGCCGAGGGACGCACGCGTGAGGAGCTCTTCGCCGCGCTCGGCGAGGAATGGGACGTCTGGGGGCAGGGGCCGACGGCGCTCGCCGACCATCTTGCTGGCGAACGCGTCGAGATCTTCCCCGACGGCCAGCAGATCACGATCATCAACGGGCCTGGAGAAAGCATCGAAGAGGCGGCAGCACGCGCACGCCGCGTCATCGACCGGGCAATACCGGCGCTCGAGGCGGGACGCGACGTGCTGTGCGTCGCGCACGCGCATATCCTGCGCATCCTGACGACGCAATGGCTCGGCATGGAACCGCGCTTCGGGCGTCATCTCAAACTCGACACCGCGCACATCTGTGCATTGTCCGTCTACAAAGGCGACCACGTCATCTGGAAGTGGAATGTCTGAATCGGGCGACTGATCATCGAAAAACGCATGAGGCGGGCGGCGACATGGCATGTGTCGCCGCCCGCCCCATGCGTTGATATGAAATCACGCTCAGATGCGCATCCACACGGCTGCGTCGACTGGCAGCGAATAGCCGTCGAAGGCCGTCGAACGCAGCACGATGTCGCCATGCGGCAGCTCGACCGGCGTCGGACCGAAGTTGACGATGCAGGCGAAACGGTCGCCGTCCCCGTCGGCGACCGGGCGCGCGTACGCGATCACGTCGGCATCGCCGGAATCGAGCACGTCATCGCCGAGCCACGCGAAGGACAGGTCGCCGGTCGGCGTCAGATGATCCTGACGCCAATGCAGCGCGCGGCGGTAGAGATTGAGCATCGAGCCGTCGTCGGCGTCCTCGACGTCAGCCGCATAGTCGGCATACCACAACGGCTGCGGCAGATGCGGGTCGGCGGGGGCGGATCCGTCGGCCGGCGCCGACGAGAAGCCGAAGGAGGCGCCAGTGCCGAACTGCGGATCCCAGTCGGCCGGACGCGGACGGTCGGCGGCAACCCATGGCAGCGGCACACGGCAGCCGTCGCGGCCCTTCTGTGCGTCGCCATGGTCGGTGTTGAACGCGACCGGATCCTCAAGATGGTCCCACGGAATCGTCGCGACCTCCGGCAGACCCAGCTCCTCGCCTTCATACACATAGACCGAACCGGGCAAGCCCAGCTCCATCAGGATCGCCGCGCGCGCCCTGCGTGCGCCGAGCTCGCGATTCTCGGGATAGGTGGTGCCGGAACGCAGCAGCCAGTCGTTCGCGAGGACATGGTAGCCGTTCGTGCGCACCTGCGGCAGGCCGTAGCGGCTCGCATGGCGGCAGACATCATGGTTGCTCATGACCCACGTCGTCGTCGACTTCGCCTCGTCAGCGCTCGCGAGCCCCTCGACGATCGCCGTGCGGAACTCATCGGCGAACCAGTCGGCCTTCGCGAATTCGAAGTTGAAGACCTGACCCAGCTCGTCCTTCGACGCGTACAGATGCTGGTGCTCCGGCACGACCCAGGCCTCGCCGACGGCGAAGCGCGGCGGGTCGTATTCGTTGAAGACGGCGTTCCACTCGCGGTAGATGTCATGCACCTCGGGGCGGTCCCACAGCGGATGGGTGCCGTCATGCGACTGGTCGGAGCCGACCGCCCACTGCTCGAGCTCCTTGAGCGGGCGGGAATCGAGATCCTTCGCAAGGCCATGCGCCACGTCGATGCGGAAGCCGTCGACGCCACGGTCTGACCAGAAGCGCAATGTGCGCTTGAAATCGTCGTGCACGTCCTGGTTCTTCCAGTTGAGGTCCGGCTGCTCCTTCGTGAACAGATGGAGATACCATTCGCCGCCGCCGACCGGCTCCCAGGCCGGGCCGCCGAACAGCGACTGCCAGTTGTTCGGCGGCAGCTCGCCGTGCTCGCCTTCGCCGTGGCGGAAGATGTAGCGGTCGCGCTCCGCGGAGCCGGGCGCGGCGGCGAGGGCGGCCTGGAACCACGGGTGCAGGTTCGACGTGTGGTTCGGGACGATGTCGACGATCACCTTGAGCCCGGCCGTATGGGCGGCCTCAAGCATCGCGTCGAAATCGTCGAGCGTGCCGAGGCGCGGATCGACGTTGCGGTAGTCGATGACGTCGTAGCCGCCGTCGGCGAGTTCGGACGGGTAGAACGGCGAGAGCCAGACGGCGTCGACGCCGAGCTTCTTGAGATATCCCATCTGCGCGGTGACGCCGGCGATGTCGCCGAGACCGTCGCCGTTCGCGTCGCGGAAGCTGCGGGGGTAGACCTGATAGACGACGGCCTGCTTCCACCAGTCGTCATGGGTGTTGTTGAGGGTCATGACGTTCCTTTCCCGACGGCATGCGGCCCGTGCGCATGCCTCGCCATCGATGTGTTCGCCCGGTGCGTGTCCCGGTTTTCATCCGGACATGCGCGGCTGCAGCTAATTATATTCCCTCGTAAAGAAATAGATGTACGACGCGGACATGTCGAAGTGTCGTATACATCGGGCACGGTGGACATGGCATGGCGGAAGCCGCCACATCGGCGTTATGATTAGCGTCACGGTGTGCGCCGTCGCGGGGCCGCCGCCATGGGCAATGACGCTCCCGGTGTGTCGTTAGCAAACGCTTTCATCGGTCGTAAAACGTCGTGAAACATTGGAAACGTGGTATTTCCGCGCTGCAAGCGGTGCCGAAGTCAGTGCAAATGCTGCCGTTCGGCGTGCCTACGTTTGCACATTTTGCATTTATGGTGCACAATGGTCGTTGAAAGAAGTTGTCGAGGAAAGAGACTTCTTAACGTGCACCGCGAAGGTGCAGCGCCGACAGGCGTACAGAGAAAGGTTCGAAGATGAATCGTACGATGAAGACAACCGTGGGATTGCTCGCTGCGGCCGCTATGGTCGTGCCGCTCGCCGCATGCGGCGGCGGAAGCTCCAGCTCCTCCGGTGATGGTAAGGGCAGCGTCTACTTCCTGAACTTCAAGCCGGAAGCCGCGGATCAGTGGACCGCGCTCGCCGCGAAGTATGAGAAGGAGAAGGGCGTCAAGGTCAAGGTTCAGACCGCGGCCTCCGGCACCTACGAGCAGCAGCTCAAGTCTGAGCTCGCCAAGAGCGAAGCCCCGACGATCTTCCAGGTCAACGGCCCGGTGGGCTACCAGAGCTGGAAGGGCTACACCGCGGATCTCAAGGACACCGCGATTTACAAGGACATGAACGACCAGAGCCTCGCGCTCACCGACGGCGACAAGATCGTCGGCGTGCCGTACGTCATCGAGTCCTACGGCCTCATCTACAACAAGGACATCGTCAAGAAGTACACCGAGCTCAAGGACGCCGTCATCAAGTCCGCCGATGAGATCAAGGACTTCGACACGCTGAAGAAGGTCGCCGACGACATGCAGAAGCGCAAGAAGGACCTCGGCATTGAGGGCGCCTTCACGTCGGCCGGCTTCGATTCCAGCTCCGACTGGCGCTTCAAGACGCATCTGGCGAACATCCCGCTGTACTACCAGTTCAAGAAGGACGACATCACCGCTCCGCCGGCGTCCATCAAGGACATGTACATGGATAACTTCAAGAACATCTTCGACCTGTACATCACCGATTCCACGACTGAGAAGACCCAGCTGAGCTCGAAGACCGGCGACGACGCGAACTCCGAGTTCGCGCTCGGCAAGGCCGCCTTCTACCAGAACGGCACCTGGGCGTGGAGCGACCTGCAGAAGGCCGGCATGAAGGACTCCTCCGTCGGCATGCTTCCGATCTACATCGGTGTCGACGACAAGACCGAAGGCCTCGCGACCGGCTCCGAGAACTACTGGTGCATCAACTCGAAGGCTTCCGAGGCCGACCAGAAGGCCTCGCAGGAGTTCCTTGAGTGGGTCATCACCTCCGATGAGGGCAAGAAGGCGATGAGCGAAGACATGGGCTTCACCACGCCGTTCTCGACCTTCAACGACGTCAAGACCTCGAACCCGCTGATCGCCGACGCGAACGCCAGCATCCAGAACAAGGATCTGACGCAGGTTGCTTGGGACTTCTCGATGATGCCGTCCGAGGAATACAAGAACGTCCTCGGCCAGGCGATGCTCGCCTACGCGCAGGGTACCGGCGACTGGAACGCCGTCGTCGATGCCTTCGTCAACAACTGGGCGACCGAGTATCAGGCGACGCACTGAGTCTCAGAAGACCGCTGATGGGGCGGCTCGGCCGCCCCGTCGCGATAACTGAACAGATCGAGGAATCGATCACGATAACTGAACAGCCTCGCATGGTCGCGTCTCTCTGACATGCGGATGCCTTCCCTAAACATCCGCATGGCGACCGCGCGACGTGCCGACGGTCGTCGGTGATAACTGAAGATCGATAATTGAATACCGCTTTTCTTTTCTTCCTCTGGATCCTTCCAAGCAACGTGGGGCGTCGCAGCTGCGACGCCCCACGTTTGCGTATGTGTGGCGATTCTGCGACGGATACGCACGTCGCTGACGGGCAAGACGGCGACGACGAAAGGCCGTGAGGACGTCATATCGACGTCCTCGCGGCCTTTCGTCGTTGTTGAACGGAATCGTCGAATGAACGATCGAACGGGTGGATGCTCAGGCTCGCGGCGCGGCCGGACCGGTTGACGATCGGACGACAAGGCGCGCCGGCTCGGTGACGTACAGCTGCTCCGGCGTCTCGCCGTCGATGAGCGCGAGCGTCATCTCGGCGGCCTTGCGCGCCATGTGCACCGGATCCTGCGCGATCGTCGTCAGGCCGATGTCGCTCGCATAGGTGCTGTTGTCGTAACCGATGACGGAAAGCTGGCCGGGCACCGAGAAGCCGCCTCGCATCAGCTGGAAGATGAGCGGAATCGCGATGCCATCCTCCTGACAGGCGATGGCCGTCGGCATATGCTCGAGGCTGAGCAGCTGCGTGACGACCTCGGCGATGCGGTTCGCCGATTCCTCGGCGACGATGACGTGCGGCGAAATGCCGGCATGGCTGCAGCATTCGATGAACGAATCGAAACGCTGCTGCACGCTGAAGTGCAACGAGACGTCACGGTTGGAGCGCACATAGGCGATATCGCGGTGGCCGAGCGCGATGAGGTGACGCGCGGCGAGGATCGAGCCCTGCTCGTCGTCGATGTTCACCGACGCCGAGAAGCCGCGTTCCTGCGGCAGCACTGAGTTGATGCCGATGATCGGCACATGGATTGAATTGAGCTGCGCGATCTCCTGGCTGTCGATGTCGAAGGAGACGACGATGACGGCGTCCGCGTTGCGGCGCACCGGCAGCATTTCGAAGAACTCCTTGCGTTCCTCGATGCTCGAGATCTGGAAAATCGACAGGTCGTAGCCTTCGGCGTGCAGCACCTGGTTGAGGCCTTCGATGACCGACGCGCTGAACCACAGCCGCAGATGGTCGCTCACGAGCAGCGCGATGCGCAGCGCGCGGCCGGTCTTTAGCGCGACGGCAGAACGCGAAGTCGAGAAATTGAGTTCCTCGGCGATACGCAGCACTTTTTCGCGGGTGGCTTTCGAGACCAGCTCCGGGCGCGTGAAGGAACGCGACACCGTGGAGATCGATACGTTGGCGGCGCGCGCGACGTCCTGAATGCTCGTGCTCATCTGGGCTCCTTCGACGTTGAAGAGCAGTTCGGTGGCGGTAACTACGGTGCAAACGTTTGTGCAAGGTAGATTCCACAAACGTTTGCAGTATATCATGCCTGCTGAAAAACGGCTAACTTCCGGCGATTTACAATTGAAAAGCCACCGGCGCATAAGACAAGCATCAGCGTGTGAGACACGCAAAAATGTAAACGTTTGACAGTGCTTCGCATCGCTGTTACAGTGGGCACTGTCATCCGCACGGCCGGAGGCGAGGACGTGCCGGCGCTGCCGGAGCGGCCGAAGGCAAGGGATAGAGCGCATACGCAGGAGTATGCACAGGAAAGAACGAGGAAAGTAGGCATACTATGATCAGTATGGCCGGTAAGGCGATACGCCGCTGGTGGGCGTTATTTGTACTTCCGACATTCGCCGCATTCATTATCGGTTTCGTGGTGCCGTTCATCTACGGCATCTATCTGAGCTTCTGTGAGTTCACGACGGTCACCGATGCGCAGTTCGTCGGCTTCAAGAACTATGCGAAGGCGCTGCAGGACAAGACCTTCCTGCATTCGCTGCTGTTCTCCACACTGCTCACGATCGTCACGACGATTGTCATCAACGTCGTCGCCTTCGCGATCGCGTACATGCTGACGAAGTCGATCCGCGGCGCCAACCTGTTCCGTTCGGTCTTCTTCATGCCGAACCTCATCGGCGGCATCATCCTCGGCTACATCTGGATGCTGCTGCTCAACGGTGTGCTCGCGCATTGGTCGAAATCGTTGACTTTCGATCAGAAATACGGCTTCTGGGGCCTCGTCATCCTCGTGTGCTGGCAGCAGATCGGCTACATGATGATCATCTACATCGCCGGCATGCAGTCGCTGCCGACCGACGTGCTCGAAGCGGCATCAGTGGACGGCGCGAACGGCCGCCAGACGATGTTCAAGATCATCATCCCGCTGATGATGCCGTCGATTACCGTCTGCTCGTTCCTGACCGTCACCAACGGCTTCAAGCTCTTCGACCAGAACCTCGCGCTGACGAACGGCGCTCCGAGCCGCATGTCGGAAGGTCTGGCGCTCAACATCACGAACACGTTCTACGGACGTGTCGGCTTCGAAGGCGTCGGCCAGGCCAAGGCCGTGCTCTTCTTCATCCTCGTGGCGGTCGTCTCGCTGCTGCAGAACAAGCTCACCACGTCCAAGGAGGTCGAGGCATGAACGGCGAAAAGGCTAAGCACAGTGGTCTGTGGACCCTGTTCTTCTCGATGATCTCGATTGCGTGGGTCTTCCCGATCTTCTTGGTCATCATCAATTCCTTCAAGCAGAAGGCGTACATCAGCGACAACGCGTTCTCGTTCCCAGCGGGCGATACCTTCGCCGGATGGGACAACTACGTGCGTGGCATCGAACAGACGAACTTCTTCGCGAGCTTCGGCTGGACGGTCCTCGTGACCGTCGGCTCAGTGCTGCTGATCCTGCTGTGCACGTCGATGTGCGCGTGGTGGATCGTCCGCGTCAACAACTGGGTGGCGAAGACGCTATACATCCTGTTCCTGTTCAACATGATCGTGCCGTTCCAGATGCTGATGTTCACGCTGTCGTGGCTCGCCGACCGCCTCGGCCTGAACACGCCGTGGGGCCTGTGCATCATCTATCTCGGCTTCGGTGCCGGCCTCGCCGTGTTCATCTTCACCGGCGTCGTCAAGGGCATTCCGCAGTCGCTTGAGGAATCGGCGATGATCGACGGCGCTTCGGTGCCGCGCATCTTCTTCCAGGTCGTCGTGCCGATCATGAAGCCGTCGATTATCTCGGTGGCGATCCTCGAGGCGATGTGGGTGTGGAACGACTACCTGCTGCCGTACCTGACGCTCGACCTGAACAAGTACAAGACGATCTCCGTGTCGATCCAGTACCTCAAGGGCGGCTATGGCTCGGTGGACATGGGTGCGATGATGGCGTGCCTCGTGCTCGCGATCATCCCGATCATCCTCTTCTACATCCTGTGCCAGAAGTACATCGTTAAGGGTGTTATGGCTGGCGCCGTCAAGGGCTGACGTCAAGTCAGCCCTTGGGAAACAGCGCGGTGCGCTGTTTTCAGGTGTCAGCCCGAGCGGCTGTGCCGCGAGGGCAACGTTGGGTCCGGCCGTAGGCCGGTCGATACTGGCGGGGCCGGAGGAGGCGCCGTCAAGGGCTGATCTTTCCGTCATCAATCAACAAGGAAGGCCGGGTGCCGCGGTTCCCCATGGGGACGCCGCGACGCCCGGCCTTCGCCATCCGCCGCGATGCTCGCGAGATCCACAATGTTCGACGACGCCGGCGAAATCAACTATCCGCGTGAGCTCGACTACACTTATGCTCGGCTACGCGCGGACGGAGCACTCGAGACAGGCAGGAGCGTACATGGGCTGGCTTTCCCCGGATTCGAAATTCATGCAGGCGTGGAACAACTTCACCGACGCAATCATCATCAATCTGCTGATGCTCGTCACGAGCATTCCGATCGTGACGATTGGCGCCGCATTGTCCGCGGGACAGACGGCGTCACGCAAGATGCTCATCGGGCAGGGTCACGTCGTGAAGAACTACTTCGCTGCGTTCAAGGAGAACTTCGCGCGCGCGACGATCCTGTGGATCGTCTATCTGCTCTTCGGCGCCGCGCTCGCGTACAGCTGGATCGTGCTGCAGATTACGCCGCTGCTCATTCCGAAGATCGCGTTGACGATTCTGTGGGTCATCGGTTTCGAATGGGTGTTCGCGCTGCAGGCGCGTTTCGAGAACCCGCCGACGCGCACGATGGCGAACGCTTACGTCTTCGGCGTCACCTATTTCCCGGCGACGCTTGCGCTCGTCGCGATCGACGCCGTCTACTTCGGCCTGTTCATCTATCTGTGGTTCAAGCTTCCGCAGATGCTGTTCCTCCTCGCTGTGCTCGGCTACGGCTCGCTGCTGTCATTGCATGTGCCGATTCAGGAGTATGTGCTGCGCAAATACACTGGACAGTCGTTCTCGACGCATGTGCCGGAGGACACGTGGAGCGTCAAGAAGCACCAGTGAACGGTTGTTCGCGGCGTGGGCAGTAGACGCGCGCAATGTGCACAAAGCAATGAAGGGCCTCCCCGTAATCGGGAGGCCCTTCATGTCTGAACCGTCAGAGAGAGGTCGAAAAAACTAACGGTTCATGATTTTGGACAGCGACATCACGCGCGGCGAGTCGAAGACCCTGTCCGTTGGGACGACGTGGCCTTCGGCATCAGCGAGCGGGATGCGCCAGTTGGGATACTCGGTCGACGTGCCCGGCTGGTTCTGCGTGCGCATCTCGCCGATGCCGTCGACGAGCGCGGCCTGCAGCAGCAGCGCCGGCGAATCCTTGAGCATCGCGTGCATCGCCTCGACGATCTGCTGGAGATGGCCCGGGACGTCGTCGGCGGCTTCCTGCGGCAGCCAGCCGCCCGAAACGAGCAGCTTGAGCATCGCCCGCTGCTCGGCTTCAGCGGCCTTCATGAACTCCTCGACCGGTTCGCTGAGCAGATGCAGCTGTTCGCGCAGCTTGACGTGTTCGTACATCAGATAGCCGGCGGTCGGCGGCAGATCATGCGTCGTGACCGAGGCGAGCGAATATTCACGGTAGGTGTCCGGCATCGCGTACGGGTCGCCGGCGTTCGGCGAGTTGTCGACGCGCGCGAACCATTCGACGGTTGTGCCGAGGACGCCGTGCTCGGCGAGGATGCGCGAGACGTAATCGGGGACGGTGCCGAGATCCTCGCCGATGACCATGCCGTCGACGCGCGACGCTTCGATCGTCAGGATCGCGAGCATCGCCTCGTAGTTGTAACGCACATAGGCGCCGCCGCGCGGGCCCTTGCCCTGCGGGATCCACCACAGGCGGAACATGCCGAGGACATGGTCGATGCGGATCGCGCCGGCGTGCGCGAACATGTTGTGCACCATGTCGCGGTAGACGTTGTAGCCGTCCGCCTCCATGAAGTTCGGGTCGAAAGGCGGCTGGCCCCAGTCCTGGCCCTGCTGGTTGTAGAAGTCCGGCGGACAGCCGACCGTCACGGTGCCGACGGCGAAACGTTCGGGGCTCCACCACACGTCCGAGCCGTAGGTGTGCACGCCGACGGCCATGTCCTGCATCAGTCCGAGCGCCATGCCGGCGTCCTTCGCCGCGCGTTGCGCCGCCTCGACCTGCTCCGCCGCAATCCACTGCAGCCAGCACGCGAAGTCGTAGAGGTCGCCGTAGTCGTTCTCGAGTTGCGCGATCTGCGGGCTGTGACGGTCGTATTTCGCGAACCAGTCGTTCTCGGCGTCCCACGGCGGGCCCCACACCTGGAACGCGACCGACCACAGCGCGAAGGCGCGCAGATCCTCGCCGGCGCGCTGACGGAACTCATCGAAGGCGGCCTGACGCTCGGTCGAACGCTCCTGTTCGAAGACGATGTGCAGCGCCTCGCGCTTCGCATCCCACGCCGCGTTGATGTCGATAGGCGAGGGATCGGTGTTCGCGACCGCGACGCGCGCGTGCAGCGTCTCGACCTTGTCGAAGTCCTCGCCTTCGAGGTGCTTGTATTCGGGGATGTCCTGCGGACGGATGTAGGTGACGTTGAGGAAGCGGCGCGACTCGGGCAGGTACGGCGACGGCTCGAGCGGCGTGACCGGCGCCGTCGCGTGGATCGGGTTGATGAGCATGAAATCGGCGTGCGACTTCTTGGCCGCGTCGGTGACGAGCTCCTTGAGATCGCCGTAGTCGCCGACACCCCACGATTCGGCCGAACGCACCGAGTACATCTGCGTCATCCAACCCCAGCGATGGCGGTCCTGTACGGCCTGCGGCACCGGGATGCGCGCCGGCGCGCAGATCACGTGGGCCGTCGCGCGGCGCTCGCCGTCCTCGACGGTGAGCGTGTGGTAGCCGACCGGCAGCGCATCGATCAGCGTCAGTTCGTAGACGGTCACGTCGGTGTCCGGCGCCGCTTCGGTCTCCTTGCGCGCGATAGCGAAGAAGTCACCGTCGGCGTGCACACCCTCCTCGAGCATCAACGTGACGGTCGGCTCGCCGTGCAGCGTACGCAGCTCGACCGGCGTGTCGGTGCCGATGAACTTGACGACGGTCGGCGGCACGAGTCGCTTGGCGTCCTCGCTCAGGCGCAGCTTGAGCGCTTCGTTGACTCGTTCTTCGGTCGATGCGTCGACGCCGAGCGCCTTGAGCACGGTGACAAGGACGTCGTCTTCGATTTCGACGTAGGTACCAAGCTGGTCGATGTATGACGTGGAGATGCCCCACATGTTCGCCAACCGGATGAGTGGACGTGCGAGGCGTTCAGCGCTTTCCTTGGGCTGCTGTGCGGACTGCTGCGGCATCGTTGCTCCTTAATTCTCTTCGTGGGCGCGCGGGCGGCGCTGCATGCGCCGGCCCCGTGTTCCCTTGTGCTTTCCTCGATTGCTGATGGTGGTTGCGGAACGTCATGCTTCGTTGGTGACGAACCATCGCCTGATGTCGAGTATAGCGCATGTTGAAAGCGTTTGCAAACACGGCGGTTTTGGCTGAATCAAGCCAAAACCGGCCAATGTGAGCGGAGTGAAGCAGCAGCGGTTTTGCGCCGCATACGCCTACGTTTGCAAACTGGAGGGTGGGGTTCCGGGCGGCCGGCGTGGCCGACGGAACGGGATTGGGCTAGATGGAGCGGGGACAAAGCGGGGTGAACCGCCGTCGATGTCGACGGTTCACCCCGCTACGAGCCCCATTTGCGTTCCACTTCGTCGAACCCGTCGACAGTTCGACCCGCTGGGAGGGCTGGTTGCGGGTCGAATCATTGAGTGGAGCGATGGATCGGGACGGAGCGGTCTGGTTCGTCGCCGGCGTCGAGGGGTCGGTCCGCTAGAGGGGCTGGTTGTGGGGCGGGCCGTCGAAGTGGGTGACGACTCGACCCGCAACCAGCCCTTCTAGCGGTCTGCAGACGGGCTGGGGGACCTCTGGGACGGCTGACCGGCTACTGGAGGACGGCGAAGGACTGGGCTGGGAGCGTCAGCGTCGTGTAGTCGAGCGTCGGGGAGCCGTAGGACAGCGTCACGGTGCGCGCCTCGCTGCCTTCGCCGGCCGGCAGCTCGATCGTTTCGCTCTCGTGTCCCGGGTTGACGGCGACGACGGCGCTGATGCCATCCTTCGTGCGCTTGAAGACGAAGGAACGGCGCTCGTCGGACGAGAACAGCACGTCGAAATCGGCGTCGGCGCGGAAGGCCGGCGAATCGGCGCGCAGCGCGAGTGTGTCGTGGACAGCCGTCCACAGCGAGTCGTCGGCGTCGATCTGGTCGGCGACCGTCGGCGCGCCCTCGGATTCGTCGATCGGCAGGTAGAGTGCGTCGGCGCTCGCGCCGGAGAAGCCGTCGTTGGCCGAACGGTCCCACTGCATCGGCGTGCGACTGCCGGTGCGCGTGTAGCCGCCCTCCTTCGTCGGAAGATCGCGGTAGCGCATGCCAATCTCGTCACCGTAATAGATGAACGGGGTGCCCGGCATCAGCAGCATCGTCGCATAGGCGAGACGGATCTCCTGCGGGCTCAGTCGTGGCGCGACGCGCGCCGTGTCGTGGTTGCAGGTGATCAGGTCGAAGTAGCCGCCGCGCTTGCGTGCCTGCTTGAGTCGCGGCTCATATTCGTCGAGGAAGGCGCGGATGCCGACGCCACTGTCCGCGTTGAAGTAGCTCTTGTCGCCGTCGTGCAGCATCGGCGTATCGGTGTTGCGCAGCAGCATGTTGTAGCCGTTCGGCGCGCCGTCCCAACGCCAGTCGAGATAGAAGTCCATGTCGAAGCCGGCTTCGATTGCCTCATCCGGACGTCCCCATTCGGAGACGAAGGCCGCGTCCGGGAACTCCTCGCGGATCTGCTTGAACATGTACTGCCACGTCGCGATCGTGGCCGGCTTGCCGTCGTCGTCGCGCTTGACGAGGCTGTCGGCCATGTCGACGCGGAAGCCGTCGGCGCCGCGCGATAGCCAGAAGCGCATGACGTCGAGCATCGCGCCGCAGGTGTCGAGCGCCGTGTCGCCGAGCGCCGGCTGCTGCCAGGACTTCGTCGGATGCGCGAAACCGTAGTTGAGCGCCGGCTGGAACGCGAAGAAGTTTGTGATCGCGGCGCCGTTGCGCGGGTAGACGCCGCCGATGAACGGCAGGCCGTCGCCGCCGGTGATCCACGAGTCGGTCCAGATATAGCGGTCAGTGTAAAAGCTTTGCCGTTCTTCGCTGCTGGCAATAAACCAAGGATGTTCGTCGCTCGTGTGCCCCGGCACCAGATCAAGCAGGACGTGCATGCCGCGGGCGTGCGCCGCGGCGAACAGATTGACGAGGTCGTCGTTGGTGCCGTAGCGCTCGGCGACCTTCGTGTAATCGCTTACATCGTATCCAGCATCGCGGAACGGCGAGTCGAAGCAGGGGTTGATCCACAAGGCGTTGCAGCCCAGCGTCCGGATGTAGTCGAGGCGCTCGGTGATGCCGGGGATGTCGCCGATGCCGTCGTTGTTGGAATCGTTGAAACTCTGCGGATACACCTCGTAGAAGACGGCCTGTTGCAGCCATGAAACAGGTGTGTTCATTGAGTTGGTCATATCGCTCCTTGCTTGTGGGGTAACGCTTACGGCGTTTCTGTGAAAACGACACTCACGATGCGGACAGTTTTGACAACGTTTGCAGATGTGGTATACAGTATAGACCACTGAAGCGTTACGCAGCGCTCCGCTGAAAACATAAGGTGGAGGCAGCTACGACGCGAGGGCCGGGCGGAGTCGATCCGTGAGGCTCGCGCGTGCGTGATGTTGAGGAAAACTGATGCAACTGCATTGATTTTGCATTGATTGATGGAAAGGAAAGGTCAATGATGATCAATTGGAAGAAGGCAATCGGTCTGACCGCGGCTGTTGCGATGCTCGTCCCGATGGCGGCTTGCGGCGGCAACGATTCGAACGCGAACGGCAACGCCAGCGCTTCGAACTCGAACGAGAAGCAGACCGCGACGCTCACCGTGTGGGCGCCGTCGGAGGACGCCGACTGGATGAAGGCCATGCAGGAGGCGTTCGAGAAGGCCCACACCAACTATGACATCACTTGGAAGAACGCGACCGTCTCCGAGGGCGACGCCGCCAAGACCGTGCAGACGGATCCGTCCGCCGCGGCCGACGTCTACATGTTCGCGAATGATCAGCTCGGCACGCTCATCAAGCTCAACGCCATCGGCGAAGTGAGCGATGAGGTCGCCAAGCAGGTCCAGGACCAGAACTCCGAGACGATGGTCCAGTCGGTCACCGGCGCCGACGGCAAGATCTACGGCGTTCCGTACACCTCGAACACGTACTTCATGTACTACAACAAGGACAAGTTCTCGGCCGATGACGTCAAGAACCTGAACACGATGCTCGAGAAGGGCAAGGTCTCCTACCCGCTGACGAACTCCTGGTACATCCCGGCGTTCTACCTCGGCGCCGGCATGCAGATGTTCGGCGACAACGGTCAGGACGGCGCTGCGGGCATCGACTTCGGTTCCAACGCCGATGCCGTGACCAAGTACCTCGTCGATATGGTCGCTAACCCGAACTTCGTCCTCGATGACGGCACCAACGGCGTCTCGAACCTCGTCGACGGCACGACCGACGCGATGTTCTCCGGCTCCTGGTCGGCAGCCGACGTCAAGAAGGGCCTCGGCGACAAGTACGGCGCCGTCGCGATGCCGTCCTTCACCGCTGATGGCAAGGACTATCAGATGAAGTCCTTCGCTGGCTCGAAGGCCGTCGCGTTCAACCCGAACACGAAGGCTCCGCAGGTCGCTTCTGAGTTCGCCGCCTATCTCGGCTCCGCCGACGCTCAGAAGAAGCACTGGGAGATGCGCGAGATCGTTCCGTCCGACAAGTCGCTGACCGACCTCGAAGGAATGAAGGACGCTCCGTACGTCCAGGCCCAGATCGACACGATTGACAAGACCTCCGTGCTGCAGCCGACGATCGCCGCGATGAACGGCTGGTGGACCCCGGCAGAGAACTTCGGCAAGGCCATCTACAACAAGGACGTCACTGCTGACAACTACAAGGAGCAGACGCAGACCTGGATGGACACCGAGAACAAGGAAGTCAAGGCTCAGGCGACTGAGGAGTGATTTCGTGGGGCCACAACGCCCCGTCCCGCTGGCGCTGGCCGGCGGATATCGGTAGATAATCGAAAACAGTGTGCGGAAGGCCTCGGATCCTGAGCTTTCCGCACACCTCATGTTCAGGGTCAACCAGGCGGCGTCGCCTGAGGGTGCGTGGGGTCATTCTCGGACCATGCGCGCACCCGTTCCACGATCCATCGCGAGGTAGCGCGGTCGTGGGTACGGTCGCACGCCCCACACATCACACTTTTCAAAGAGAGGCGGTAGAGGGTTCATGAGTACGGTAACCCTTTCACAACGAGAACTGCGGCGCCGCCGGAAACTGGGCGCGGACTATGTGGCACCATCGCCATACACGCTGAAGAACGCCTTGGAGAAGGGCGACGTCTTCACCAAGCTGTCCATCCTGATTTTCGGCCTCGGCAACGTGGTGCGCAAGCAATACGTCAAGGGTCTCATTTATTTCGCCGGTGAGGTCCTGTTTATCGTTTACATGATCATGACCGGCGGCACGTGCGTCAAGAACCTGATCACGCTCGGCGGCAACAAGCCCAGCAGCGGCTGGGTCAACGGCCAGTATGTGAACATCCCGGGCGACAACACGGTCCTGCGCCTGCTCTACGGCGTGGCCACCGTCGTCTTCTGCGTCGTCTTCGTGCTGTGGTGGATCCTTGAGATCCGCTCCGCGTACAAGGCGCAGTGCCTGGCCGGCAAGAACGGCCACGCACCGTCCCTGATGGACGACATCCACACGCTCCTCGACGCCAAGGCGAACCAGCTGCTGCTGTTCCTGCCGATCGCCGGCATCCTGATCTTCACGGTTCTGCCGCTGATCTTCATGATCTCGATGGCGTTCACGAGCTATGACCACAACCATCTGACGCTGTTCAACTGGGTCGGACTTGAGAACTTCAAGACGGTGTTCTCGAACTCCGGCAGCAGCGCGGTCTCGGGCAGCATGTTCCTGTCTGTCCTCGGCTGGACGCTGATCTGGGCGTTCTTCGCGACGTTCCTGAACTTCTTCTTCGGCCTGTTCCTCGCGATGATCATCAACCGCAAGACGACCTACGGCAAGAACGTCTGGCGCGCGATCTTCTCGATGTCGATCGCCGTCCCGCAGTTCGTCTCGCTGCTCGTTATGCATCAGATGCTGCAGCCGACCGGCGCGGTCAACCGCCTGCTGCAGAACTGGGGTTGGATCAACGGCCCGCTGCCGTTCTTCACCGACGCCACATGGGCGCGTGTGACGGTCATCATCGTCAACCTGTGGATCGGCATTCCGTACACGATCATGCAGGTGACCGGCATCCTCCAGAACATCCCCGCCGACCTCTACGAGGCCGCGAAGATCGACGGCGCAAACTGGTGGCAGACCTTCACGAAGATCACGATGCCGTACATCATCTTCGTGCTCACGCCGTACCTGATCACGACGTTCACCGGCAACGTCAACAACTTCAACGTCATCTACCTGCTTACGCGTGGCGACCCGGCCGTCAACGGCGCATCCGCCGGCAAGACCGACCTGCTCATCACCTGGCTGTACAAGCTCACGGTGGATCGCAACGATTACAACCTCGGCGCGGTCATCGGCATCATGACGTTCATCGTCCTTGCCGCGGTCTCGCTGATCACCTACCGCAACAGCGGTTCCTATAAGAACGAGGAGGGCTTCCGGTGAGTAAGCATACTGAAGTCAAAGCACAGAGCCAAGGATTCCTGCACGATCAGAGGAAGCGCCGCATTGCGGCCGATGTGGGCACCTACATCCTCCTCGGCGTGCTCTCGGTCATCTGGCTCGTGCCGATCGTCTGGATCTTCCTCGAGAGCTTCAACAAGAACACCGCTCCGTACCAGAACACGTTCTTCCCGACCGAGTATTCGTTCGACAGCTACATCGGCCTGTTCACCGACCGCAGGGTCCTGGACTTCCCACGCATGTTCATGAACACGTTCATCATCTCGATCTTCACGTGCCTCATCTCCGTGTGGTTCGTGCTCTCGGTCGCATACTGCATGAGCCGCATGCGCTTCCGCGGACGCCGCTCGTTCATGAACCTCGTGCTGATCCTCGGCATGTTCCCGTCCATCATGTCCGTCGTCGCGATCTACTTCATCCTCAAGGCGATGGGTCTGACGAGCGATGGCATGACGATTCTCGCGCTCATCCTCGTCTACTCGGCGGGCACCGGCGCCGGCTTCTACGTCATGAAGGGCTTCATGGACACGATCCCGACCTCGCTCGACGAGGCCGCGATGCTCGACGGCTGCACGCGTTGGCAGGTCTTCGTCAAGATCATCATCCCGATGTCGAAGCCGATGATCGTCTATCAGGCCATCGTGGGCTTCCTGATTCCGTGGCTCGACTTCGTCATGGCGAAGGTCATCGCTCGCACGCAGGAGAACTACACGGCCTCGCTGGGTCTGTGGCTCATGCTTGAGAAGGAGTACATCAACACTTGGTTCGGTCGTTTCGCGGCGGCCGCTGTGATCATCTCCGTCCCGATCGCGATCCTGTTCATCGTGATGCAGCGCTTCTATCAGGAATCCATGTCGGGCGCAGTGAAAGGCTGATCATGATTCAGGCATTCGAGCCCCTTTCCGAAGGGTTGGAGCCGGGTGTCGCAGAACCGTTCCCGCTTTGTCTGGAACGCGCACTGGGTGCCGAGGTTTGCGAATCCGGCACCCAGTTCGCTCTCTGGGCACCATCGGCGCGTACTGTGACGCTGCGTTTGTTCACCTGCGGTTCCTCCGAGCAGTCTGATGACATGCTCATCGAAACCGTGACGATGACGAAGCAGTCCGATGGCGCATGGACCGCGAACTTCCCGCGGAACCTCGATGGCGTCTACTACGATTATCTGCTCGAATTCGACGACGGCGTCACGCGCCGTTCGGCCGACCCCTGGGCGCGTGCGGCTGGTGTCAACGGCCGGCGCAGCATGGTCATCGACCTTGCGCGCACCGATCCCGAGGGATGGAATGAAGACGAGCGGCCGAGCACGCCGACCTCAGAGACGATGGTCTGGGAGGCGCACGTTGGCAGCTTCAGCAACAACCCGCACAGCGGTGTTCCCAAGGAGCACCGGGGCAAGTATCTCGCGTTCACCGACGACGACACGACGCTCGACGGCGACGGCGAACACCCGACCTGCGTGAGCTATCTGCGCGACCTTGGCGTGACCGCCGTGCAGCTGCTGCCGTTCTACGACTACGGTTCCGTCGACGAGCGCGACGCGTCCCAGTTCAATTGGGGATACGATCCGCTCAACTACAACGTGCCGGAAGGATCGTTCTCGACCGACCCCTACGACGGCGCGAACCGCATCACCGAATGCAAGCGGATGATCCAGTCGCTGCACGCCAACGGCATCAAGGTCATCATGGACGTCGTCTACAACCACATGTACTCGGCCGACAACTGGTTCGAGCGCACGGTGCCGGGATACTACCTGCGCCGCAACGGCGACGGCACGTTGGCGAACGGATCTGGATGCGGCGACGACATGCAGACCGAACGCGCGATGTTCCGCAGATTCATCGTCGAATCGGTCACGTACTGGGCACGTGAATACCATCTCGACGGCTTCCGCTTCGATCTGATGGGCCTCATTGACGTGCAGACGATGAACACGGTGCGCGCATCGCTCGACCGTCTGCCCGGAGGTGAATCGATCCTGATGTACGGCGAACCATGGGCGGCCGGCCCGACGAATACGCTGCCGGGCACTGAACTCGCCGACAAGGAAGGTCTGCGCTTCCTCAATACGCGCATCGGCCACTTCTGCGACCGCACGCGCGACGCGATCAAGGGCCACGTCTTCTACATGGAACGCAAAGGCTACGTGAACGGCGACGCGAAGGCGAACAAGCCGCTCATCGAGCTGGGCGTGGACGCGTGGCGTGCGCCGGAGACGAACGAAGGCGAAGCCGGGCAGATCATCCAGTACGTGAGCGCCCACGACGACCTCACGCTGTGGGACAAGCTGACGATGAGCATGTTCGAAGGCGACGCACGAATCGACGCGATCTTCGACGCCGAGCCATGCGCGCCCACGACGGCCGTGCTCGAGGCGAACAAACTCGCCGCGGGCATCATCTACACGGCCGCCGGCATCCCGTTCATGCTCGCCGGCGAGGAGTTCGGCAAGACGAAGCACGGCAACGACAATTCCTTCGACTCCGGCAAGGAAGTCAACGAAGTGGATTGGCGGCGCGCCTGGCGCATGAGCGAACTGCGCGACTACTACCGTCGCCTCATCGCGCTGCGCCGTGCGAACCCCGACTGGTTCAACGCCGAGCACATCGCCGTCGACGCACCGGGCAACGCCGTCGCCTACCGGATGCACGACACGGCCGTGACGATCAATCCGGATCACGACGACCACACGCTCGCAGCCGAGAAGCTCACGCACGCCTACGCCGACGACGCCCACGACGAACTGCCGATGGTCGCCGGCACGGACGACGAAGCGTCGCAGCCACGGTGGGTCTGCGTGCTCGATTCGACGACGCGGGATGGCATGCCCGATCCGCGCCGCAGCGAGTCGACCGACGGCCGCATGCCGATGCCGGCGCGCTCGCTGCGCGTCTGGCGACTCGAAACGGGTGGCGACACGCGCTGAACGACGCTGGAAAGGAAATCGGAACATCGATGACAACGGCACTTAAGTATCAGGCAGTGTTCTTCGACCTGTACGGCACGCTCGTCGACATCCACACGGATGAGCAGGCCGAGGGGCCGTGGACGGCGCTGCGGTGCGCACTGTACCGCGAAGGCGCCGAATTCGCGACGAACAAGCAGCTGCGTGCGCAGTTCGTTCGCGAACGTGCGCGGGCGAACGCGATGCGCGACCAGCGCGAATGGTTCGAACCGGATCTGCTGCCTGCATACCGCGGCCTGCTCGACGCATGCTGGATCGACGCCACGCCCGAGCAGGCACGTGCCGCCGCGTGGACCTTCCGCCGCGCGAGCACGACGAAGCTGCGGCTGTTCTCCGGCGCGACCGAACTGCTCGACCAGCTGCACGACGAAGGCCGCACCGTCATCCTCGTCAGCAACGCGCAGGCGTGCTACACGAGGCCGGAGCTCGCGTTGCTCGGACTCGACGAGATGTTCGACGACATCATCATCTCGAGCGACGAAGGCGTGCGCAAACCGTCGTTCGAAATCTTCCGCCGCGCGCTCATGCGTGCGGGCGTCGAGCCGGAACGTGCGCTCATGGTCGGCAACGACGAGAACAGTGATATTTTCGGTGCCGTCGCATGTGGTATCGACGCCGCCTATCTGCACACCGACGACAACACCGGCGGCGCCACCGTGCCGCAGGCGGCCATCTCGCTTGAGGGGGCCGACTACGACGGGCTGCTCGCCTTCATCCACGGCGCCGACGAGACGTGGGCCGCGTCGCACGCGCAGGACGCGGCGGCCGCGCCCTGCGTCAGAACGGACGACGACGGACAGGTGAAGGACTGAGCGTCGCACAGGCGACGGAACGGACGAAACACTATGGTGGACGAATACACACGGTATCTGGACGAAAAGAAACGCAAGCATCGGGGGCTGTCGCGGTTCAAGCTCAAGGTCATCGGTGACGTGCTGCTGTTCCTTTCGGCGGCGAGTGTCACGGTGATGCCGATGCTGCTCGGGGCGCCCACGGCTGAGAACATGGCATCACTCACCGCATCGGTGCTGTGCGAAGCCGTCTCCTGGGTCGCGATACCGATCTACGCATGGCTGCTGTACACCGGCTTCGACCATACGCGCAGCTGGTTGCGTTACGGCGTGCAGCTGCTCGTGCTCGCGCTCGTCAGCGAGGTGCCCTACGACATGGCCACCTTCGGCACTTTCTTCGACATGCGTTCGCAGAACCCGGTGTTCGGCCTCGTCATCGCGCTGATCGTGCTCGTGCTGCTCGAAGTGCTGCAGGACTACGGCAAAGGATTGCGCATCACACTCAGCGTCGTCGTCATCCTCGTCGGGCTGCTGTGGGACTGGCTGTTCAAAGTCGGCCAGTCGCAGGTGACTCTCAACATCGGCATGGTCACGCTCGGCATGGCGCTCATCTTCTACTATCTGCACGCGCGTGAGAACACGATGATGTTCACGGCGGCGCTGCTCGGCGCCATGTGCTTCATCACGCCGGGCATCGGCGTCGCGTTCCTCCACTATCGCAACGATGAGATCGGTTATCGGCACACATGGACGAAGTGGGCGTTCTATGCGGTCTACCCGCTCATGCTGCTCGTGTGCGGACTGATCGTCGTGCACTGAGCAAGTCAATGGCAGACAGTTCATACTGGGCAGTCAATCTACAGAGAACAACAACGGAAAGTACAGTTCACGTCAAGTAAAGGGGCACATCGTGCAGAAGCAAGGAATCCGCGAAGTCGCGCAGCTTGCGGGAGTGTCTATCTCCACCGTCTCGCGTGCGTTCACCAGACCCGAGCTCGTGTCCGAACGGACACGTGAGAAGGTCATGAGCGCCGCTGCGAAACTCGATTTCAACATCTCGCGTTCAGCTACGGCACTCAAGTCCGGACAGACCTTCCGTGTCGCGCTGCTGATGAATCAGGAGATCACCAGCTGGTTCAACGTCGAAGTCTTCGCTGGCGTCAACTCGGTGCTGCACAAAGAGGGATACGATATCTCGCTGTTCCAGCACATCGACGACGCGCGCACGCGCACGCAGTTCTTCCACGACATGCCGGTGCTGCGCAACGTCGACGCCGTGTTCGTCGCATCCTTCGCGATAGAGCCGGAAGAGGTCGAGCAGCTGCGGCGCACGCGCGTGCCGATCATCGGCATCAACACGCCGAACGTCGACACCTTCGACGCGACGATCAGCATCGACGATGAACAGGGCATGTACCGTGCGACGCAGCACATGATCAACCTCGGGCATCGCCGCATCGTCTACACATGTTCGGCGGCCGAGGAATCGCTCGAATCGTCGATCGACGCGAGGGGACGCGGCTTCATCCGCGCATGCGAGGCAGCGCAGAAGACGCACGACATCGACTGGAAGGTGCTGTCGGTGCCGCGCGGGCACGACTTCGCTGATGCGGCGCTCGCAGCAGTGCTCTCCGAGGAGACGTTCCCGGACGCGATCTGCTGCCAGATGGACATGATGGCGATCCCGCTCGTGCTCAAGCTGCAGCGGCACGGCTACCGCACGCCGCGCGACTATTCGATCATCGGCTTCGACGACTCGTCCTACGCGGATACGATCGATCTGACGACGATGCGGCAGGACCCCTTCGCGATGGGCGCGGCGGCGGCACGCAAGTGCCTGCAGCTGCTTGCCGGCGAGGAACTGCTCGAACCGCATTCGACGATTGAGCCGAAGCTGATCCTGCGCGGCACCGACGCGCGGCTTGATCCGGAGGCGCCGCTCGAACGCTGAGCGGTGAGCTGTTGGCCGTTGCGGGTTGCGGGGAGCGCAGTATACGTAGCTCAGCTGAGCTCAGGTGAGAGGGAGCGGAAGATCAGAAGTTCGTAGCGACTACGACAGAAGACTTCGCATCGCCCGATGGTGAGGATCAGGGGCATAGGGAAGACGGGGCGGCCATAGCGGGGCATGGCCGCCCCGTCGTATGTGCGGTGGGGTTGGTTGCAGGCTGGTTGTGTCCCGTTGCGTCTCGTTCTGTTGGTGAACAGTGCTTGATCTTGCGGGGGGGGGGGCGTTCACCCACTGCAAGCTGATGGTTTGCTGAAATACACCTTCCTGATGTCTGAAAACCGCCGGAAAACGGCGGTTTTCCGGCGTGTGCGAGAAATCTTCAGAAAAAACTTCCGCAGTGGGAATAACGGTTGACAGAAAATAGTTGAGTGATGTAGGCTCAAGTTTCGGATGGTTCAGGAAGGCCGGTCCGCAGGACCGCCGCCGGACGGAACTCGAGCAAGAACGTAACAAGT
>NZ_AUJM01000003.1:0-6734 GCF_000424225.1 Bifidobacterium sp. AGR2158
AACCCCCTCGGGTACCACACGGGCGGGCATCGGACTGGCAATCAAAGACCACCACACAACCAACACGAAGTCAGTCGCATGATGAAGTAGTACAGTACACACTATTGAGTTCTCAAACCACCACACACAGCCAACGACCCTCCGGACCCAGTCCAGAAGCTCACCAACCGGCAGCAAGATGAATAACTTACACCACCCCAAACCAAAACACAAACCCACCCCCACCACAACACCCCCAAAACCCCTGCAAACACACACAACCACCGGCGTGTCGCAAACCACCCAAAACCACCCAACCAACACCACCACAACCACACCCAACAACCACCCAACAAAACCCAACCACCGGCGTGTCGCAAACCACCCAACAACACCCACAAACACCACTTCGCCCTCACCGTAGTCACGTTCATACCAAAAATGCGCGCACTAAGCTGTGCCGTACATAGCCGGCCTCATGCGCGCGTCGGTCCGCGAGCGCACGAATCACTCGAAATCCTGGACCACACCGGAAGGGGACGCTCATGTCCACATCATCATCCGAATCAATCGAATCATCGGAAATCACCGCAACCGCAAAGCCAGCACCGCGCACGATGGGATTGCCGAACAACGGTTTTGTTGCGGTCGCTACCGTCTCGCCGGCGAGTACGGTGGCCGACCCTGCGCACAATGCTCGCCTCGTGGAGGACGGACTGCGGCGTGCGGCCGCCGAAGGCGCGAACATCGTGGCGTTCCCGGAGGTCACGCTCACGTCGTACATCGCGGACGACCTGCTCTACCACAGCATTCTGCTCGAAAGTGCGGAGCGTGAACTCGGCCGGCTCGTGCGCCGTACTGCGGATCTCGATGTGCTGTATTCGGTCGGCACGCCGCTGTGCATCAACGGGAAGATCTACAACACGGTGGCAGTCTGCCACCGCGGTCGGATTCTCGGCGTGGTGCCGAAGACGTTCATTCCCACGTATGGTGTGGATTTTGAGGGGCGTTGGTTCCAATCCGGTCCTGCTGAGGTCACCGACATCACCGTGGCCGGGTTCGAGCACGTGCCGTTCGGCTCGCATCAGCTGTTCCGCTGCCGTGAACTGCCGCAGCTGTGCGTCGGGTATGAGATCTGTGAGGATATCTGGTCGCCGGATCCGCCGTCGATCAAGCTTGCGCTGGCCGGCGCCACGATCATCTGCAATGGTTCCGCATCGAACGCATCGCTCGAGAAGGACCTCTACCGCCGCGGGCTGATCAGCGGACAGAGTGCGCGCCTGCTGTGCTGCTATGCGTACTGCAGTTCCGGGCAAGGTGATTCCACCGGCGATGTGACCGTGGGCGGTCAGGAAATCATTGCTGAGAACGGCAGCGTGCTCGCGCAGGCGCAGCCGTTCGGCGAGGGGCATGCCATTGCGGACGTGGACGTGGAGAGTCTGTGGTGCGCGCGCCGTGGTATGTCGTCGTTCCACGTGGCGGCGAGCGCGCAGGCTGCCGGCTACCACGAGACCGTGTTCAGCATGGAGATCGCCGAGCATCCGCTGCTGCGGCCGGTGTCGAAGCAGCCGTTCGTGCCGGCGAACGAACGCGATCTCAACGACTGCTGCGATCTGAGTCTGACGATGCAGGCGCACGGTATGCTCGCGTTCCTGCACAACCGTGGCGCGAATCAGATGACCGTGCTCGCCGAGGACACGGCGGTCAAGGATGCCGCGCTGGCGTTGATTGCCGCGGTGAAGACGTCCGATCTCGCGCAGATCGACCGCACTGCGGTGCGCGTGCAGTTCTCCGGCGAGAAGCCGAACGCGCATGCGAAGGCGCTGCTGGATTCGCTCGCAGCCGCGCTCGACTGTACGGTGTTCGACGCGGGTCAGCCATCGATTGCGAACCCGAACGGAGCGCTCATCAATCCGGTCGATATGACCGAGCTCGCACTCGGCATCAGTGATTTCCCGATCGATCTGTCCATGCAGTACGCGGTCAACAGTCAGCTCGCGCGCTCGTTCGTGCCGCTCATGCTCGCGCGCGTCGCGCAGACGACGTCGAACGAGCGGCTGCACGCGGCGCTTGGTCCGATCATCGAACACGACGACGTGCTGCACGTACCCGAGCACGATCCGCTGGCCGCGCGCGGATTTGCGGACATCGCCCCCGCCGAGGTCGAGGATTTCTACATCGACGGTTTCCTGCGCGCGCAGTACCGCCCGTCAAAGTCGTTCCGACTTGCTCAACGCGCGTTCGGCACCGCGTACAACGACCACGAGCTGCTCAACTGGATGCGCACGTTCTACGGGCGGTTCTTCGCGACGCAGTTCATGCGGCACGACCTGCCCGACGGCCCGCGCATCGGATCGGCAGGCCTTGATCTGCGCGACGGATTCATGATGCCGACCGTGGCACAAAACACACTGTGGATTGACGAAGTGGACGAGCTGCTCGCGCAATTTAGAGAGTGATTCGCGCTCCACGCTCCAATCGGTGGTTCACGCGGCGGAGTACGCCACGTGAACCACCGATTATTTTATTATTAGCCGCCACCAGACGTTGCGCACCCGGCACCTAAGCGTGCTCGCATCAAGAAAATCTTGAGCATGATTTCCAATTCGCATGCCATCTGAGATATCGTGGCATCGCGGGGCTGCGTCTTTGGGGACGCTAGTTTCACGGGAAACACGTTGTATTGAGAAGGCGGCAACCATATGATTCATATAGGCATCGTGGACAATGACGACTGCGCGCTCATAGCAATCAGCTCTCTCATTCGTGCCACATCCAAGGATTTCTCCGTTGTCTGGCAAGTGAACGATGCCCAACAGGCGCTCGCCCACACATTTCACTATTCACCCAAAGCACAAGTTATTGTGATGGATATGGGCCTATGCGGCATTTGCGGCACACAGATCTGCGAATGCATCCGCCGCCATGACGCCACCGTGGGTATCATCGGCATCACCGCCTATCCAACAGAGCTCTATCGAGACGATTGCATCCACGCAGGCGCACAGGCGCTCATCGAAAAACGTCGCCTTGCCTATGGCGAGAACATTGCGCCGCTCATTCGATCGGCCGCTCGAGGCCTCCCCTATCCGTCTGGCTCCGGATTCTATGACACCCACACGGCGTATCAACTGCTCCGCACAACGAAAGAGCACGATGCTCGGACGCTCACCAACCGTGAACTCATCGTGCTCAAGCTCTACGCCAACCATTGTTCCACCAACCAAATCGCACAACGCCTGAAGATCACCCCTGCCACCGTGTTCTCCCACGTGCGCAACGCCGTAGGCAAACTCGGCGCGTCCGACAAACGCGAGGCAATCCAACTATGCCTTAAACAGCATTTATTCTAGGCAATGGCTACTAGGTCTACTAGAAGCACACCATGCAGATAATCATCATCTCCGTTGGACAACGATGTCTTATTCCGCAATACTGGAACCAGTTGGGGAACAATCCAACAACCCAACATAATCGGGCAATGTCGCCCACCCTGAGGAAAGGACACAACCATGCAGTCAAGGAAGCTCGCACAACGTGCAACCGGAGCCCTGCTCGCCCTAGGCCTAGCGTTCGGCCTCTGCAATGTCGCCAACGCCGCCACGGCCACTTACTACCCTGTCAGCAGCGGTACCATTGAGAACGGTTACTTCCGCGGACGGTACTCCGTTCAAGCTAACTATTCGTATATCACACTCAGCACAAGCTCCAACAAAAGCACCACATGCGTGGCGAAACAAGACGGCCATGCACAACCAGCCACAGATACAGGAACGAACGGCATGGGGTGCACAGCCGCACAAAGTGGCACCATGCTGACGGTAGGCGACTACGCCTCCTACCTTGTATCCTAAACGCCCCAACCCAACGATTCCATTCTGTCCATCACGGGGCGCACCGGGAGATATCTGCCCTGAGCGCCCCGACTCATCACACTGAACTGAGAATTCCATGAAGACACGATTCCTTGACGTCATCACATGCACAGTCACCATACTGGCGCTCACTGTGTGTCTATGTGGATGTTCAACACAACCGTCAAGCGATGCCGCATCCCCCTCCGCAACGGAAAAAACGGAACGCTTAGCCCCCTCACTCTCCGCGCGCATCGAGCAACTCATTGCAACGAATAACGAATCCGATCCGCCAATGTCCGATGCGCAAATCGCAATGCTTCAACGGGCATTGGCACATGACGGCTTGGTGAGTAAGAAGGATTACGATCTCGCATGGAGCAACTACCAGCAATGCGTGATCAGCAAAGGCTATACGGCTCCTGTCGCTACCCCCTATCCGGAAGGTCTACGCGGCACCAGCATCTCACCAAATGTAGGAGACCGAGGTGATGAGGTAATGATGAAGGTCATCAACGATGCAGCCGATTGTAAATTCCGTGAGTATCAGGCAATAGATGAGATGTATACGCTGGCAAAAGGCAACCCCAATCTCTATCAGGATCGCGAAGTGGGCTTCGCCGAATGCTTGCGTCGCAACGGTCTGACTGAGCCATCCTATACTGCGCAACAATACAAAGAAGAATACGCACGAAGCCAAGCGCTATATAGCGAGAAGATCAGCGAGGGAGGCAGCATCAGCGAAGCTTGGGATTATTCCAAACAAGCGTTCAGCTACGATTTCGACGACGCCAAAGTGCAGCTCTGCTACATCACGAATCGGTTGGACGTGAAATCATGGGGACCAGACGATGCCGACCATGCGTGGTACCCATTCGGAGAATGAGTCGGGGTACGCCGTTCAGCTTGTGAAGCACACGCGCCGTTGGTAGACATCCATCGTCTGCGGTTATCTGTCGTCTGCGTACTCTATAGCGACAGATAACCGAATATCTGTCGCTATAGTGGAATGAAGCGACAGATATCAGCGAGTGCGGAACGGAGTAGCCAACGGTCACATGGACAATTCCAGCAACGGGCCACGAGCGCCATATCTGGCATGTGGCTGACGACGTCTATGTTTCGCGCTCGCACCGCGCTCGTGGCAGCGGCGAATATGAATCTGCCGTGCCCATCCGCCTTGCCGATCTGGATTTCGCAATGCTCATGGAGCGCGCGTCCGTGCGCGACCTGACCGCCGGCGAATAGCCGCAATCAATCAAGATTGATCGGATGACGACGTTCGTTGAGGAACGCGCGCAGATTCGCGAGCGTCGCCACCACCACGAACACTGAGACGATTGTGAACGCCCAGACGCCGCCCTGCTTGGTGGCCTGCATATAGTCGTCGGAACCGACCGTACCGTGGCCAGCCTGCGCAATGGACAGGCACAGCGCCATCACTGTGGTGCCGACCGCACCACCGAGCTGCTGCAGTGTGTTGAACATGGCGTTGCCGTCCGCGTGCGGTGTGGGAGGAATGTTCGCGAGACCCGCGGTCATCGTGTTCGCGAAGCTCATTGTGCAACCACACATGTACACGATGTAGCCGATGATGCGGATCCAGATGTTCACGCTGCCCGGAATGAACAGCATGATGAGCAGACCGGCGAGCGCCACGGCCGGTGCCGGCGCCCTGCAGCAGGCGCGCGATCATCAGCATGGCGAAGTTCATGGAAACGGACGCAAACGCAAGACCGGCCACACAGAGCACCATGGCAATGATGAACGTTGTCCTGTTCGTGAACCTGCGGTTGCAGTACGACGAAATCGGAATGACGATGGCCACCATGAGCAGGTAGCCGGTCGTGAGCCACTGCACGACGGCCGTGCTCACGTGGAACTGGTCCATGAGAATCGGGAACAGCACGTTCGTCATCGTATCGGTGAGGATGCCGACGAATGCCATGATGCCCACGGCGATAATCGAGAGGAGGAGTGTTCTGCTGACTGAGGTTGGGAATTGCTGAATGGAGAGCACATCCGCCGGTGTCTCGTTCTTCGGCTGTGCTTTCGCGTCTTGTACGCCAATGACTTCGGAAGGTGCGGACTTCCTGGGTTCTTCATTGCTGGGGGAAATCGGAGTCCTGCTTGTGGTCATGCCGATGTGAGCTGTTTCCGGCCATCCTTCCGTGGCCTAGCTGATGATTTCGGAAACCCACGGTGCCAAGCGAGTCGGGAATCCACGCAGCGTTGTGCCCACGACTGGTGCGGTGGAGCTGCTCGAATCGTCCAGAACGAACCTGTTTAGTTTACTCGACCGTCCGCCCAACGATTCGGACGGTTTCATCTATTGGCACAGATAATCATAATCAACGGATAGTCAGCGGCGCAGATAACACAGTGGCCGATCTGACCGCGGGGGTTACCGCGGTCAGATCGGCCACTGAATTCAGCTGTAGTCAATCAATCAGTCGGTCACCTTGATGTACGACTTGATTGTCTTGCGATCCGCCATGTCCTGATACGCCTGATTGATTTCGTCGAGCGTGTACTCATGCGTGAACACGAGGCTCGGGTTGATTTCGCCGTTGGGTGTGGAGGTGTTTGGCTTCGGGATATGGGAAAGCCCACCGTGTGGTGGGCTTTCGTGTGAAGTGTGGGTGCGGCGGCGTGCTACTCTCCCACACCCTGTCGGGTGCAGTACCATCGCCGTGCCAGGTCTTAGCTTCCGGGTTCGGAATGGGACCGGGCGTCTCCCCTGGGCTGTGACCGCCGCAAGACTGTATTGTGTTATTCATGGTCGACCCCCGGGTGGGGGTTGGTGGGTGGTTCGGGGACCGGATGGTGGACGCGGGCGCAGGTGTTCGTATGGAAGGAACGGGTGTTCGTTGCGGTTTCGTGTTGATGCTTGTATCGTGT
>NZ_AUJM01000004.1:0-6102 GCF_000424225.1 Bifidobacterium sp. AGR2158
CACGACGATGAGCCTGCGCCCCTGTGCCTTCAACGCGCTTTTGATCAATCCCGCGTTCATACGGGCAAGGCGATCACGGTGCTCCACGATGATCATGCCCACACCCGGGTCGGCCAGCAAACGGTTGAGCTTGCGCCGCTTGTCGTTCATGCCTGACCCCACTTCCGCGACGACCTCGGGCTGTTCGACGCCCATGTTGAGCGCGAATGCCTTGAGCCTGTCCGCCTGACGTTGCAGGTCGTTCTTCTGGTCCGAACCGGACACGCGCGCATAGCACACCGTGCGGCCGCCGGCAGGGGCTTGCGCCTGTCGGGCCTCGTATTTGGGGTCATGGATGAGCCACATGCCGGTCGGCGTATGCTCCACAGGCACGGGCATCGTGCCCTCACGGCACCACTTCCACACCGTCTGCGGATGCAATCCCTCACGGGCCGCCCATTCCTTCACCAACATGAAACTAAGTATAACATATTCAAACCACGCAAAACAAGCTTATACACCAACAGATAACGACCCCTTTGCGCGCACGCCGCCCGGAGACGACGATGCGGCCCGCGGGAGGACACGGCAGCTGCCGCGAGCCCCCACGGGCCGCATCGCTTGTCGTCGTCGTGACGCCGCTTAGCGTCCGGTCGGCGTCACGACGACGTCGCAACGCTGGAAGTTCTTGAGGTCGACGTAGCCGGTCGACGCCATCGCGCGGCGCAGCGCGCCGATGAAGTTCGTCTTGCCGTCGGCCATGTGGCTCGGCCCGTAGAGGATCTCCTCGAGCGTGCCGACGGTGCCGACGTCGGAGCGGAAGCCGCGCGGCAGCGTCGCATGGCGCGCCTCGGACCCCCAATGCTTGCCGTGCCCCGGCGCCTCCTTCGCGCGGGCGAGAGGTGCACCGAGCATGCATGCGTCGGCGCCCATCGCGAGAGCCGTCACGAAGCTGCCGGAGTCGCCCATGCCGCCGTCGGCGATGACCTGCACGTAGCGGCCGCCGGACTCGTCCATGTAATCGCGGCGCGCCTCGGCCACGTCGGAGATCGCCGTGGCGAGCGGCACGTGCACGCCGATCGTCTTGCGCACCGCGGAGACGGCGCCGCCGCCGAAGCCGACGAGGACGCCCGCCGCGCCGGCGCGCATCAGGTGCAGCGCCGCCGTGTAGTTCGCGGCGCCGCCGACGATGACCGGCACATCGAGGTCGTAGATGAACTTCTTGAGGTTGAGCGGCTCATGGTCGGTCGAGACATGCTCCGCAGAGACGGCGGTTCCGCGGATGACGAAGAGGTCGACGCCCGCCTCGAGCACTGTCGAATAGTACTGCTGCGTGCGCTGCGGGGACAGCGCGCCGGCGACGGTCACGCCGGCATCGCGGATCTCATGCAGCCTGGAGACGATGAGCTCCGGCTTGATCGGTTCGGCGTAGGCCTGCTGCAGATAGGCGGTGGCCTCCTGCGGGCCGAGCGCGGCGACGCGCTCGAGGATCGGTTCGGGGTCGTCGTAGCGCGTCCACAGGCCTTCGAGGTCGAGGACGCCGACGGTGCCGAGCCTGCCGAGCTCGATCGCCGTCTTCGGGCTCGTCACCGAATCCATCGGCGCGCCGATGACCGGGATGTCGAACTGGTAGGCGTCGACCTGCCAGACGGTGGAGACGTCCTGCGGATCGCGTGTGCGGCGGGACGGGACGATCGCGATGTCGTCGAGGCCATAGGCGATGCGGCCCTTCTTGCCGAGGCCGATTTCAATTTCCTGAGACATGGCTCCTAGGCTAATGCGCAGCTGTGACACGGACGTGACGCGGTTTTTGGACAATCGTCCGTGGACGAAACAGTCATGCGCTATGCATGTCTATGGAAACGTTCCGATCACTCATTGGAGGAATCCCCCATGGCGAAAATCAAGGTCGAAGGCACGGTCGTCGAACTCGACGGCGACGAGATGACGCGCGTCATCTGGAAGGACATCAAGGACCGTCTCATCCTGCCCTACCTCGATATCAACCTCGACTACTACGACCTGAGCATCCAGAACCGCGACGCGACCGACGACCAGGTGACCGTCGACGCCGCCGAGACGATCAAGCGCGAGCACGTCGGCGTCAAGTGCGCGACGATCACACCTGACGAGGCCCGCGTCGAGGAGTTCGGCCTCAAGAAGATGTGGAAGTCGCCGAACGGCACGATCCGCAACATCCTCGGCGGCACGATCTTCCGTGAGCCGATCGTCATCTCGAACATCCCGCGCCTCGTACCGGGCTGGACGAAGCCGATCGTCGTCGCGCGCCACGCCTTCGGCGACCAATACAAGGCGACCGATTTCAAGGTCCCGGGCCCCGGCAGCCTGACGGTGACGTTCACGCCGCAGGACGGCTCGGAGCCGATTGAGCATCTCGTCTTCGACTATCCGGGTTCCGGCGTCGCGCAGGTGCAGTACAACCTCGACGACTCGATCCGCGGTTTCGCCCGCGCCTGCTTCAACTACGGCCTGCTGCGCGGCTATCCGGTCTACCTGTCAACGAAGAACACGATCCTCAAGGCCTACGACGGCGAGTTCAAGGACATCTTCGCCGAGGTGTTCGAGACCGAATACAAGACGCGCTACGAGCAGGAGGGCCTCACCTACGAGCACCGCCTCATCGACGACATGGTCGCCAGCTCGCTCAAGTGGCACGGCGGCTACGTGTGGGCCTGCAAGAACTACGATGGCGACGTGCAGTCCGACACCGTCGCGCAGGGCTTCGGCTCGCTCGGCCTGATGACCTCGGTGCTGATGACCCCCGACGGCCAGACCGTCGAGGCCGAGGCCGCGCACGGCACCGTCACCCGCCACTACCGTCGCTGGCAGAAGGGCGAGAAGACGTCGACGAATCCGATCGCGTCGATCTACGCGTGGACCGGCGGCCTCAAGCACCGCGCAAAGCTCGACGGCACGCCCGAGGTCGCCGATTTTGCCGAGAAGCTCGAGCAGACGATCATCTCGACCGTCGAAGGCGGCCAGATGACAAAGGACCTCGCGATGCTCATCGGCCCCGACCATCCGTGGCTCGACACGGAGGGCTTCATGGATGCGCTCGACGAGAACCTGAACAAGGCGCTGCGCGCCTGACGGTCTCACCGCACCCCCGCAGGGCCCCGTTCCCGGACCGGAACGGGGCCCTGCGCCGTTTTGCCGACTTCCTCGGGTACAATCGTTCCCGTCCCATCCCCCATAAGAAAGCGGTACGGCATGTCCCATACGGGCCTTCCACTTCTGCGACGCTGCATGGCGATGGCGCTGTGCTGCGGCATGACGATCCCCATGGCGGCCTGTTCGTCCTCGTCGACGGACGGTGCATCCCCGGCCGCGTCGCCGTCCATGACGAACGGACAAGTGGCGATGTTCGTGCCCACCGACAGCTTCACGATCTCGCAGAACGTGCCGCTCAACACATGGAACCGCCTCGTCGGCGCCACATCGGACGCGCTCATCGAACGGGGATTCGACGACGACGACATCACGACGCACGCCGACGCCGACCTCGACAAGCAGAGCCGCAGCATTGAGACCTACGTGCGCGAACACATCGAACACGGCGACGGGGAACGCACACTCGTCGTCGCGCCGGCGGTACGCACCGCCGAATCGACGAAGTACTACGGCGACTACGCGACGCAGATGCTCGAATCGTCGAAGGACGGCGACGACGCGAAGGACGAGAAAGACGCAAAAGTCGACGAGGCGCTCGCGCGCACCGTCGCGGCGCTCAACCGGGTGAAGGCGGCGGGCGGGCACGTCGTCGTCCTGTCGACGCGCATCCCCGGCTTCACGCCGGACGCCTTCGTGTCGATCTGCGACGCCGAGCAGATCGGCCGCATGCAGGCGCAGCAGCTCGTCAACAAGCTCGAACTCGACAAGACGAGCAGGGACAACCCCAAACGCATCGAGATCATGCTGCCCTTCGACGGCGAGGCCTCGCATCCGAGCGATGAGCAGCGTTTCGCGCGCGACACGTTCAAGGGCGCGTGGAGCGTGCTCGGCACCTACTTCCGCTCCGGCGTCGTCGTCAGCCCGTCGCTAAGGCTCTCCGCCGCGTCGACCGAGGACGACTGGCATGACGTGGCCTTCCAGGCGCGCAAGACCGACGATGTCGTCGCCGAGATCAAGGCGCGCCTGCATACGAACGCGAAAGGCGCCTTCACGCCGATCGACGGCGTCGTCTCGATGAACGACTTCGTCGCCGACGGCGTCATCAAGGGACTGACGGCCATGGGCTACGTCGGCACAGCCGCCGACATCAACCCGTCGATCACGATCGGCGACGTCCTGGGCAACATCGCCGGACGGCGCGACGTGCAGCGCGGAAAGGTGCCGGAGCCGACGCAGGCGCCCAAGTCCTCCGCCGGCGAGGCGAAGGACGACGGATCGGCAGACCGCGAGACGCCGCCGGTGACATCCAACCGCTGGCCGATCGTCACCGGATACGGCTCGTATGTGAGCAACATCCCGAACATCGTCGACGGCAAGCAGTGGATGACCGGTCTGGCCGACCGCAACGGCAACGCCTCGGGCATCGCCGCCATCTGCCGGGCGCTCAACCGCAACGACGACAAAGCGGCGTTGGATCATTTCAACACCGTCGACGGCGTGCCGACGATGGGGCTGCCGCTCATCGCGGTGAGCGCCGGCAACCTCAAGACGACGCTCATCGACCCCGGATACATCTCGCTCGCCGACGCCGACCTGTAGAAGGCCGGCCGCAGGGAATCAACGGCGCATCATTCGACGAGCACGATGCGCTGCGGGCGCAGCCAGCGTTCCGGGTCGACGTACTTCCTGGCCGCCATGCGGATGCCCCAGTGCACGCAGGTGCCGTCGCAGTGGTCACTCGACCCAGACATTGTGCCGAAGGGGCGGCCGCGGCTCACCTTCGCTCCGACGGCGAGCGTCGTGACCGCCGGTTCGAAGGTGAGCGTCCATGCGCCGTGGACGATGCTGACGACCGATTTTCCTCCCACCTTTCCCGCGAAGCTGATGGTGCCGTCGGCGGGGGCGACGAGCGTCGCGCCTTCGGCGACCGCTATGTCGACGCCGCGGTGCCCGGCGAGCCACACCTGCGCCGGCTCGTCGAACGGCGACATGATGACCCCTCCCTTGACCGGCAGCACCATCGCCGGCGTGCAGCCGCCGTCGGCATAGGCGCAATCGGTCGTGTGCATGCCGACGCCGATCGTCGTGGCGGCGGCGACGATCAGCGTCGACGTCGCCACGAGCGCGTTGAGCCGGCGGCGGCCGCGCATCGCCTCGAAACGCCTTCTACGACGTGCGCGGCGTGCACGCAGCTGCTCATCGTGATGTCCCATATGACTCCTCCTTCGACTTGCGGAACATGTCGTCGTTCCACTATCGAACGCCGCGGGCTTGCCTGTCCACCGTGACGGAGGTATGTGTACGGACGGCCCTGAACACGGCGTGTCGCGGCAGAAATCGACCAATTGATGTGGATGGCCGTCGCATATACAACAAAAATCGTCGCTTCGGACGGTGCCATGGACGGTCGCGCGGCCGCCAATCAGTCGAGCGAGTCGAGCACGTCGTCGATGAGCGTGCGCCCCGGCGTGCGCCCCTCATCGAGGTCGCGCAGCCGCGGGAAGCGGCGCAGCGCGTTCGTCGGGCTCGCCCCCGCCGCGCGCGACACGTTCGATTTGCTCACGCCGCGGGCCGCCGCGCGTTCGGCGAGACGGTCGACGAGCGAATCGCCCACCTGTCGCAGCCGCTCCGCCACCCACAGCTGCGCGAGCTCGGGCGACATGCCGTAGTCCTCGACGAGTTCCGCCGACGATTCCTGCACCGCCGCCCACAGCACCATGAACGGCTTGCGGTAGTAAGCGATCTGCTCATCGAGCGGCTCGTCGTCGAGCTGCTCGAGTGCGCGACGGTCGACGGTGTTCATACTCACGGCAGCCTCCACGGCGGCCGGAACGGCCGCCACCCCTTGGAACCATTGCAATGAGGCCATCCACAAGGGATGGCCTCGAATGTCTCGGTCGGGCTGACAGGATTTGAACACGACGCTCTGGAACCGTTGCGATTCATACGCTGTCGGTGTGCCCGACGATTTCTGTCCACTGTTTTGTCCCA
>NZ_AUJM01000005.1:0-5242 GCF_000424225.1 Bifidobacterium sp. AGR2158
AGCCAAGGTGGTTGTTGAGTCGATGCAGGAACGCGGCCATCTGCTCACGCGCCGTCGAATCCATGACATTGAACTTGCCGGTGCCACCATTGACCAAACCGACGCTCACACCCCACAGAATCTCACGAGACGCGAACGTGCCACGCCCGACATCCGAGAACCGCTCATACTCCGATGCCACGGGCTTGAACGACTTCGCGGCCGTATCACCCTGCACACCGGCAAAACGATTCAGGAACGTCACCATCTCGCCACGCGTCACCGGAAGATCGCCACCGAACGAGCCATCCGCACGGCCCTGCGTGATGCCCTTCGACGCCGCCCACAGAATCGCCGTCGCACCAAACGAACCCTGCTTGACATCCGGGAAACGCTTGTAATCCGAAGCCGAAGGCTTGAACGCCGCAGCATCCTTATCGCCACGAGCCACGGCCAGACGATGCAGGAACACCACCGTCTGCGCCCGCGTCGTATCCTGGGACGGACCGAACGTGCCATCACCAAAGCCAGTGGTCACGCCCTTCGACGCCAGCCACTCGATATCCGCATAGAAATGATGCGACTTCGGCACATCCGAGAAACGCGTATCGACAGGCGACGGATCGACCTTGCCCGCAACCGTCAGCAGCACCGAATCCGAATGGCCGCCGACCTCCACCATGATCAACGTCAGGCCCTCGCCCTTGGCACACACCTTGCCATTGCCATCGACCGTCGCGATGGAATCATCCAACGACGACCACACAGCACCGGCCACCGAGGCATTCGACGGCGTCGGCACCACCGACAACTGCCGGCCCTCACCGACCTTCATCGCCATCTCACCACCAGCAACACCAGAACCAGCAATCGCAACAGACTGCAGCATCGGTGTGGATCCGTTGTTCACCGTAACGACGATGGATGCGGACTTACCGCCCGCAGTCGCGGTGATCACAGCGTTGCCCGCGGCGATGCCGCGTACGGAGCCGTTGGCGTTCACGGTGGCTACAGCGGTGTTCGAAGACTTCCACGTCACCGTCTTGTCGGTCGCATTCGACGGCGTGACGGTAGCGGTCAGATTGAGCCCCGTGCCCACGTTGATCGTTGCACGGTTACCCGAGACGCCGGTACCGGAGATGGATACCTTCTCAACCGTCACGACCGGGTCGCCGCCCTTCGTCACGGTGACGGTCACCGAGGCGGACTTGCCGTCGGCCGTCGCCGTGATCTTCGCGATGCCGGACTTGACGCCGCGGACGGTGCCGTCCGAGGAGACGGTTGCGACCGCGGTGTCCGAAGACGTCCACGTCACGGTCGGGTTCGTCGCGTTCGCCGGCAGCACGGTCGCCGCAAGCTTCTTCGAAGCGCCTTCCTGGATCGAGAAGTCGTTGCTGTTGATGGCGACGGAGGTCACCGGCACGACCGGGATGACCGCGCACGGCGCGGCGCCTTCGGTGAGCTTGCCGTTCTCGACGAGGATGTCCTCGCCGCTGCCCTTGTAATTCTGGCCGCCGTTGCTGTCCCAGTTGCCCGAGCCGTTGTTGAACGTCAGCTCGACCGGCTGCTGGTCGGGATTGTCGATCGTGAAGGAGACGTAGCCATCGCAGGCCTCCTCCATCTTCGCACCGGGCGCGGTCGTCCACGCGCCGGTGCCGACGCGGTAGTGGATGTAGGTGGAGTCGACGCCGAACTTATCGGCCGGATAGTAGACGGTCGTGCCCTGCGGCGTCACGATCTCGCCGGTCACCGTCACCGTGATCGACGCGGAAACGCCACCTGCCGTCGCCGTGATCGTCGTCGTACCCGCCTTCTTGCCACGCACGAGACCGCTCGAGGAGACGGTCGCGACGGACGGGTCGGAGGAGCTCCATGCCACATTGCGCACGGTCGCGTCCGACGGCGTAACGGTTGCCGTGAGCTGCGCACTCGTCGTCGAGTTCAGATCCATGTTCAGGCGGCCGTTGTTCACGCCGTCGCCGGAGATCGTCACCGATTCGACCGGTGTCTGTGCACCCTTGTGATAGGTGTAGGTGTGGCTTACCGACTTACCGTTGTTGCCGGTGCCGGTCACTGTGACCGTCACGTCCTTGCCGCCGGCAGAGGCCGCGCCGATCGTGATGATATCACCGTCCTTGAAGGAGCCCGAGGCGCCTTCGGAGGTCGCGTAGGAGACGTTCGCCATATTGAACGAGCGCAGCGTGATGTCCTTCGTATCCTCGAAGCTGCCCTTGTTCGGCATCGCCTCGGCCGAAGAAATCGGCGTCGTGTCCACCTTGGCGTTGTAGAACGCGGCCACGGTGTTGGCTTCCACGGAGCCGGACGTAATCTTGCCACCGGAGACGGTGATCGTCGAACCGGAGACCTCGTCCTTATAGGTGCCGTTGTCTAGCTTCGTGCTCAGGCCGGAGAGGTTGGCGCCGCCGCGTTCCGTCGTGGAGACGAGCACGCCGTCGTTCGACGGGTTGCCGTCCGACTTGTAACGCTCCACCATCGCGCAGTTGTCTCCGCCGCAATTGGTGATGTTCATGTCCGTGCCCACCATGGCATTGCGGAAGTGATTCGAGGCCACGACGCCCGGATGCTTCCAGTCATCGGCGCCGACGTCGCCGATCTTCGACTTCTCGGAGAACCATTCCTGTTGACCGCCGGAGGCATACGGACGGTTGAAGAACAACGTCATGCCCTGTCCCATCGCGTTCATCACTGCCCACGAGGCGCGCACCTGGTCCGCGGTGTACTTTTCGGACTGACGATCGCAGTAGTTGTCGTGCGACTCGATCCATGTCACCGTCTTGTCCGCGGAGGTGCCGCTGCGCAGATCCGTGAAGAATCGCGAGGCGACACTGCGGTCGTTCATCGAGTTGCGCATCTCCTGACCGTAGTTCGAGCCGGTGATGCCGCCCCCTCCGACGGAGGATGAGCCGAACATGTTGGCGTAGTCGGCTTCACGCACGTTCTTGTCCTGAAGGACCTCGCCGTACTGGTACTGGGCGCCGTTCGGCAGGATCGTGTTCCAATACTGGGAACTGCCGACCTCGTTGGTGAGCTCGATGTGCTTGGCGGCATCGTAGCGGAAGCCGTCGGCTCCGTCGGCGACGACCTTCTTGTAGAACTCTGCCATGCGGTTGGCTACCTCGGAGTTCTGGGTGTTGAGGTCCCAGAGTCCCGAAAGCTGACCCTGAGTGCAGTCCTCGCGGTCGTTGTAATCATTGATCTTCCTGGCAGGGTGGAAGTAGTCTTCGTTCTGCCACGACGGGTCGATGACGTCCCAGTCGGAGGTGAAGTGGTTTGCGACGGCGTCGACGATGACACGCACGCCGTACTGATGCGCGATGTCGCACATCTGCCGGAACTCGTCCTCGGAGCCGAGGATGTAGTTGCCAATCGTCGTGTTGATCGGCTGGTAGATGTAATACCAGTTGAGGTACCAGTTGCCCTTGCCGAGCTCGCTGTTGTCCTTGACGGCGGACACGTTGTTGATCTGGATGGAGGTGTAGCCGGCTTGGGCGATCTCCTCCATATGCTCCTTAATTGTCTCGAACGACCACATGAAGGTATGCAGCGTGGCGCCGTCCCTCATGTTCTTCGTCAGACCGTACTTGTTGCGCGCGGCCTCAAAGGAGGCGTTGCCCACCGTCTGCGCATAGCTGTCGCGCAGCGGCGCCGCGGAAGCGGTCTGCGTCGTTGCCATGCCGAGGCTCAATCCGCCGAGCAGCGTTGCTGCGGCAACCAGTCCGGCGACGGTTTTTTTACGAATGCCTGCAAGGCGACCCGTCAATACCATCTTTGGAATGTCCTTCCTAAAAAATAAGTCTTTCCTCTGTCGCGGAAAAAGAAATGGGGCCTAGGCACAAGGTTTGCACCTAGGCCCCACTGCATCATTGATGCATCACAATGCAGCGGTCATCGGGTGTGAGCCATATGATTCGCACCCGAATCATCACTCACTTGTTGAGATAGTTGTCAAGACGATGCAGGAATGCAGCCATCTGCTCGCGAGGGGTGGAATCATTGCTCTTGAAGGAGCCTGTACCGCCATTCACGATACCGGCATCAACCCCCCACAGAATCTCACGTGCGGCAAACGCTCCAATCTTTACATCGGAGAACTTCATATAGTCAACCGAGCTTGGACGGAAGTTCTTCGCGTTAGCATCGCCAAGGACAATGGAGAAACGATTAAGGAAGGTAATCATTTCTGCACGCGTCACCGGAAGTGTACCACCGAACGTTCCGTCGGTACGACCGGTGGTGATGCCCTTTGAAGCAGCCCACAGAATTTCCTTGGCTCCAGGAGTGTTCTTCTTGACGTCAGGGAACTTCTGATAATCAGCATCGGTAGGCTTAAAGTTCGCAGCACTTGTATCGCCATGCTTCACGGCAAGCCGATAGAGGAACACAACCGTCTGTTCACGGGTGGTGTTCTCTTCCGGACGGAACCAGCCACCGGGATAACCGGTAGTGATGTTGTTGCTCGCCAGCCATTCGATATCGTTGTAGAAGTGGTGCGTCTTCAGGACATCGGCGAAGCGGGTATTCGGTCTGGTAACGGTCAGAATAATCGAAGCAGTCTTGCCGCCTGCCGTTGCCGTGATGGCCACGGTGCCCATCTTCTTCGCTACAACCTTGCCGTTGCCGTCAACAGTAGCGATCGAGGTATCAGAAGAGCTCCAATACGCCGGAGTCACCGAAGCACCCGCCGGAGTGGCCTGTATCTTCAGCTGAGCAGTTTCGCCGGCCGGAGTCGAAAGCGCGTTGTTTTCCACGCCTTCTCCAGTGATCTGGATCGACTGCAGAACCGGGCCATCCTCCTGGACCGTCACGATGATCGAAGCGGACTTGCCACCCGCAGTCGCCGTGATACCCGCATTACCAGCCTTGAGACCACGCACGTTGCCATTCGCATCAACCGACGCGACCGCAGCGTTCGTCGACTTCCACGTCACCGTCTTATCAGTGGCATTCGCCGGAAGCACCGTCGCCGACAGCGCCAGACCGGCACCGACCTTGATCGTCGCCCTATTGCCCGACACACCAGTGCCCGAGATCGCAACCGAGGTAACCGGAACCACGACCGGGGCATCCTTCGTCACCGTCACGATCACGGTAGCCGACTTGCCACCCGCCGTCGCCGTAATCGTCGCCGTGCCGGCAGCGACCGCAGTCACCTTGCCCGACGCGTCCACCGTCGCCACCGAAGTGTTCGACGACTTCCACGACACCGCACGATCCGTCGCGTTCGCAGGAGCCACCGTCGCCG
>NZ_AUJM01000006.1:0-4947 GCF_000424225.1 Bifidobacterium sp. AGR2158
CACCTTGCCCGACGCGTCCACCGTCGCCACCGAAGTGTTCGACGACTTCCACGACACCGCACGATCCGTCGCGTTCGCAGGAGCCACCGTCGCCGTGAGCTTCCGCGTCGCGCCAGTTGCCAGCTCGAAATCGCCACCCGAGATCGAAACCGACGAAACAGGAACGGTCACCGTGCACGGAGGGTTGTCGACGGTGAGCTGGCCGCTCTTGACAAGCAGCGACTCGCCTGTGCCCTTGTAGTTGGCTTCGCCATTGTTGTCCCACTGACCGGAGCCGTTGTTGAACACGAACTCGACTTCGTCCTGATCGGGGTTGTCGATCGTGTACTTGACGTAGCCGTCGCAGGCAGCGTCCATCTTCACGCCGGGCGCGGTCGTCCACGTGCCGGCCGCACCACCCTTGTTCACACGGTAGTGCAGGTAGGTGGAGTCCGCGCCGTAGGCGCTCGTCGGATAGTAGACGGTTGTCGTCGTCGGGATGATGAGCTCACCGGTCACGGTAATCGTAATCGTGTCGGTCTTGTCTCCGGCCTTGGCCGTGATCGTCACAGTGCCGGCCTTGTTCGCCTTGACGTTGCCCTTCGAGTCGACGGTCGCGATCTGCTCGTTGGACGAGCTCCACGTGACCTTCTTGCTCGAGGCATTCGCCGGGGCGACGGTCGCGCTCAGCTGAGCGGTGCGGGAGACACCGAGGTCGATCGACATCGAATCACCTTGATTGATCGTGACGGAATCGACCGGAATCGTGATGACCGGGCCGCCGGCTGCGCCGATGCGGGCGAGCGGAGCGGAGTAGGAGTCATCATCCGACTTCTCGTAGGAGTTGTTGGCCTGCGAGGTGGTATCCGGAAGGTCGGCGTTGTCGTTGGCCGCGAGATCGTACGGGAGGGCGTCCATGCCGGACAGACCCATCGTCGCGACGATCTGGACGCCGACGCCGGTCTTCTCGACGTCGGAAGCGGTGATGCCGAGTTCCTCGAGCGGGATGGACATCTCGTAGTTGACGTCCTCGGCCGCCGAGTTGTGGCCCTTCGAGTTGAACTCAACCCAGTTGGCGTTGTCGTTCTTCATATCGCCCGGCACGCGGTTGTGGGCCGTGCCCCAGCCGCCGTCGATGCCCCAGACTTCCTTGCTCAGGATGCCCTTGCCGTACTTGAACTTCATATTCGTCTTCTGGGTGCCGACCGCAGGAGCAGCGCCCGGGCCATAGATCGCGTTCGAGTTCAGGCCGTTCTCATCGCCGCCGTACATCCACGGACCGTTGGCGCCGTTGTAGGAGATGCCGACGAGGTTGTTGATGCTCTGCTCCCACTGGTTGTTCGAAGCCCAGATGGTGCCACCGGTCGTGAGGTTGAGGTTCTTGCCGATCTTGTTGTCGGTACGTCCCGTGTCAAGCACGATCCACACCGGGCAGTTGAGCTCGCCGAACAGAGGACGGCCAATCGGGTAGTTGTCGCCCGGATCGACATAGTCCTGGACGTTCGTCATCTCCCACATCAGGTAGAGGTTGTTGTCATCCCAGGTGCCGTACAGCGTGTAAAGATCGATCGGAACCTCGTACATCGAGTTCTCGCGGTAGACACGCGGATCGTCATTCGCGGCGCCCTGGGCGATGATCATCGAGGAGTCCCAATCACTGACGTTGCCGTCGACGGTGATCGTCTTCTTGTTCTTCTGCCCGGTCAGGTTCGTCGAATAATACTTGGCGAGTTCCTGTGCCGCGCGCTCGACCTTCTCATAGGTGTACTGGACGTTGAAGTCCTTGCCTGTGGTGCCGGTTCCTTTGGCGGTGAGCGTCAGCGTGATGACATCGCCGACCTCGGCTCCGGCGCCGATGGCAATGGTGTCGCCGTCTTCGATGGAGCCCGACTTGCCGTCGGAGGTGGAGTAGCGAGCGTTCGCCACATTCTTCATGCTCACCTTGACATCAATGCCGTTGCCGGTGAACGTGGTGCTTCCCGGAGCCGCGCTGATGTACTCGACATCACCGACCTGGCCGCCGCCGTTGAAGAACACGGAAACGGCGTTGCCCTTGGCGCGGCCCGACGTGATCTTGCCGTCCTTGACGGTGATCGATCCGCCGTTGACCTGATCCTTGTAAGTACCGTTGTCCAGAACCACGGACATGCCGTTCAGGTCACGGTCGCCGCCGGTGTTGACGACGGTGACGCCGTCGTTGTTGTCCTGGCCATCGGAGACGTAACGCTGAATCATCAGGCAGGAATCGTCGCCGCAGTTGGCGAGGTTCTCGGGAGCGCCTTCCATGGCGTTGCGGAACTTGTTGACCGCCACGACTTCGGGATGCTTCCACTCGTCATCGCCCGCGGCACCGAGCTGCGTCTGCTCGGAGAACTGCGCATTGTTGCCGCCGGAGCCCACCGGACGGTTGAAGAACAGCGGAGCGCCGCCGGCACGGGAGCCGATGATGGCCCAGCCCTTGCGGATCTTGTCCGCGGTGATTCCGGTGGATTCCTTGTCGTCATTCGCATAGTTGTCGTGAGACTCGACCCACGTGACGATCTGGTTGTCCTTGACGCCCTGTCCCTGCAGGCTGCGCAGCGAGTTGGCGTTCATACGGCCGGTCGAGATCGCGGCGCGCACAGCCTTGCCGTAGTTGGAGCCGGTGTTGCCGCCGCCGTTCGACGAATACTTGTCGAACAACGCCGGATATGCGGCGACATTCAGACCCGTATCGCCCTGCAGAACTTCGCCGTACTGGTACTGTGCACCGTTCGGCAGAATCGTGTCGAAGTACGGGGAATGCTGCTCGAACTCGTCCGGAAGCTCGATGTGCTTCGCCGCGTCATAGCGGAAGCCGTCGATGCCGTCGGCCACGGCGCGGGTCAGGTAGTCCTTCATGGCATTGGACACGTCCTGGCTCTGGGTGTTAAGATCCCACAGGCCGAGCAGATGGCACTGGGTGACCTTCCAGCGGTTGCCGTAGTCGATCTGGTCGCCGTCGGCGCCGCCGCAGATGCCGTTACGCGTATGGAACTTGTTCTTGTCCTGCCAATTGGATTCGATGGCGTTCCAATCGGAGGAGAAATGATTGATGACGGCGTCGGCGATGATGCGGATGCCGTGCTTGTGGGCTTCCTCGGTCATGGCCTTGATTTCAGCCTCGGTGCCGATGACCTTGTTGCCGATGCCGGTTCCCGTCGGCTGGTACACGTAATACCAGTTCTTTGTGAACTTCATGCCCTCGACCGGTCCCTTGATCGTGCTCATCGGGACGGTCTGGATGGAGGTGTAGCCGGCGTCTGCAATCGCCTGCATGTTGTTCTTGATGGTGTTGGCCGACCACATCCATGCGTGGAGGATCGCGCCGTAGTCCATTTCCTTAGCCAAACCATACTGCTTGCGCGCGGCCTCGAAGGTCGCGTTGCCAAGCGTACGATCATAGCTCGTCGTCGGGCCCACATGATCGGCCGCCACGGCCGTGGAGGTCCCCAACGCCATGCCGCCGACAAGCGTGGCCGCGGCCGCGAGGCCGGCGATTGCCTTCGTCGCGAACCTGCGACCCGAAGGACGCTTGTCCGAGACGGGACCGACCCCGTGCTTTTCAGACAGAGGTGTCATGCCACTGTCTCCTTTTCTTCTCTAGAATAATTCTTTCTTTCCTTGTGTTGCGGCCCCCGTCAGCACAGCCGGGAACCTGATGCGACATCCTCCCGCCACCGGATACACCGCCAGCAAAAGGATAGAAACAGTCAACACAATCATTGTGCAACCGTTCGCATTCCATCTAGTATACCCAAATACTTGCACAACATCAACACAAGTGCGTCGATACGCGAACGTTCGCAGATTCGCAGTGAAGCGCCAGAACATACACGGAACGCATACATATGAACGTTATGAACCTATGGAATCTGCCTCGTGATGCAAGTTGACGCAAAGTGACTGATCTATTGGTACGTCAGCTAATGATCCATACAAATACGAGAAGGCCTCCGGAGGGGCTTACCCCGGAGGCCTTCTCGCTTACTCCATCATCGCAGGAATAGCTGTGCTCGAGAACCAAGCGTTCCGAACACGCCAATCTCGCTAGTTGAGATGGGTGTCAAGGCGATGTAGGAATGCGGCCATGTGTTCGCGAGGCGTAGAGTTGTTGCCATTGAACTTCTCTTCGCCACCATTCACGATGCCAGCATCAATGCCCCAGAGAATCTCACGCGCCGCAAAGGTGTTCTTCTTGACATCAGTGAACTTCTCATAATCCTTATCGGATGGCTTAAAGTTCGCCGCGCTCGAAGACCCCTCCATCGTCGCGAAACGATTGAGGAACGTGATCATCTCAGCGCGCGTGACGGGAAGCTGGCCGCCGAAGGTGCCATCATTACGACCCTTAGTAAGACCGATGCTTGCAGCCCAGAGAATTTCCTTGGCCGCGAACGATCCTTCCTTCACATCCGGGAATCGCTTGTAATCAGCCGCAGTCGGCTTGTAATTCGCCGCTCCCTTATCTCCACGCTGAACAGCGAGGCGATAGAGGAACACCACGGTATGAGCACGAGTGGTATCGTCCTTGGGGCCGAAGGTTCCGTCGGGATTACCCTGCGTAAGCTTATTGCTAACAAGCCATTCGACATCATTATAGAAATGATGGGACTTCGGAACATCCGGGAAGGTCGAATCAGCCTTGACAACAGTCAGCACGATAGAAGCATGGCGATTGCCTGCCGTCACCGTGATTGCGCTGACGCCAGGTGCCTTCGGAGTAACGAGTCCATTACCGTTGACGGTAGCAACGGAGGAATCAGAAGAGCTCCAAGTCAGAGCACCCACAACAGCATTCTCAGGATTGAGCTTGGCGGAGAGCTGATGACGCTGATTGCTCTTAATCGTCAGAGCGTTGTTTTCCACGCCTTCTCCAGTGATCTGGATCGACTGCAGAACCGGGCCATCCTCCTGGACCGTCACGATGATCGAAGCGGACTTGCCACC
>NZ_AUJM01000007.1:0-1866 GCF_000424225.1 Bifidobacterium sp. AGR2158
GGTCAATGGTGGCACCGGCAAGTTCAATGTCATGGATTCGACGGCGCGTGAGCAGATGGCCGCGTTCCTGCATCGACTCAACAACCACCTTGGCTGAGACGGCCATGGAATGCATGGGGCGTCAGTGCCCTGAGGCAAAGCAAGTCATGACGTTGCCTCAGGCGCGGTCCCATGGCAAGTAACCGAGGGGTAGCCGGATGAAGGCGGCCGACACCGTGACTAGTGTCGGCCGCCTTCATCTATCCATGCACATGGACGCATACAATACCGTATACATCGGCATCATCTGCCCAATACCGCAGATTTGGGATGACAACGTGCGTTTTGATGGACTTGATGGTGCAGATTGTGTGAAGAAGGCGGTATACTGTCTTATGTGAATACGTTCGCAGTGAACGTAGGTTGTCTAAGAGCGAACGGCGTCATGCCGGGAGATTGCTTGGAACGCATGCGTCAATCGATGCCGCCTGCGGATCACACCATGAGGAAACACACCGAGAACGGAGATAAGCCGACGAACCAGTCGTCATGACGCACTTGTTTCTTGCTCGGTTATTTAGGAGGAACGATGTCGATCTTTGATCGGTTACATGGCATGAGGAAGAAGGTCGCTGCCGGCGCCATCGCCGCAGCAACGCTCGTCGCGGGCATCGGCTTTGCGGCACCCGCATACGCGGATGATTTTCGACTCGTCGGTCCGGACACGGTGCCGACCTCGGACAAATTCCAGATCACGGCGCTTGGCCTGCCGGCCGACGTCGCCACTGATGAAATCACCTGGAAGACATCGAACTGGCGCAACGCCATGCAGTCCATTTGGCCGCAGGATCAGGGCAACACGTCTACCTGGGACGCCGACATATCTATAGACGGTGACGGCACTGTGACGATCTCCGCCACTTATCAGGGCCAGACCGCCGAGAAGACCGTCCAGCTCGAGAAGAAATCCTATGTGTACCTCGCTGGCTTCGATCTGAGCGCCAATGGCCTTGAAGGCTCCGGCGACGAGTACACGCTGCATGTCCCGTCGGGCGGCACGGTGGACACGTCCGCGACCTTCACACCGGCCGATGCGACCTACCAGCATCTCATCTGGCAGTCGATGGATCCGAGCATCGTGCGCGCCGGCGCCGACGGCGTCATCCGCGCTGTGAGCAACGGCTCGGCCGATCTGGTCGTCTACTCATATGGCCGCGTCCACAAGAAGACGATCCATGTGACCGTCGGCGGCGGTCCGGTCGTCGTCCCGGTCGATTCCGTTACGCTGGACAGTACCGCCGTCTCGCTCAAGGTCGGTGCAACGCAGAAGCTCAATGCAACGGTGGCTCCGTCCAATGCCACAAACAAGAAGGTCACCTGGTCCTCTTCGAACGCCGGGGTGGCTTCGGTGGACGTGAACGGCACCATCACGGCTGTCGCCGCCGGTACCGCGACCATTACGGCGACCGCGGACGGTAAGACCGTGTCGGCCACTGTCACGGTGACCAACGGCGATGTTCCGACCCCTTCGGTCACCGGTGTATCCATCAATGGCGGCAACGTGGAAATGGCTGTGAACGCCATCAAGAAGCTCACCTTCGTCGTCACGCCTGAAGGCGCGGCCTCCAAGAGCGTCGAGTGGCTCTCCGGAAACGAATCGGTCGCCGCGGTGGATGCCAACGGCGTCGTCACCGCCAAGGCCGTGGGCACCGCCACGATCTTCGTACTCGTGGACGGTTACATGGATCAGATCGAGGTCACCGTCAAGAATTCCGGACCCATTCCGGTCGAACTGCAGTCTGTTGCGATTGCTGGTTCTGGTGTTGCTGGTGGTGAGATGGCGATGAAGGTCGGTGAGGGCCGGCAGTTGTCGGTGGTGCCGACGCC
>NZ_AUJM01000008.1:0-1656 GCF_000424225.1 Bifidobacterium sp. AGR2158
TGATCGGTCATACGGCCGGTACGGGAATATCAACCCGTTCATCCATTCGACTACGCCTGTCGGCCTCGCCTTAGGACCCGACTCACCCAGGGACGACGAACGTGGCCCTGGAACCCTTGGTCATCCAGCGGCAGGGATCCTCACCCTGCTCTCGCTACTCATGTCTGCATTCTCACTCCCATGAAGTCCACGACACGCTTGCACGGCCGCTTCGACCCTCATGGGACGCTCTCCTACCACGCCAACACAACATTGGCGTCCGCGTCTTCGGTGGCGTGCTTGAGCCCCGCTACATTGTCGGCGCGGAACCACTAGACCAGTGAGCTGTTACGCACTCTTTCAAGGATGGCTGCTTCTGAGCCAACCTCCTGGCTGTCTATGCGACTCCACATCCTTTCCCACTTAGCACGCGCTTGGGGACCTTAGACGACGGTCTGGGCTGTCTCCCTCTCGACGACGGAGCTTATCCCCCGCCGACTCACCGCCGGCATACACGCGACAGGTATTCGGAGTTTGGTTGCTGTTGGTACCCGGTACGGGCCCGCAAGCATCCAGTAGCTCTACCCCCTGCGCGCAATCAACCGACGCTGCACCTAAATGCATTTCGGAGAGAACCAGCTATCACGGAATTTGATTGGCCTTTCACCCCTAACCCCAGGTCATCCCCTCAGTTTTCAACCTAAGTGGGTGCGGTCCTCCACGCGGTCTTACCCACGCTTCAACCTGCCCAGGGCTAGATCATCCCGCTTCGGGTCCAGGACACGCGACTCAAAAACGCCTTTTAAGACTCGCTTTCGCTACGCATACGCCACACGGCTTATGCTCGCCACATGCCACTGACTCGCAGACTCATTTTTCGATAGGCACGCCGTCACCCGGAAAAACCCAGGCTCCGACGGTTCGTAGGCGCACGGTTTCAGGAACTCTTTCACTCCCCTCCCGGGGTGCTTTTCACCTTTCCCTCACGGTACTCGTCCACTATCGGTCAGACAGCTATACTCAGGCTTACCCAACGGTCTGGGCGGATTCACACGGGATTCCACGAGGCCCGCGCTACTCGGGAGACGCGATCGCCAGACCATGCGCGTTCGGCTACGGGGCCATCACCCTCTACGGCCCGGTATCCAACCCGGTTCGCCTCACACACGGTATTTATCACTGACGCCCGGCACGTCGGCACCGGGACACACGCTCCCACGACACCGAAGCCGCAACCCCCGACGGGTATCACACGACCACGGTTTAGCCATCATCCGCTTTCGCTCGCCACTACTCACGGAGTATCCTCTCCTGCAGGTACTGAGATGTTTCACTTCCCTGCGTACCCCCCGCACACAATGCGGTGCCAGCCCATGACGGCTGGCGGGTTGCCCCATTCGGAAACCCTCGGATCAAAGCCATGTCGGCGGCTCCCCGAGGACTATCGCGGCCCCACGCGTCCTTCATCGGTACTGTCTGCCAAGGCATCCACCACTGCGCCCTTCACGACAACCAACCCACCAACCCAAAAAAGGGCCAAAGGGACAGGCGCCGCGAACACACAACGAAAAACACAAAATGTGTCCAACTGGAACACTCGACTATCAGATCATCACACACATCAACCACACCCCAACAGGGGCATGGCCGACACGAAACAAACGAACGAACACACAC
>NZ_AUJM01000009.1:0-1637 GCF_000424225.1 Bifidobacterium sp. AGR2158
TGCGGTTTTGGAGATTGATAGGTGGGGTAGTCGCGCGAAATGCTATCGCTCAGCCGAGATGCATGCGGGATGCATGCCGGTGGTGCGTGAGATGGCGGGAAAAGCGACGCTCGGCGCGGCGGACGTCCATGGTGACGCACAACTATGGTTATGGTGTGCGTCTACGCTGACGCAGGTCTACGCCGCAGCATGATGACCACAGGTAAGCATCGGGAATCGGCGTAACATAGAGGGGCATCGGAGACAGTGCCCGGGCAATATAATCATCATATGAACGCATCGACGAACGCGGATACGGGCGGCGTTCCCATGAAGGGCGTCCAATGCTCTCCGAACGCCGAATACGCGGCATGCCCAGATACATCACAATGAAGGGATGAGCACAACGCCTGCACGGCGTACGCCCTACCAGCAGAACTCCATGACGGGAGCAGACACGATGATGAACTCAATATCCCCGCAGCTTCTACATTTCATCGACATAGCAATTGCCGTCATCGTCGCCATCGCTTTGGTGGCGTTGCTCGTCAAGCTGGTGCAACTGCTCATTCAGGAAATCCGACGCGACCGCTTCTACAGGGAATACGGCGTGGCCGTGACGAAATCCATGCGGATACGCAAAGCGAAGCGCCCCCATGTGCCGGGATCATTCGTTCTGGGATATCCGGTATGGAAAGCGGCCAAGCGCGATGGTACCCGTGACCGCCGTTCCAACGACACAGGCATCATTCATCAGCTGAGCGTCATACTCGTCGGCCAATGGAAGATCCTAGGTGACGATCCTTTCGCATCCTATGCTTTCGTGCGACAGCTGCGCGATGCGGGGACGCCGATCAGCTATTGCGCGGAGGAACAGGCGAAGCGAGATGCCGTCCTCGAACAGCTGCGCGCCCGGCGCACCGCCACCAGCATCGACGCCATCATCCAAAGATTCAGCATCAATCCTTCGGATTTCGAAGGCTTCTGCGCCGACTTGCTGCGCCAGCTCGGATGGCAGGCGCAGGTGACGTCGCCGACCCGGGACGGCGGCTTCGATCTCAAAATCCACAGTCCAAACGGGACGAGCTACATCGCCGAATGCAAATGCTACAACCCCAGACACCATATCGGGCGTCCGCTGCTGCAAAAGCTGCAGGGCGCCAACATGACGGAGCACGCGCAGGGTCTGCTCTTCATCACGACGAGCCGGTTCACGTCGGATGCGCTCGAGTATGCGCAGCAGGTCGGCATGAAACTCATCGACGGCGCGCAGCTTGTCCGACTTTGTCAGGAGGCGTTGCAGATACAGGGCGACATCCAGCCTTCCGAATCGTCTTTCATGCTCACCCGGGCGGACCTCATGCAGCACATCCCCGCCGATATGCGCGTATAGATCCCGTGGTCGGTGGCAGTCTCAAGGTGCAGTCACCCACATACTGCCGGGCAGTGGCTGTGGCGGCAGTTTTGAGGTGTGATTACCCTCAGACTGCTGCCAGTGGTGGCTGCAATGGCAGTATCGAGGTGACCCTACCGACAGACTGCCACCAACCTTTGGCACACAACCTGTGTAGGTCCGTGTCGGGTGGCGGTTCGCTGGTATCTCGGCTGGGAGGGTGCATTTTTCTTGCGGGTAGGCGAGTATGCCCCGCGGAATCATG
>NZ_AUJM01000010.1:0-1266 GCF_000424225.1 Bifidobacterium sp. AGR2158
GCGATCCGCCCCATGTCACCATGTCGCATCGCGTTGTACCGGCCATTGTAGCATGCGTGAAGCCCTGGACGTAAGGGGCATGATGATCTGACGTCATCCCCACCTTCCTCCGAGTTGACCCCGGCGGTCCCGCATGAGTTCCCACCATGACGTGCTGGCAACATGCGGCGAGGGTTGCGCTCGTTGCGGGACTTAACCCAACATCTCACGACACGAGCTGACGACGACCATGCACCACCTGTGAACCCGCCCCGAAGGGAAGCGACGTTTCCGCCGCCGACAGGCACATGTCAAGCCCAGGTAAGGTTCTTCGCGTTGCATCGAATTAATCCGCATGCTCCGCCGCTTGTGCGGGCCCCCGTCAATTTCTTTGAGTTTTAGCCTTGCGGCCGTACTCCCCAGGCGGGATGCTTAACGCGTTAGCTCCGACACGGAACCCGTGGAAAGGGCCCCACATCCAGCATCCACCGTTTACGGCGTGGACTACCAGGGTATCTAATCCTGTTCGCTCCCCACGCTTTCGCTCCTCAGCGTCAGTAACGGCCCAGAGACCTGCCTTCGCCATTGGTGTTCTTCCCGATATCTACACATTCCACCGTTACACCGGGAATTCCAGTCTCCCCTACCGCACTCAAGCCCGCCCGTACCCGGCGCGGATCCACCGTTAAGCGATGGACTTTCACACCGGACGCGACGAACCGCCTACGAGCCCTTTACGCCCAATAAATCCGGATAACGCTTGCACCCTACGTATTACCGCGGCTGCTGGCACGTAGTTAGCCGGTGCTTATTCGAACAATCCACTCAACACGGCCGAAACCGTGCCTTGCCCTTGAACAAAAGCGGTTTACAACCCGAAGGCCTCCATCCCGCACGCGGCGTCGCTGCATCAGGCTTGCGCCCATTGTGCAATATTCCCCACTGCTGCCTCCCGTAGGAGTCTGGGCCGTATCTCAGTCCCAATGTGGCCGGTCACCCTCTCAGGCCGGCTACCCGTCAACGCCTTGGTGGGCCGTCACCCCGCCAACAAGCTGATAGGACGCGACCCCATCCCATGCCGCAAAAGCCTTTCCCACACCCCCATGCAGGGGCGCGGAGCATCCGGCATTACCACCCGTTTCCAGGAGCTATTCCGGTGCATGGGGCAGGTTGGTCACGCATTACTCACCCGTTCGCCACTCTCACCCCGGCAGCAAGCTGCCAGGGATCCCGTTCGACTTGCATGTGTTAAGCACGCCGCCAGCGTTCATCCTGAGCCAGAATCGA